>NZ_JBWKLE010000001.1:369249-634530 GCF_056430495.1 Streptomyces sp. NPDC045967 | reverse complement strand
CCCTCCCCCCCCCCCCCCCCCCCACCCCCTCCCCCCCTCCCCCTCCCCCCCCCCCCCCCCCCCCCCCACCCCCCCCCACCCCCCCCCCCCCCCCCCCCCCCCCCCCCGGGCCCGGCACCGTCTACAGGGTGCCGAGGAACCCGATCGCGACCTTCCACACCTGCTCCGCGGCCTCGGCGTCGTAGTCGTCGAGCCCCGGGTCGGTGAACAGGTGCCCGGCGCCCGGGTAACTGTGCACCTCCACCTCGGCCCCGGCCCGCTGCATGCGCAGGTACCAGGCCGTCAGCCAGTCGTGCGGCTCGAACGGGTCCGGGTCGGCCACGTGCAGCTGCACGGGCAGCCCGTCCACCGAGGCGTCGTCCTCCAGGTCCGCCGTCCCGTGCAGGAGCAGCAGGCCGCGCGCCTTGTCGTCGGCCAGCGCCAGGTGCTGGGCGAGCGAGCCGCCGAAGGAGAACCCGGCGTAGACCAGACCCTGGTCGGAGTGGGGCGCGGCGGCCAGGACCGCCCGCTTGAGCAGCTCGTCACGGCCGACCTCGTCCTGGTGGGCCATGCCCTCCTCGACGGTCTCGAAGGTGCGCCCCTCGAAGAGATCCGGGACGTGCACCCGGTGCCCGGCCGCCCGGAGCCGGTCGGCCGCCTCCTGCACCGCGGGCCGCAGCCCGTACGTCGAATGGAACAGCATGATGTTCATACCCACCATCGTGCCAGTTTCCGACCGCCCCCTCCGGTTGCCTTCCTCCGCATGGAGACGGACACCGCCCCCAGTCCCGCCCTGTTCATCGGCGGCACGCTGCTCGTCACCCCGATCGCCGGCCGGCTGCTGGACGCAACGCTGCGCCGGGCCGACGCCCGGCACCCCGAAACCCCCCTGTGGGGCCTGCTGCGCCGCTGCCGGCTCCCCTTCCAGCTGGTGCTCTGCACCACGGTGCTGCGCGGCGCTCATGACGTTCCCGCCGATGCGGGCGGTCGGTGCCTCGGTGCTGGCCTCCGCGGGCGTGCTCGGCATCGTGGTGGGCATCGCCGCCCAGTCCTCGCTGGGCAACCTGTTCGCCGCCCTGCAGATCGCCTTCGGCGACACGGTGCGCATCGGCGACACGTTCGTGGTCGACGAGGAGTGGGGAACGGTCGAGGAGATCACCCTCACCTTCCTGACCGTCCGCACCTGGGACGAGCGCCGCATCACGATGCCCGTCTCCTGTTTCACCGGCAAGCCGTACGAGAACTGGTCGCGCGGCGGCGCGCAGATGACCGGCACGGTCTTCTGGCACCTGGACCACAGCGCCCCCGTCGGGCTGATGCGCGAACAGCTCCTGACCATCCTGGACCAGCCCCCTGACGCCGCCCCGGGCGCCGGGGGTTCACGGCCGGAAGGTCCTGGGGCGCGTCTTTCGGATCATGCCGGGCCCGCGGTGTCCGGTGGCCGATCCGGCCTGATCCGAAAGACACGCCCTAGCCGCGAAGGCTCCGCATGTCCAGGTGGCGCAGCACCCGGTCCACGATCTCCGGGTCGGCGCCGGGTTCGCTGCGTGCGGCGAGCACCTCGTGGCGGGCGGCCGACATCATCTCGCGCTGGATGCGCTGGACGTCCCGGATCCGTGACACCCGCTGCGCGTACGCCTCCCGCCGCTCCTCGTCCACCATGTCGGGGCTGATCCGGGCGCCCACGTCGTACGCGCGCCGGTAGAGCGTCTCCAGCAGGTCGTCGGGGAGCTCCTCCACCTCCTCGATCTCCCTCAGCCGCCGCTTCGCGGCCTTCGCGGCGCGGATCGCCAGCTGCCGCTCGGTCTCCCGGTCGGCGTCCCGGTCGGCCTCCACCCCGAGCCGCCGCACGAGCCACGGCAGGGTCAGGCCCTGCAGCACCAGCGTCGCCATGATCACGGCGAAGGCGATGAACACGATCTCGTCGCGCGCCGGGAACGGCTCGCCCGCCTCCGTGCGGAGCGGGATCGCGATGGCCAGGGCCACCGAGGCCACTCCCCGCATCCCGGCCCACCACATGACGACGCTCTCCCGCCAGCTCAGCGGGACCTCCTCGGCGTAGTCGCGCCGCGTGTGCAGCTTCTTGGCGAGCCAGCCGGCCGGCAGCAGCCAGAACAGCCGCACGCCGACCACCACCGCGATCACGAGCGCGGACCACCCGGCCATCTGCCACCCGCGCCCCTGCGCCGTGCCGAACACGTTGTGCAGCTCCAGGCCGATCAGCCCGAACGCCACTCCCGTGACCAGCATGTCGACGACCTCCCAGAAGGTGTGCCCGGCGAGCCGCCCCCGCACGTCGTCGGCGTCGGTCGCGTACTCGGCCAGGAACAGGGCGGTCGTCAGTACGGCCAGTACTCCGGACCCCCGCATCTCCTCGGCCGCCACGTACGCGACGAACGGCACGAGCAGCGTCAGCCCGATCTGCAGCGGGGCGTCCCCCAGCAGCCCCATCAGCCGGTTCGCCGCCCAGCCGAGCGCGAGCCCGACGGTCACGGCGACGACCGCGGAGAGCACGAACTCCCCGATCGCGGCCGGCCAGGAGAAGCTTCCGCTGACCACGGCGGCGATCGCCACGTGGTAGAGCACGATCGCCGTCACGTCGTTGAAAAGGCCCTCGCCCTCCAGGATCGACACCAGGCGCCGGGGCAGCCCGAGCGATCCCGCCACGGCGGTGGCGGCGACGGGGTCGGGCGGGGCGACGAGCGCGCCGAGCGCGACGGCGGCGGCGAGGGGCAGCGCGGGCACGAGGGCGTACGCGGTGGCGGCGACGGCCGCGGTCGTGACGAACACCAGGGCCACGGCGAGCAGCAGGATGGGCCGGATGTTGGCCGCGAACTGCCGCCAGGAGGTCCGCTGCACGGCGGCGTACAGCAGCGGGAGCAGTACCAGCGGCAGGATGAGATCGGGCGGGATCTCGACGTTGGGCACGGCGGGCACCCAGGCGAGGGCGGCTCCGCCGAGGGTCATCAGCACGGGCGCGGGCAGCCCGAGCCGGTCCCCGAGCGGTACCGTCACCACGGCCCCGAGCAACAGCACGAAGAGCAGAGCGAGCTGATCCACTCCCCCACCCTGCCAGTCCGCCGCGCCCGACCGTGAACCGGGCCGGACCCCACGGGGCGTGTCGGAACGGGGGAAGGGCGGGCGGCGGGGACGACCCCGGCGGGGCTGCGCCCGCCGCGGGGCCAGGGCCGCCTCAGCGCCAGGGGCGGCGCGAAGCCACGGCCGCCTCAGCGGTACGGGCTCCGCGGAGCCACGGGCGGCGCGGGGCTACAGCGTCCGCCGCATCGCCCGGTGCGGAATCCCGGCGTCCTGGAACTCCGGCCCGTACGCCACGTAGCCGAGCCGCTCGTAGAAGCCCAGCGCCTGCGTCTGCGCACCCAGGTCGACGGCCGTCAGGCCCAGCCGGGCCGCCTCGGCCTCGATCGCACGGACCAGCGCGACACCGACACCCAGCCCGCGCGCGGCCTTGCGCACGGCCAGCCGCCCCAGCGAGCCGACCGCCGGGTCACCCGTCTTGGCGCGGGCCGCGGGCCCGTGCAGCAGCCGTCCGGTGCCCAGCGCCACCCCGTCCGGCCCCACGGCCAGGACGTGCAGCGCGTCCGCGTCGTACGCGTCGTACTCGATCGACTCCGGCACGGACTGCTCGACCACGAATACCTCCGTCCGCACCGCCAGGCACGCGGCCCTGTCGGCTTCGCCCGAGACCACCCGGACCGTGAAGCCGGGGGCGGTCACTCGCTCTCGGCCCGGATCACGTCCAGCGCGTGCTGCAGGTCCGCCGGGTAGGTGCTCTCGAACTCCACCCACTGCCCGTCCGACGGGTGCTCGAAGCCCAGCCGCACCGCGTGCAGCCACTGCCGGGTCAGCCCGAGCCGCTTCGCCACCGTCGGGTCGGCGCCGTAGGTCAGGTCGCCCACGCACGGGTGCCGGTGGGCGGACATGTGCACGCGGATCTGGTGCGTGCGCCCGGTCTCCAGCTTGATGTCCAGCAGCGACGCGGACCGGAACGCCTCGATCAGGTCGTAGTGGGTGACCGACGCCTTGCCGTCCTGGGTGACGGCCCACTTGTAGTCGGCGCTGGGGTGCCGGCCGATCGGCGCGTCGATGGTGCCGCTCATCGGGTCGGGGTGGCCCTGCACCAGCGCGTGGTAGCGCTTGTCCACGATCCGCTCGCGGAACTGGTTCTTCAGCGAGGTGTACGCCCGCTCCGACTTGGCGACGGCCATCAGGCCGGACGTGCCGACGTCCAGGCGGTGCACGACGCCCTGACGCTCGGACGCGCCGGAGGTGGAGATCCGGTAGCCGGCGGCGGCGAGGCCGCCGATCACGGTGGTCCCGGTCCAGCCGGGGCTGGGGTGCGCGGCGACGCCCACCGGCTTCATGACCACGACGATGTCGTCGTCGTCATGGACGATCTCCATGCCCGGGACGGGCTCGGCGACGACCTCGACCGGGCGGGGCGGGGCGGGCATCTCGACCTCGAGCCAGGCGCCACCGTGCACGCGCTCGGACTTCCCGACGACACTGCCGTCGACCGACACCTTCCCCGCGGCCGCGAGTTCGGCCGCCTTCGTCCGGGAGAATCCGAACATACGGGCGATGGCGGCGTCGACGCGCTCGCCCTCGAGGCCATCGGGAACGGGCAGGGTGCGGATCTCGGGAATCGTACTCACCCGTCGAGTATGCAGGACTCGGCCGTGGGGCTTTCCCGCGATCAGTCCTTGTGGACGGTCCCGTCCGGGTCCAGACCGCGGAAGGACAGCACGACGATCAGGATGCCGCCGCACACGATCGCCGAGTCGGCGAGGTTGAAGACGGCGAAGTGGGAGGGCGCGATGAAGTCGACGACCGCGCCCCGGAACACGCCCGGGGAGCGGAAGATCCGGTCGGTCAGGTTGCCCAGCGCACCGCCGAGCAGCAGGCCCAGCGCGATGGCCCACGGCAGGCTGTAGAGCTTGCGCGCCAGCCGCACGATCACCACGATCACGGTGGCCGCGATGCAGGTGAAGATGATCGTGAACGCCTCGCCGAAGCCGAAGGCGGCCCCCGCGTTGCGGACCGCCTCGAACCTCAGCAGGTCGCCGACGATCTCGATCGGAGGCTGGTGCTCCAGCTTGGCCACGACCAGCATCTTGCTGCCGAGATCCAGCACGTACGCGAGGAAGGCCACGACCAGCAGGGCCGCGATCCGCCGGCGCCCCTGGGGCCCGGCGGACTCCGGCTGGGTGTCGTCCCCGACGTCCGGCGTACCGATGATGCGCTCCGCCTCTGCCACGTGAGTCCCTCGAACTGGTTCGGACCAGGCTCCTGCTGGACCCTGACGAGACACGAGGGTACGTCAGGGCGTCCACCCGGCGCCCGCCCCCCGCCCTGCCGGGTCCTCCCGCCGAAGTCCCGCCCGATCCGAAAGGCGCGCCCTCAGGGCAATACACCTAGTGCCGGCGCTCCTGCTTCTGCTTGCAGTCCACGCACAGGGTGGCGCGCGGGAAGGCCTGCATCCGGGCCTTGCCGATCGGGTTCCCACAGTTCTCGCAGATCCCGTAGGTGCCCGCCTCCAGGCGTTCCAGGGCCCGCTCGGTCTGCTCCAGCATCGAGGTGGCGTTCGCGGCGAGGGCCAGCTCGGACTCCCGGGTGATGTTCTTGGTGCCGGTGTCGGCCTGATCGTCGCCCGCGCCGTCGCCCGAGTCCCGCATCAGGCCCGAGATGGCGACCTCCGAGGCGTCCAGTTCGGCGCGCAGTCTGAGCACCTCGCCCGTCAGCTCGCCGCGGGCCTCCTCGACCTCTCCTTCGGTCCACGGGTCCTCCCCGGGCCGTACGGCGAGCTCACCGGGCGCCGTGGGCGCCGCGACCCTCACCTTGGGCAGGCCGCTCGTCGCGGTCGCGGCCGTCTTCCTCGCCGCACCGGTGCTCTTCTTGGCAACCACTGTGCCGTCTCCCGTCTTCTCCGCGGCCTGCGCCGCCCCCTCGGCTCCGGCCGATCTGGCCGTGGCCTGCCGCTCGGCGACGGCAGTCGCCTTCTCGACGACGCCCGCCTCCTCGGACGGCGTCTTCCGCACGGCCGCCGGCACGGCGGCGGCCGTCTTCCTCGCGGATGCCTTCGTCGACGGCGCCCTCTCGGGGGCCTTCGCCGCGGGCGTCTTCTTCGTGAGCGTCCTCTTCGTGGGCGTCCTCTTCGCGGGCGCCTTCGTTGCGGGCGCCTTCGTTGCGGGCGCCTTCGTTGCGGGCGCCTTCGTTGCGGGCGCCTTCGTTGCGGGCGCCTTCGTTGCGGGCGCCTTCCCGGCCGCCGCCCTGGCCGGGCGCTCGTCGGAGGCCGCCTCGCCGGCCACCGAGTTGCGGGCGGCCGCCTTCGCGGGCGCGGCCTTCCCGGCCGTCGCCTGCCCGGCCGTCGTCTTCCTCGCCGCCGTCTTCTTCGCCGTCGCCTTCCCGGTGGCCGTCTTCTTCGCTGTCGTCTCCTTCGCCGGCGCCTTCTTCGCCGTCGTCTTCGTCGCGTTCGCCTTGCCGGCGGCCGCCTTCTCGGCGGACGCCCCGGCGCCTGTCCCGCTCCCGGCCGGCGCCTTCTTCACAGGTGCTTCGGCCAGCGCCTTCCCGGCAGTACCGGCGGTCTTCTTCGCCACCATGGCCGCGGCCCCTTCACATACTGTGATCATTGCTCGCGAATCGTGCCGGAACGATAAATCGGCTCCGGCCCCGCGGCAACGGGGCACGCATCCGTCGAGGCGAACCTGCATCCGTTGTGCCCATCCGCAGCCCCGGTAATCCGCCCCACGCGCCCCACCGGAACCCGGACCGGCGCACAGGCCCGTCCGGGTCACCCGGGCGGCCCTCCCGCGCCCCCGCCACGCCCCCTCCGCCGCCCCCGCGCGGGCCCCCGCAAACCGGTCGGCCGAGCGCCCCCCGGCCCCGTACACTGGCCCCAGCGAAAGGCATGGATGGGGACGAGTAGCGTCGGACGCAGCCGAGAGCGACCCGGGGACGGTGGGAGCCCGGGGGCGAGCGCGATGTGAAGGATCACCCCGGAGCCGCCGGAAGAAAGCCCGTACGGACCCCCGTAGGGCCGGTAGAACCGGCTTCGCACCCCAATGAGGGGGCCGCCGGACACGTCCGGAGGCCAAGGAGGGTGGTACCGCGGGAGCAGCAGCGCTCTCGTCCCTCCGGACGGAAGTGACATCCCGCCGGAGGAAGAGTTCAGCCTCATGACCACACCGCCGCAGTACCGCCCGGTCCCCGCCCAGGTCGACCTGCCCGCACTCGAGCACGCCGTCCTGGACTTCTGGCGCGAGAGCAAGACCTTCGCCAAGACCCTGGCGCAGTCCGAGGGCCGCCCCGAGTGGGTCTTCTACGAGGGCCCGCCGACCGCGAACGGCATGCCCGGCGCGCACCACATCGAGGCCCGCGTCTTCAAGGACGTCTTCCCCCGCTTCCGCACCATGCGCGGCTACCACGTCGCCCGCAAGGCCGGCTGGGACTGCCACGGCCTGCCCGTCGAGCTCGCCGTGGAGAAGGAGCTCGGCTTCAACGGCAAGCAGGACATCGAGGCGTACGGCATCGCCGAGTTCAACGCCAAGTGCCGCGAGTCCGTGACCCGCCACACCGACGCGTTCACCGAGCTCACGACCCGGATGGGCTACTGGGTCGACCTGGACGACGCCTACCGCACCATGGACCCCGAGTACGTCGAGTCCGTGTGGTGGTCGCTGAAGGAGATCTTCAACAAGGGCCTGCTCACCCAGGACCACCGCGTCGCGCCCTGGTGCCCCCGCTGCGGCACCGGCCTCTCCGACCACGAGCTGGCGCAGGGCTACGAGACGGTCGTCGACCCCTCGGTGTACGTCCGGTTCCCGCTGACCTCCGGCCCGCTGGCCGGCGAGGCGGCGCTGCTGGTCTGGACGACCACCCCCTGGACCCTGGTGTCCAACACGGCCGTCGCCGCGCACCCCGAGGTCGTCTACGTGGTCGCCACGAACGGAGCCGAGAAGCTGGTCGTCGCCCAGCCGCTGCTCGAGAAGTCCCTGGGCGAGGGCTGGGAGGCCACCGGCGAGACCTTCACCGGCAAGGAGATGGAGCGCTGGACCTACCAGCGCCCCTTCGAGCTCGTGGACTTCCCGGAGCCGGCCCACTACGTCGTGAACGCCGAGTACGTCACGACCGAGGACGGTACGGGCCTGGTCCACCAGTCCCCCGCCTTCGGCGCCGACGACCTCGCGGTCTGCCGGGCGTACGGCCTGCCCGTGGTGAACCCGGTCCGCCCCGACGGCACCTTCGAGGAGGAGGTCCCGCTGGTCGGCGGCGTCTTCTTCAAGAAGGCCGACGAGAAGCTGACCGCCGACCTCGACGCCCGCGGCCTGCTCTTCAAGCACATCGCCTACGAGCACAGCTACCCGCACTGCTGGCGCTGCCACACGGCGCTGCTCTACTACGCCCAGCCGTCCTGGTACATCCGCACCACCGCCGTCAAGGACGCGATGCTGCGGGAGAACGAGAAGACCAACTGGTTCCCGGACTCGGTCAAGCAGGGCCGCTTCGGCGACTGGCTGAACAACAACATCGACTGGGCGCTGTCCCGCAACCGCTACTGGGGCACCCCGCTGCCGATCTGGCGCTGCGAGGAGGACCACCTCACGTGCGTCGGCTCGCGCGCCGAGCTCTCCGAACTGTCCGGGCGGGACCAGTCGGACCTGGACCCGCACCGCCCGTACATCGACGACGTGACCTTCACCTGCACCCACGAGGGCTGCTCCCTGGAGGCCGTCCGCGTGCCGGAGGTCATCGACGCCTGGTACGACTCGGGCTCGATGCCGTTCGCGCAGTGGGGCTACCCGTACAAGAACAAGGAGATCTTCGAGAAGCGCTACCCGGCGCAGTTCATCTCGGAGGCCATCGACCAGACGCGCGGGTGGTTCTACACGCTGATGGCGGTCGGCACCCTCGTCTTCGACAAGTCCTCCTACGAGAACGTGGTCTGCCTGGGCCACATCCTCGCCGAGGACGGCCGCAAGATGTCCAAGCACCTGGGCAACATCCTCCAGCCGATCCCGCTCATGGACCAGCACGGCGCGGACGCGGTGCGCTGGTTCATGGCGGCCGGCGGCTCCCCCTGGGCGGCCCGGCGCGTGGGCCACGGCACGATCCAGGAGGTCGTCCGCAAGACGCTCCTCACGTACTGGAACACGGTCGCCTTCCAGGCGCTGTACGCCCGCACCTCGAACTGGGCGCCGTCGGCCTCCGACCCGGCGCCGGCGGACCGCACGGTCCTGGACCGCTGGCTGCTCTCGGAGCTCCACACCCTCACGGCCGAGGTCACCGAGGCGATGGAGTCCTACGACACCCAGCGCGCGGGCAAGCTGCTGTCCTCCTTCGTCGACGACCTGTCGAACTGGTACGTCCGCCGCTCGCGCCGCCGCTTCTGGCAGGGCGACGCCGCGGCGCTGCGGACCCTGCACGACGTGGTCGAGACGGTGACCCGCCTGATGGCGCCGCTGACCCCGTTCATCACGGAGCGGGTCTGGCAGGACATGGTCGTCCCCGTGACCCCGGAGGCACCGGAGTCGGTCCACCTCTCGTCGTGGCCGGTCGCGGACACGGCGGCGATCGACCGGGACCTGTCGCAGCAAATGCTGCTGGTGCGGCGCCTCGTGGAACTGGGCCGCGCCACGCGCGCCGAGTCGGGGGTCAAGACCCGCCAGCCGCTGTCCCGGGCGCTGGTCGGCGCGGTGGGCTTCGACGCGCTCTCCGCCGAGCTCCGGGCGCAGATCACCGAGGAGCTGAACGTCTCCTCGCTGGCCTCGCTCTCCGAGGTCGGGGGCTCCCTGGTGGACACCACCGCCAAGGCCAACTTCCGTGCGCTGGGCAAGCGCTTCGGCAAGGGCGTGCAGGACGTGGCGAAGGCGGTGGCCGCGGCCGACGCGGCGGCCCTGTCGCTGGCGCTGCGCTCGGGCGAGGCCTCGGTGGAGGTGAACGGCGAGCCGGTCACGCTCACCCCGGAGGAGGTCATCATCACGGAGACCCCGCGCGAGGGCTGGTCGGTGGCGTCCGACTCCGGCGCGACGGTCGCCCTCGACCTGGAGATCACTCCCGAGCTGCGGCTCGCGGGCCTGGCCCGTGACGCGATCCGCCTGATCCAGGAGGCCCGGAAGAACTCCGGCCTCGACGTGGCGGACCGGATCGCCCTGCGGTGGTCCTCGCCGAACGCGGAGGTCGTCACGGCCCTGACGGACCACGCGGAGCTGATCGCGGACGAGGTCCTGGCGACGGACTTCGCGGGGGGCGAGGCCGACGGCAGCTACGGCGAGACCTTCACGGACGAGTCCCTGTCCCTGACGTTCCGCCTGCGCAAGGCGTAGCCCAGGACCGAGCGGCCCGTACCCCTTCCCTCCCGGGGGGGTGCGGGCCGTCTGCCGTCGCGGGCCGGTGCCCGGCCTTGCCCTGGCCGGGCGTGCCCCTGCCCTCCGGGTGCGGGCCGGTGGCCTCAAGCGCCGGCGGGGCTGCGTTCGGTGTCCCTGGGCGGGGTCGGATCGGGGGGCGGGGGTGCGGGGCCGCCGGGGGGTGTCTCCTCGGCTCGGCGCGTGCGGGCGTGTCACGGCCGTACTCGGTGGTCGCGCGCTCGTCCTGCGGGGACACCCCCCACCGTCCCCACACCCCCGCCCGGCCCCCCACGCCGGGGCCGCGGGGCGGGGACACTCCGGGGGCTCCCCGCAGGACGAGCGCGCAACCCGGGCCGTCTCGCCGAGACCTGGCCGCACGCGCCGAGCCGAGGAGAGCCCCCGGAGGGGCACCGCCCCGCCCGAAGCCACCGCCCGCCCGACAGGTCACATCCCGGCCCGGGAGACAAACCCAGCCCCGCCGGCGCTTGAGGCGCGGCACCGGCCCGCAGCCCGAGCGGCACCGCCCCGCCCGAAGCCACCGCCTGCCCAAGGTCACGCTCTGGGAGACAAACCAGCCCCGCCGGCGCTTGAGGCGCGGCACCGACCCGCAGCCCGAGCGGCACCGCCCCGCCCGAAGCCACCGCCTGCCCAAGGTCACGCTCCGGGAGACAAACCAGCCCCGCCGGCGCTTGAGGCGCGGCCACCGGCCCGCAGCCGCAGCGGCACCGCCCGGGAACGGGAACGGGCCGGGCCCGGTGCCCCCGAAGGGGAACCGGGCCCGGCCCGTGACTGCCGACCAAGCGGCGGCGCCTAGTTGTCGTCCTCGTCGATCAGGAAGCCCCGCATGGGAGACGGCGCCTGCTGCATCGGCTGCGGCGCGGCCGGCCGCACCGGAGCCATCGGCTGGGTCATCGCCGGGGACATCTGCTGCTGGCCGCCGTAGGACGGGCCGCCCATCGGGGAGGGACCGCCCATGGGGGACGGACCGCCCATCGAGGGACCACCCATGGAGTGCCCCATCGCACCGGCCGGAGCCATCGAGGGCGACGGCGACGGCGGCAGCGCCGGACCGGCCGGGTTCCGCGGCGGGGCCAGGGAGTCGTCGGCCTGGGTCTCGAGCTGGCGCAGCTGGGACTCCAGGTAGGACTTCAGGCGCGTGCGGTACTCGCGCTCGAAGCCCCGCAGGTCCTCGACCTTGCGCTCCAGCGTGGCGCGGGCGGACTCCAGGGAGCCCATCGCGACGCGGTGCTTCTCCTGCGCGTCCCGCTCCAGCGCGTCGGCCTTGGCGCGGGCGTCCCGCTCCAGGCCCTCGGCGCGCGAACGGGCCTCGCCGACGATCTTGTTGGCCTCGGAACGGGCCTCCGCGATCGCCTGGTCGGCGGTCTGCTGCGCCAGCGACAGGACGCGGGCGGCACTGTCGCCACCGGGACCCTGCTGCGGGAGCTGCTGCGGCTGCTGGTGCATCTGCTGGCCCATGGGCTGCATCTGCTGCCCCATCTGCTGCATCTGCTGGCCCATGGGCTGCATCTGCTGGCCGAGCGGGTTCTGGCCGCCCATGGACTGCTGACCCATGCCCTGCGGTCCGCCCATGGGGTGCTGCTGCATCGGTCCGCCCATGCCCGGACCCTGCGGTCCGTGGCCGCCGTGTCCGCCGGGGCCGGCGGGCAGCTGCGGCTGGCCGCCCGGCAGCTGCGGCGGGCCCATCTGCTGCTGCTGTTGCTGCTGCTGCGGCGGGCCGGATATGGCCGCGGGCACGGGGGCACCGGGGCCACGCTGGTCCTGGGGTTCCGGCTTGCGCATGCCCTGCTGCTGCTGGTTCTGCGCGGCGGCACGCGTGGCGGCGGCCAGCTTGGCGCGCAGGTCCTCGTTCTCGCGCAGCAGGCGCGTCAGCTCGGATTCGACCTCGTCGAGGAAGGCATCGACCTCGTCCTCGTCATAGCCTTCTCGGAGGCGGACGGTCGTGAACTGCTTGTTCCGCACGTCCTCGGGAGTCAGCGGCATGTCTTCTTCACCTCTACGTAGTCGTCGGCAGTCGGCAAGACCGTATCGGGACTGTCCCCGCGCGCGCGGAGAAGTTCATCGTTCACACGCTTCTCGCAGCGGTGCTCACGAAGCTGATGAGGATGTAAACGATGATCATCAGAACGAAGAAGGACAGGTCGAGTGCCACGCCCCCGAGACGCAACGGCGGGATGAACCGCCGGAGAAGCTTGAGCGGTGGATCGGTAAGAGTGTAGGTGGCCTCCAGGACGACCACCATCGCCTTGCCGGGTGCCCATGAACGTGCGAACTGGAACACGTAGTCCATGACCAGTCGGAAGATCAGCACGATGAGGAAGCACATCAGCGCGATGTAGACCACCTGTAGTGCGACGCCCATCCCGCGCTTCCCTCTCCCCGTTCCGCTCTGTTCCCGGTCCCGTATCTGACGGATCGGTCTAGCTTTGGTTGAAGAACCCGCCCTCCGCGATGCGGGCCTTGTCCTCCGCCGTGACATCGACGTTAGCAGGCGACAGCAGGAACACCTTCTGTGTCACGCGTTCAATGCTGCCGTGCAGGCCGAAGACGAGACCGGCGGCGAAGTCCACGAGACGCTTCGCGTCGGTGTCGTCCATCTCCGTGAGATTCATGATCACCGGAGTGCCCTCACGGAAGTGTTCCCCGATGGTACGGGCCTCGTTGTAGGTCCGGGGGTGCAGCGTCGTGATGCGGTACGGCTCCCGCTCGGAGACGACCTTGGGCATGATCACGGGGGCGTTCTTCTCCAGGTTCGTGCGGTCAGGTGTGATGGATGCCACGGGGGCGATTCGCGCAGGACGTCCGTTCTCCACCGGAATTGGGATGGGTTCCCGCTGCGCCGGAGGCTGTACGGCTCGTACCGGTTCGTCCGTTACGGGCGATTGGTGCACGGGCTGACGGTCCCGCTCCCGGACCCGGTCCCGAGGGCGCTCCGGTTCCGGCTCGGGCTCGAACTCGTCGTCGGGGTCGTACCCCGGGTTGTCGTACCGGTCGTCCTCCACGAGGCCGAGGTAGACCGCCATCTTGCGCATCGCGCCGGCCATTCTCCGAGTCCTCCGCTCTGTGGTGGATCGCCCTGTCGCAGGTGCCGCTGTGTCACTGGTGTCACCAACTGCCCGCGATCCACGTGGTCAGCCCGCCATCAGCGGTAATGACCATATTTTCTGCTGTGGTCCGACTTTCTTGGCGACGTTACCCGAGCCGGGGTCGCGCGCCGAGTACCGCAGTGCCGACGCGTACATGTGTCGCACCGGCCCTGACGGCCTGTTCCAGGTCCGCGCTCATCCCGGCCGACACCATCGTCGCAGCCGGATGGTCCGCGCGCAGGCGGGATGACAATTCCATCAGCCGCTCGAAAGCGGCCTGTTCGCGCCCGGCGTACGGACCGGACAGCGGGGCGACCGTCATCACGCCGTCGATCCGCAGTCCCGGCGCTCCGGCGACGAGGTCCGCCAACTCCGCGAGCTGGTCCGGCGCAGCGCCGCCCCGGGATCCCCGCGCGCCCGACTCGGCGTCGAGGGCGATCTGCACGAGGCAGCCGAGTTCGCGGCCGGCGTGCACGGAGGCGGCCGAGAGGGCGGACACGAGCCGGGAGCGGTCGACCGACTGCACCAGGTGCGCGTATCCCGCCACGGAACGGACTTTGTTCGTCTGCAACTGGCCGACGAAATGCCAGGTGAGCGGCAGATCCGTGCAGGCGGCGGCCTTGGGGGCGGCGTCCTGGTCACGGTTTTCCGCAACATGACGGACACCCAGCTCCGCCAGGAGTCGTACGTCGCTCGCGGGATGGGTCTTGGTGACCACGATGAGCGTCACCTCTTCCCGGTCGCGTCCCGCCGCCACGCAGGCGGACGAGATGCGTTCCTGCACCCGCGCCAGGTTCTCCGCGAGCTGAGCCTTACGGTCCGTCATTTCCTATTCCAACCAGACATATCCGGCGAGCCGCCCGGTCACCCGGTCGCGGCGGTACGAGAAGTGGTCCCGCGACTCCAGTGTGCAGACCGCCGACCGGAGGCGGTCGGCGACCCCCGCCTCCGCGAGCTGGGCGTGCACTCCGGCGACCACGTCCACGGCCGGGGTCCCCCAACTGGTCTCGGCCCTGGCGGCGGGCACCACCCCGGACACCTCGTCCCGCATGCCGGCGGGCACTTCGTAGCAGCGGCCGCAGACGGCCGGTCCGGTACGGGCGACGATCCGCCCGGGCTCGGCGCCGAGGGCGACCATCGCCTCGACCGCGGCGGGCACGACCCCCGCGACCAGCCCCGGACGCCCGGCGTGGGCGGCCGCGGCGACTTTGGCCACCGGGTCCGCCAGCAGGACCGGCGTGCAGTCGGCGGTGAGCACGGCGAGGGCCAGTCCCCGGCGGGCGGTCACCACCGCGTCCACCGCGGGGACCGTCCCGCCCGGGGCCCACGGTCCGTCGACCACCGCCACGTCGCGGCCGTGCACCTGGTTCATCCAGACCACCAGGCCCGGGTCGATCCCGAGCGAGCCGGCCGCGCGGTCCCGGTTCGCGCGAACGGCGGCCGGGTCGTCTCCGACCGCGCCGCCGAGGTTGAGCTCTTCGTACGGAACGGCGCTCACCCCGCCCCACCGGTCGGTGAAGGCGAAGTGGGCGCCGCCCACGTGGTGCTGCTCCGGTGTCACTTCAAGAAGTCCGGGACATCCAGTTCCTCGGCCGGGCTGTCCTGGTACGGCCGGGCCGTCGGGACCTGCGGCGCGGGGGCCTGGGCCTCGGCGGGAGCCGCCTCGACCGGCGCCGGGGGGTCCTCGCGCGGGGTGACCGTGCCGAGTCCGCCGAAGGCCGGCCGGACCGGCTCGGCCGCGGCACGGACCGGAGCCGGGGCGGGCTCCTCGCGCTTGGTGGACGCCGCGCCGATGACGTTGTCCCGGCGGGCCGGGGGCTGTCCGCCGTCGAACCCGGCGGCGATGACGGTGACCCGCACCTCGTCGCCGAGCGCGTCGTCGATGACGGCGCCGAAGATGATGTTCGCCTCGGGGTGCGCGGCCTCACTCACCAGCTGCGCGGCCTCGTTGATCTCGAAGAGACCGAGGTCCGAGCCGCCGGAGATGGAGAGCAGCACACCGCGGGCGCCGTCGATGGACGCCTCCAGCAGCGGCGAGGAGATCGCCATCTCGGCCGCGGCCACCGCGCGGTCGTCGCCGCGGGCCGAGCCGATGCCCATCAGGGCCGAGCCGGCCTCGGACATCACGGACTTGACGTCGGCGAAGTCGAGGTTGATCAGACCCGGCGTGGTGATGAGGTCGGTGATGCCCTGGACGCCCGAGAGCAGCACCTGGTCGGCCGACTTGAACGCGTCGAGCACGCTGACCTGGCGGTCCGAGATGGACAGCAGCCGGTCGTTGGGGATGACGATGAGGGTGTCGACCTCTTCGCGGAGCTCGGCGATGCCGTCCTCCGCCTGGTTCGCGCGGCGCCGGCCCTCGAAGGTGAACGGCCGGGTGACCACACCGATCGTCAGGGCACCGAGCGAGCGCGCGATGTTGGCGACGACGGGCGCGCCGCCGGTGCCGGTGCCGCCGCCCTCACCGGCGGTGACGAAGACCATGTCGGCCCCCTTGAGGACCTCCTCGATCTCCTCGCGGTGGTCCTCTGCCGCCTTGCGGCCGACGGCCGGGTTGGCGCCGGCGCCGAGGCCCCGGGTGAGTTCGCGGCCGACGTCGAGCTTGACGTCGGCGTCGCTCATCAACAGCGCCTGGGCGTCCGTGTTGATGGCGATGAACTCGACGCCCTTGAGACCGACCTCGATCATTCGGTTGATGGCATTGACACCACCGCCGCCGACACCGATGACCTTGATGACTGCGAGGTAGTTCTGCGGTGCTGCCACGTCGAAGGCCTCTCGCCTCGAGTTACGTGTCGCCGCCTCGCGGGCCTGCGGTGCGACGACTGATGCCGAAATGGGGCGGTCCGAACGCGCCGACCCGAACCCTCACCCTGAAGTTTAGGGTTAGGGGTGTGTCCTGTTGCTGGATCCCATGGACTTCCGAACAGGACACTAAGTCGACAAGTAGCGCGTGTTCAACGAACACGCCGAACCTCCCGTTTTTCTTTTCACCCTATGTGATCACCCGTATCGCTGGCCAACCAGGGTGCGACGCTGTTCGACCGGACGTCAACTCCCGGACACGGCAGGGGCGGTGGGAACGCTCACGTCGAAGTGGGCGGACCCGGGCGAGGCCTTCAACAGAGCGGTCAGGGCGCGCCCCTTCGCCTCGCTCTGCTCACCGCTCCCCCACACCGCGGTCCGGCCGCCGGCGAGCACCAGCACCACCGAATCGTACGAACCCACCTTGACCTGCACGGTCTGCCGGGCGATCGGCTCGGGAAGGGAGCCGGCGACGAGCACGGCCTCGCGCAGCAGCCGCTGCTCGTCGAAGCGACGGGCGCTCGGGGACTGCCCCGCGTTCAGCTCGAGGATCGGAACGCCCGCGGGTGCTTTCGACACCGTGTCGAATCGCACACCGGAAGCGTCCACTTCCACGAAGTCGGTGTCCTTCCTGATGAGCAGGACGGGTTTGCGTTCCGTCACTTTCAGACCGATCGCGTGCGGCCAGGCCCGCACCACATCGACCGAATCGATGCGGGGCAGCCGGGCGCGCACGCGGCTCTCGATCTCGTCGGTGTCCACGCTCACCAGCGGTGCGCCGACGGGGACGGCCGCCGCGGCCAGCACCTGCTCGGGGGTGAGCACCTCGGTGCCGGTCGCGGTGACCTTCTCCACGCGGAGCCAGGACGAGCCGTAGAGGACCCAGCCGGCGCCCCCGGCGAGGAGCAGCACGGCCGCCAGGAGGGCCAGCGCGGGGCCCCGGCGGCGCAGGCGCGCGCCGGGACCCCCGGGGCCGGATCCCCCCGAAGGACGGGGAGCCTTGGACGGCTCGGCCGGGGCGCCGCCCTTCCGGGCGGCGGGGCCGGAGCCCGGGGTCCCACGCGGTGCGGTCGTCGCTCCGGCCACTGCTGTGCCTCCTGCGTCTGTGCGTCCCGCCTCAGCGGTTGCGGTGGGCCGCGATCGCCTCGTACACCATGCCGACCAGCAGCTCGTCGGCGTCGCGGCGGCCGAACTCCCCGGCGGCGCGGGACATCTCGTACAGGCGGTGCGGGTCCGACAGCACCGGCAGGACCTGGCTGAGCACCCACTCGGGCGTCAGCTCCGCGTCGTCCACGAGCAGGCCGCCGCCGGCCTTCACCACCGGCTGGGCGTTGAGCCGCTGTTCGCCGTTGCCGATCGGCAGCGGGACGTAGGCGGCCGGGAGCCCGACGGCGGACAGCTCGGCGACGGTCATCGCCCCCGCGCGGCACAGCATCATGTCGGCGGCGGCGTACGCGAGATCCATCCGGTCCACGTACGGTACCGGCACATAGGGCGGCATCCCGGGCATGTTGTCGACACGCGGCAGTTCGTTCTTCGGGCCGACGGCGTGCAGGATCTGGATTCCCGAGCGCTGGAGGACCGGAGCGACCTGCTGGATCGTCTCGTTGAGGCGCCGGGCGCCCTGCGAGCCGCCGGAGACCAGCAGCGTCGGCAGGTTGGGGTCCAGGCCGAAGGCGGCCCGCGCCTCGGGGCGGACGGCGGCCCGGTCCAGGGTGGAGATCGAGCGCCGCAGCGGGATGCCCACGTAGCGGGCGCCGCGCAGTTTGCTGTCGGGGGTGGAGACCGCGACGGCGTGCGCGTAGCGGGATCCGATCTTGTTGGCCAGTCCGGGCCGGGCGTTGGCCTCGTGGACGATGATCGGCACCCCGAGCCGCTTGGCCGCGAGGTAGCCGGGCAGGGCCACGTAGCCGCCGAAGCCGACGACGCAGTCGGCCTTCGTGCGCTCCAGGATCTCCTCCGCGGCCTTGATCGTGCCGCGCAGCCGCCCGGGGACGGTGATCAACTCGGGTGTGGGTTTGCGGGGCAGCGGCACGGCGGGGATCAGGCCCAGCTCGTAACCGCGTTCCGGCACCAGGCGGGTCTCCAGCCCGCGCTCCGTGCCGAGGGCGGTGATGCCCACTGAAGGGTCCTGCCTGCGCAGGGCGTCCGCGAGGGCGAGCGCCGGCTCGATGTGGCCGGCGGTCCCCCCACCGGCGAGTACGACATGCACCGAAATTCACCGCTCTCCGGACGGACGCTTCTTGACGCGCCGTCTCATCGACTTCCATCTCATCCCGGTCCGCCTCCAGCCGGTCTTCGGCTGGCGCATCGCGAGCGCCGCGCGCGCCGCCGGCTCCTCACGCGCGAACGCGATGAGCAGTCCGACCGCGAACATCGTCGGCAGCAGGGCCGACCCCCCGTAGGAGAACAGCGGGAGCGGGACCCCGGCGATCGGCAGCAGGCCGAGCACCGCACCGATGTTGATCACGGCCTGGGCCGTGATCCAGGTGGTCACGCCTCCCGCGGCAAACCGTACGAAGGAGTCCTCCGTGCGTCCGGCCACGCGGATACCCGCATAGCCTAGAGCCGCGAACAGGGCGAGCACCGACAGCGTCCCCGCCAGTCCCAGTTCCTCCCCGGTGATGGCGAAGATGAAGTCGGTGTGGGCTTCGGGTAGTTGTCCCCATTTTTCCACACTGGCACCCAGACCGGAACCGAACCATCCGCCCGAGGCCAGGGCGTAGATCCCGTGCACGGCCTGCCAGCAGAGGTCGTTCTTGCCGGGGTCCGTCGCGCCGAGGCACTGCAGCCGGTCCATCCGGTGGGGGCTCGTCTTGATCAGCAGTGCGACGATCACACCCGCGAAGACCAGCACCCCGGCGAACAGCCGGGTGGGAGCACCCGCCAGCCAGAGCAGGCCGAACAGGATGGCGCCGAGGATCATCGCGGTGCCCATGTCCCCGCCCAGCATGATGAGCCCGAGGAGCAGGAAGGCCACCGGGACCAGCGGCACCAGCAGGTGCTTCCACTGGCTCAGCAGGCCCTTGTCGCCCTTGCGCGCCAACAGGTCGGCGCCCCACAGGATCAGGGCCAGTTTGCCGAACTCACTGGGCTGCAGCATGAACGGACCGCCGAGGGAGATCCAGTTCTGGTTGCCGTTGATCGAGACCCCTATCCCGGGGACCTGGACCAGGACCATGAGGAAGAGCGTCCCGGCGAGCACCGGGTAGGACAGCGCCCGGTGCAGTTTGACCGGCATCCGGGAGGCGGCCAGCAGCAGTCCGGCGCCGATCAGGGCGGCCAGGAACTGCTTCTTGAAGAAGTACGCGTCGCCCAGGCCGAGCTGGAGCGCCTTGATCATGGAGGCCGAGTAGACCATCACCAGGCCGAGCACGGTGATGAGCAGCGAACTGCCGAAGATCAGGTAATACGCGGTGAGCGGACGGTCCCAGGCCTTGCGCAGCCGCTCCCGGGTACGCCTCAGCCGGGTCAGCGGCCCGCCCCCGGCGGGCCGCCGCACGCTCACCGCGGGGCGTTTGCGTCCCTGCGCCTGGACGGCGGACGGCCGCCGCCCCGGCAGCATCTGCTTGGCCGGCATCTGTGATCTTCCCCTCCACTCGTACGGGGCGAGCCGCCGACCGGCCGGAGGGATCCGTTCCGGAACCTACGCCCCGGCCGTGTCCGCACCGCTTCCGGCGGCCAGTTCGCGCACCGCGTCGGCGAACGCGTCCCCACGCTTGTTGTAGTTCGCGAACATGTCCATCGAGGCACAGGCCGGCGCCAGCAGGACCGTGTCGCCGGGCTCGGCGAGCCGGGCCGCTTCCCGGACGGCCGCGAGCATCGCCCCAGTGTCGGTCCGCTCGAGGTCGACGACCGGGACCTCGGGGGCGTGTCGCGCCAGCGCCTCGGCGATCAGCGCCCGGTCGGCGCCGAGCAGCACCGCGCCGCGCAGCCGCTTCGCGGACGTGCGGACCAGTTCGTCGAAGGTCGCGCCCTTGGCGAGGCCGCCGGCGATCCACACGACCGTCCCGAAGGCCGCCAGGGAGGCTTCCGCCGCATGCGTGTTGGTGGCCTTGGAGTCGTCGACGTAGGTGACCCCGGCGACCTCGGCGACGTGCGCCACCCGGTGGGCGTCGGGGCGGAAGTCGCGCAGCCCGTCGCGGACCGCGCGCGGCTCCACTCCGAAGGCGCGGGCCAGGGCCGCCGCGGCGAGCGCGTTGGCGATGTTGTGCGGGGCGGGCGGGGTCACGTCCTCGACCTGCGCGAGCTCCTGGGCGTTCTTCTGCCGGTCCTCCACGAAGGCGCGGTCGACGAGGATGCCGTCGACGACGCCGAGCATGGAGGGGCCGGGGGCCCCGAGGGTGAAGCCGATCGCGCGGCAGCCCTCTTCCACGTCGGCGTTCTCGACGAGCTTCTCGGTGGCCGGGTCGGCGACGTTGTAGACGCAGGCCACCGTGTTGCCCTCGTAGACGCGGCCCTTGTCGGCGGCGTACGCCTCCATCGAGCCGTGCCAGTCGAGGTGGTCCGGCGCGAGGTTGAGCACCGCCGCGGAGTGGGCGCGCACCGAGGGCGCCCAGTGCAGCTGGTAGCTGGAGAGTTCGACGGCGAGCACGTCGTAGCGCTGCTCGCCGAGGACCACGTCGATGATGGGCGTGCCGATGTTGCCCACGGCCGCGGTCCGCAGGCCGGCGGCCTTCAGGATCGAGGCCAGCATCTGGGTGGTGGTGGTCTTGCCGTTGGTGCCGGTGATCGCCAGCCACGGAGCGGCGTCCTCACCGCGCAGCTGCCAGGCGATCTCCACGTCTCCCACAACCTCGACGCCGGCCCGCGCGGCGGCCTCGAAGAGCGGGCTGTCGGGCTTCCAGCCGGGCGAGGTGACGATCAGCTCGGTGCCCTCGGGGAGGGTCCGCGCGTCACCGAGGCGTACGGAGACGCCCAGGTCGGCCAGTTCGGCGGCGCGGGCGCGGTGGCCCTCGCTGTCGCCCCCGTCCACGACGGTCACGACGGCGCCGAGGCCGGCCAGGGCGCGGGCGGCGCTGATGCCGCTCACGCCGAGGCCGGCGACGGTGATGTTCCTGCCCTGCCAGGAGGTCACTTGTCGGCTGCCCATCCCGCGTAGAAGAGACCGAGACCCACGATCACGCACATGCCCTGGATGATCCAGAAGCGGACCACGACAAGGACTTCGGACCACCCCTTGAGTTCGAAGTGGTGTTGGAGCGGTGCCATCCGGAAGACGCGCTTGCCCGTCATCTTGAAGGAGCCGACCTGGATGACGACCGACATGGTGATGAGGACGAAGAGGCCGCCGAGCAGGGCGATCAGGAACTCCGTGCGGGAGCAGATCGCCAGGCCCGCGAGCGCGCCGCCGAGGGCGAGCGAACCGGTGTCACCCATGAAGATCTTGGCCGGCGAGGTGTTCCACCACAGGAAGCCGAAGCAGGCGCCCATCAGGGCGGAGGCCACGACCGCGAGGTCCAGCGGGTCGCGCACCTCGAAGCAGGCACCCGGGTTGGTGAGGTCCTGCGCGTTCACACAGGACTCCTGGTACTGCCACACGCCGATGAAGGTGTAGGCGCCGAAGACCATCACCGCGGCGCCGGTGGCCAGGCCGTCCAGACCGTCGGTCAGGTTCACGCCGTTGGACATCGCCAGGATCATGAACAGCGCCCAGACCACGAACAGCACCGGGCCGATCGACCAGCCGAAGTCCGTGACGAACGACAGCCGGGTGGAGGCCGGGGCGAGCCCGCGGGAGTCCTTGAACTGGAGCGCGAGCACCGCGAAGGCGATGCCGACGATCAGCTGGCCGGACATCTTCGCCTTGGCCCGCAGGCCGAGCGAGCGGCGCTTGACGATCTTGATGTAGTCGTCGAGATAACCGACCAGTCCCATGCCCGCCATCAGGAACAGCACGAGCAGGCCCGAGAAGCTCACCGGCTCACCGGTGATGACCTTCGTCAGGGCGTACGCGATGAGCGTGGCCAGGATGAAGGAGATGCCGCCCATGGTGGGCGTGCCCTTCTTCCCGGCGTGGCCGCGGGGGCCGTCGTCGCGGATGAACTGGCCGTAGCCCTTGCGGGCCAGCAACTTGATCAACAGCGGAGTACCGATGAGCGTCAGGAACAGGCCGATGACGCCTGCGAACAGGATCTGCCTCATCGGTCGGCGTCCTCGCCCTCGCGCTCCAGAAGCGCCAGCGCAACCCGCTCCAGACCGATCGACCTGGAAGCCTTCACCAGCACGACGTCTCCCGGGCGCAGTTCACTGCGCAACAGGTCGACCGCCGCCTGCGCGTCGGACACGAGCACCGACTCCTCACCCCACGAACCCTCGTTATATGCGCCCAGTTGCAGCCAGGACGCTTCCCTGCCCCCGACTGCGACGAGCTTGCTCACGTTGAGCCGGACGGCAAGCCGTCCCACCGCGTCGTGCTCGGCCATCGATGCGTCACCGAGTTCGGCCATGGGGCCGAGCACCGCCCACGTGCGTCCGCCGTTCTCCCTGGCGGCGCCCCCCATCGCGGCGAGCGCGCGCAGGGCGGCCCGCATGGACTCCGGGTTCGCGTTGTAGGCGTCGTTGACGATCGTCACGCCGTCGGCCCGCTCGGTGACCTCCATCCGCCACCGGGACAAGGTGCCCGCCCCGGAGAGCGCGGTGGCGATCTCTTCGACGGACATGCCCAGGACATGGGCCACGGCGGCCGCGGCGAGCGCGTTCGACACGTGGTGCTCACCGTACAGCCGCAAGGTCACGTCGCTGCACCCGGTCGGTGTGTGGAGTGTGAAGGCGGGCCGTCCCCCCGGGGCCATCCGCACGTCGGTGGCCCGGACCGCGGCGTCCTCGGCCTCGCCGAAGAGGACCGTGCGGGCCTTCGTGCGGGCGGACATGGCGCGCACCAGCGGATCGTCGGCGTTGAGCACGGCGATCCCGCCCTCGGCCTCGGACGGCAGGGCCTCGACCAGTTCCCCCTTGGCCTGGGCGATCTGCTCGCGGCCGCCGAACTCGCCGATGTGGGCGGTGCCGACGTTGAGGACGAGGCCGATGCGCGGCGGGGTCAGGCCGGTGAGGTACGCGATGTGGCCGATCCCGCGGGCCCCCATCTCCAGTACCAGGTGCCGGGTTTCCGCGGTGGCCTTGAGCGCCGTGAGCGGCAGGCCGATCTCGTTGTTGAGGGAGCCGGGCGTCCACACGGTGGGTGCGTGGGCCTGGAGCACCTGCGCGATGAGGTCCTTGGTGGAGGTCTTTCCGGCCGAGCCGGTCAGCGCCACCACGTCGGTGCCCAGGCGCTCCACGACGGCCCGGGCGAGGGCGCCGAGCGCCTTCTCCACGTCGGGGACGACGATGGCGGGTACCCCGACCGGCCGGGCCGCGAGGACGGCCGCCGCTCCGGCGGCGACGGCGCGCACCGCGTAGTCGTGGCCGTCGACGTGTTCGCCCTCGAAGGCGGCGAACAGGCTGCCGGCCTCCACCTGGCGGGAGTCGATGACGACGGGACCGCTGACCCGCACGGACGGATCCGGTATGTCGTGGGGCCGCCCGCCGGTGATGTCGGCGATCTCGGCGAGGGAGAGGGCGATCACTGGTTCTCCTCGGCCTGTCGGGCACTGCTCTGCTGGGTCTCGATGGCCGCGCGGAGCACCTCGCGGTCGTCGAACGGGCGTACCACGCCCGCGGTGTCTTGGCCCTGCTCGTGGCCCTTGCCGGCCACCAGCACGGTGTCGCCGGGCCGGGCGCGCGCGACGGCGGCGGCGATGGCCGCGGCCCGGTCGGCGTCGACGAGGACGGTGCCCCGCTCGGCGGGCGGCACGGACACGGCGCCCTCGAGCATCGCGGCGAGGATCGCGAGGGGGTCCTCGGAGCGCGGGTTGTCGGAGGTCAGGACGGCCACGTCGGCGTACCGGGCGGCCGCGGCGCCCATCGGGCCGCGCTTGGTGGTGTCGCGGTCGCCGCCGCAGCCGAGGACGATGTGCAGCGAGCCCTCGGTGACCTCGCGCAGGGCGCGCAGGACCGATTCGACGGCGTCCGTCTTGTGCGCGTAGTCCACGACGGCGAGGTAGGGCTGGCCGGCGTCCACCCGCTCCAGGCGGCCGGGGACCCCGGGGACGGCGGCGACGCCGTCGGCGGCGGTCTGCGGGTCGATCCCGGCGGCGGCGAGGGTGACGATCGCGGCGACCGTGTTGGCCACGTTGAAGGGGCCGGGCAGCGGGGCAGCGGCCCGCACGCGCTGTCCTCCGGGGCCGAGCAGGGTCAGGGTGGAGCCCGCCGGGCCGAAGACGACGTCCTCGGCCCGCCAGTCGGCGGCCGGGTCGCCCGCGGCGGAGAAGGTGACGACCGGGACGGTCGCCTCCTTGGCCAGGCGGCGGCCGTACTCGTCGTCGAGGTTGACCACGCCCAGGCGTGCGCGGCGGGGCGTGAAGAGGCCCGCCTTCGCCTGGAAGTAGTCCTCCATGTCGGAGTGGAACTCCATGTGTTCGGGGCTCAGGTTGTTGAAGACGGCGACGTCGAAGACGCATCCGTCGACGCGGCCGAGCACCAGGGCGTGGCTGGAGACCTCCATGGCGACGGCCTCGACCCCGCGTTCGCGCATGACCGCGAAGAGGGCCTGGAGGTCGGTCGCCTCGGGGGTGGTCCGCTCGGACTTGATGCGCTCGTCGCCGATGCGCATCTCGACGGTGCCGACCAGTCCGGTGCTGCGGCCGGCCCCGCGCAGTCCGCCTTCGACGAGGTACGCCGTGGTGGTCTTGCCGGAGGTGCCGGTGATGCCGATCTGGAGCAGCTCCTCGCCGGGGCTGCCGTAGACCTCCGCGGCGAGTTCGCCCATCCGGCCGCGCGGGTCGGCGACGGTGAGGACCGGCAGGCCGGTCGCGGCGGCGCGCTCCGCGCCCGCGGGATCGGTCAGCACGGCGGCGGCGCCGAGTCCGGCCGCCTGGGCGGCGAAGTCCGCGCCGTGCGTCCGGGCTCCCGGCAGGGCCGCGTACAGGTCTCCGGGGCGCACGGCACGGGAGTCGTGCGTGATGCCGGTGATCTGCGCCTGGGCCGGCGCTCGGACACCCAGCAGGGCCGCCAGCCCGTCCAGCGGGACCGGGCGGGCGGACAGGGGCCGGGGCGCTCCCGGCGGCGCTGCCGGGGCGTCTTTCTGGGCGGTTCTGGGCTGATCAGCGTGGGGCACGGCGGTGAGCGTACCGGGCGCGGCGGGCCCCCCGCGAAGTGAGGGCCCGGCCCCGCCGCCGGCGGCCGACTGGTTCCCCGGATCCGGGGTGATCGTTGTCACTGATGGTGCCTCACGCGTTTCTGGCGGGCCGGCCGGGTGCTCGGGTCACCGGGCGGGCTGCGGACTGTCTTGCGGACTCGGCTGCGCAGCGGGCTTCGTGGCGGGCTGCGGGCCCGGTTCGTAGGTGACGGGGAGCCCTGCGGGGGCGCTGCCGGTGGGGGCGACCTGGAGGGTCTTCAGCGCGAACTCCATGACCTTCTTGTAGATCGGGCCGCAGATCTGGCCGCCGAAGTAGCTGCCCTTGGTGGGGTTCTGGATGGCGCAGTAGACGGTGATGCGCGGGTTGTCGGCGGGGGCGAACCCGGCGAAGGAGGCGGTGTAGCCCTTGTAGCGGCCGGTGGCCGGATCCACCCGGTTGGACGTGCCCGTCTTGCCGCCGACCCGGTAGCCGGGGATGCGGGCCTTGGTGCCGGTGCCGTCCTGGTCGTCGACCACGGACTCGAGCATCTCGGCGAGGGTCTTCGCGGTCTCCGGGCTGACCACCCGGCTGCGTTCGGGCGCCGGGGCCGGGGTGAAGCGGCCGTCGGGGCCCTTGGTGCCGCGGACCAGGGTCGGTTCGATGCGCACCCCGCCGTTGGCAATGGTCGAGTACACGGAGGCCGCCTGCATGGCGTTGACGGACAGGCCCTGGCCGAAGGGGATCGTGTACTGCTGGGAGGTGGACCAGTCCTCGGGCGCGGCGAGGAGGCCGCGGGACTCGCCGGGGTAGTCCAGGCCGGTGGGCTGTCCGATGCCGAACCTGGTCAGGTAGGAGTGCAGGACCTTGTTGGATTCGGCCTGGGTGGCGCCGAGCCGGCCGGTGGCGAGGATGGTGCCGATGTTGGAGGACTTGGCGAGGACCCCGTTGAGGGTCAGGTACCAGGTCGGGTGGTCGATGTCGTCCTTGAACAGCCGGTCGCCGCGGTGCAGCCGGTTGGGGACCTCGACGCGGGTGTCGGGGGTGGCCTTCTTCTCCTCCAGTACGGCGGCCATGGACATCACCTTGGCGGTGGAGCCGGGCTCGTACACGTCCTGGAGGGCGGCGTTGCCCAGGGCGGCGGAGCGGGCCCGGGTCAGGTCGTTGGGGTCGAAGCCGGGGGCGTTGGCCATGGCGAGGACCTCGCCGGTGCGGGTGTCCTGCACGATGACGTAGCCGCGGTCCGCCGCGGACTTCTCGACCTGCTCGGCGATGGCGCTCTGGGCCGCCCACTGGATGTCGCGGTCGATGGTCAGTTCGATGTCCTCGCCGGGCACGGCGGGCTTCTCGCTGGAACCGGCGGTGGGCACCCGGCGGCCGCCGGACTGGGCGTAGGTGACCTCGCCGTCCTTGCCGGAGAGCTTCTTGTCCAGGGAGGACTCCAGGCCGCCGGCGCCCTTGCCCTCGGCGTTGACGTAACCCAGTATCCCGGCGGCGAGGTCGCCGCCCGGGTACACGCGCTTGCTGCTGTTCTCGTTGAACACCCCGGCCAGGACGTTGGCGCCGGGGCCGTTGTTCTTCTTGTCGGCCAGCGCCTTCTCCGCGAAGACCCGCTTGAGGTCCTTGATCTGGTTCCAGACCTGGGGGGTCTGGCGCTGGGCGAGCACCACGTAGCGGGTGTTCTTGGTCTTCAGCCGCTCGGTGAGCTCCTTGGCGTCCGCGCCGAGGATGGGCGCGAGGAGGGCCGCGGCCTGCTCGGGTGCGTCGGGCGCCTTGCTCTCCTGCGGGGTGAACATCTTCGGGTCGGCCGTGATGTCGTACGCGTCGACGCTGGTGGCCAGGGCCACGCCCTTGCGGTCGGTGATCTCCCCGCGCTCGGCGGCCAGTGTGGCGCTGGTGTAGCGGTTCTTGGACGCCTCGGCGGAGAAGGCCCGCGCGTCGACGGCCTGGACCTGGAGCAGGCGGACGACGAAGGCGAGCATCACGAAGGTGAGGCCGACGCCGACCAGGCGCAGCCGGGGGCGGGGGCTGCCGAGGCGGATGGTGTGCGGCGTGCGCTGCGGGGCGGGCCGCCGCGTCGCCGGGCGCGAGGCCGGGCGGGCCGTGGCCCGGGCCCGGTCGCCGGGGCGCGGCGGCCTGGCCGGTCCGGGCAGCCGCCGGCGCGGCGGCTCCTGCGGGCTCACGCGGCCACCGCCCCGGACGGAGCCGCGCCGGGCTTCCGGCCGCTGCGCCCCGTACCCGGCGTCTCCCACGCCGGCGAGGCCGGAACACCCGGGGCTCCGCCCCGCACCCCGCGCCTCGGACGCCGGCGGGGCCGGGATTCGGCCCGTCCGGCGATCGAGGACCGGGTCCGGGCGGAGCCCGGGGAACGGGGGGAGGGGGCGGTGGGGAAAGGCCCCGCAGGGATCCGCGTCACGACGTCACCGACCTGGGTTGGGGGTGGGCTGCTGCTGCGAAGGCTGGGCCGCGGGCGGGGCCGGGGCCGACGCCGAAGGCGAGACCGGAGCCGGGGCGGACGGGCTCGGCGCCACCGGCGGAGCGGGCGGCTCGGCCGGCGCGGCGCTGCCGGTGATCGTGCCGTCCGGGCCGATGAAGACCGGGCTGCCGCCGGGGACGAGCCCCAGTTCCCGGGCCCGCCGCTGCAGGGCGTCCGGAGCCGAGTAGGCGTCCACGTCGCGCTGCAGCGCCTGCTCCTCGTCCGTGACCGCGGTGGTCTCCTTCTTCAGCCGGCTCAAGTGGAAGGAGCCCTCGTTGAGCGCCGAGTTCAGCAGCAGCAGGCTGATCAGCCCGCCGGCCAGCAGCGCCACCACCAGCAGGACGAACGGCATCCGGGCCGCCTGCCCGCCCGGACGGGGGCGGGGCCGGACGGGGCGCCCGCCGATCACCCGGCCGAGCCGCGTGGCGGCCTTCCCGCCCTTGGTCACAGCCGCGCCTCCCGGATGCGTTCGACCCCGCGGAACCTGGCCGGGGCGGCCCGCCGGTTCTCGGCGATCTCCTCCTCGGTCGGCAGCTCGGCGCCGCGCGTCAGCAGCTTCAGCTTCGGCTGGTACTTCTCCGGGACGACCGGCAGCCCCGGCGGGGCCGTGGAGGTCGCGCCCGCCGCGAAGACCTGCTTCACCAGCCGGTCCTCCAGCGAGTGGTAGGAGAGCACCGCGATCCTGCCGCCGACCGCGATGCGGTCCACCGCGGCCGGGATGGCCCGCTCCAGCCCCGACAGCTCGCCGTTGACCTCGATGCGCAGCGCCTGGAAGGTCCGCTTGGCGGGGTTGCCGCCGGTGCGCTTGGCCGCCTGGGGCAGGGAGTCCCGGATCAGCTCGACCAGCCGGGCGCTGTTGGTGAAGGGCTCCTTCTCGCGTTCCCGGACGATCGCCGACACGATCCGCTTGGCCTGCTTCTCCTCGCCGTACTGGCGCAGGATCCGCACGAGCTCGCCGGGCGCGTAGGTGTTGAGCACCTCGGCCGCGCTGATGCCGGTCGTCTGGTCCATCCGCATGTCCAGCGGCGCGTCCTGGGCGTACGCGAACCCGCGGTCAGCCTCGTCCAGCTGCATGGAGGAGACGCCCAGGTCGAAGAGGATGCCCTGGACGGTCCGGATGCCCAGGCCGTCGAGGACCTCGGCGAGGTCGGCGTAGATCGCGTGGACGAGGGTGGCCCGGTCACCGAAGGGGGCGAGCCGCTCGCCGGACAGGCGCAGGGCCTCCTTGTCGCGGTCGAGGCCGATCAGATGGGCCTCGGGGAACCGGGCCAGCAGGGCCTCGCTGTGGCCGCCGAGGCCGAGGGTGCAGTCGACGACGACGGCCCCGGGCCTCTCCAGCGCCGGGGCCAACAGGTCCAGGCACCGCTGGAGCATCACCGGGACGTGTCGGGACTCGCTAGTCAAAGCGCCCTCTCAGATAACGGCGCGGCCGGCGTCCGCCGCGCCGCGCACGCGGAGTGTTACCAAGGGGCCGGGCGGCCGGTCAGGGCCGGGCTCCGGCCGGTCCGCGCCACTTTAGTGCAACGGTCGCCGCGGTCAACGAACCGCCCCGCGCGGCGTGCGGGCAGCTGCGGGTGAACCGTCAAAAGCCGCGAATCACCCGGACGGCCGCGTCCTCCCCACTCCTGTGGATTAGCTCACAACAAGGCTTGTTGACCTTCTTTGTCCACTCTCACTCGATGCCCGTACCGCCTGTGACCACTACCGTCGTAACCATGACGACTCACGCACCCCTGCCTGCCGACTCCGCGCCCGCAGCGGCAGGCGCCGATTCCGTCACCGACCGCCTGGTCGAGGCGAACCGGCGGTACGCAGCCCAGTTCACCGATCCCGGCATGGACGCCCGCCCGGTCCTCCAGGTGGCCGTCGTCGCGTGCATGGACGCCCGCCTCGACCTGCACGCCGCCCTCGGCCTGGAGCTGGGCGACTGCCACACCATCCGCAACGCGGGCGGTGTCGTCACCGACGACACCATCCGCTCGCTCACCATCAGCCAGCGCGCCCTGGGCACCCGCACGGTGATACTCATCCACCACACCGGGTGCGGCCTCGAAAGCCTGACCGAGGACTTCCGGCACGAGCTGGAGGACGAGGTCGGCCAGCGCCCCGCCTGGGCCGTGGAGGCCTTCCGCGACGTGGACCAGGACGTGCGCCAGTCCATGCAGCGGGTCCGGACGAACCCCTTCCTGCCCCACAAGGACGATGTGCGAGGCTTCGTCTTCGATGTGCACACCGGCCTCCTGCGGGAGATCGATCCCAGCTCCTGAGTGACACGGGGCCGCGACGCCGTCGACAATGCGGGGAGACACCCCCCGGGAACCTCCCGGGGCCGGTGTCCCTTGTGGGGTGGGCCGGTCATGCGCCAAGGGCGTCGGCCCTGGAAACGGGCCGAGGAGTACCTGGTGACGACGTATGACGACCGAGCGAGCCTCGCGGACCTGACCAGCACGGCGGAGCGGGTGCGCCACTCGGTCGAGACCGTGATCGAGGGCAAGCCCGAGGTCGTACGCCTCGCGCTCACCGTGCTGCTCGCCGAGGGGCACCTGCTCATCGAGGACGTCCCCGGCGTCGGCAAGACGATGCTCGCCAAGACCCTCGCCAAGTCCATCGACTGCTCGGTGCAGCGCATCCAGTTCACCCCCGACCTGCTGCCCTCCGACATCACCGGCGTCAGCATCTACGACCAGCAGCGCCGCGAGTTCGAGTTCAAGCCGGGCGCGATCTTCGCGCAGATCGTCATCGGCGACGAGATCAACCGCGCCTCGCCGAAGACCCAGTCGGCGCTGCTGGAGTCGATGGAGGAGCGCCAGGTCACCATCGACGGCACCACCTACGCGCTGCCGAGCCCCTTCATGGTCGTCGCCACCCAGAACCCGGTGGAGATGGAGGGCACCTACCCGCTGCCCGAGGCGCAGCGCGACCGCTTCATGGCGCGCGTCTCCGTCGGCTACCCCAGTCCCGAGGCCGAACTGCAGATGCTCGACGTGCACGGCGGGCTCTCCCCGCTCGACGACCTCACGGCGGTCGCGCACGCGCACGAGATCGTCAAGCTCATCGAGGCCGTCCGCGAGGTGTACGTGGCCGAGCCGGTCCGGCGCTACGTCGTCGACCTCGTCTCGGCCACCCGCAGCCACCCCGACCTGCGCCTGGGCGCCTCGCCCCGGGCCACCCTGCACCTGCTGCGCGCCGTGAAGGCCTCCGCCGCGCTCGCCGGCCGGGACTACGTGCTGCCCGACGACGTGCAGGTGCTGGCGGCGCCGGTGCTCGCGCACCGGCTGCTGCCCACCGCCCAGGCCCAGCTGAACCGGCGCACCGCCGAGCAGGTCGTCGGGGAGATCCTCCAGCGCACCCCCGTCCCGGCCTCGCACCCCCGCGGCGAGACGCCGCCCGGCGCCGGCATCCGGGGCTTCTGATGGGCGCCGGTGCCCCGCGCGGCGCCGGCGGTCGGGGTGGCGGGCTGCGCGCGTCGCTCTCCGGCCTGACCACCCGCGGCCGCTCCTTCCTCGCCGCCGGGGTCGCCGCGGCCGTGTGCGCGTACGTCCTCGGCCAGGGCGCCCTGCTGCGTGTCGGGCTCCTGCTCACCCTGCTGCCGCTGCTGTGCGTCTTCGCCCTGCACCGCACCCGCCACCGCGTCTCCGGCAGCCGCCGGCTCACCCCCGCACGGGTCCCCGCGGGGGCCGAGGCCCGGGTGCAGCTGCGCATGGACAACACCTCCCGGCTCCCCACCGGCCTGCTGATGCTCCAGGACCGGGTCCCCTACGTCCTCGGGCCGCGGCCGCGGTTCGTCCTGGACCGGGTCGAGCCCGGCGGCCGCCGCGAGGTGTCCTACCGCGTCCGCTCCGACCTGCGCGGCCGCTACCCGCTGGGCCCGCTCCAGCTGCGGCTGGCCGACCCCTTCGGACTGGTCGAGCTGACCCGCTCGTTCAGCACCTTCGACACCCTCACCGTCATCCCGCGCACCGAGCCGCTGCCGCCGGTGCGCCTGTCCGGCGAGTCCTCGGGCTACGGCGACGGATCGCGCCGCTCCCTGGCCCTGGCCGGCGAGGACGACGTGATCCCGCGCGGCTACCGGCGCGGCGACGACCTGCGCCGGGTGCACTGGCGCTCCACCGCCCGCTACGGCGAGCTGATGGTCCGCCGCGAGGAGCAGCCGCAGCGCAGCCGGGCGACGGTCCTGCTGGACACCCGCGACATCGCCTTCGAGGGCGCCGGACCGGACTCCGCCTTCGAGTGGGCCGTCTCCGCGGCCGCCTCCGGCCTGGTCCACCTGCTGGAGCAGGGCTACGCGGTTCGGCTGCTCACCGACACCGGGGACGGCGTGCCCGGTCCGGGCGGCGGCGGCTTCTCCGCCGGCGGGCACGACTCCGCGGAGGCCGCCGGGTTGATGCTGGACACCCTCGCGGTCGTCGGGCACTCGGACGGCGCCGGACTGACCCGGGCCTACGACGCCGTGCGGGCCGGCGGCGGCGGATTCGGCGAAGCCGGCGGGGACGGGCTCCTCATCGCCTTCTTCGGAGACCTGGACGACGTACAGACGGATCTGGCGGCCAAGATGCGCCAGCGCACCGGGGGCGCGGTGGCCTTCGTGCTGGACTCCGCGACCTGGGCCGGGCAGCCGGCGCGGGACCAGGACCTGCCCTCGGTGGAACAGCGGCTGCACCGGCTGCGCGACGCGGGGTGGACAGCACTCGCCGTCCCGCCGGGCGCCGCCTTCGGCGAGCTGTGGCGGCGTGCGGGGAGCACGGCGTTCGGTACGACAGACTCTGGAGGCCGGGTATGAGCGGGCGCGCGAGAGTGACGCTGTTCGCGGCGCTGGCGACCCTGCTCACCGCGTGGTCGCTGGTCCCCCTGGTCGAATCGGCGGGCTGGCTGCTCCAGGCGGCGCTGCTGCTCGCCGTGCAGAGCGCGGTGGGGGCCGGCGCCCGGCGCGTGCCGCTGGCCCGGTCGCTGACGGTCGCGGCCCAATTGCTGGTGTCCCTGCTGATCCTCGCCGTCCTCTTCGCGGGCAAGGGCGAGTCCACCGGGAGTGGGCCGCTGGCCTACCTGGTGACGGACTTCGGGGCGCTCTACCAGCGCGGGGCGATGGACGTGAGCGAGTTCGCGATCCCCGCCCCGCTGACGGACGGCATCCGGCTGCTGCTGGTGTCCGGGGTGCTGCTGATCGGGCTGCTGGTGGACACCCTCGCGGTGACCCTGCGGACGGCCGCCGCGGCCGGACTGCCGCTGCTCGCGCTGTACTCGGTCGCCGCGGGCCTGTCCGGCGGCGGCGAGGCCCCCTGGTTCTCCTTCCTGCTGGCGGGCTGCGGCTACCTGATGATGCTGCTGGCGGAGAGCCGGGACCGGCTGGCGCAGTGGGGCCGGGTCTTCGGCGCGGCCCCGCGCGAGCGGGTCTCGTCCTCCTCCGGCCTCGACGGCGGCCGGGAGGGCCGGCTCACCGCGCCCGTGCGGACGGGCCGGCGGATCGGCGCGGTCGCCCTGGGCCTGGCGCTGGCGGTGCCGGCGGCGCTGCCCTCGCTCGGCGGCGGGCTGATGGGCGGTCCGGGCGAGGGGGAGGCGTCGGACGGCGGGACGGGCGGAACGATCTCGGCGGTGAACCCGCTGGTCTCCCTGCAGAGCAACCTGAACGCGGCCGACAACCGGGTCGTGCTCAAGTACCAGACGGACAACCCCCGGCAGGGCGAGCAGTACCTGCGGATCCTGGCGCTGGACGAGTTCAACGGGACCAAGTGGGAGGCCTCCGGGCGGGCGCTGACCGACGTCCCGGAGCGGCTGCCGAATCCGCCGGGCCTCAGCGGGGACGTCCGCCAGGGCGCGGCCGAGGTGCAGACCAACGTGTCGGCGGCGGGCACCTACACCCAGCGCTACCTGCCCATGCCGTATCCGGCGACCTCGGTGGAGATCACGGGGAAGTGGCGCTTCGAGCCGGCCGGGCGGACGCTCGTCGGCGACCAGCTGGGCAAGGACCGGTTCCAGACCGTGCAGGGCGCCCAGTACTCCGTGCGCAGCCTGCTGCTGAATCCGACCGCGCAGCAGCTGCGGACGGCGCCGGAGCCGGACCCGGTGGTCCGGGCCGAGTACACGAAACTGCCGGACAACCTGCCGCCGGTGGTCACCGACACGGCGCGCCAGGTCACGCGGGGCGCCAAGGACGACTACACGCGGGCGGTGAAGCTCCAGGACTACTTCGCCGTGAACGGCGGGTTCCGCTACAACACCAAGACGGCCTCCGGCACCGGTCCGCAGGCGGTGGCGCGCTTCCTCGCGGACAAGGAGGGCTTCTGCGTCCACTTCGCCTTCTCGATGGCGGCGATGTCCCGCTCGCTGGGCATCCCGGCGCGGGTGGCGGTGGGCTTCACCCCGGGCGAGAAGCAGCCCGACGGCAACGTCAACGTGTCGATGCGGGACGCGCACGCCTGGCCGGAGCTGTACTTCGAGGGCGTGGGCTGGACCCGCTTCGAGCCGACACCGCGGGCCGGCATCAACGTGCCCGACTACTCCCGGGCGCAGGCTCCGGCGGCCCAGCCGTCGGCGCCCGCGGCGCTGCCCTCGCAGGGGGCGGCGCAGCCGTCGGCCGCACCGTCGCAGGCGGACGCGTGCCCGCCGGAGCTGAAGAGGCTCGGCGAATGCGGCGCCGCGGCGGCGAAGCCGAGCGCGGCGGGCGGGGGCGGGTCGTCGGTGTCGGCGGTCCTCGGCTGGGCCGGCCTGGTGGTGGCGGTGGTGGGTCTGCCGCTGCTGCCGCTGCTGTGGCGCGGCCGGGTCCGCTCCCGCCGGCTGGGCACCGGGCAGGTGCCGGCGGCGTGGCGGGAGCTGGACGACGCGGCGTGGGACGTGGGGATCCGGCCGGACGAAGCCCTGTCGCCCCGGCGGGCGGCCGCACGGATGGTGGAGCTGGGCCGGCTGGACGCGCAGGCCGCGGGCGCGGTGCACCGGGTCGCGGGCGCCCTGGAGCGTGCCCTGTACGCGCCGCCGGGTGCGGCGGCGCCGTATGCGGGGCTGGCGGACGACGTCCTGCTGGCGCGCGCGGGGCTGCTGGCGGGCGTCGGCCGCCGGGCCCGCCTCCGCGCCCTGCTGCTGCCGCGCTCGGCGACCCGGCTCGCCTGGTCGGCCTCCCGGCGCTGGACCACCGTGCTCGCCCGCGCCACCCCTCCCCTGGCCCGCCTCCGCCTCCACCTCCACCCCCGCGGCCGCTCCTGACCCCACCCCCACCGGGCGGCGGCGCCCCCCGACGGCCCCGCCGGTGTTGGAGGCGCGGGGCCCGGGGAGGAGCCCCGATCGGTAACCCCCACCCGCCCCGGGCAGCGGACGCGGCAAGGCTCGATCCCCCCGCCCCGCCGCGTCCGCGTACCGCGTCACGGAGGAGGTACCCGGTCCGCTCCGCAGCCCCGTGTCTGCGGTGCGGACCGGGCCTCCTGTCCGTTGGCCCCCAGTCTGGCGTCCCCGCAGGCGGGGCCCCATCCGCGCGGGTACTCATGTCCGTACTGGGTACGGATACTCAGCCGCCGCGGCCACGCGCCGGCGGCGGCCGACGGCGGCCCCACCAGTTGTACGGGCTCCGCCGGCCCCGCGGCACCGCCGACCGGGGGTCAGTGACCGCTGACCCGCCCCCGCAGGAGCAGCGACAGGGCCGAGTGCACGTCGTCGAGCGACCGCTCGCTCTGGAAGGACTGCCAGTCCAGCGCGGCCACCAGCACCATGCCGACCATGGCGGCCGCGGTCAGCGGCACGTCGATCTCCGCGCTCAGCTCACCCCGCTCGACGCCCTCCCGCAGGACCGTCTCCACCACCGCGACCGCTTCCCGCCGGACCACCATCAGCGTGGACTGCCAGGTGCGGTTCGTGCGCCACAGCTCGGCGACGTACAGCTGGGTGAAGGCCGGATAGCGGTCGATGAAGACCAGGCCGGCCCGGATCATCGCGTCCAGTGCCTCGACGCGGCTGCCGCCCCGCGCCTCCGTCTCCTCCGCGGCCGTCCGCAGGGAGACGGTCAACAGCCCGACCCCGTGCCGCAGCAGCTCCTCGAAGAGGTCGTTCTTGCTCGCGAAGTTGTAGTAGACGGTGCCCTTGGCCACGCCCGCCCGCTCCGCGATCTCCTCGACCGTGGTCGCGGAGAAGCCCTGCTCGGCGATCAGGGTGACGGCCGCTTCGTAGAGCTTCTGGCGGGTGGCCTGCCGCCGGCCGCCCACCGCGGCGGAGGTGCTGCTGCTTTCCATGGCGCTGATTCTCACAGGTCACCGCCTCCTCAGAGGCTCAGTTCGGGGTGCAGCCGGTCCATGGTCCACACCTGCTTGCCGCGGGCGGCCAGCGCGGTGAGGGCCAGGGCGCCCACCGTGAAGGCCACCAGCACCGCGCCACCCTGCCACACGGGGGCGAGGTCGCCGCCCGTGATGAGCCGGCGCAGGCCGTCGACCACGTACGACATCGGCAGGTAGGGGTGGATCGCGTTGAAGAAGCCGGGGCTGGTCTGAACGGGGTACGTACCGCCCGCCGAGGTCAGCTGGAGCATCAGCACGGCGAGCACCAGGATCCGCCCGGCGGCGCCGAACTTGGCGTTCAGCCACTGGACGATCGCCGCGAAGCAACCGGTGACCAGCATCAGGAAGCCGATGGTGAGGGCCGGCCGGGCCATCTCCAGGCCGAGGCCCCAGTGGAGCACGGCCATGAGCAGGCTCACCTGCGCGGCGCCGAGGCCCGCCACGGGCAGCCAGCCGGCCAGCGCGATCCGCCAGGGCGAGGCGCCGGCCGCCAGGGCCCGCCGGTTGAGCGGGGCGATGAGCATGTAGGCGACCATCGCGCCGACCCACAGGGAGAGCGGGATGAAGTACGGGGCGAAGCCGGTGCCGTAGTTCGGCGCCTTGTGCAGGGACTGGTTGGCGAGGCGGACCGGGTCGGCCATGACCTCGGTGCGGGCGTCGCGCTGCTGCTGGTCGTAGTCCGGGATCTTGCCGACGCCCTGGTGCAGGCCGCCGGCCAGCTCGCCGCTGCCGTCGACCAGCTTGTACATGCCGCCGTTCAGGGTGTCCGCGCCGTCGCCGAGCTTGCCCACGCCCTCGCCGAGCGCGCCGGAGCCGGTGGTGGCGGTGCCGATGCCGCGGTGCAGCTCGGCCATGCCGGAGGCGACCTGCTGGGCGCCGTTGTTGAGCGCGTTGACCTGGGCCACGGCGGCTTCCAGGTCGGCGGAGAGGCCGGGGGCCTTGTCGACCAGGAGGCGGGCCTTCTTCTCCAGGTCGGTCAGCTGGGTGCGGAGCTTGGCGACGTCGCCGTTCGCGTTCTTGACCAGGGTGCTGACGTCACCGGTGAGTTCGGCGGCCTCGGCGGCGTCGTCCTTGATCTTCTTCAGGTCGGGGCAGGAGGCCAGGTGCGGCTCCTTGCCGGGGGTGACGCAGTGCTCGGTGTAGTAGGCGTCCGCGCCCCGGGACGCCTTCTGGGCGGCGGAGGCGGCGGCCGGGGCCTTGTCGGCGAAGGTGTCGAGGTGGTTCTTGACCACCTTGGCGGTGTCGGCGACCAGCTCGGCGGTGTCCGCCAGGTTCTTGGGGTCCCGGACGAAGGGGCGTGCCTTGTCGGCGGCGCCGTTGACCTTGTCGGCGAGCTTCTTGGTTCCGGCCGCGACGTCCTTGGAGCCGCTCTCCAGCTTGCCGGCGCCCGAGTTGAGCTTGCGCAGGCCGCCCGTCAGTTCGCCGCTCTTCTCCTTGGCCGTGTCGAGACCGTCGGCGAGCTCCTTGGCGCCCTCCTGGGCCTTGCCCGCTCCGTCCTTGAGCCGGTCGGCGCCGTCGGCGGCCTCGGCGGTCTTGTCGTGCAGGTCGGAGAAGTTGACGAAGATCTTGTCGAGGAAGCCGCGCGAGGCGTTGGTGGACGCCGCCGAGCGGACCTCGGAGAAGACCGTCCGCGAGATCGAGCCGACGATGTAGTTGTTGGCGTCGTTGGTGCGGACCTGGAGGGCTCCGGTGGCGGGGTCCTCGCCCGAGCTGGAGGCGATCTTCTCGCTGAAGTCGGCGGGCATGGTGAGGGACAGGTAGTACGTCCCGTCCTCCAGGCCCTCGGCGGCCTCGCGCTCGCTGACCTCGTGCCACTCGAAGGTCCTGCTGTCGTGGAGCTTCCTGGTGATCTCGCCGCCGGCGTCCAGGTGCTTTCCGTCGACGGTGGCGCCGCGGTCGGAGTTGACGAGGGCGACGGGGACCTTGTCGAGGCGGCCGTACGGGTCCCAGAAGGACCAGAGGTACAGCGCTCCGTAGAGCAGCGGGAGCAGGAGCAGGGCGACGAGGGCGGCCCGGGGCAGCTTCCCCCGCCCGAACCGCTTCAGCTCAAGCGCGGCCAGCTTCGGTGAGCGCATCGCCCGCCCCCTTCGTGTCGTCGTCGTGCGCGGTCTGGTCGTGCGCGGGCTCGTCGGTCTGGTCGGGCGCGGGCTCGTCGGCCCGGTCGGGCGCGGGTTCGTCGGCCCGGTCGGGCGCGGGTTCGTCCGGCGCGGTCCGGGCGTCGGTGCTCTCGTCGGACGCTGGCTCGTCGTCCCGCGGACCGTCCCCGCCGGCCGGTTCCGCCGGGCAGGTCCGCAGCACGAGCGCGTCGCCGGGGGCCTCGCTGCACACGGCGAGGACGGTGGTCCCGGCGGCGGCGATCGAGCGGAGCAGGGCCCACGCCTCGACGCGTTCGGCGTCCGAGAGCTTCATGTCGAGGTCGTCCAGGGCCAGCAGCCGGGGCGAGCCCAGCAGCGCGATGGCCACGGACAGCCGCACGGCCTCCAGGCGTTCCAGGTCCCGTACCGAGGTGCGCGGCCCCTTGGGCAGGGTCGCGAGGTCCAGTCCCGCCGCGTCGAGGGCGGCCTCGATCCGGGCCCTGCTGCTCGCGCGGCGTTCGCCCCGGCGGCGCAGCAGGGCGCGGACCGGGGCCTCGTAGCGGCGCTGGAGCAGGGCGCCTTCGCGCAACTGCTCGGCGACGGTGAGGGCCTGGTCGAGTTCGTTGACCCCGCTGACCGGTCCGAGCGCGGCGATCCGGCGGACCGCGGTCATCCTCTTCGGCAGCCGGTGCCGGCCCACCTCTGCGTGCCCCTCGGTGGGTTTCATCCGTCCGGTGAGGGCCAGGAGCAGACATGTGCGGCCGCTGCCGGACGGGCCTTCGATCGCGATCAGCGAGCCGGGCGCCGCGTCGATGCCGACGCCCCGGAAGGCCCAGCCGCGCGGCCCCTTGAGTCCGAAGTCCTCGGCCCTGACGGCCGCGCCGTGCGGGCTGTCCACACCGTCCCCCTTCTTTTTGAACTGACCGGTCAGTTCAAAAACTACCAGCTTTCCCCGCACCAGGCGCGCCCCGGGGGCCAGTTGCAGCCGCAGACCCCGCGCATCCCCAGGTCAGAGCGATTGTCAGTGGGGGTCGTCACGATGGAGGCAACGCATCGACAGGAGGTTCGTCATGGCCACACCGTCCCCGTCCCCTGTCCACCCCGTCCTGCGGAGGTCGGCGGCTCCGCCGGCCGCCCTCGACCTGCTCGACAAGGCCCACGCCGGCCTGGCCGAGGCCGCCCGGCTGTCCCGTCCCCACGAGCGCTACGCCACCGCCCACCTGGCGGCGCTGCGCACCGCCGCCGCCGTGCTCGCCGCCCGGGGCCGGCCCGAAGCGGTCGGCCCGCGTCGGCGGCCGAGGATCCGCAGCGCCTGGGAGGTGCTGCCGGAGATAGCGCCGGAGCTGGCCGAGTGGAGCGCTCTCTTCGCCTCCGGCGCCGCCCGCCGGGCCCGGGCCGAGGCGGGCATAGCCGAGGCGGCCGGCGACCGGGACGCGGACGACCTGGTGCGTGCGGTCTCCATGTTCCTGCGCCTGGTGGAGCGCATGCTCGCCGTCCGGCCGCCGCAGCAGCCCCTGCCGCAACCCCGTCCGGAACGGCCGGAGGCCGGATGAGCTGCCGGGGAACCGGCCCGGCCCGAAAGACGGGCCCAGGGCGCGGAAGGCAATAAGGTGGGGCGGGGCGGGGCACTGACCGCCCGCCCCTGCCTACCGCGCCGAGGAGCCATCAGCCGTGTCGGACACTTCCCGCCCCCGTGCCTCCCTCCGCACCGCCGTGGTGTGGGAGGTCCTCAAGGAGGCGCTCGACCGCCGCGTGAAGGCGACCGGCCGGGATGTCCTCGACGTGCTCGACACCGGCGGCGGCACCGGCAAGTTCGCCGTACCGGTGGCCCGCCTGGGCCACCGCGTCACCGTGGTCGACCCCAGCCCCAACGCCCTGTTCGGGCTGGAGCGCCGGGTGGCCGAAGCCGGTGTCGCCGACCTCGTCCGCGGCGTCCAGGGCGACGCCCAGGGCCTGCTGGACGTCGTCGAGCGGGACGCCTACGACGTCGTGCTCTGCCACGGCGTGCTGGAGTACGTGGACGAGCCGGCCGAGGGCGTGGCCAACGCGGTGGCGGCCCTGCGCTCCGGCGGCACGCTCAGCCTGCTGGCCGCCGGGCTCGGCGGCGCCGTGCTCGCGCGCGCCCTGGCCGGACACTTCACGGAGGCCCGTACCGCCCTCGCCGACCCGGCCGGCCGCTGGGGCTCCGGCGATCCGGTGCCCCGCCGCTTCACCGCCGAGACGCTCACCGAGCTGGTCGGCGGAGCCGGCCTGGAGGTCGGCGCGGTGCACGGCGTGCGGATCTTCGCCGACCTCGTCCCGGGGGTCCTGGTGGACACCGAGCCGGGCGCCGTGGAGGCACTGCTCCGCCTGGAAGAGGCCGCCGCCGAGCTGCCCGCCTTCCACGCGGTCGCCACGCAGTTGCACGTGCTGGGCGAGAAGCGGGCCTGATCTGCGATCTTCGGGGGACGGAGTCGGCCACTGACCCTCCGAACCCGCCCTCGGCCCCGTATGATCGGGACCAGTGACCGGCATGGTGGACGTGCCATTGGGGAATAAGCGCCTCAGTGGCCGCCCCCGCGGCGGCACTGATCGTTTTCGACCGGATCCACGACTGATCCATTCGGTATCCATTCGCGATCCATTCGAGAACGTGGCGTAGAGGGCGGGTATCACGGGGGCGATTCCCCGCCTATCCTGAAGGGGACCCCTGGTCGCCACCCCCGCGACCGACGGATGAGGAGGACTCCCGTGCCGCTCTCGGAGCACGAGCAGCGCATGCTCGAGCAGATGGAGCGAGCGCTGTACGCCGAAGATCCCAAGTTCGCGACAGCGCTTGAGGGAAGCGGGCTGCGCACGTACACCCGGCGACGGGTCTACCAGGCAGTCGCAGGCATTGTGGTGGGTATCGCGCTCCTCATGGCCGGTGTGATCTGGCAGGACGTGCTCTGGGTCAGTGTGGTGGGGTTCCTCGTCATGCTGGGCTGCACGGTCCTCGTGGTCACCGGTTGGCGCAAGGCCCCCAAGCCCGGCGAGCAGCCCGTCTCCGGAAGTGCAGGCGGTTCGGCCCGTGGCCGGAACCGGCAGCGTCGGTCGATGATGACCCGCATCGAGGAACGGTGGCAGCGCCGCCGGGACGAACAGGGGCAGTAGCCCCCGACGACGTGAGTGAGGGGACGGAAGCCCGCCGGCTTCCGTCCCCTCGCTGCTCCCCGCCGCGGCGCTGCGGCATGATGGGGGCGTGAGTGTGCTCCCCCTGGTCTTCACCAGCGGCTGGGCCAGCGGGATCAACGCCTACGCCGTGGTCCTCCTGCTCGGCCTCTTCGGCGCGACCGGCCTGACCGACCAGGTCCCGGCATCGCTGCAACGCCCCGACGTGCTGATCGTCGCGGGTGTGCTGTTCGTGTGCGAAGCCGTCGCCGACAAGGTCCCGTACGTGGACTCGGTCTGGGACTCGGTCCACACCGTGATCCGGCCGGTGGCCGGCGCCGTGGTGGGCGCGCTGCTGGCCGGCCAGAGTGGCTCCCTCCCGGACCTCGCCGCCGGGGCGGTGGGCGGTTCCACCGCCCTGCTCAGCCACTTCGTCAAGGCCGGCACCCGCATGGCGATCAACACCTCGCCCGAGCCGTTCAGCAACGTCGCCATGAGCGTCGCCGAGGACCTCGGCGTCGCGGGTCTGGTCACCTTCGCGATGTTCAACCCCCAGGCCGCCGCCGTCATCGCGGCCGTCCTGCTGGCCGCCGGGCTGGCCCTGCTGGTCTTCCTCTGGAGCCGGATCCGTCGCTTCCGGCGCCGCCGCGCCCAGCGCCGGGAGGAGGAGCGGCTGGCCGCCGAAGCCCGCGCGCACACCACCTCGCCACCTCACTGACCTCCCTCGATAGGCTCAGCCGCATGGCACGAATTGCGGTGATCGGCGCCGGGATGGGCGCGATGGCGACGGCGGCCCGGCTGGCCGTGGCAGGGCACCGGGTGACGGTGTACGAGCGCGGGGACACCTACGGGGGCGCGGTCGGCCGCTTTGAGCGGGACGGCTTCGCCTTCGACACCGGGCCCGGCCTGCTGCACCTGCCGGCCGTCTACCGCGACCTGTTCGTCAAGACCGGCAAGCGCACGCTGGAGACCTGCGTGGACATGGCGCAGGCGGATCCGGCCGTCCGCCACGTCCTGCCCCACCACGGCGTGGACGTCGCCCTGCCCGGCGCCTCCCGCGGCGGCGTGGCCGCCGCCCTCGACGGCGCCTTCGGGCCGGGTGCGGGCGAGCGCTGGAACGCCGTGCTGGGCCGCGCCCGGGACGCCTGGGACGCCACCCGCAGGCCCCTGCTGGAGGAGCCGCTGCCCGACGACCGCCGGGCCCTGGTCGCCGACCCGTACCCCGCCCTGCGCCGCAGCGGCCTCCTGCGCCGCCGGACCCCGACCCTCGCCGAGGTGGCCGACCGGGAGCTGGGGGGCGGTCTGGGGGAGGTGCTGGCCGGCCGGGTGCGGGCCTACGGGATCGACCCGGCCGCGGCGCCCGGCTCGGCCGCCGTGCTGCCGTACATGGAGCAGACCTTCGGCAGCTGGTACGTGCGGGGCGGGATGCGGGCGCTGGCCGGCGCCGTCCACGAGCGCTGCCGGGAACGGAAGGTGGAGTTCGTCTTCGGCGCGGAGGTCCGGGCGGTCCGTACCGCGGGGGGACGCGCCTGCGGGCTGCTGCTGGCCGACGGCCAGGAGGTCGAGGCCGACTCCGTCGTCTGCGGGATCGACCCCCGGCTGCTGCCCGACGCCTCCCTGCCCTGGCCGCGGGAGGCGGTCCCGGCCCGCGGGGACGGCCTGCCGAGCCGGCTCACCCTCTTCCTGGCACTGCGCGGCGCCCGCCCCCCGGGGACCGTCCACCGCACCCTGGTGCACTCCCCCGGCCTGGACGTGACCGTCCTGCGCCCGGACGATCCCGCCGGCCGCCCCGACGCCGGCCACGAGGCGGTCACGGTGACCGCCGTGTGCGGTCCGGGGAACGCGGCGGCCGTCTCCCCCGACCGGCTGCTGGAGGCGGCGGAACGGGCCGTGGAGGGACTGCGGGAGCGGCTGCTGTGGCAGAAGGCGCACACCCCCGCCGACATCGAGGCGGCCACCGGCGCCCTGGGCGGCGCAGTGCCCGCGCCCGCGCTCGCCGGGGCGGGCGGGCGGCTGCTCTATCCGGCCAACACCACGGCCGTGCCGGGGCTGTACTTGGCGGGCGGCTGGGCGCACCCGGGCGGCGGGCTGGCGCACGCCGGGATGACCGGGGCGCTGGTGGCCGGACTGATCGTGGAGGGCGCGCGGTTCCGCGGCTCCCGGTGACCGGCGGGCGACCGGCCGGGGCCCGGGAGCGGTGGCCGGCGGGTGGAGCGGTGGCGGCTCAGTAGCGGTACTGCTCGTACTCCCCCTGCTGGGGGTACGGGTACTGCTGGGGCCCGCCCTGCTCGTCCGCCGGGTAGGGCTGGGCGCCGCCGTCGGTGGAGCGCTGCTGCGGCACCCAGACCCCGCCGGGCGGGGTGTCGGTGGCGTACTGCTGCTGCCCGGGGTCGGGGTACGGGGAGTAGGCGGGGTACGGCGCGTAGTGGGTGTCGCTCGCGTAGTCGTAGGCCGCCTGCTGTCCGAGGCCCCCGCCCGTGCCGATGTACGGGTCCGAGTAGGCGGCGTAGACCTGCTGCCCGCCTTGCTGGTAGCCGGTGGACGGGTCCCATCCGCCGGCCTGGTCGTAGGAGGCGGCGTACTGGTGGGCGTCCTGCTCGGCCGTGGTGAACGGCGAGGCGAACGCGGCCGTCTGGTCCGCGGCGGTGGGCGCGAAGCTCTGTATCCCGTAGGAGCCGGTGTCCTCGGGCAGCGGCTGGGGGCTGAAGACCTCCTCGGCCGCGGCGAACTGCCGCTCCGGGCCGGGGCCTTCGCCGGCTTCCCCGGCGCCGTCCGCGCCCTCGTACTCCAGCGCGGTGACTTCCAGGGCCGGTTCGGGACGCGGGCCGCCGGAGCGGCGGCGCCCGGACTGCCGTTGGGGTTCCCCGCCGCGCCGCAGCGCCCAGCCGGCCACGAAGCCCTTGCGGAAGGAGAGCGTCACCAGGGTCTGGCCGGCGGCGAACGCGGCCGCGCCGGCGCCGATGACCGGCACCGACGGCAGGATCACGCCGGCGACGACCCCGAGGAAGCCGGTGAAGGCGAGCAGGCGCCAGCGGAGCCGGGCCTTGTACTGCATCAGGACCTCGGCAAGCAACCACAGCGCGACGAAGCCGAACGCGATGTAGAGGACCGTCATACCCATGCATGGCCCCTCTCGGTACGGCGGACCGCCCGGGGAAACGGGGGCCTGCCGGTCAGGCCCGCTGGTGCAGGCCCAGGTTCTCGTAGATCTCGAGGGTCGCCGTGGAGTTGTTCAGCGTGATGAAGTGCAGCCCTGGGACACCCTCGGACAGCAGCCGCGCGCAGAACTCCGTGGCGAACTCGATGCCAATGGAGCGTACAGCGGCCGGGTCGTCCTTGACGGCGAGCATGCGCTCTTTCACGTCCGCGGGGAAGACCGCGGTGCTGAGCTGGGGCAGCCGGTCGAGCTGCCTGATGCCCACAACAGGCATGACCTCGGGGATGATCGGGGTCTCGCAGCCCGCTTTTTCGACGCTGTCGCGCAGCCGGAGATAATTCTCCGGATCGAAGAACATCTGGGTGATCGCATAGTCGGCGCCCGCGCGGCACTTGTCCACGAAATGCCGGATGTCCGTATCCCAGTCCGTCGAACGCGGGTGCATCTCGGGGAAGGCGGCGACGCCGACGCAGAAGTCGCCGGACTCCTTGAGGAGTCGGACCAGGTCCGCGGCGTAGTGCACGCCCTGCGGGTGCGCCACCCAGTCGGCCATCGGGTCGCCCGGCGGGTCACCGCGCAGGGCGAGCATGTTGCGGATGCCGGCGTCGGCGAACTGGCCGATGACGTGGCGCAGCTCCGCGATGGAGTGGTCCACGGCGGTGAGGTGGGCGACCGGGGTGAGGGTGGTGTCCGAGGCGATCTGCTCGGTGGCCTTGACGGTGCCGCCGCGGGTGGAGCCGCCGGCTCCGTAGGTGACGGAGACGAAGCTCGGGGAGACCGCCTCGACCCGCCGCAGCGCGTTCCAGAGGTTGCGTTCGCCCTTCTCCGTCTTGGGGGCCCAGAACTCGAAGGAGTACGAGCGCCCGGACGCGAGGAGGTCGCGGACCGTGTGCGCACGATCCGACCAGGTGGAAGCGGTACCAGAGGCCATACGGGCAGGTTAGACGCGGCTCGGCGGAGCTCGAAGCCGCGTCCGCCCCTTGGACATGTTTTTGGACCATCGCTCCGCCGGGCGTCCGGGCCCGTCCGCGGGGGGTCAGGCGAGGCGGGCGCGGACGCGCTGGGCGAGCTCGGCGGCGGCCGCGCCGGGGTCGGCGGCCTCGGTGAGGGCGCGCACGACGACGACGCGGGTGGCTCCGGCGTCCAGCACCTCGTCCAGGTTGCCGCCGTCGATGCCGCCGATCGCGAACCAGGGCCGGTCCTGCTCCAGCGAGGCCGCGTACCGGACGAGACCGAGGCCGGGGGCGTGGCGGCCGGGCTTGGTGGGGGTGGGCCAGCAGGGGCCGGTGCAGAAGTAGTCCACGCCGGGCTCGGCGACGGCGGCGTCGACCTCGGCCTCGGCGTGGCAGGAGCGGCCGATGAGCACCTCGTCCGGGCCGCCGAGGATGGCGCGGGCGGCGGGTACGGGGATGTCGCCCTGGCCGAGGTGGAGCACGTCGGAACCGATGGCGTGGGCGACGTCGGCCCGGTCGTTCACGGCGAGCAGCTTGCCGTGGCGGCGCGCGGCCTCGGCGAAGACCTGGAGGTGTTCGAGCTCCTCGCCGGCCTCCATGCCCTTGTCCCGGAGCTGGACGATGTCGACGCCTCCGGACAGGACGGCGTCGAGGAACTCGGGGAGGTCACCCTGCCGCTTGCGGGCGTCCGTGCACAGGTAGAGCCGGGCGTCGGACAGCTGCATGGGTGTACCCCCGGGATGGAGGCGGTGTACGGACCCGCGGGGGTCCGTACACCGCGGTGGAGCGGATGCGGATCAGGTCAGAGGGCGAGCGCCTGGGCGCGGCGCTTGACCTCCGTGCCGCGATTCTCGCTCAGCGCCTGGGCGGGGGTGCCGGGCAGGGTCGGGTCCGCCGTGAAGAGCCACTCCAGGATCTCCGCGTCGGAGAAGCCGTCGTCGCGCAGCACGGTCAGCAGGCCGACAAGGCCCTTGACGACCTTGTCACCGTCGATGAAGGGCGCGGGCACCTGCAGGGCGCGGTTCTCGCCCCGGCGTACGGCGATGAGCTGCCCCTCCTTGACCATCTGGCGGACCCGGGTCACCTCGATGTCGAGCATCTCCGCGATGTCGGGGAGGTACAGCCACGAGGGGACAAGGGCATCGATCTTTGCGTCAATCTCGGTCACGGGGACAAGCCTGCCACCTCGGCCGGGCCGCCGGTACCGGGGCGACCCGTCCGTGGCCCGGGGCGGTGACCCGCCGGGCGTCAGGCGGCCGCCGACTTGAGCGGGGTCCCGGGGTCGCGGACCTTGGTCGGGTCCAGCGCCGTGCCGGTCTCGATCAGCCGGCGGCCCTGCGCCAGGTCGCGGGGGCGGCCGACGGCCAGCAGGGCGACCAGGGCGCCGTCCTTGAGCCAGCACACGGACCAGGACCGCTCCGCCGGGTCGCCCCGCCACAGCAGGGTGTCGGCCGCGCCGTGGTGGCCGGCGTACTGGACGAAGCGCCCGAACTGCTCGGACCAGAAGTAGGGCACCGGGTCGTACGCCTCTGCGGGCCCCCCGGCCAGGATGTTCGCGGCGACCGTGCGCGGCCCCTGGAGGGCGTTGTCCCAGTGGTGCACGAGCAGCCGGGCCCGGTAGCGGGCGGACGGGAAGGAGGCGCAGTCGCCGACCGCGTACACCCCGGGCAGCGAGGTGCGCAGGTGGGCGTCGGCGGTGACGGAGCCGTCGGGGCCGAGCTCGACGCCGGATCCGGCCAGCCAGCCGGTGGCGGGGCGGGCGCCGATGCCGACCACCACCGCGCCGGCCGGCAGGGCCCGCCCGTCCGCGAGCAGCACCCGGCCCTCCTCGATCCCGGCGACCTTGGCGCCGGTGACGAGTTCGGCGCCCGCCTCCGCGTACCACCGGGCCATGGGGGCGGCCACCTCGGCCGGCAGTGCTCCCGCCAGGACCCGGTCGGCGGCCTCGACGACGGTCACCCGGCAGCCCGCCTCCCGGGCCGCGGTGGCGAACTCGGCGCCGATCCAGCCCGCTCCGGCGACCACGACCGACGGCGCGGTCGCCAGGACGGGGCGCAGCCGCTGCGCGTCGTCCAGGGTCCGCAGCAGGTGTACGCCCGGGACACCGTCGGTGCCGGGCAGGGTCAGCGGCCGGGCGCCGGTGGCGAGGACCAGGACCCCGTACGGGACGGGTCCCGCCCCGGTGTCCAGTTCGCGTGCGGCGGCCCGCAACCCGGTGACCTCGGTGCCGAGCCGCAGTGCGATGTCCAGGGCTTCGAAGTCGACGTCGAAGGCCGAGTCCTCGGCCTTGCCGAGCAGGACCGCCTTGGACAGCGGCGGGCGGTCGTAGGGCTGGTGGGGTTCGGCGCCCAGCAGGGTCACGGGGCCGGCGAACCCGCCTTCGCGCAGGGCGACGGCGGTCTGCACACCGGCCATTCCGGCGCCGACGATGACGACGCCGCTCTCAGATGCTTCCGTCTGCTCGTTCACCCGGCCACCCTAATCACCTGATGTTCCGTCAGGAATGGGCGCCCCTTACCCGCCGTCGGCGGCGGGGTTAGTCTGGCCACCGTACCTATCGCGGGAGTCCGGGCGCACCGGGCTGAGAGGGAGGCTGGGCGGCCTCCGACCGTACGAACCTGATCCGGGTCATGCCGGCGAAGGGAGGGGCTGGACGCCCATGCACACGTCTCGGAAGGGATCCGACGTCCTCGTCATCGGGGGCGGGATCATCGGGCTCGCCACGGCCTGGCGGGCCGCCCGGCGGGGCCTGCGGACCGTACTGGCCGATCCGGCCCCCGGCGGGGGAGCCGCCCAGGTCGCGGCCGGCATGCTCGCCCCGGTCACGGAGCTGCACTACGGCGAGGAGGCCCTGCTGGGCCTCGGCCTGGACTCCGCCGCGCGCTACCCGCAGTTCGTCGCCGAGCTCGCCGCGGCGAGCGGCGGGCTGGACGTCGGCTACCGCGCCTGCGGCACCCTCGCGGTGGCCCTGGACGCCGACGACCGGCTCCACCTGCGCGAGCTGCACGCCCTCCAGCGCCGCTGCGGCCTGGACTCGCAGTGGCTCACCGGCCGCGAGTGCCGCCGCCTGGAGCCGATGCTGGCCCCGGGCGTGCGCGGCGGGCTGCGCGTGGACGGCGACCACCAGGTCGACCCCCGCCGGCTCAGCGCGGCCCTGCTGAGCGCCTGCGAGCGCGCCGGGGTGGGCGTGCACCGGACGGCCGCGGAGCGGCTGCTGGTCGCCGGGGACCGGGCGGCCGGCGCCGTGCTCGACGACGGCACGGAGCTGCGCGCGGACCAGGTGGTGCTGGCGGCGGGCTCGCTCAGCGGCCGGCTGGCGGGTGTGCCGCCGGAGGTGGCGGCGCCCGTACGCCCGGTGAAAGGACAGGTGCTGCGCCTGTCGGTGCCCCCGGCCCACGCGCCGTTCCTGTCGCGGACGGTCCGGGCCGTCGTGCGCGGCAGCCACGTCTACCTGGTGCCGCGGGAGAACGGCGAGCTGGTGATCGGCGCCACCAGCGAGGAACTCGGCTGGGACACCACGGTCACCGCGGGCGGCGTCTACGAACTCCTGCGCGACGCCCATGAACTGGTGCCGGGCATCACCGAACTCCCCCTGGTGGAGACCCGCGCGGGACTGCGCCCCGGCTCCCCCGACAACGCGCCGCTGCTCGGCCCGACCGACCTGCCGGGACTGCACCTGGCCACCGGGCACTACCGCAACGGGGTGCTGCTGGCCCCGCTCACCGGTGAGGTCATGGCGGACCTGCTGACCACCGGCGAACTGCCCGCCGTCGCCCGCCCCTTCACCCCCCGCCGGTTCTCCGCCGCACGTCAGGAGTCGTACGCATGACCATCTCCGTCAACGGGGAGCCGCGCGAGGTCGCGGCCGGCACCACGCTCGACACGGTGGTCGCCACCCTGACCGCGGCGCCCAGCGGGGTCGCCGCCGCGCTCAACGAGACCGTGGTCCCGCGCGGCCAGTGGCCGGCCACGCCGGTGGGCGAGGGTGACCGGGTCGAGGTCCTCACCGCGGTCCAGGGGGGCTGAGCCGTGGCGGACGACCTCTTCGCGCTCGGCGGCCGGACCTTCTCCTCCCGACTGATCATGGGGACGGGCGGGGCCCCGAGCCTGGACGTGCTGGAGCGGGCCCTGGTGGCCTCGGGCACGGAGCTGACGACGGTGGCGATGCGGCGGCTGGACCCGACGGTCCAGGGCTCCGTGCTGACGGTGCTCTCGAAGCTGGGCATCGCGGTCCTGCCCAACACGGCGGGCTGCTTCACGGCGGGCGAGGCCGTGCTGACGGCCCGCCTCGCCCGGGAGGCCCTGGGCACGGACTGGATCAAGCTGGAGGTGGTCGCGGACGAGCGGACCCTCCTGCCGGACGGCGTGGAACTGCTCGACGCGGCCGAGACGCTGGTGGACGAGGGCTTCACCGTCCTGCCCTACACCAACGACGACCCGGTGCTGGCCCGGAAACTGGAGGACGTGGGCTGCGCGGCGATCATGCCGCTGGGCTCGCCGATCGGTTCGGGCATGGGCATCCGCAACCCGCACAACTTCGAGCTGATCACGCAGCGGGCGGGGGTCCCGGTCATCCTGGACGCCGGCGCCGGAACGGCCTCGGACGCGGCCCTGGCCATGGAGCTCGGCTGCGCGGCGGTGATGCTCGCCTCGGCGGTGACCCGCGCCCAGGAGCCGGTGCTGATGGCCGGCGCGATGCGGGACGCCGTCTCGGCGGGCCGCCTCGCCTTCCGCGCCGGGCGCATCCCCCAGCGGCGCTTCGCCCTCGCCTCGTCCCCCGCTGCGGGCCTCCCCGCCCTGGACCCGGAACGTCCGGCGTTCTGACCTGCGGCTCCAGGGCCGGGCCGCGACGCACGTCCGGGCCTGGTGGCGGCGCCCCCGGCGACGGTGCGCGGGCGGGTGCGTCACAGGTGCGCTGCAAGGGGGCCCGCCCCCGGCGGGGGCGGGGTGGGGCGCCCATAGAATCGCGGGGTGGATACGACCCTGGATGACCCCCTCGTCGGGCGCGTGCTCGACGGCCGCTACCGCATCGACGCCCGCATCGCGGCCGGCGGCATGGCCACGGTCTACCGGGGCGTCGACACCCGCCTGGACCGCGTCCTGGCGCTGAAGGTCATGCACCCCGCCCTCGCCGCGGACGCCGCCTTCGTCGACCGGTTCATCCGGGAGGCCAAGTCGGTGGCCCGCCTCGCCCACCCCAACGTCGTCGCCGTCTTCGACCAGGGCACGGACGGGCCGTACGTCTACCTCGCCATGGAGTACGTCTCCGGCTGCACCCTGCGCGACGTGCTCCGCGAGCGCGGCGCGCTCCAGCCGCGCGCCGCGCTGGACATCCTGGAGCCCGTACTGGCCGCCCTCGGCGCCGCCCACCGGGCCGGCTTCGTCCACCGCGACATGAAGCCCGAGAACGTGCTCATCGGCGACGACGGCCGGGTCAAGGTGGCCGACTTCGGGCTGGTCCGGTCGGTGGACGCGGTGACCAGCACCACCGGCTCCGTCCTCGGCACCGTCTCCTACCTGGCCCCCGAGCAGATCGAGAACGGCGTCACCGACACCCGCGTGGACGTCTACGCCTGCGGTGTCGTCCTGTACGAGATGCTCACCGGCACCAAGCCGCACACCGGCGGCTCCCCCGCCCAGGTCCTCTACCAGCACCTCAACGAGGACGTACCGCCGCCATCGGCCACCGTCCCCGGCCTGCCCGTCGCGCTGGACGAGCTCGTCGCGCGGGCGACCGCGCGGAACCCGGAGCTGCGCCCCCACGACGCCGCCGCCCTGCTCGGCCTCACCCTCGAGACCCGCGCACAGCTCACCGACGCCGACCTGGACGCCCTGCCGCCGCAGGCGCGGGCCGGGGAGCGCACGGCCACCGAGGACCGCACGAGCGTGATCCCGCGTCCGGTCGTCGCGCACCAGCCGGTGCACCACACCTCCCGGCTGCAGAGTCCGCCGCCGCCCGCGCGGGACCCGTCGCCCGTGCGCCCGCCGCGCCGCGGCGTGCTGCTGGTCGTCGCGGGCGTCCTGCTCGCCCTCGGCCTCGGCACAGGGGTCTGGTACATCAACTCCGGCCAGTTCACCCAGGTGCCCAACCTGCTCGGGAAGACCGAGGAGCAGGCCAGATCGCAGCTCTCGGCGGCCGGGCTCGGCGTGAAGCGGGTCGAGCGGAAGTTCAGCACCGCCTTCGACCGGGGCACCGTGATGGACACCGACCCGCCGGGCGGCAAGCGGATCCGCGGCAACGGCGCTGTGACGCTCACCCTCTCCCGGGGGCCCGAGGTCGTGGCCGTACCGAACCTCAAGGGACGCCCGCTCGAGGCGGCCAAGGCGGAGCTGACGAAGGCGGGCCTGGCCCCCGGGCTGGTCACGCAGTCCTTCAGCCAGGACGTCGCACAGGGTTCGGTGATCAGTACCGACCCGGCCGGCGGCGAGAAGCGGGCCCCCGACACGGCGGTCTCCCTGATCGTCAGCAAGGGCCGCCCCGTCCCGGTGCCGAACGTGGCCGGCACCTCCTTCGAGCAGGCCCGATCCACGCTGCAAGGGCTCGGCCTGAAGGTCGCGACCGCGTCCGAGCAGGTCAACGCCCCCTCCCCGGCCGGTACGGTGGCCAACCAGTCGGTCGGCGCCGGAACCCAGGCCGCGGCCGGCGACACCGTGACGCTGACCCTCTCCAAGGGCCCCCGCCAGCTCCCCGTCCCGGACGTGACCGGGCAGGACGTGGACGCGGCCCGCAAGGCCCTGGAGGGCGCGGGTTTCGGGGTCAAGGTGGAGCGGCCGTTCCTCTCCTTCAGCAGGACCGTGGAGTCCCAGTCGGTGGCCGGGGGCCAGAACGCCCCCGAGGGCACCACGATCGTCATCCGGACCAAGGGGCTGTGAGCCGCAGTGATACGCAATCCGGTGGGCGGGCACGTGCCCGTCGCGGGCGGGCTGGCCTCGGTGGGGCTGACGTACGCCCGGGAGATGGGCGCCGAGGCCGTCCAGGTCTTCGTCGCCAATCCGCGCGGCTGGGCCACCCCGACCGGCAGTCCGGCACAGGACGAGCTGTTCCGGTCGCAGTGCGCCGAGCGGTCGATCCCGGCCTACGTGCACGCCCCGTACCTGATCAACTTCGGCTCGCACACCGAGGCGACCGTGGAGAAGTCCGTGGAGTCGCTGCGCCACTCCCTGCGCCGGGCACGGCGGATCGGTGCGCTCGGGGTGGTCGTGCACACCGGCTCGGCCACCGGGGGCCGCCCGCGTGAGGCGGCGTACGCGCAGGTCAGAGAGCACATGCTGCCGCTGCTGGATGAGCTGACGCATCAGGACGACCCGTTCCTGCTGCTGGAGTCCACGGCCGGGCAGGGCTCTTCCCTGTGCTCCCGCGCCGAGGAGTTCGGGCCGTACTTCGACGCGCTCGACCACCATCCGAAGCTGGGGATCTGCCTCGACACCTGCCACGTCTTCGCGGCGGGGCACGACCTGGCGGAGCCGGGCGGGGTGAAGCTGACGCTGGACCTGCTGGTGGACACGGTGGGCGAGGGCAGGCTGAAACTGATCCACGCGAACGACTCGAAGGAGGGGGTCGGCGCCCACAAGGACCGGCACGCGAACGTCGGCCGGGGCCACATCGGCCGCGACGCCTTCGCCGAGCTGTGCACGCACCCGGCGACGGCGGGCGTACCGCTGATCATCGAGACTCCCGGCGGCAAGGAGGGGCACGCGGCGGACGTGGCCCTGCTGAAGGAGCTGCGCGGATCCCACAGCCCGGGCTGACCTCCGTACGGCCGTCCGGGTGGTGTGCGGGCCGCTACAGCTCGGGGCCGTCCCCCGGCTCCTCCTGGTAGGAGTAGCGCTGCTCCCGCCAGGGGTCGCCGATGTTGTGGTAGCCGCGCTCCTCCCAGAAGCCCCGGCGGTCCGCGGTCATGTACTCGACGCCGCGGACCCACTTGGGGCCCTTCCAGGCGTACAGGTGCGGAACGACCAGGCGCAGGGGGAACCCGTGCTCGGCGGTCAGCAGTTCGCCGCCCTGGTGGGTGGCGAAGACGGTCCGCTCGGAGGCGAAGTCGGCCAGCCGCATGTTGGAGCTGAAGCCGTACTCGGCCCACACCATCACGTGCGTGACCTGCGGCGCGGGCGGGGCCAGGGCGAGGACCGTACGGGCCAGCACACCGCCCCATTCGGCCCCCGGCATGCTGAACTTCGTCACGCAGTGCAGGTCGGCCACGACCGATTCGAACGGCAGCGCCGCGAACTCCTCGTGGTTCCAGCAGTGCTTCTCGCCGTCGGCGGTCGCGCCGAAGACGCGGAACTCCCAGCGGTCGGGCTTGAACTTGGGTACCGGACCGTAGTGGGTGACCGGCCAGCCCCGCTGCAACCGCTGCCCCGGTGGAAGCTCCGGCTGCTCTGCTCCCGGAGATTCCCGGCTTTCCGGCTGACCCATGTCTCCATGGTGACAGACGCGGTGGGGTGGTCATGACCAGCTCCGGACCGATCCGGGCAACTCCCACTAAGGAGGCACTTACTGGACGCTCCACGGCGGCGGTGCAAGGATGCGCGCAATCCCCCGGGCCGCGGCCCGGGGAGGTATCCCAGCCCCGTCATTGATGACATTGCCTGGAAGGAGCCTCTGCGATGCAGGGCGACCCCGAGGTCCTCGAGTTTCTGAACGAGCAGCTGACCGGCGAGCTGACCGCCATCAACCAGTACTGGCTGCACTACCGCATCCAGGACAACAAGGGTTGGACCAAGCTCGCCAAGTACACGCGTGACGAGTCCATCGACGAGATGAAGCACGCGGACAAGATCACCGAGCGCATCCTCATGCTCGACGGCCTGCCGAACTACCAGCGCCTCTTCCACGTGCGCGTCGGGCAGACGATCACCGAGATGTTCCAGGCGGACCGCCAGGTCGAGGTCGAGGCCATCGACCGGCTCAAGCGGGGCATCGAGGTCATGCGGGGCAAGGGCGACATCACCTCCGCCCGCCTCTTCGAGGAGATCCTGGAGGACGAGGAGCACCACATCGACTACCTCGACACCCAGCTGGAGCTCATCGAGTCCCTGGGCGAGCCGCTGTACATCGCGCAGCTGATCGAGCAGCCGAGCTGACGGCTGCCGGACCGCAAGGCCGCGCCGCGGCGCGTCCCGGGCACAGGCTCCTCTACGCGGCTTCCGCGAGCGAGGGGGCCGGGACCGGAGCGGTCGGCACGTCCGCGGCGAGCACGGCCGCCGCGTTGCCCTTCTCCAGCAGGTCCCGGCGCGGGCAGGCACCGCGGCCGAGTATGCCCTGGATGGTGCGCACACAGGAGCCGCAGTCGGTGCCGGCCTTGGTGGCGGAGGCGATCTGGCGCGGGGTGCAGGCCCCGGCGGCCGCGTGGTCCTTGACCTGCTGGTCGGTGATCCCGAAGCAAGAGCAGACGTACACGCGGTTCACCTCCCTGAGCGGCGGACTGGTTCTGCGGAGCCACGCCGATTCGGTGAGGCTTACCTAACCGTACCGAAAGTTAGGGTCCCCTAAAAGACCCCGGTACGACGATGGGGCGCGGATCACATGGATCCGCGCCCCTCGTCGTAGGTTCCGCCTACTGGTCGCGGTACATCTCCGCGACCAGGAACGCCAGGTCCAGGGACTGGCTTCGGTTGAGCCGCGGGTCGCAGGCCGTCTCGTAGCGCTGGTGCAGGTCGTCGACGAAGATCTCGTCGCCGCCGCCCACGCACTCGGTGACGTCGTCACCGGTGAGCTCGACGTGGATGCCGCCCGGGTGGGTGCCGAGGCCCTTGTGGACCTCGAAGAAGCCCTTGACCTCGTCGAGCACGTCGTCGAAGCGGCGCGTCTTGTGGCCGGAGGCCGCCTCGAAGGTGTTGCCGTGCATCGGGTCGGTGACCCAGGCGACGGTCGCACCGGAGGCGGTGACCTTCTCGACCAGCTCGGGGAGCTTGTCGCGGACCTTGTCGGCGCCCATGCGGACGACGAAGGTCAACCGGCCCGGCTCGCGCTCGGGGTCGAGGCGGTCGATGTACGTCAGCGCCTCGTCCACCGTGGTGGTCGGGCCGAGCTTGATGCCGATCGGGTTGGCGATCTGCGAGCAGAACTCGATGTGCGCGTGGTCCAGCTGGCGGGTGCGCTCACCGATCCAGACCATGTGGCCTGAGGTGTCGTACAGCTTGCCCGTCCGCGAGTCGGTGCGGGTCAGCGCACCCTCGTAGTCGAGCAGCAGCGCCTCGTGGGAGGCGTAGAACTCGACGGCCTTGAACTCGGCCGGGTCGGTGCCGCACGCCTTCATGAAGTTCAGCGCGTTGTCGATCTCCCGCGCGAGCTGCTCGTAGCGCTGCCCGGACGGCGAGGTCTTCACGAAGTCCTGGTTCCAGGCGTGCACCTGGCGCAGATCGGCGTATCCGCCGGTGGTGAAGGCGCGCACCAGGTTCAGCGTCGAGGCCGACGCGTGGTACATGCGCTTGAGCCGCTCGGGGTCCGGGATCCGGGCCTCTTCGGTGAAGGCGAAGCCGTTGACGGAGTCGCCGCGGTAGGTCGGCAGGGTGACGCCGTCGCGGGTCTCGGTGTCCTTGGAGCGCGGCTTGGAGTACTGGCCCGCGATGCGGCCGACCTTGACGACCGGCACGGAGGCCGCGTACGTGAGGACGGCGCTCATCTGGAGCAGCGTCTTGAGCTTGGCGCGGATGTGGTCGGCGGACACGCCGTCGAAGGCCTCGGCGCAGTCGCCGCCCTGCAGGAGGAACGCCTCGCCCTTGGCGACGGCTCCCAGACGGGCGCGCAGCTGGTCGCACTCGCCCGCGAAGACGAGCGGAGGATACGACTCGAGGTCCGCGACGACAGCGCGCAGAGCCTCGGCATCGGGGTACGAAGGCTGCTGCGCCGCGGGAAGGTCTCGCCAGGTCGCCTTGGCGGCGGGGGCTTGGGTTTCAGCGTTCACGGTCACCTCGTACACATTACGGTGTCATTCGCCCCGTCCGGCCTGACGCCCACCTGATGAGACGCGGCCGACCCGGGGCGCGGGCCGCGTTCCGCGGGCCCGGACGTCCGGGCCGTCCCGGTCCTCGAGACGCCTGCGGCGCCCCGGCCGCGATCTGGGCTAGGGTGCGCTGCATGTACGCGCACACGAACCTGTCCTGGTGGTGGCCCGCTCCCGGCGGCCCACTCCTCGCGCGTACCTGAAGCACCGCACGACCGACGCGAAGGCCGCCCCGAGGGGCGGCCTTCCGCGTTCACGCGCCGGACCGGGGCCGCTCCTCCCATCCGAAGGACGCCGCTCCCGATGAATCTCGCCCGACTGCTCGACGACTCCTGCCCGCCGTTCGCCCTGCTGCGCAGGCGGACCCCCGGCCGCGACCACGACACCGTCGAGGTGCTGCTCGGCCCGGTGCACGAGGCCGCGCGCCTCGCCGACCTGCCCGTGCGCGCGCTGCCCACCCTCGCCCTGGTCCCCTTCCGGCAGATCCGGGAGCGCGGGTTCGACGTACGCGACGACGGCACGCCCCTGAGCGTGCTGGCCGCCGAGGAGGCGTACGAGGTCCCCCTGGCCGAGGCGCTGGCCGCGCTGCCCGCGCACGCCGTGCGGGTCGACGGGGGCGGCTTCGACGTCCCCGACGAGGAGTACGCGGCCGTGGTGGAGCGGGTCGTCGAGGACGAGATCGGCCGCGGCGAGGGCGCGAACTTCGTCATCCGGCGCACGTACGGGGGCCGGATCGAGGGCTTCGGCCGGGCCGACGCGCTGGCCCTGTTCCGGCGGCTGCTGGAGGGCGAGCGGGGCGCGTACTGGACGTACGTGGTGTACACCGGGGACCGCACCCTGGTCGGCGCCAGCCCCGAGGTGCACGTGCGGATGTCCGGCCGGACCGTCGTGATGAACCCGATCAGCGGCACCTACCGGTACCCGGCCGAAGGCCCTTCGGCCGAGTCGCTCCTCGCCTTCCTCGGCGACCGCAAGGAGACCGAGGAGCTGTCGATGGTGGTCGACGAGGAGCTGAAGATGATGTGCACCGTCGGCGACGGGGGCGGAGTCGTCGTCGGCCCTCGGCTGAAGGAGATGTCCCACCTCGCCCACACCGAGTACGAGCTGCGCGGCATCTCCTCCCTGGACGTGCGGGAGGTGCTGCGGGAGACGATGTTCGCCGCGACGGTGACCGGCTCCCCGGTCCAGAACGCCTGCCGGGTCATCGAGCGCTACGAGGCCGGGGGCCGCGGCTACTACGCGGGGGCGCTGGCCCTGCTCGGCCTGGACGCGGCGGGCGCCCAGAGCCTGGACTCCCCCATCCTGATCCGCACGGCCGACATCGACGCCGACGGGACGCTGCGGGTACCCGTCGGCGCCACCCTCGTACGGCACTCCGATCCGGCGGCCGAGGTGGCGGAGACCCACGCGAAGGCCGCCGGGGTGCTGGCGGCGCTGGGGGTGCGGCCGGCGGCGCCCCGACCGGCCTTCGAGGGGACCCGCCTGGCGGACGACCCCCGGGTGCGGGCGGCTCTCGCCGCCCGGCGCGCGGACCTCGCCCCGTTCTGGCTGCGCCTGCAGGAGCGGCCGGCCACGCCGGCCGGCCACGCGCTCGTCGTGGACGGCGAGGACACCTTCACCGCGATGCTGGCGCACGTCCTGCGGGTGGCCGGGCTGGAGGTGACCGTACGCCGCTACGACGATCCGGGCCTGCGGGCGGCGGCCCTGGCCTGGGAGGGCCCGGTCGTCCTCGGACCCGGCCCGGGGAACCCGGCGGACACGGCCGACCCGAAGATGCGGCTGCTGCGCGGGCTCACGGCCGAGCTGCTGGCCGGGCACCGCGGCGGGCTGCTCGGGGTCTGCCTGGGCCACGAGCTGCTGGCGGCGGAGCTGGGACTCCCGCTGGTCCGCAAGGCCGAGCCGGCGCAGGGGGCGCAGACGCGCATCGACCTGTTCGGGACGCCGGAGGTGGTCGGCTTCTACAACACCTACACCGCGCGCTGCGAGCCCGGCGGCGAGCCCGCCGGGGTGGAGGTCGCCCGCGATCCGGCGACCGGCGAGGTCCACGCGCTGCGCTGCGCGGCCGGCCGGTTCGCGGGGGTCCAGTTCCACCCGGAGTCCGTGCTCACCCTGCGCGGCGCGGATCTGCTGCGCGAGCTCCTGACGGGCGTCACAGCCCCGGTCTGACCACCGGGCGGTCCGCCGCGCGGGGCCGGGACCGGGGCCGGCGCCCGGCCGCGCGGCACCGGAGCGGCGGACCGTTCGGCGCGGGCTACGGCGCCGGGACGAGCGTGTTCTGCGAGCGGCGGCCGGCCAGGTAGTCGGCGACGTTGGCGACGGTGGCGTCGATGATCTGGCCCACCGCGTCGGTGGTGTAGTACGCCTGGTGCGAGGTCACCACCACGTTCGGGAAGGTCACGAGCCGGGCCAGGGTGTCGTCCTCGACGGCCTCCAGGGACTTGTCCAGGAAGAACACCCCGGCCTCGGCCTCGTACACGTCGAGGCCGACCCCCGCGAACCGCCCCGCCCGCAGCGCCCCGACCAGCGCGTCGGTGTCGATGAGCCCGCCGCGGCTGGAGTTCACCAGGATCGCGTCGTCGCGCATCAGCCGCAGCGCCGCCGCGTCGAGGAGGTGGTGGGTGGCCGCCAGCAGCGGCACGTGCAGGCTGACCAGGTCCGAGGAGGCGAGCAGCTCGTCCTTGTCCACGTACTTCATGCCGAGCTCCACGCACGCCGGGTTCTGCGCGACGTCCCAGCCCAGCAGGTTCATCCCGAAGCCGTGCGCGATCCGGGTGAACGCCTCGCCGATCCTGCCGGTGCCGAGCACGCCCACCGTACGGCCGCGCAGGTCCCGGCCCATCAGCCCGTTCAGCCGGAAGTCGAAGTCCCTGGTCCGGTTCGAGGCCCGGACGATCCGCCGGTTCACGGCCATCGCCAGGGTCCAGGCGAACTCGGCGACCGAGTAGGGGGAGTAGGAGGAGACCCGGCTGACCGTCATGCCCAGCTCCCGGGCCACGTCCAGATCGATGTTGTTGAAGCCCGTGGAGCGCTGGGCGATCATCCTCGTCCCGCCCGCCGCCAGGGTCCGCAGCACCCTGCCGTCGAGGTCCGCGTTCACGCTGCAGGAGACGATCTCGTACCCGGCCGCGATGGGCGCGGTGTCCTCGCTCATGAAGACGTCGAGGCAGCGCACCTCGTGCTGTCCGGCGAAGGCACGCTCCAGGAGCGGTCTCTCGTCGGCGGTCACACCGAATGCCAGGATCTCCACGCCGGCTCCCGAACCTCGTACCCATGGGTCGTTCGTCACCCTACGGCCCATGGGTGGGCCTCGCCCCGCGCCTCGCGGCTCGGGGCTCGGGGACCCCTTCCGCTCAGCCGAAGAAGACCCCGACCTCCCGGTACAGCTCCGGGTCCACCGTCTTCAGCCTCGCCGTGGCCTCGGCGATGGGCACGCGCACGATGTCCGTGCCCTTCAGCGCGACCATCTTGCCGAAGTCCCCGTCGCGGACCGCGTCGATCGCGTGCAGTCCGAAGCGGGTCGCCAGCCACCGGTCGAAGGCGCTCGGCGTACCGCCCCGCTGGATGTGCCCGAGCACCGTCGTGCGGGCCTCCTTGCCGGTCCGCGCCTCGATCTCCTTCGCCAGCCACTCGCCGACGCCCGACAGGCGGACGTGGCCGAAGGAGTCCCGGGTGGCGTCCTTGAGGACCAGCTCCCCGTCCTTGGGCATCGCGCCCTCCGCGACGACCACGATCGGGGCGTAGCTCGCCTTGAACCGGGAGGTCACCCAGGCGCACACCTGGTCGACGTCGAAGCGCTGCTCCGGGATGAGGATCACGTTGGCGCCGCCGGCGAGCCCCGAGTGCAGGGCGATCCACCCGGCGTGCCGGCCCATCACCTCGACGACCAGGACCCGCATGTGGGACTCGGCCGTGGTGTGCAGCCGGTCGATGGCCTCGGTCGCGATGCCGACGGCGGTGTCGAAGCCGAAGGTGTAGTCCGTCGCGGACAGGTCGTTGTCGATGGTCTTCGGCACGCCCACGCAGGGGATGCCGTACTCCTCGTACAGCTTGGCCGCGACCCCGAGGGTGTCCTCGCCGCCGATCGCGACCAGGGCGTCGACCTCGAACTTGGCGAGGTTCTCCTTGATGCCGCGGACACCGTTCTCCGCCGTGAACGGATTGGTGCGCGAGGACCCGAGGATGGTGCCGCCCCGGGGCAGGATCCCGCGGACGGCCGGGATGTCGAGAGGGACCGTGGCCCCCTCGACCACGCCGCGCCAGCCGTCCTTGAACCCGACGAACCCGTATCCGTACTCCTGCTCGCCCTTGCGGACGACCGCCCTGATCACCGCGTTGAGTCCCGGGCAGTCTCCGCCGCCGGTCAGCACTCCGACCTTCATTGCCTCTCCCTTCGTCATGACGGCCACGCTAGTGGTGACCCAGGTCACAGCGAGAGGTCCGGAAGAGTCAATTCGGACGGAAGAAAGGGGCGTTGCGTACCGCCGTTCACCCGGACGGCGACATAAGTACGACCGGCGCCCTACGCGTCGTCGAGGCCGCGTTCGATCGCGTACCGCACGAGCTCGACGCGGTTGTGCAGCTGGAGTTTCCCCAGGGTGTTCTGGACGTGGTTCTGCACCGTGCGGTGGGAGATGACCAGGCGCTCCGCGATCTGCTTGTAGGAGAGCCCCTTGGCCACCAGCCGCAGCACCTCGGTCTCCCGGTCGGTCAGCCGGGGCGCGGCCGCCTCGTCGGAGGCGGCCGGCGCCGGGTCGGTGGCGAGCCGCCGGTACTCGCCGAGCACCAGCCCGGCCAGGCCCGGGGTGAACACCGGGTCGCCGGCCGCCGTGCGGCGGACCGCGTCGATCAGCTCCTGGGCGCCGGCGGACTTGAGCAGGTAGCCGGTCGCACCGGACTTCACGGCCTCTAGGACGTCCGCGTGCTCGCCACTGGCCGACAGGACCAGCACCCGCAGCGCGGGGTCGGCGCCCACCAGCTCCTTGCACACCTGGACCCCGGGCATGCCGGGCAGGTTGAGGTCGAGGACCAGGACGTGGGGGGTGACGGCGCGGGCCCGGCGCACCGCCTCGGGGCCGTCGCCGGCGGTGGCCACCAGGTCGAAGCCGGCGGCGGCCAGGTCGCGGGCGACCGCGTCCCGCCACATCGGATGGTCGTCCACGACCATCACCTTGATCTCGTGCAGCTCGCTCACTTACGTCCTCCCCCTCGGTACTTTCAGTTCCACTTCGGTGCCCTGCCCGGGGACGGACACCAGCTCGGCGCTGCCGCCGAGGTCACGCAGCCGGCCGCGGATGGACAGGGCCACTCCCATCCGCCCCTCGCCCTCGGCCGTCTCGAGCCTGCCCGCCGGAATGCCCGGGCCGTCGTCCCGGACGGTCACGATCACCTCGTCGCCCCAGTCCTCCAGCAGGATCCAGGCCCTGGCCCCGTCCCCGGCGTGCCGGCGCACGTTGTCGAGGGCGGCGCCGACGGCGGCGGCCAACTCCCTGGCCGCGGGCACCGGCAGCGGCACCGCGGTGCCCGGCTCGGCGAAGCTCACCCGGGATCCGGCGTGCGGGGCGAGCAGCGTCCGCAGGTCCAGCTCGCCCTCGTCGGCACCCGGCTCCTCCACCTCGTACGCGTCGACCAGCGCGCCCCGCGACCCGTCGCGGGAGATCCGGGAGGGCCGCACCAGCCCGCTGCTGACCAGCGTGCGCAGCGCCACCTCCTGCTCCCCGGCCATCCGCCCCAACTCCGCCGCTTCGCCGCCCATTTCGCTGCCGCGCCGCTGGACCATGGCGAGGACCTGGAGGACCCCGTCGTGGATGTCGCGGGCGAGGCGCTCGCGTTCGCGGGTGGCCGCCTCGATCTCCAGGGCGCGGGCGAGCGTGGCCTCGCTGGCCCGGGCCACCTCGACGACGTAGCCGATGGCCACGGAGGCGACCCAGACGAGCAGGACGTTGTGCAGGGCGTCCCGGGTGGGCTCGCCGCCGTGGACGGCCGTGTTGGCCAGGGCGACGAAGGTGGAGGCGACGCACGCCCAGCGCCAGCCGCCCTTGATGGCGAAGGCGAGGACCGAACCGGCCGTCCAGATGCTCGGCAGCGTGGGGCCGCCGGCCGCGATCCGCTCGTGGGCGTCGGCGAGCGGGGTCAGCAGGATCCCCACCAGGGCGACGGCCAGGTCGGCGCCGAGGAACCGCTTGGTGCAGCTCGCCGCGTTCGCCACCTTGCGGTGCGTGGCCACGGTCCACACCGCGAGCACGGCGAGGTAGCCGGCCGCGACCCCGGGGCGGGGGAACCTCTCGTACGCGGCGCCGAACAGCACCACGGCATAGGCCATGGTCAGCAGCCGGTAGGCGGTCAGGGCGCGCCAGAGCGGCTGCTCGACCGACATGCGGACGACGCGTTCGCGTTGTGCCATCTCCCCCACCCCCCGCGGGCGGTGCGCCCGTCGCTACTCCGCCGTACCGCCGGCCTTCTCGGCCTGCTCGGCCTTCTCCGCCTTCTCGGCCCTGGCGGCGGCCTTCTCGGCGTCGGCGATCTGGCGCTTGGCCGCCGTCGCGTAGATGTCCACGTACTCCTGGCCGGACAGCTTCATGATCTCGTACATGACCTCGTCGGTCACCGAGCGGAGGATGAAGCGGTCGCCGTCCATGCCGTGGTAGCGGCTGAAGTCCAGCGGCTTGCCGATCCGGATGCCCGGCCGCATCAGCTTGGGGACCACCTTGCCGGGCGGCTGGATCTTCTCGGTGTCGATCATCGCCACGGGGATCACGGGGGCACCGGTGGCCAGGGCCACGCGGGCCAGTCCGCCGGGCTTGCCGCGGTAGAGCCGGCCGTCGGGTGAACGCGTCCCCTCGGGGTAGATACCGAACAGCTCCCCCCGCTCGATGACCCCGATGCCGCTCCTGACGGCGGCCTCGCCGGCTCCGCGCGCGCCGGAGCGGTCCACCGGGAGCTGGCCGACGCCCTTGAAGAACGCGGCCGTCAGCTTGCCCTTGACGCCCGGGGAGGTGAAGTACTCCGCCTTCGCGATGAAGGTGACCTTCCGGTCCAGTACGGCCGGGAGGAAGAAGGAGTCCGAGAAGGACAGGTGGTTGCTCGCGAGGATCGCCGGCCCCTCCGCGGGAATGTTCTCGAGGCCCTCCACCCACGGCCTGAAGGCGAGCTTCAGGGTCCCGCCGATGGAGAACTTCATTGCGCCGTAGATCAACTCGAAAGCCTTCCTGTGTCTGTCGAACAGACCATATCCCCTGGCTCTCCCGGCAGCGGCCCGACGACCCTGGTCGGTGTCACCCCGGTCGCGTACGGTGAAGTCACACAGAGCAACGCACCCACCTGATGTACATCATGATCAAGGAGACCCTGGTGCCCGTCCTCCCTGGAGCCGAGCCGTTCCGCCACGAGGGCGGAGAGGTCGGCGTCCTTCTCTGCCACGGTTTCACCGGTTCCCCGCAGTCGCTGCGCCCCTGGGCCGAGTACCTGGCCGGGCGGGGGCTCACGGTGTCGCTGCCTCTGCTGCCCGGGCACGGCACGCGCTGGCAGGACATGCAGCTCACGGGCTGGCAGGACTGGTACGCGGAGGTGGACCGCGCCCTGCGGGAGCTGCTGGACCGGTGCACGCGGGTGTTCGTCTTCGGACTGTCGATGGGCGGTGCGCTGACCCTGCGGCTGGCGGCCAAGCACGGGGACGCCGTCAGCGGCATCGTCCTGGTCAACCCGGCCAACAAGGTGCACGATCCCCTGGCCTTCGCCCTTCCGGTGGCCCAGCACTTCGTCCGCTCGACGGCCGGCATCACCAGCGACATCGCGAAGCCGGGGGCGGTGGAGGTCGGCTACGACCGGGTCCCGACGCGTGCCGCGCATTCGCTGCGCAGGTTCTTCAAGCTGGTGGACACCGAGCTGCCGCAGGTCACGCAGCCCGTGCTGCTGCTGCACAGCCCGCAGGACCACGTCGTGCCGCCGGCCGACTCGGCGCGGATCCTGGCGCGGATCTCGTCCACGGACGTCACCGAGACCCTGCTGGAACAGAGCTACCACGTCGCGACGTTGGACCATGACGCGGAGCGGATCTTCGCGGACAGCTATGCGTTCGTCGGCCGACTGGCGGAGAGCGTGGGCAGGGAGGGGGCGCAGGCGGGTGGCTGAGCACGAGGAGCAGTCGGGCGGGGTTCCGCCGCTGGACGAGGAAGCGGCATGGGCGGCGATCGTCGCCGGGTACGGGCAGGAGCCGCCGGACCCGCCGGGGTCCCGGCCGTTCAAGCCGATCGAGAACCTTCTGCTGCCGGAGGAGGACGTGAAGCCGTTGCCGACGGAGCCGGAGCCGCGGCCCGAGGCGGCGTCGAAGCCCGAGGCGCTGAAGCCGGAGGCGGCGAAGCCCGAGCCGGAGTCGAAGCCCGCGGCCGAGCCCGCGCCGGATCCGGAGCCCCCGGCGGCGCTGGGCAGCTCGGTTGTCTTCGCCCCGGGCGTCGGCGCGGGCCCGCGTGACCACGCGCTCGCGGAACCGACGGACGAAGGCCACTTCGTGCCGCCGGAGCCGGAGCTCCCCGAGGCGGACACCACGTCGAAGTTCGCCTGGCTGGCGGTGGTCGGCGGTCCGGTGCTGCTGCTCCTGGCGGTGCTGTTCCAGTGGGAGATGACCTGGTGGCTGACGACACTGGGCGTCGGCGGCTTCCTGGGCGGCTTCGCGACACTGGTCGGGCGCATGTCCCAGGGCGACGACGACGAGGACGACGAACCGGGCCGCGGCGCGGTGGTCTAGCCCACACCCCCTGACACCGACGGGCACCCCCGCTTCGGGGGCGCAGCCCCGCCGACGGCCGGGCCCGCACCCCAGCCCCGCCGACGGCGGAGCCCGCACCCCAGCCCCGCCGGCGTTTGAGGCGCGGGGGCTCGGGGGCGGAGCCCCAGACACGGCGGGGCAGCCGGCGGGGCTACCGCGCAGCGGGAAGGCGGAGGACCGCCAGGACCGGCAGGTGGTCCGTGGCCGCCGCCAGATCCCCGGCGCTCACGCCCGCCACCCCGGCTGGGACCCCGCAGGCCAGCACCTCCACCCCCTTCGTCGCGAACACCGCGTCGATGCGCCGCTCCGGCGCCGCCGCCGGGAACGTCCGCTCCCCACCCCAGGGGGCGACCGACCAGCAGTCCTGCAGGGTTCCCGCGAGCTCTCCGAACGCCCCGCCGTCGGGGCCCTCGTTGAGGTCACCGGCGACGATCGCGTACGGCACGTCCATGTCCCCCACCCGCTCCAGGAGGAGACCGGCCTGGACCCGGCGCTCCGCCCGGTCCAGGGACAGGTGCGCGCAGACCAGGCCCGCCCGGACCCCGCCGATCCGGACGACCGCCGTCGCGAAGCCACGCCGGTGCAGGCCCGGGGTGCGCGGCAGCAGTACGTCCTCGGTGCGCTCCACGAACGCCCGCAGCGAGCACATCAGCAGCGGCCCGGCCGCCGTGGCACCCCCGCCCAGCACCACCAGGTCGCACTTCGCGGCCAGTCTCGCCGCGTGCTTGCGCCAGCGGAAGAACCGCGGCGCCTCCTGCACGAACACGAGGTCCGGCGCGCAGGCCCGGATGACCCGGGCCAGCGCCTCCTCGTCGTCGCGCATCGAGCGGATGTTGTAGCTGAGCACCCGGATCACGGCGGACCCGTCGGACTCCGTACGGGACTTCGGCAGCTGGTCCATGACCGGCAAGATATGACGCCGCCCGCCGCTCCCCCAAGGGGCGCGGCGGGCGGTCGCCCACGAGCTGTGCGGGTCAGCCCTGGCGCGCCAGGTCCGCCGCGCCCACGAGCCCGGCCTTGCCGCCCAGCTGCGCGGCGAGCACCTGCGCGTGCGGCCGCCAGGCACCGCCGACGAGCCAGCGCTTGAAGGACTTGCGGATCGGGTCGAGGACGAGGTCGCCCTCGTCCGAGACCCCGCCGCCGACGATGAACGCCGACGGGTCGAAGAGGGACGCGAGGTCGGCCAGCCCCGCACCGGCCCAGCGGGCCAGCTCGCGGAAGGCGTCGATGGCGACCAGGTCACCCGCGCGCGCGGCCTCGCTGATGTGCTTGCCCTCGATGCCGTCGGCGGTGCCGTCGCCCAGCGAGAGCAGCACGGCCGCGTTCTCGGGGGTGGCGTTGGCGCGCTGCTTCGCGTACCGGACGAGCGCGCGCCCGGAGGCGTACTGCTCCCAGCAGCCCTGGCTGCCGCATCCGCACAGCAGGCCGTCGGGGACGACCCGGATGTGGCCGAACTCGGCGGCCACGCCGAAGCGCCCGCGCCGCAGCTTGTTGCCGATGATGATGCCGCCGCCGAGGCCGGTGCCGAGCGTGATGCAGATGACGTCGTCGTGGCCCTGGCCGGCGCCGAAGCGGTACTCGCCCCAGGCGGCGCAGTTCGCGTCGTTCTCGACGACGACCGGCAGGCCGATGCGCTGCTCGACCTTGTCCTTGAGCGGTTCGTGCCGCCAGTTGATGTTGGGGGCGAAGAGCACGGTGGCGCGCTTGTCGTCCACGTAACCCGCGGCGCCGATGCCGACGGCCTCGATGCTGTGGTTGCTGCTGACTTCGGAGACGGCGGCGCAGATGGCCTCCGTCACCCCGTCCGCGGTCGGCGGGGTGGGCACCTTGTACGTGTCAAGGATCGTGCCCTCTTCGTCGACCACGCCGGCCGCGATCTTCGTGCCGCCGATGTCGACGCCGATGGTGAGTCCCATTAGTCCCTCGGTTTCCGGTCAAACCCCGCCACGGCCCACCGTACCCGAGGGCGGCCGGGGTTCAGTCGAGATCGATCCGCTCGGCCGGGCCCTCGGCGGGGCCGTCGTCGCGCGGATCGCGCCCGGCGGGCGCCTGCCGGGGGGCCGGGGCCTCGCCCTGCGTCCAGCGGCGTTCGTGGCCCTCGACGGCCGAGCGGTAGGCGGCGAGCAGCTCGGACCCGGCGGCCGCGAGGTGGTCGAAGACCTCCGGGTTGCGCTCGACGACGGGCTTGGCGGCGGTCTTCGCCTGGTTGACGAACTGGCGCACCGCGCCCTGTGCCGCGCCGGCGATGAGCGGGTTGTTCAGCCCCGAGACCTTGTCGGCGACAGCCTCGAAGAGTCTGAACAGCTCCTCGGCGGCGGTTCCGGTGGCCCGGCCCCCCGTCCCCTGCTGCCCGCGCAGGCGCTCCTTCTCGGCGGCGAGGTCCTCGGCGCAGGCTTTGGCCCAGGCGTCGTCGTCGGTGGGTCGGTCGGTGGCCTCGCTCATGGCGGACTCTCCTGCGGCGGCTGCGGTGCGTGGCGTTATGGCTACCTTCGACGGTACCCGAACGGCGTACGCGGATCAGGACGTGCGGGGCCACAGTCCCGGGTCGGGGGTGAAGCGGATGCGCAGGCCGCCTTCGGCCAGTGCGGCGCCCGAGACGGCGCAGCGGCGCAGCGCTGCGGGCAGCGGAACGATCCTGCGGTACGGGCCGACGGTGAGCAGCAGCTCGTCGCCCCGGCGGACCAGGTCGAGCTCGCGCTTGTGCGCGCCGGGCAGCGGTACCACCCAGACGAGCACCCCGTCCTCGGCGAGCCGGTCCTCCACCGTCCAGGCCCCGCGGGGTGCGGGCGGCCGCGGGAGGAGTCCGTCGACGGCGGCGAGCGGTCCCAGGTCCTGCGGGCCGCGCGGATCGTGGCCGAGGTGGTCGAGCCGGACCACGGGAAGTTCCCCGGCCCACTGGGAGGCGTACTTCTCCTGCTGAGCGGCGAGCCCGGCCAGCCAGGGGTCGGCGGAGCCGCCGGGGAGCAGGCGGTTGGCGACGACGTCGGCGACGGGCAGCTGGTGGAGGGCGAGCCCGAGGCGCCCCGCCCGGAGCGCGTCGGCGGCCGCCGGTCCCGGTTCGGCGACCAGCCGGACCCCGGTGGTGTCCGCCTCCATGACCTCCTGGACCGCGGCGAGCTCCTCGTCCCACCGGGCGGCGGCCTCGTAGAGCCACTGCGCGGGCATGGGCACGCCCGCGAGCTGGGCGAGGACGGGCCGCAGGGCGCGGGCGGCCTGCCGCTGCGCGGGGAGTAGCCGGGCGAGGTAGCGGCGCAGCTGGGCGGGGAGGGCGAGGGTGGCCAGGGCCTGGTGGAGCGGGGGCAGGTCGACGACGACGAGGTCGCACCCGGGTGCGGAGGCGGCCCGGCGCAGGGCGCGCAGCAGGGCGAACTGCTCGGCGCCGGGCAGCTCGGTGAGCTCCTCGGCGCCCAGCGGCCTGGCGCCGAGCATGCCGAGGAGGGCGGATCCGCGTTCCTGGAGGGCGACGAGCTCCGCGCGGAACTCCTCGCCGGAGTCCACCCGGGCCACCCGGAACCCGCCGTCCACCGGGACGGCCGGGAGTCCGGGGGCGGCCTCGGCCGGCTCCCCGACGGGCTCCCCGGTGAGCGCCGAGAGGGGGTCCAGGGCGTCGCCGGACAGCAGCAGCACCCGCCGCCCCTGCCGGGCCGCGGCGAGGGCGGTGGCCGCGGCCACGGTGGTCCGTCCGGCCCCGCCGGGGCCGGTGATCAGCAGGATGTGCACGGTTCGGGGCTCAGCCGGTCGATTCCACGCGCTTCTTCAGGCCGGCCAGGGCGCGGTCGATGATGACCTTCTCGGCCTTGCGCTTGATCATGCCGAGCATGGGGATCTTGACGTCCACGGTCAGCTGGTAGGTGACCTCCGTGCGCCGGCCTCCGTCGAGGGGGGCCAGCCGGTAGGAGCCGTCCAACTGGCGCAGCATCTGCGACTTGTCCAGGGTCCAGCCGACCTCGTGCTCGCCCTGCCAGCTGTAGGACAGGGTGTGGTCGTCCTTGATCGCGCCCGCGTCGAGCAGCAGCCGCACCTTTTCGGCCCGGCCGTCGGCGCCGGCGGCCAGTACCTCGGCCTCCTTCACCTCGCCGGTCCACTCCGGGTAGCGGGCGAAGTCTGCGATCACGGCCATCACCTCGGCCGGCGCAGCCTCGATCGTGATGCTCGAGCTGGTGTGTTCCGCCATCGCAGTCGATCCTCCGTCTGGGGGCACCTCCCAGCGTTCAGCTGGGGGAATTCGAGGAAGTGTGCGGCCTCCGGCCGCCGCCTCGAAGGCTACCGTGCGTGCGGGGCTCACCACTCCAGGGCCCAGGGCCTCCCGGTCGCCGCGAAGTGCCCGACGTTCACGCACTCCGTGCCGCCGATCCTCATGCGCCGGGCCAGCGGCTGGTGGACGTGCCCGAAGAGGGCGTAGCGGGGGCGGGTGCGCCGGATCGCGGCGAGCAGGGCCTCGCTGCCCCGTTCGAAGCGGCGGGCGACCGTGTCGTAGCAGAGCTCCGGCACTTCCGGGGGGATGTGCGAGCACAGTACGTCGACTTCGCCCAGCGCCTCCACCTTGGCGGCGTACTCCTCGACGTCCACCTCGTAGGGGGTCCGCATCGGCGAGGGCAGGCCGCCTCCGACGAAGCCGAAGACCCGGCCGCCGATCTCCACGCGCTGCCCGTCGAGCACGGTGAGGCCGGGCCGGTCGGCGTACTCCGGCCACAGGGACGGGATGTCGACGTTGCCGTAGGTGGCGTACGTGGGGGTGGGGAAGGCGGCGAACATCCGCGCGTACTGGCGGCGCACCGCCTCCTCGATCAGCCGGTCCCGGTCCCGCCCCGCCCACAGCTCCCGCCCGAGGTCGCGGGCCTCCTCGAAGCGGCGCGCGGTGCGCAGCTCGACGATGCGGTCGGCGTTCTCGACGCCGAAGAGGTCGGGGAAGATCCCGCGCGAGTGGTCGGCGTAGTCGAGGAAGAGGACGAGGTCGCCGAGGCAGATCAGCGCGTCCGCGCCGTCCCCCGCCCGGGCGAGGTCCTCGGTGTTGCCGTGGACGTCGCTCACGACGTGGACGCGGGTGCGGGCCGGGGAACGGCCCCCGGCGCGGCTCGATCCGCTCGTGTCCGACGTCCCGCCCCGCATGCTGCCAGCCATGCGGGTCACCCTAGGGCCGCGAGGGCCTCCGCGGGCAGTGGGGGTGCCGGATGACGGCCGGACCTGCGGTTACTTCCGAGTCGCCGACGCGGTCGACTACTGTCGGCGGGAAAGGGCCGGGGCATGTGACGCAGGGAACATCTGGCCGGTTCCCTCTATCCGGAACCCACTACCGGTGGGTAACGTCCGGTCGGTCCACATGGTGGCGATGGCGCCCAGAGGAGCAGCAGTCTTGCGCGAGTTCAGCCTTCCGGCCCTGTACGAGGTCCCGTCGGACGGGAACCTGACGGATCTCATCCGCCGCAACGCCGCGCAGCATCCCGACACCGCCGTCATGAGCCGCAAGGTCGACGGCCGGTGGCAGGACGTGACCGCGACCGAGTTCCTGGCCGAGGTCCGGGCCGCGGCCAAGGGACTGATCGCGGCGGGCGTGCGGCCCGGCGACCGGGTCGCCCTGATCTCCCGCACCCGCTACGAGTGGGTGCTGGTCGACTTCGCGATCTGGACCGCGGGCGGCGTCACCGTCCCGGTGTACGAGACCAGCTCCCCCGAGCAGATCCAGTGGATCCTCGGCGACTCCGGCGCCGTCGCCGCGGTCGTCGAGAGCCCCGGGCACGGCGCGGCCGTGGCCTCGCTACGCGACCGGCTGCCGGACCTGCGCGACGTCTGGGAGATCGAGCAGGGCGCCCTGGAGGCCCTGAAGGCCGCGGGCGCCCAGGTCACCGACGCCGAGGTCGACGAGCGCAGCAGCCTGGCGTGCGCCGACGATCCGGCCACCATCGTCTACACCTCCGGCACCACCGGCCGCCCCAAGGGCTGCGTGTTGAGCCACCGCAACTTCTTCGCGGAGTGCGGCAACGCCGTCGAGCGGCTGAAGCCGCTGTTCAGGACCGGCGAGTGCTCGGTCCTGCTGTTCCTCCCTGCGGCGCACGTCTTCGGCCGCCTGGTGGAGGTGGCGGCCGTGCTGGCGCCGATCCGGCTGGGCTGCGTACCGGACATCAAGAACCTGACCGACGAACTGCAGTCCTTCCGGCCCACCCTGATCCTCGGTGTGCCGCGCGTCTTCGAGAAGGTCTACAACTCGGCGCGCGCCAAGGCGCAGGCCGACGGCAAGGGCCGGATCTTCGACGCGGCGGCGGAGACGGCCATCGCGTACAGCCGGGCCCTGGACACCCCCCGCGGGCCGTCCCTCGGCCTGAAGCTGAAGCACAAGGTCTTCACCAAGCTCGTCTACGGCAAGCTGCACGCGGTCCTCGGCGGGCGCGGCGAGTACGCCATCTCCGGCGGCGCGCCGCTCGGCGAGCGGCTCGGGCACTTCTTCCGCGGCATCGGCTTCACCGTGCTGGAGGGCTACGGCCTGACCGAGTCCTGCGCGGCGACGACCTTCAACCCGTGGGACAAGCAGAAGATCGGTACGGTCGGCCAGCCGATGCCGGGCTCCGTGGTGCGCATCGCGGACGACGGCGAGGTCCTGCTGCACGGCGAGCAGATCTTCTCCGGGTACTGGAAGAACGAGACGGCGACGGCCGAGGCGCTCACCGACGGCTGGTTCCACACCGGCGACGTCGGCACCCTCGACGAGGACGGTTACCTCACGATCACCGGGCGCAAGAAGGAACTCATCGTCACCGCGGGCGGCAAGAACGTCGCGCCCGCCGTGATCGAGGACCGGATCCGCGCGCACGCACTGGTCGCGGAGTGCATGGTCGTCGGCGACGGGCGGCCGTTCGTGGCCGCGCTGGTCACCATCGACGAGGAGTTCCTCGGCCGGTGGGCCGCGGAGAACGGCAAGCCGGCCGGTGTGACGGCGGCGGAGCTGCGGGACGACGCGGAACTCAACGCCGCCGTCCAGCAGGCCGTCGACGACGGCAACGCGGCGGTCTCCAAGGCGGAATCGGTGCGGAAGTTCCGCATTCTGCCCGCCCAGTTCACAGAGGAGTCAGGCCACATCACGCCTTCGCTGAAGCTCAAGCGGAACGTGGTCGCCAAGGACTTCGCGGACGAGATCGACGCCCTGTACCGGGGTTAGCCGGCGTCGGCCGCGAGCCGGGGCCCGTCCGGCGGGTCAGGGCCGGGCGGGCTGGTCCTCGGCGAGGATCCGGGGCATGTTCCGCTCGGCGAAAGCGATGACGGTGACGGTGACGGTGACGAACGGGTTCGCGCCGAGCGAGCCGGGGATCAGCGTGCTGTCCACCACGTACAGCCCCGGGTGGCCCTCGACCCGGCCGAAGAGGTCGGTGGCCCCGCCGAGCACGCAGCCGCCGAGCGGGTGGTACCGCGAACTCGGCTGCGCGCGACCCTTCCTGGGCGCCGGGACGCCTCGGCACCACCGAGCTCCCGCTGCGCGCCCGCGAAACGGGGACAGGCGGACTCCAGGCCGATCCGGGTGAAGCCGAGTGCGGCGGCAGTCGTCAGTGCGCCGGGGCCCAGGAATTGACGCTGCGTCAGGTTGGGTGTCATGGCCGCATGACGGGCGGAATCAGCCCCTCCACCCCTACGCCACCCTGCCGGACAACTGAGAGGCAGTCAGCCATGGCTGCCGGGCCGGACCGGGTCGGCGTGCGCGCCGCCGCCGCTGTCGGGGCGCCACCCCCGCACCCCGCGCCTCACACGCCGGCGGGGCCGAACGCGGCCCCGGCGACGGCGCCGCACCGACCCGGCGGCCGGGTGGGGCCCAGGGAGGCCGGAGCAGGGCGCGGGGCGGGTCAGGCGTGGGGCGGGGGCCCGCAGGCGCGGCGGGTCCCGCAGGCGGGGGTCAGAGCAGGTCGCGGAGGCGCGTGGCCAGGAGGTCCCAGCGCCAGCGCTCCTCGACCCAGGTCCGGCCCCGCTCGCCCATCCGGGCCCGCAGGTCCGGGTCCTGGAGCAGGGCCACGATCCGCTCCGCCGCCTCGTCGGGGGCTCCGCCCCGGACGACCCAGCCCGTCTCCCCGTCCAGCACGGCGTCCGGCGCCCCGCCGGAGTCGCCCGCGACCACCGGCAGCCCCGTGGCCGACGCCTCCAGGTAGACGATGCCCAGACCCTCGACGTCCAGCCCGCCCCGCCGGGTCCGGCACGGCATGGCGAAGACGTCCCCCGCCCCGTAGTGGGCGGGCAGGTCGGACCACGGGACCGGCCCGGTGAAGACCACCGCGTCCGCGACGCCCACGGACGCCGCCAGCGCCCGCAGATCGGACTCGTACGGACCACCGCCCACGATCAGCAGCGCCGCGTCGGGCACCGCCGCCCGGATCCGCGGCATCGCCTCGATCAGCGTGTCCTGGCCCTTGCGCGGCACGAGCCTCGACACGCACACCACCACCGGCCGGTCTGCCAGCCCGAGCCGCGCGCGGACCCGGGCCCCGCCCGACTCCGGGTGGAAGGTCTTTTCGTCCACCCCCGGCGGCAGCTGCACCATCCGCTCCGCCGCCGCGTCCGTCAGCGCCGAGGCGATCCGCGAGCGCGTGTACTCCCCCAGGTAGGTCAGGGTGTCGGTGCCCTCGCCGATCCGGCGCAGCAGCTGCCGCGCCGCCGGCAGCTGGGCCCAGCCCGCCTCGTGCCCGTGCGTGGTCGCCACGATCCGCCGGGCGCCGGCCCGCCGCAGCGCCGGCCCCATCAGCCCGAGCGGGGCGGCCGCGCCGAACCACACGGACTCGCAGCCGTGTTCGCGCAGCAGGCCCACAGCCCGCCGCGTCACGCGCGGGGTCGGCAGCAGCATCGTCGTGGGGTCGCGCACCACCGGGAAGGGCTGCTCGGCGTCGAAGGCCGCGGTGGCCTCGCGACCCTCCGCGGACCGCTTCCACGTGGAGGCGTAGACGACGACCCGGTCGGGATCCAGCCGCAGCGCCATATTGTGCAGGAATGCCTGGATGCCGCCCGGTCGCGGGGGAAAGTCGTTGGTCACGATCAGCGTCTTGTGCATGGCCTGCCGACAGTACCGGACGGGCGCCGCGCTCAGCGGAGCCAGTCGCCAAGGGCCTCCTGCCAGGCCCTCGTGAGCCCTGCCGGGTCCATGCCCAGTGCCCCGTCCAGGGCCGTCGGCAGCGGCTCGCGGCCCGCCCGCTCGTACAGGCCGACCAGCGCCTCCGGGCCCCACCTCTCGGCGATCAGACGGCAGGCCAGCCACGCGCCCTCATACGCCCGGGACAGTGCCTGCGGGTCGCCGCCGAAGGCGAAGTCCCCCGTCGCGGGCAACGCGGGGGGCACCTCGCCCCGCCGTACGGCCCGGGCCAGCGCCGGGGCGCCCTGCTCGGGCGTGGTGGAGCCGCCGCGGTACGCCGCCCAGTCCGCGAAGCCCTCGGAGAGCCACAGCGGGGTGCCGGCCGTGGTCGCCGCCCGGGTGGCGACGTGCGTGACCTCGTGGGTCAGCACGATCCGCCGGCCCGCCTCGCCCAGCTCGGCGTACCCCTCGGGGTTGACGACGACCCGGTCCGCGGGGGCGGGCCCCGCGCCCACCCGGCCGGTGGTGACCGCGCCCAGGCCCCGGTAGGCGTCGGCCGGGCCGCCGAGCAGCTCCGCCATCCGCTCCAGCGAGCCGGGGACCAGCACGACCACCCGCCCGGCCCACGGCCGGGGCCACGCGGCGCTCGCCGCCGGCACCGCCCCGTCCGCCACGGCGGCGATCTCCCGCAGGGCCTGCGGGCTCTGCCCGGCGCCGCCCAGCACCAGCGCGTGCGCGCCCCGGACCACGGACACCGGCCCCTGGTCCCACAGCTGCGGCGGCGTGCCCGGGGCGGGCCGCTCGGCGGCGACCCGCCACCTGCCGCCCGCCTCCCGCAGTTCAAGCTCCCGGGCCGAGCCGGCCGGGGCCGGGTCGTAGCCGGTGATCCGGTAGCGCAGCTCGGCCCGGACGAGGGCCCGTACGCCGTCCCGCCGCACCGAGGCGACCTCGTACGCCCAGCCCTCCACGGGGATCCCGGCGAGCCGCTCGGGCGGCGTCCTCGACCACTCGGCCACCGCCCGGCGGACGTCCCCGGCGGCCGTGTCCGCGGGCCGTACCGCGCAGCCGGCCGCCAGCAGGCACAGCAGGAGCGGCAGGAGCGGCAGGGCGCGGACGGGACGGCGGGGCGGGGGCATCAGCCGATCGTACGCAAGGGCGCCCGCCCCGGGCTCAGGGCCGGGTCACGGCCGACACCGGCATCATCCCGACCGGGTCGTAGCGCACCCGGGCCCCGGGGTAGGGGGCGTGCACCACCTGACCGTTGCCGACGTACATGCCGACGTGGCTGGCGTCGGAGCGGTAGGTCACCAGGTCGCCGGGGCGGGCCTGCGACAGCGGCACCTGGCGGCCGGCGTGCCGCTGGGCCTGCGAGGTGCGCGGCAGGGAGACCCCGGCCTGCCGGTAGGACCAGACCATCAGGCCCGAGCAGTCGAATCCGGACGGGCCGGTGGAGCCCCACACGTAGGGGCGGCCGACCGCGGCCCGGGCCGCCATCACGGCCGCCGCGGCGCGGCCGGAGGAGGGACCCGCGGACGACAGGTCGGGCAGCGCGTCCGGGCGGCCGCCCGAGCGGGAGGCACGCTCGAAGTCGGCCCTCTCCTCGGAGGGCATGGCGTTGAGCAGCCGCTGGGCCGCCGCGAGCTTGGCCGTGACCGAGCGCTTGTGGCGGGCCACGTCGGCGCGCAGCGCTTCGAGGTCGGCGAGTTTGCGGGAGGCGGCGCGGCGCTCCTGGCCGAGCCGGCGCTGCTCCTCGCGCAGTGCGTCCAGCTGCCTCGCCTGACGGCCCGTCAACCGGTCCAGGGCGGCGGCCCGCTCCAGGTACGCGTCGGGGTTCTCGGCCAGCAACAGGCCGACGGCGGGGTCGATGCCGCCACTGCGGTACTGGGCTCCCGCGAAGGTGCCGAGCACGCCCCGCATGGTGTTGATGCGCTCCTGACCGCGGGCGACGGCGTCCTGCGCCCGGTCGACCTCGGCACGCAGCCGGTCGGCCTTCTCACCGGCCTCGTTGAAGCGCTCGGTGGCCTGCTCGGCCTCCTCGAAGAGCCGGTCGACCATGGCCCGCGAGCCCGCGGCGGGGTCCTGCGGCAGGCCGGGGGCCGCGAGGGCGGGTGCACCCGCCATGGCGACCGCTGCGGTGGCCGCGGCGGCGGTGAGGACGGTGACCTTCGTGTTCCGGTCGAGGCTGCCGGGCCCGGGCCGGCGATGGGACGCCACGTGAAACCGCTCCCTTCCGCTGGGCGTGGCCCGGGTCCGCCCCCCGTGGACGGACGTGTGCCGGGGTACGCGCTGGCAGACAGTAGCCGCGCCGGTGGGCACCGGCCAACGACCGCCGGGGGGCGCACACACGGACGCCCCGCCGGAGATGCAGGTCACCGGCGGGGCGCGGGGTCGGGGCGGCGCCCCGCAATTCGCCCGGATGGGCGGTGTGCGGGGCGGCTCGTGCGGGGGCTCGGCGGGTCAGCCGATGCGCACGCCGAACTGGAACGGCATGTTGTCCATCGACTCGTACTTGACGCCGCCGCGCGGGTTCGAGGCGTGCAGCGTCATGTTGTTGCCGGCGTAGAGGCCGACGTGGTGCAGGTCGCCGTAGAAGAAGACCAGGTCGCCGGGCTGGAGCTGGCTGCGGCTGATGCGCGTGCCGTCGTTGGCCTGCGTGTAGGTCACGCGGCTGATGCTGACGTTGGCCTGGGCGTAGGCCCACTGGGTCAACCCGGAGCAGTCGAAGGAGTTGGGGCCCTCGTGTCCGGATATGTAGGCGCTGCCGACCTTCGTCTTGGCGGCCGCGAGGGCGGCCCCGGCGCGGCCGGAGGCCTTGACGTTGCCGAGGTCGACGCGCTGGCCGTCGGCGCGGCTCGCGCGGGTCTCCTCCTCCTTGAGGGCGGCACGCTCCTGCGCGGTCAGGGAGTTGAGCAGGGCCTGGGCCGCGGCCAGCTTGTCCGTCGAGACCTTCTTCTTCTCGGCGAGCTCCTTGCGGGTGGCGTCGAGGTCGGCGAGCTTGCCGGCGGCCTCCTGGCGCTGCTGCGCGAGGGTGCGCTGCTTGGCCTGGATCTTGTGGACCGCCTCGACCTGCTTGCCGCTCAGGTGCTCCAGGGAGGAGGCCTTTTCGAGGTAGCTGTCGGGGTCCTCGGACAGGAGGAGGGCGAGCGACTCGTCTATGCCGCCGTTGCGGTACTGCGCGCTCGCCATCGAACCGAGCGTGCCCCGCAGCTCGTTGAGGTCGCCCTGACCGCGGGCCACCTGGTCCTGGAGCTGCCCGATCTCCTTCTCCAGGGTCTCCTGGCGCTCCTTGGCCCCGTTGAACTTCTCGGTGGCCTGCTCCGCCTCTTCGTAGAGGGCGTCGACCTGGGCCTTGACCTCGTCCTTGCTCGGCTTGCCGGGAGCGGCGGAGGCGTTCTGGGAGAAGAGGGCGACGGCCGCGGCGGCGGTCGCCGTCACCACGGTCACACGAGCGCGGTTCGGCTGCTTGGGTCGACGGTGGGACGCCACGAAGGCGAGCTCCTTCTTCCTCGAGCCGCCGAAGAACGCAACTCGGCAGCACCTCCGCCGCCACCCCGAATGGGTGATCCACCGCACGAAGGTTTGAGCAGACCCTAGTGACCCATCTGTGATCAGTTCAAATCCTGTCGGCAAAAAAGTCGGTCTCCCACCAGCTTCTTTACCTACAGCGCACGCTCTGTGCCGGGCACTTGACGGTACGTTCCCCAGCACCCCCGTCAATTCGGGCATGCGGGGCAGGAGTTACGAAACGCGCGAAAGCCGCTTCAGCAGCAATGCGGACGCCACCGGTCGCGCACCCGCCTTGGCCACCCCGTCGGCGACCTCCCGGTCGGTCGAGACCACGACCACCGGGCGCCCGGGCGGCTCGGCCCGCACCAACTGGCGGATCAGCTCGTCCGCCGTCACCCCGGCCTTGGAGAACAGCACCCGCACCCCGCGCGGCGGCGCGAGCAGCACCGGGGCGGCCAGTTCCGCCCCGTCGAAGACGCACGTCATCTCGGCGCCCGTCTGCGCGGCCAGCATCGACAACCCGCCCAGCAGCCGCAGCCGCTGCTTCTCCAGCGGCATCGTCGGATAACCCGTCTTGGTCACGTTGTAGCCGTCGACCACCAGATGGGCCTGCGGCAGCGCCAACAGCTGGTCCAGCAGCGCCGGATCGGTCTCCGACAGGGCGCGCGCCGCGATGTCCTTCGGCGTCATCCGCCCCGGCTCCACCGCGTCCACCGTGTCGGCCGGCCGGGTGTTCACCGGCGGCAGTGCCAGCTCGCGGCGCAGTCCCGCCGCCGCGTCCAGCACGGTGTCCAGCAGCAGCCGCAGCCGCATGTCCTCGATGCTGCGCCCCTCGCGGGTGGCCCGGCGCGAGGTCTCCAGGGACGCTTCCACCTCCGCCAGCCGGGACTTCAGCCGCCGGGTCTCGCTCTCGGCGGCGGCCACCCGGGCGGCCGCCTCCCCGCGGATCCCGTCGATCTCCGCGTTCACCTTGCGCAGGGCCGCCTCGCCGCGCTTGACGTCGCTGAGCGCGCTGCGCAGTTTGCGCTGAAGCGATTCGGCTTCCCTGCGGGCCTCCTCCAGATCGGCCCGCACCTGTTCACCGCCGGACCGCTGCAGGTCCCGTACCTGCTCCAGCTCCTCGCGCAGCCGGTCCAGCTCGCGCCGGGTCTCCTCGCCGACCCGCTCGGCGTCGGCGCGCTGCGCCTCCTCGCCGGCGGCGGCCACCAGCTTGACCCAGCCGACGGGGCGCAGGACGTACGCGGCGGCCGCCACGTCCAGCGGGTCCGCGGCGGCGGGCGGCGCACCGGACTCCAGCGCGCCGGCCAGCTCCGCCTGCGCCTCGCGCAGCTTCTCGGCGACCCGGCCGCGGAACACCGGGTCGGTCTCCACCGCCGCGGCCATCGCGTTGCCCGCGAACTTGGCGCGCCGGGTCGGGGTGAAACGGGCGTACTGGCGCAGCTGCGCCGGGAGGTCCGCGACCGTCAGTCCGCCGAAGGCGTCCGAGACGAGCGCGACGACCCGGCGCCGCACACCTTCCGGCAGCGGGCGGTCGAGCACCTCGGCGGCGTCGCCGGCCGCACCGGCCGGCTCAGCGCCGCTTGCTGGCTCCACAATCCGTCACCCCTACCGTGTTCTCCCTGTGGGCGGGGCTCCGTCAGGAGTCCGCGCCCGGCCTGTCCACGAGCTCGATCTGGTCCACCGCGTTGCACCAGCGGCAGCGGACCGACTCGATGGTCTCATTGACCACCTCTCGCTCCTCGACCTTGGGCTCCCCGGCGAGGTCCAGGTGGACGTACTCCACGACCTTCGACGATCGGGTGACGTCGAAGCGCGTGAGGTTGCCGCACAGGGTGCAGCGCCACCGGGTGGTGTCGGTCGGCAGGGGAACCGTCATCAGGCCGCTCTCTCCTTCGTAGCTGTTTCAATTAAAGCCGTCTGCTGAGCCGTCCGCGCCGATTGGCCGGACGCCGGCTCGTAACCCTACGGCCTGCCACCGCCCCGGGAGAGGTCGGTTGCGTCATGCTCTGTCACATGATCGTAAGGTGGCAGGCCGTCCGCGAGGCCGCCCGGGGACCCGTCGTCACCCATGCGCTGATCGCGGGCTGCGCCGTGGTGTTCGTCCTCGGCCCCGCGTCGGGCCTGAACCCGGCCTACGGGACGGGCGAGGGACTGCTGGCCGCCGGGACCGACTACTTCCAGCGCTGGGGCGTGGTCCCCGACGAGTTGTTCAGCGGCCGCCCACGGGCCTGGCTGACCCCTCTGACGGCGCTCTTCGTCCACGGCAGCTGGCTGCACCTGCTCGGCAACATGCTCTTCCTCTACGTCTTCGGCGCGATGGCGGAGGAGCGGATGGGCCGGCCGGCGTTCCTCGTCTTCTACGTCGGGACGGGCTACGCGGCCCTGGCGGTGTACGCGGCGGCGAACGCGGGGTCCTCGCAGACGCTGGTCGGGGCGTCCGGGGCGATCTCCGCGGTGCTGGGCGCCTTCCTGTACCTGCTGCCCCGGGCCAGGGTGACGAGCCTGTTCCCGTTCCTGTTCTTCCTGCCGCTGCGGTTCCCGGCGTGGCTGGTCCTGCTGTTCTGGTTCGCCCTCCAGGGGGTGGCCGCGCACCGGGCAGGCAGCGGTCCCGGGGTCGCCTACCTGGCCCACCTCGTGGGCTTCTCCGTCGGCTTCCTGTACGCGTGGGCGCGTTATCGGGCTACGACTACAGTGGTGCGACCAGCGACGGCCATCGAGGGAGACAGCCAGCCGTGATCACCGCGATCGTGCTCATCAAGACCAGCGTGGACCGCATCCCCGAGATCGCCGAGTCCATCGCCGCGCTGGACAGTGTCAGCGAGGTCTACTCCGTCACGGGGACCTACGACCTGATCGCGCTGGTCCGCGTGGCCCGCCACGAGAACCTGGCGGACATCATCCCGGGAAGCATCAGCAAGATCCCGGGCGTCGAGGCCACGGACACGCACGTGGCGTTCCGCACGTACTCCCAGCACGACCTGGAGGCGGCGTTCGCGATCGGCCTGGACGCTTAGCGCCGGGCTCCGGCCGGTCTCCCGGGGCTCCGCCCCGCACCCCGCGCCTCAATCGCCGGCGGGGCTGCACTTCCCGGCCCTGGTCTCGGCCTCCCCCGCCCCACGCCGCGGCGTGGGGCGGGGGTGCGCAGGAGGGTCCCCGCAGGACGAGCGCGCAACCGGGGTTTCCCGTGCGAAGCCGGCGCGAAGTGCGCGAGCCGAGGAGACACTCCGGAGCGGCCCCGCCCCACGGGCGAAGCCTGGGCCAATCAAGCCCCCGCCGGCAATTGAGGCGCGGGGTGCCGGGCGGAGCCCCGGGACGGTCGGCGGGATCAGACCGCGGGGACGCAGCGGCCCTCTTCCGTGCGGTACTGCCACTTCGCGCCGTCCGCGACCAGTTCCCGTACCGCCCGCACGAAGCGCTCGACGTGCTCGTCGGGCGTGCCCGCGCCGAAGCTGACGCGGATCGCGTTCAGCGAGCGCTCCCCCGGCGCCGCCTCGGGGGCTCCGCACTCGCCCTGGGCCTGCGGCTCGCTGCCCAGCAGGGTGCGTACCAGCGGGTGTGCGCAGAACAGGCCGTCGCGGACGCCGATGCCGTACTCCGCGGAGAGCGCCGCGGCGAAGTGGGAGCTGTTCCAGCCGTCCACCACGAAGGAGATGACGCCGACGCGCGGGGCGTCGTCCCCGAAGAGGGACAGGACGCGGACCGCCGGAACCTCGGCCAGGCCCTCGCGGACCCGTCCGATCAGCCGGCGCTCGCGGGCGACCAGCGCGTCGAAGCCCGCCTCCGTCAGGGCGCGGCAGGCGGAGGCGATGGAGTAGACGCCGATGACGTTCGGGGAACCGGCCTCGTGGCGGGCGGCCGTGGTGTGCCACTCGACGTCCACGCCGCCGTCCCCGCGCCGGGCCACCTTCCGCGAGGCCCCGCCGCCCGCCAGGTACGGCTCGGCCTCCTGCAGCCAGTCCGCGCGGCCGGCGAGCACGCCCGAGCCGAAGGGGGCGTAGAGCTTGTGGCCGGAGAAGGCGACCCAGTCCACGTCCAGGTCACGGACCGAGACGGGGTGGTGCGGGGCGAGCTGCGCGGCGTCCAGGACGATCCGCGCGCCGTGGGCGTGCGCGGCCTCGGCCAGCTCCTTGACCGGCCACAGTTCACCGGTGACGTTGGAGGCACCGGTGACGCAGACCAGCGCCGGGCCTCGGCTCGAGGAGCCGGGCGACGGAGCGCGGTCGGCGAGCGCCCGCTCCAGCGTGGCGACGGCCTCGTCCGGGGTGCGGGGCGCGTCGAGGTAGGTGACCTGGGCGTCGGTCCACGGCAGCAGCGAGGCGTGGTGCTCGGTCTCGAAGACGAAGACCTGGCAGCCGGCCGGCAGGGCGGACGCGAGCAGGTTCAGGGAGTCGGTGGTGGACCGGGTGAAGACGACCTGGTCGGCGGGGCGGCAGCCCAGGAACTCGGCGACCGTGGCGCGGCTCTGCTCGAAGAGGTCGGTGGAGAGCTGCGAGAGGTATCCGGCGCCGCGGTGGACGCTGCCGTAGTACGGGGCGTACGCCGCCACGTCGTCCCAGACCCGCTGGAGGGCCGGGGCGCTGGCCGCGTAGTCGAGGGCCGCGTAGGTGACCTCACCGCCGGTGACGAGCGGGACGGTGACGTCCCGGCCGAGGACCGGCAGCGGTTCGGCACAGGCCGGTCCGTCGGTGGACGGGGCGGCGGGGACGGCGGTGGCGGCGGCGTTCAGGGAAGCGGACATGGCGGAATCTCCCGGCAGGCAGGGGTGAATGGCTTCGGTGTGCCCGTACGCGGCCGCGGCGCGACGCCGTGCGGCGCAGTACGGGAAGTCCTCGGGCCGGACGGGGGTACGCGGAAGCGACCCGCGGTCCGAGGGGGAAGAAGGGGCGTGAGTCGCCCTATCGCATTCGCTTGCTCACGGAAAAACGCTCCTCGAGAGACCAGGACCCCTGGTGTCGAGGGATCCGCGCTTGCCGTAGACCTCGCTGCCTACGGCCTGGTCATCACCCGGGGCACCCCGCCACGGAAGGAGGGTTGCCGGACAGCAAGCCGGGGCCTAAACGCTGTCACTCGTGACCTGGTCAGCATCCTGCCACAAGATCCCCCGCGCGCAAGACCCCGGTCCAGCATGCGGACCGGGGTCGTGGGCGGGAGCGCTCAGGCGTTGCTGGCCGCCACCCACCGCTCCAGGGCGGCGCGGGCCGCGCCCGAGTCGACCGACTCGGCCGCCCGGGCGATGCCCGCCCGGATCTGCTCCTCCAGCGTCCCGGTGCCTGGGTCCAGCGCCACCAGGGCCGCCGCGGAGTTCAGCAGGACCGCCTCGCGGACCGGTCCGCCCTCGCCGGCCAGCAGGCGACGGGCGACATCGGCGTTGTACGAGGCGTCCGCGCCGCGCAGCGCCGACACGTCGACCAGCGGGACGCCCACGTCGCGCGGGTCGAAGGACTGCTCGCGGACCTCGCCGTCGCGGACCCACCACACCCGCGAGGTGGCCGTCGTGGTCAGTTCGTCGAGCCCGTCGTCGCCGCGGAAGACGAGCGCGGAGGAGCCGCGTTCGGCGAGCACTCCGGCCACGATCGGGGCGACCCGGGGGTCGGCGACACCCGTGGCCTGCGCGCGGACCCGGGCCGGATTGGTCAGCGGGCCGAGGAAGTTGAAGGTGGTGCGGATGCCCAGCTCCTTGCGGGCCGCCGCGACGTGCCGCAGCGCCGGGTGGAACTTCACGGCGAAGCAGAAGGTGATGCCGGCCTCCTCCACGACCTCCGCCACCCGCGCGGGGGTGAGGTCCAGGTTGACGCCGAGCTTCTCCAGCACGTCCGAGGAGCCGCTCGCGGAGGACGCCGCCCGGTTGCCGTGCTTGACCACCTTGGCGCCCGTACCGGCCACGACGATCGCGGACATGGTGGAGATGTTCACCGTCTTGGCCCCGTCGCCGCCGGTGCCGACGATGTCCACCGTCCGGCCCGGCACCTCGATGAGGTTGGCGTGCCCGTACATGGCGCGGACCAGGCCGTTGATCTCGGCGACCGTCTCCCCCTTGGCCCGCAGCGCGACCACGAAGCCGGCGATCTGCGCGTCCGTGGCCTCGCCGCGCATGATCCGGTCCATGGCCCAGGCGGTGTCCTCGGCGCTCAGGTCCCGGCCGCTGAGCAGGGCGTCGAGCAGGCCCGGCCAGCCGCGGGCCGCCACGCTGTCGCCGCCTGCCGGGGTCGCAACGTTCATGGTCCGCTCCTGCTGGTCGTCGGGGGTTCCACGGCGAATGGGAAGGGCTTCAGCCTATCCAGCCCGCGAGACGGCGAAGAGCCCCGTCCAGACACTGGACGGGGCTCTCGCCGTGGCGACACCGGGGCCGGCCGTGACCGGCCCCGAGCGGGATCAGTGGTGGCCGTGGCCGCTCTGGATCTCCTTGTACTCCTCCACCGTGGGCTTCGGAATCTGGTTGTTCTCGGCGTAGAAGCCCTTGCTGAGCTTCGCGCGCAGCTTCTCGCCGAGCTTCACCTTGCGCTCGACGCCGTTCTCGTCGACCGTCGGGCCGACCTCGATCGGCTGGTACTGCGTGTACGAGGTGAGGGTGTGCAGCTTGTCCTGCGAGAGCGGCTCGTGGACCTCGACGAACTCACCGTGCGGCAGGCGCTTGATGATGCCGGTCTCGCGACCGTGCAGCACCTTGTCCCGGTCCCGGCGCTGGAGGCCGAGGCAGATCCGCTTGGTGACGATGAAGGCGAGGACCGGGACGACGAAGAAGCCGATCCGGACGAACCAGGTGATCGAGTTGATCGAGAGGTGGAAGTACTGCGCGAACATGTCGTTTCCACCGCCGATCAGCAGGACGATGTACTCCGCGATCCAGGCGACGCCGAAGGCCGTACGGGTCGGGACGTTGCGCGGGCGGTCCAGCAGGTGGTGCTCGCGCTTGTCACCGGTGACCCAGGACTCGATGAACGGCCAGACCGCGATCGCGCCCAGCACCAGCGGGAAGAGCACCAGCGGGATGAACACGCCCAGCACGAGCGTGTGGCCCCACATGTTGATCTCCCAGCCGGGCATGGCACGGATCAGGCCTTCCGGCATGCCCATGTACCAGTCGGGCTGCGCACCGGTGGACACGTGGTCCGGGCGGTACGGGCCGAGCGCCCAGATCGGGTTGATCGAGGCGATCGCCGCGACGGCCGCGATGACACCGAAGACCAGGAAGAAGAAGCCTCCGGCCTTGGCCATGTAGACCGGCAGCAGCGGCATGCCGACGACGTTGTTGTTCGTCTTGCCGGGGCCGGGGAACTGGGTGTGCTTGTGGTAGAAGACCAGGATCAGGTGGGCCACCAGCAGGCCCATCATGATGCCGGGCAGCAGCAGGATGTGCACCGAGTAGAACCGCGCGACGAAGTCGCCGCCCGGGAACTCCCCGCCGAACAGGAACATCGACAGGTAGGTGCCGACGACCGGGACGGACAGGATGGCGCCCTGCATGAAGCGGACACCGGTACCCGAGAGCAGGTCGTCCGGCAGCGAGTAACCGGTGAAACCGGTGAACATGCCGAGGACCAGCAGCAGGAAGCCGAAGATCCAGTTGACCTCGCGGGGCTTGCGGAACGCGCCCGTGAAGAACACGCGCATCATGTGCACGATCATCGCCGCGACGAAGATCAGCGCGGCCCAGTGGTGGATCTGACGGATGAGCAGACCACCGCGGACGTCGAAGCTGATGTCCAGGGTCGAGGCGAAGGCCTCGGACATCATGACGCCCTGCATGGGCACGTACGAGCCGTGGTATTCGACCTCGTTCATGCTCGGGTGGAAGAACAGCGTCAGGTACACACCCGTGAGGATGATGATGATGAAGCTGTAGAGGCAGATCTCACCCAGCATGAAGGACCAGTGGTCCGGGAAGATCTTGCGCATGTTGGCCTTGGCGAGGCCGTAGATGCCCAGGCGGCCGTCCGCCCAGTCCGCCACGCGCTCGCCGGCCGGCGCTTTGCGCGCCTTGGTGTCAGTGGTCGCAGTACTCATCCGCGCTCCCAGAATGCAGGGCCGACGGGCTCTTCGAAGTCGCCGAGCGCTTCGAGGAAGCCTTCGTCATTGACACCGATCCGCAGCTGCGGAAGCGCGTGACCGGCCGGGCCGAAGATGACACGGGCGCCGTCGGAGAGGTCGAAAGTGGACTGGTGGCACGGGCAGAGCACGTGGTGCGTCTGCTGCTCGTACAGGCTGATCGGGCAGCCGACGTGGGTGCAGATCTTGGAGTAGGCCACGATCCCGTCGTGGGACCACTCCAGCTCCCGCTTGTCCTTGATGTCGTCCGGCTGGATGCGGACGATCATCAGGGCGGCCTTGGCGATCTGGACCTGGAAGTCGTGCTGGTGCTCGTCCAGGCCCTCCGGCATGGCGAACGTCAGCGAACCGACGAGCACGTCCTCGGGACGCAGCGGCTCCATCGTGTTCTGGTTGATGAGCAGCTTGCCCTTGGCCCACAGGGTCTTGCGCAGCTTGTCCTCGGGCAGCGGGCCCAGGTCGCGCATGATCACGACGGCGGAGAGCGGCAGCATGGCCAGCGCACCCAGCAGGGTGTTGCGGATCAGCGGGCGGCGGGCGATGCCCGACTCGGACGCGCCGTCCCGGAAGTCCTGCATGACCTGCGCCTTGACCTCCGGCGGAGCGGCGATCTCGTGGCGCTCGGCGGCGACCTCGACGTCGGACATCAGGGTGCGGGCCCAGTGGACCGCGCCCGCGCCGATGCAGAACAGCGCCGTGCCCAGCGTCATGCCCAGGGCGAAGTTGAGCGCGCTCACCTTCCCGATCGGGAAGATGTACACGATCTTGTCGACCGGGAAGATCACGTAGGAGGCGATGAAGGCCACCGTGGCCAGCATCGACAGCGTGAACAGCATCGCGACGGTGCGCTCGGAACGCTTCGCGGCCCGCTCGTCGATGTCCTGGATGCGCGGCTTGTGTACCGGCAGGCCGGGGTCGGCGAACGGGTCGTCCGCGACGGCCACGGCACCGTGGTGCGCGTCGCCCTGCTCGCTCGGCAGGTGCTTCTCTTCGGGAATGTCTTGACTCATGACTTCTTGGCCTTAGCGGTGTGGGCCGCGACCCAGACGGCAACGGCGATCAGCGCACCCAGACCGAAGATCCAGCCGAACAGGCCCTCGGAAACGGGACCGAGGCCGCCGAGCTTGAGGCCACCGGGGTTGGTGGACTTCTCGCCGTTGACGTTCTCGAGGTACGCGATGATGTCCTTCTTCTGCTTCTCCGGCATGGTGCTGTCCGGGAAGGAGGGCATGTTCTGCGGGCCGGTCAGCATGGCCTCGTAGATGTGCTTGGGCGAGACGTCCTCAAGGTTGGGGGCGTACTTGCCGTTGGTCAGAGCGCCGCCCTCGCCGGTGAAGTTGTGGCACTGCGCGCAGTTGTTGCGGAACAGTTCGCCACCGTTGGCGACGTCGGCGCCCGCCGGGTCGTACTGCTTCTCGGTCGGCGTGATCGGACCGGCACCGAGGGAGGCGATGTACGCCGCCAGCTGGTCGATCTGCGCCTGCGAGTAGACGACGGGCTTCTTCGGCACCTGGACGCCGGGCTGCTGGGCGGGCATGCGGCCCGTGCTCACCTGGAAGTCGACGGCCGCGGAGCCGACGCCGACCAGGCTGGGGCCGTCAGTGGAACCCTGACCGCCGGTTCCGTGGCAGCTTGCGCAACCCACGGCGTAGAGCTTCTTGCCCTCCTCGATGGCGAGGGACTGGGCGGTTTCATCGGCCTGCGCCTTGCCCGCGGGCGCGAAGGCGGCGTACAGCCCCCCAGTGGCCGCCAGCGCGAGGAGTAGAACGACGACCGCCGCCAGCGGATGGCGTCGTCGTGCGGAGAGCTTTTTCACGGATTACCCCGGTGTCAGGATCTTCTGCGTCGGTGTGTCTGGATGGAGTGCCGGGTCGCGCCCGGTGACGTTTTCGCTACTTGATCAGGTAGATCGTCGCGAAGAGGCCGATCCAGACGACATCGACGAAGTGCCAGTAGTAGGACACGACGATGGCCGACGTGGCCTGTTCGTGGGTGAACCTCTTGGCCGCGTACGTCCGGCCGAGGACCAGCAGGAAGGCGATGAGACCGCCCGTCACGTGCAGACCGTGGAACCCGGTGGTCAGGTAGAAGACCGAGCCGTACGGACCGGACGAGAGGCTCATGCCTTCGTGCTTGACCAGCTCGGTGTACTCGAACACCTGGCCGCCAATGAAGATCGCACCCATGACGAACGTGATGATGAACCACGTCCGGAGCTTCTTCACGTCACCGCGCTCGGCGGCGAACACGCCGAGCTGGCAGGTGAGCGAGGAGAGCACCAGGATCGTCGTGTTCGTCGCCGAGAAGGGCAGGTTCAGGCTCGCGGCCTGTTCTGTCCAGTACTCGGCGCCCGTCACGGATCGCAGGGTGAAGTACATCGCGAAGAGGGCCGCGAAGAACATCAGCTCGGAACTCAACCAGATGATGGTTCCGACGCTGACGAGGTTCGGCCGGTTGACCGTCGGGTGCGCGTGCCCGGTATCTACTGTCGTTGCTGTCGCCACGACCGACATTATGTCGGTCGCTTATCCCGCCCTCACCCCGGGGGGTGCCGTTCGGAGTGTCCGGGGCGTGTGCAAGGCCCGAACGGCCCATCAGATGAGCCAATGAGCGTCTCGTGCGAGGGTGGTCGAAGCGATGTTGACGGCGCAGCGGGAGGAGTAGCATCCCGCGCAACATCAACGTGATTCACGTGACACGTGGAGGAACGAAATGCGGGCGACTGCGCGGGTTCTGGTCTACAGCGATGACGCGGGCACCCGGGAGCAGGTGCGGCTGGCGGCAGGGCGCAGGCCGGCCGCGGACCTGCCGCCGGTGGAGTTCCTGGAGTGCGCGACGCTGCCGGCGGTCCTGAGCGAGCTGGACGCGGGCGGCGTGGACCTGTGCGTCCTGGACGGCGAGGCCGTCCCGGCCGGGGGCATGGGCGTGTGCCGGCAGATCAAGGACGAGATCTTCCGGTGCCCGCCGGTGCTGCTGCTGATGGGGCGCCCCCAGGACGCCTGGCTGGCCACGTGGAGCCGAGCGGACGCCGCCGTCACCCTTCCGGTGGACCCGGTGGAGTTCCCGGCCGCCCTGGCGGCCCTGCTGCGCTCCCGGCTGTCCTCCTCGGCGGCCTGACCGCGCGTCGGCCGCCCGGCGGGGCGTCCGCGGGCCCACGGGGTTCCGCGGGCCCGCCGGCGGGCCGGGGCGGGGTCGGGGGGCGGGCCGGTGGGCCCGGGTCAGACGGTGGGCCGCAGACGGGCCTGGTCGACGGGGCTCCGGCCTTCCTCGGTGCCCTTGAGGAGGGCGCTGCCCTGGCGCCAGTCCTTCCAGTCCATGTTCCAGTCGCCGAAGCCGTTGCCGAAGATGTCCATGTCGTCGCCGATGCTGTTGATCACCTCGACGACATCGCCCTCGGTGATGTTCTCGTAGAACCAGGCGGCGTTGCCGGTGCTCATGCCGGTGCAGCCGTGGCTGACGTTCGCATAGCCGTGCGAGCCGACGGACCACGGCGCGGCGTGGACGTATTCACCACTCCAGGTGACGCGCGTGGCGTAGTAGACGGGCAGGTTGTAGTACTCGCTGCCGCCGATGCCGACGGTGTCCCCGCGCATCTGCACGTAGTACTGCTTGCCGAGCACGACCTTTTTGCCGTTGCGGGTGGAGAAGCCGGGCTTGCCGGTGGTGACCGGGATGGAGTTGACCACTTCCCCGTTGCGCTTGAAGGTCAACCAGTGGGACGCGGCGTCGGTGGTGACCTCGACGCGGTCGCCGATCTGCAGCTTCAGCGGCTTGGCCGCGGCCCCGTAGAGGCTGTCGTGGATCCTGACGCCCTCCAGGTTGCTCCGTACGGAGACCTCGCTGTGGGCGGGCCAGTACTCCTTGGGCCGGTAGTGGAGCTTCTTGTCGTCGACCCAGTGCCAGGCGCCCTCGACGCCGGCGGGGGCGTCGACGATCAGGCCCCGTTCGATGACGCCGCGGGCGGCCTTGTCCTTGACGGGCTCGCTGAGTTCGGCCGTGAGGGGCTGTCCGACGCCGTACTTGCCCTCCTCCGGCCCGAATTCGACCTTCAGGACGCCTTTGGCCGGGGTCGTCTCGAACGAGAGCGTGCGCTGCCCCGGGGCGCCGTCGGCGTTCTCGGTGCTGACCGTGACCGTGTAGCGGACGCCCGCGGCCATGGACACCGTGTTGTGCCAGCGGTCGCCCTTGGCGGACAGTTCGCCCGCCAGGCGGCGCCCGTGGGTGTCCACGACGGTGACGTCGGTGATCCGTGACTCGCCCCCCTTCGTCGTGATCTCGAGGGGCTTGCCCGGGTCGATCGGGCGGCTGCCGGCGGCCTGGTTGAAGGCGATGTGCCCACCCGCGTCGTACGGACGGGCTGACAGCGGGTTGTCGCCGGACCCGCATGCGGTGGCGCCGGCCCCGAGGGACGCGACCAGCAGGGAGCAGCTGAGTACCGTCCAAAGACGCGGTGAGTGCTTCATGGAGCCAACGCTATGAAGATATGACAATTACGGCGCGCGGGGTGACTGCAAATGAGGGGCCCGGACTCCTCCGAAGAGGTGTCCGGGCCCCTGGTGCACCGCGTGTCGCAGGTCTCGCTACTGGTTCTGGTTCTCACCGCGGTAGTACTCGTACACCCAGCCCCACAGGCCGATCATGATGATCGGGGCCGAGAAGTACATGAGCCACCAGCCGAAGATGACGCCCATGAACGCGAGCGCGCCACCGATGCCCAGCGAGAGCGGCTGCCAGCTGTGCGGGGCGAAGAAGCCCAGCTCGCCGGCCTCGTCGGCGACGTCGGCCTCCAGGTTGTCCTGGGCCATCTCGTCGACGCGCTTGGCCGTGAAGGCCAGGTAGTAGCCGATCATGACGCTCAGGCCGAAGGCCAGGAAGAGCGCGGTGGTGCCGACGGGCTCCTTCGACCACACGCCGTACACGACGGCCATGATCAGGATGAAGAAGGAGAGCCAGAGGAACATCTTGCCCTGGATCTTCACTTGCCGGCCTCCTTGCCGCTGGTGACGGCCTCACGCCCGGCGTGGTCCTCGAGGTGGTCGAGGGCCGCGATCTCCGGGTGGTGCAGGTCGAACGCCGGGGACTCGGAACGGATCCGCGGCAGGGTGAGGAAGTTGTGCCGCGGCGGCGGGCAGGAGGTCGCCCATTCGAGCGAACGGCCGTAGCCCCACGGGTCGTCGACGTCGATCTTCTTGCCGTACTTCGCCGTCTTCCAGACGTTGTACATGAAGGGCAGCATCGACATGCCGAGCAGGAACGAGCTGATCGTGGAGATCGTGTTCAGCGCGGTGAACCCGTCGGCGGCGAGGTAGTCCGCGTAACGGCGCGGCATGCCCTCGGCGCCCAGCCAGTGCTGCACCAGGAACGTGCCGTGGAAGCCGATGAACAGCGTCCAGAAGGTGATCTTGCCCAGGCGCTCGTCCAGCATCTTGCCCGTGAACTTCGGCCACCAGAAGTGGAAGCCGGCGAACATCGCGAAGACCACGGTGCCGAAGACGACGTAGTGGAAGTGCGCGACGACGAAGTACGAGTCGGAGACGTGGAAGTCCATCGGGGGCGAGGCCAGGATGACGCCGGTCAGGCCACCGAAGGTGAAGGTGACCAGGAAGCCGATCGTCCAGAGCATCGGGGTCTCGAAGGACAGCGAGCCCTTCCACATGGTGCCGATCCAGTTGAAGAACTTCACACCGGTCGGTACCGCGATCAGGAAGGTCATGAAGGAGAAGAACGGCAGCAGCACACCGCCGGTGACGTACATGTGGTGGGCCCACACGGTCACCGAGAGGCCGGCGATCGCGATCGTCGCGGCGATCAGGCCGATGTAGCCGAACATCGGCTTGCGCGAGAAGACCGGGATGATCTCGGAGACGATGCCGAAGAACGGCAACGCGATGATGTACACCTCCGGATGCCCGAAGAACCAGAAGAGGTGCTGCCACAGCAGCGCTCCGCCGTTCGCGGCGTCGAAGATGTGCGAGCCGAACTTGCGGTCGGCCTCCAGCGCGAAGAGCGCCGCGGCCAGCACCGGGAAGGCGAGCAGGACCAGGACACCGGTCAGCAGCACGTTCCAGGTGAAGATCGGCATGCGGAACATCGTCATGCCGGGAGCGCGCATGCAGATGATCGTGGTGATGAAGTTGACCGAGCCGAGGATCGTGCCGAAGCCCGAGAAGGCCAGACCCATGATCCACATGTCGGCGCCGATGCCCGGCGAGCGGACCGCGTCCGACAGCGGGGAGTAGGCGAACCAACCGAAGTCGGCGGCGCCGTTCGGCGTCACGAAACCGGCCACCGCGATGGTCGAGCCGAAGAGGTACAGCCAGTACGCGAACATGTTCAGCCGCGGGAACGCCACGTCGGGCGCGCCGATCTGCAGCGGCATGATCCAGTTCGCGAAGCCCGCGAAGAGCGGGGTGGCGAACATCAGCAGCATGATCGTGCCATGCATGGTGAACGCCTGGTTGAACTGCTCGTTCGACATGATCTGCGTGCCCGGACGGGCCAGCTCGGCGCGCATGAAGAGCGCCAGCAGGCCGCCGATGAGGAAGAACACGAACGAGGTGACCAGGTACATCGTGCCGATGGTCTTGTGGTCGGTGGTGGTGAGCCACTTCACGACCACGTTGCCCGGCTGCTTGCGCCGTACCGGCAGCTCGTTCTCGTACGAGTCGGCTGCGGCGGCACCCTGGGATTCGTTGAGGATGCTCACAGTTTGTTCACTTCCGCATTCCGGGCCGGGTCGGTCTGCTGGATGCCGGCGGGCAGGAAGCCGGTCTGGCCCTTCTCGGCCAGCTCCTTCAGGTGCGCCCGGTACTTCTCGGGCGAGACCACCTTGACGTTGAAGAGCATCCGGGAGTGGTCGACGCCGCAGAGCTCGGCGCACTTGCCCATGAAGGTGCCCTCTTGGCTCGGGGTGACCTCGAAGACGTTGGTGTAACCCGGGATGACGTCCTGCTTGAACAGGAAGGGCACCACCCAGAAGGAGTGGATGACGTCGTTGGACGACAGGATGAAGCGGACCTTCTCGCCCTTGGGCAGGACCAGGGTCGGGCCCGGGTTCCCGGTCTGCGGGTTCCGGTCGCCCGGAACGCCCTTCTGGTAGACGCCTTCGGCGCCCGCCGGGAAGTCCTTGGTGTAGCGGTCCGGGAGGGAGGCGAGCTCCTTCGGGACCTCACCCGCCTTCGGGCTCGCCGTGTTGCCGTCGACGTCCTCGATGTAGTTGAAGCCCCAGCTCCACTGGAAGCCGATCACGTTGATCGTGTGCGTCGGCTTCGAGAGGGCGAGCAGCTTCGACTCGTCACGCGCGGTGAAGTAGAAGAGCACCGAGACGATGATGAGCGGGACCACGGTGTACAGCGCCTCGATGGGCATGTTGTACCGGGTCTGCGGGGGGACCTCCACCTTCGTCCGGCTGCGCCGGTGGAAGATGACACTCCAGATGATCAGGCCCCAGACCAGGATGCCCGTGATCAGCGCGGCCGCCCAGGATCCCTGCCACAGGGAGAGGATGCGCGGCGCCTCCTCGGTGACCGGAGTCGGCATTCCGAGGCGGGGAAAGTCTTGCCAGTTAAGCGAGCAACCAGTGGCGGTCGCCAGGACCGCGCCCGCAGTCAGCGCCTGCAGCAGCTTCCGCCGCATCGGGCGCCGCGGCGAGCGGTCGGAGCCGTAGGGACTCACGTAGCGCCTTCCCGAGAGTCTCGGCCCGCGCGGCCGGCCGCGGCCGTGTTCGGGTCGGTCGCCGGCCCTGACGCAGGCAGGGGTTTGGATGTTTATGCGGACCAAACCCTACTGGACGCTATTTGGGGTCGCGCGGGGAGGGTGCCCAACGCGCCGCTACTGCCCCCGAAGGGATGGATCCGCCGTCCGGGGGATGCTGCGAGTGACCCCGGACGGCGGCCACATGGAGCCATCTGACGGCCCCTGACCTCGGTCTCTCCCGGCCGCCGGTTAGCGTGCGCGTATGCCGTACTTCGACACCGCCTCCGCCGCCCCGCTGCACCCCGTGGCCCGGCAGGCCCTGCTGGCCGCGCTGGACGAGGGCTGGGCCGACCCCGCCCGCCTGTACCGGGAGGGCAGGCGGGCCCGGCTGCTGCTGGACGCGGCGCGGGAGGCGGCGGCGGAGGCCGTGGGCTGCCGGCCCGACGAGCTGGTGTTCACTCCTTCGGGGACGCACGCGGTTCACACGGGGATCGCGGGGGTCCTCGCGGGCCGCCGGCGCGTGGGCGGCCATCTGGTCCTCTCGGCGGTCGAACACAGTTCCGTGCTGCACGCGGCGCAGGCGCACGAGGACGCCGGGGGCACCGTCACCGAGGTCCCGGTCGACCGGTACGGCGCGGTGACGGCCGCCGGCTACGCGCAGGCCGTGGGTCCGGCGACCGCGCTGGCGTGCCTGCAGTCCGCCAACCACGAGGTGGGCACGGTCCAGCCGGTGGCGGAGGTGGCCGGGGTGTGCGCGCAGGCGGGGGTGCCGCTGCTGGTGGACGCGGCGCAGTCGCTCGCGTGGGGGCCGGTGGAGGGGGCCTGGTCGGTGCTGGCCGGCAGCGCGCACAAGTGGGGCGGCCCGCCCGGGGTGGGGCTGCTGGCGGTGCGCAAGGGCGTCCGGTTCTCCGCCCGACACCCGGCGGACGAACGGGAGTCCGGCCGCTCCCCCGGCTTCGGCAACCTGCCCGCGATCGTGGCGGCGGCGGCGTCCCTGCGGGCCGTGCGGGCCGAGGCCGGGGCGGAGGCGGCCCGGCTGCGGATCCTGGTGGACCGGATCCGGCGGCGGGTGGTGCGGCTGGTCCCGGACGTGGAGGTGGTCGGCCATCCGGACCACCGGCTGCCGCACCTGGTCACCTTCTCCTGCCTGTACGTCGACGGCGAGAGCCTGCTGCACGAACTGGACCGGGCCGGCTACTCGGTCTCCTCGGGCTCCTCCTGCACCAGTTCGACCCTGACCCCCAGTCATGTGCTGCGGGCCATGGGGGCGCTGTCGGAGGGCAACGTACGGGTGTCGCTGCCGCCGGGGACCACGGCGGAGGAGGTCAACGGGTTCCTGGAGGTGCTGCCGGGGGCGGTCTCCGGGGTGCGCGAGCGGCTGGGCGCGGCCCCGGCCGCCCCGGCGGACCCGGAGCCCGGGACGGGACCGCGGGACCTGGAACTGGACGCGCTGGGGCTGCGGTGTCCGCAGCCGGTGATCGAGTTGGCCGCGGCGATCGGGCGGGTGCCGGTGGGGGGCACGGTCACGGTCGTCTCCGACGACGAGGTCGCCCGGCTGGACATCCCGGCGTGGTGCTCGATGCGCGGCCACGCCTACCTCGGCGAGTCCGAGCGCCCCGCGGGCACCGCCCACACCGTCCGCCGCCTCGTCTGAGCCCGCCGTCGTCCCGGGGCCCGGGAGCGGAGCGCCGTGCGGCGGCTCCGCCCCGGGCGGGGTGCGCCGGCTACGACAGGTAGGACCGGACCTCGGCCGCGGCCTCGTCGCCGTACGCCTTGGTGAAGCGCTCCATGAAGTGGGCCCGGGCCAGGGTGTACTCCTGCGTGCCCAGGGTCTCGATCACGAGCGTGGCCAGCATGCAGCCCACCTGCGCGGCGCGCTCCAGGCCGACGCCCCAGCCGAGCCCGGTCAGGAAGCCCGCGCGGAACGCGTCGCCGACGCCCGTCGGGTCGACCTTGGCGTTCTCCTCCGGGCAGCCGACCACGACGGGCTCCTCGCCGGCCCGCTCGATGCGGACGCCGCTGGAGCCCAGGGTCGTCACCCGCGTGCCGACCTTCGCCAGGATCTCCGCGTCCGTCCAGCCGGACTTGGACTCGATGAGGCCCTTCTCGTACTCGTTGGAGAAGAGGTAGGTCGCGCCCTCCATCAGGGTGCGGATGTTCTCGCCGTCCATGCGGGCGATCTGCTGGGAGAAGTCGGCGGCGAAGGGGATGCCCCGCGTCCGGCACTCCTCGGTGTGGCGCAGCATCGCCTCGGGGTCGTCCGCGCCGATCAGGACCAGGTCGAGCCCGCCCACGCGGTCGGCGACGGCCTTCAGCTCGATCAGGCGGGCCTCGCTCATCGCGCCCGTGTAGAAGGAGCCGATCTGGTTGTGGTCGGCGTCCGTGGTGCAGACGAAGCGCGCGGTGTGCAGCACCTCGGAGATGCGGACGGACTCGGTGTCGACGCCGTGCCGGTCGAGCCAGGCCCGGTACTCGTCGAAGTCGTAGCCGGCGGCGCCGACCAGGATCGGGCGGCTGCCGAGCTGCCCCATGCCGAAGCAGATGTTCGGGCCGACACCGCCCCGCCGGACGTCGAGGTTGTCGACGAGGAAGGAGAGGGAGACCGTGTGCAGCTGGTCCGCGACCAGCTGGTCGGCGAAACGGCCGGGGAAGGTCATGAGGTGGTCGGTGGCGATGGAGCCGGTGACTGCGATGCGCACGGCGTGACGCTCCTGCGGAGGACGGCAAGGGGGGACAGTCAAAACTACCCGGTGGACGGCCCCGCGCCGACCGGACGGAACTACCCCGTAGTAGGTCTTTCTTCCCGCGGGGCAGGGTGCCTACGGTGCCTTCATGACCTCTACCGACGGTTACGGCTACCGCGAGTACTCCGACCACACCCCGGAGGGACGCGGCGCGGACGGCGCACGGCGGCCCGGCTGGGACGGGTTGCTGGGCGACTGCGCGCGCATGGCCCCGCACTGGGCGGCGGACGCGGCTCCCCGGCCGGCCCGCGTGGCGCCCTCGCAGATCCACGGGATCAGCGTGCCCCCGGCTTCGGCGCGCCTGATCGCGTCGACCGCCGCGTACGGGGACCAGTAGGGCGGGAACCGGTTGCGCCCCTGTTCCGTCCCATCCGCATCAGGCAGGACGGACAGGTGAAGGAGCGATGCGGTGACCAGCGAACAACCCGGCACATCACGCGGCACACGACGGCGGCCGGCCTGGGCCGTCGGCTCGATCGCGGCCGCCGTCCTGCTGGCCGGCGGCGGGACGGCGTACTGGGCGTCCACCGCCCACGGCGACGGCGCGGGAACCGCCGCGGAGCGCACCGCGGCCTCGGCTCCGCGGGGCGCGGGCGAACCGACGGGGCCCGGGATCGCACCCGGTGAACCCGATCCGTCCGGTGGGGGCGTGGTCTACCGGGCCGAGGTGCGGCTGCCGGACGCTCCGGCGTCCGCGCCCTCCTTCAAGGCCGCCGGGGAGGTCTCCTCGGCGGAGGTGGCCCGCCTCGCGGCGGCCCTGGGCGTGCCCGGCACGCCGCGGCTGAACGGGGACGTCTGGCTGGCCGGGGAGGCCGCCGACGGGGCCGGGCCCCGGCTCACGGTGACCCGTACGGCCCCGGGCACCTGGAACTTCAACCGCTACCAGGCGGGCGGGGGCACCGGGGGCGGCGACGACTGCGTCCGCGGCAGGGACACCTGCGGCCCCGCCACCCTGCCCCGCGACGCGGGCGGCGCCGAGCCGGGCGCGCCGGGCGCGGGCAGTGCGGGCTCCGGCGGGCCGGTCTCCGAGGAGGACGCGAAGGCGGCGGCCCGCCGGGTGCTGGCCGCGGCCGGCCAGGACGGGGCCGCGCTGGACGCCCGGCTCACCCAGGGCCCGGTACGGGTGGTGAGTGCGGACCCGGTCGTCGGCGGGCTGCCCACGCAGGGCTGGTCCACCAAGGTGAGCGTCGGCGGTGACGGCTCGGTGGTGGCGGGCGGCGGCGAGCTGTCGGCGCCGGTCCGGGCAGCCGACCAGCCGGTGGTCGGGGCGGTGGAGGCGCTGGCGCGGCTGAACGCGAGGTCGGGCGGAACGGAGGGCTCCGGCACCGGCCCGAGCGGCTGCGCGACCTCGGTCCCGCTGGATCCGGACCACCCGGTGGAGGCCACGGACACGCCGCCGTGCAATCCGGAGCCGCGGCCGATGAAGCCGCCGCGTACGGAGACGGTCAAGGGGGCCGTGCTGGGCCTGGCCGCCGGGACGGTCGACGGGGCGCGCGGGCTCGTCCCGGCCTGGCTGTTCGAGGTGGCGGGCAAGGGCGGCGCCCCCGGCCACACGGTGGCCGAGCCGGCCGCTGCCGCCGGGGACGGCGCCGGCGCACCGACGCCCGGGCCCAAGGACGGCCGGACCGTGCCCGGGTTCTCCTACGCGGAGGCCGACCGGAAGCTGACGGTCAACTTCTGGGGCAGCCCGTGCAGCAGCTACGCGGCGTCGGCCCGGGAGTCCGCCGAGTCGGTCATGGTGAAGATCACGGACACGCCGCACCAGCCGGGGCAGGCCTGCATCATGCTGGCGCAGGAGATGTCGGTCACGGTGGCGCTCGAGAAGCCGCTGGGCGGGCGCGCGGTCGTGGACACGGGCACGGGCAAGCCGCTCCCGCGGCAGTAGCGGCGGTCTTCCGGCAGCCCGGTCGTCCGCCGGACACGCACGAGGGCCCGCCCCCGGTCGCCTGCGCGGCCGGGGGCGGGCCCTCGTGCTCGTTCGGGGTCTAGCTGAACGAGTCGCCGCAGGCGCAGGAGCCCGTGGCGTTCGGGTTGTCGATCGTGAAGCCCTGCTTCTCGATGGTGTCGACGAAGTCGATGGAGGCACCGTGCAGGTACGGGGAGCTCATCCGGTCGGTGACGACCTTCACACCGTCGAAGTCCTTCACGACGTCGCCGTCGAGGGAGCGCTCGTCGAAGAAGAGCTGGTAGCGCAGGCCGGAGCAGCCGCCGGGCTGGACGGCGACGCGGAGCGCCAGGTCATCGCGGCCTTCCTGCTCCAGCAGGGTCCTGACCTTCTCGGCGGCGGCGTCGGACAGGAGGATGCCGTCGCTCACAGTGGTCTTGTCGTCCTGTACGGACATCTGCATTCACTCCCGAAGTGGGCGGCTCCCCGCCGGGAGGCAGGGAAACGTCGGACTCTTGCCGTCGGTGGCAACGAGCGGGACCGCGGATTCATTCCGGGACCCGACGCTTGTTTCAGATATTCATGCTCGCACATCGCGGATCGGGCGGGCCGCTGTGCGGCGACGGGGTGATGCGTCACATTGACACTATCGGCATCGTCAAAGTGACGTGAAGCGGTTATGATAGATAGCGTCAAATAGACGAGAAGTCGCACCGGCGTCAGCAGAAGTCCTCGTCAGTCCCTCGTCAGTCCTCGTCGCAGAACAGAAAGGGTGCGTGTCGTGACCACCGCCCAGCCTTTGGACGTCCAGCCGACGCCCCTCGCCCTGCTGCTGCTCGGCCGCGAGGCCGACCCCAAGAGCGAGCGCGGGGTGGAATGCCCCGGCGACCTGCCCTCGCCGTCGGACCCGGACCTCGTGGCGCGCGCCCGCGCGGCCAAGGAGAAGCTCGGGGACAAGGTCTTCATCCTCGGCCACCACTACCAGCGTGACGAGGTCATCGAGTTCGCCGACGTCACCGGTGACTCCTTCAAGCTGGCCAGGGACGCGGCCGCCAAGCCGGAGGCCGAGTACATCGTCTTCTGCGGCGTGCACTTCATGGCCGAGTCCGCGGACATCCTCACCTCGGACGACCAGAAGGTCGTCCTGCCGGACCTGGCCGCGGGCTGCTCCATGGCCGACATGGCCACCGCCGAGCAGGTCGCCGAGTGCTGGGACGTGCTGACCGAGGCCGGTGTGGCCGGGGCGACGGTTCCCGTCTCCTACATGAACTCCTCCGCCGACATCAAGGCCTTCACCGGCAAGCACGGCGGCACGATCTGCACCTCGTCCAACGCGAAGAAGGCCCTGGAGTGGGCGTTCGAGCAGGGCGAGAAGGTCCTCTTCCTCCCGGACCAGCATCTGGGCCGCAACACCGCCGTCCGCGACATGGGCATGTCCCTGGACGACTGCGTGCTGTACAACCCGCACAAGCCGAACGGCGGTCTGACGGCCGAGCAGCTGCGGAACGCCAAGATGATCCTGTGGCGCGGGCACTGCTCGGTGCACGGCCGCTTCTCGGTGGACTCCGTCAACGACGTCCGCGCCCGCATCCCCGGCGTGAACGTCCTGGTCCACCCCGAGTGCAAGCACGAGGTCGTGGCGGCCGCGGACTACGTCGGCTCGACGGAGTACATCATCAAGGCGCTGGAGGCGGCTCCGGCCGGCTCCAAGTGGGCGATCGGCACCGAGCTGAACCTGGTCCGGCGCCTGGCGAACCGATTCGCCTCGCAGGACAAGGAGGTCGTCTTCCTCGACAAGACGGTCTGCTTCTGCTCGACGATGAACCGCATCGACCTCCCCCACCTGGTGTGGACCCTGGAGTCCTTGGCCGAGGGCAACCTCGTGAACCGGATCCAGGTGGACAAGGAGACCGAGAGCTTCGCGAAGCTGGCGCTGGAGCGGATGCTGGCGCTTCCGTAGCCGCCCGTGCCGAACGGTGAAAGGGGCACCCCGAGGGGTGCCCCTTTCGTCTGCCCGCGCCCCGGTCCAGGAGCGCTCCCCCGGTCGGTCAGACCGTCGCCGGGGTCTCGTCGTCCTTGCCCGACGCGGGGTTCGGCACCACCGTCAGACGGGACTCCCGCCTGGCGGCGCGCTTCGCCCGGCGGCGCTCCTTGCGGAGCTCCACCATCGTGTACAGGGTCGGCACCAGCAGCAGGGTCAGCAGCGTCGAGCTGACCAGCCCGCCGATCACCACGACGGCGAGCGGCTGCGAGATGAAACCGCCCTCGCCGGTGACGCCGAGCGCCATCGGCAGCAGCGCGAAAATCGTCGCCAGGGCCGTCATCAGGATCGGGCGCAGCCGGTGCCGACCGCCCTCGACGACGGCTTCGACGACGCCCAGGCCCTGGGCGCGGTACTGGTTGACCAGGTCGATGAGCACGATCGCGTTGGTCACGACGATGCCGATGAGCATCAGCATGCCGATCATCGCCGGGACGCCCATCGGGGTGCCGGTGGCGATCAGCAGGCCGAGTGCGCCGGTCGCCGCGAACGGGATGGAGACCAGCAGGATCAGCGGCTGGACGAGCGAGCGGAACGTCGCGACGAGCAGCATGAACACGATCGCGATGGCCGCCAGCATGGCCAGGCCGAGCGAGGCGAAGGCCTCGTCCTGGTCCTCCGAGACACCGCCGATGGAGGCCGTGGCGCCGTCCGGCAGGTCCAGTGCCTTGAGCTTCGCCTGGAGCTGCGCGCTGACCGCGCCGGTGTTGTCGCCGAGCGGCTTGGCGGTGATCGTGGCGGCGCGGGCGCCGTCGATCCGGGTCATCGCGACCGGGCCGGGGACGACCTTGACGTCGGCGATGTCACCGAGCCGGACCGGGCCGACCGGCAGGGCCTGGAGTTCGGCCAGGGTGGTGGCCGGTTGCGCGGACCTGATGACGATGTCGCGCTCGGTGTCGTCCAGGACGGCCTTGCCCGCCGGGTTGCCCCGTACGGCCTGCGCGACGATCGCGCCGAGCGCGGCCTGGTTCACACCCGCGTCCGCGGCCGCGGGGGTCGCGGTCACGGAGATCCGGGGCACCGACTGGGACAGGTCGCTCTGGACGTCGGTGACGTCCTCCAGCTTCGCCACCTCGGCGCGGACCTGCTCGGCCGCCCGGGCGAGGACGTCGGCGTCACCGGCCTTGACGACGACGCTGAGGTTCTGGCTGCCGAAGCCGTCGCCCGCCGCGATCCGGGTCTCGCCGATGCCGTCGAGGGCGGCCAGCCGGCCCTCGATCCGCTTCCTGACGGCGTCGGCCTCACCCGAGTCCTCCAGGGTGACCTGGTAGGACGCCTGGTTGGAGCCCGTGCCGCCGCCGAAGGCAGCGAGGAAGCCGGAGGAGCCGACGGTCACCTGGTAGCTCTTGACGCCCTCGACCGAGGCCAGCGCCTGCTCCACCTTGCGGCTCGCCTCGTCGGAGGCGGCCAGCGAGGTGCCGGGGGCCAGCTCCTGCTTGACCGTCAGGAGGTCCTGCTCGCCCTGGTCGAAGAAGTTGGTCTTCAGCAGCGGGGTCATCCCGAAGGTGCCCACGAGGACGACCACCGCGATGGCCACGCTGGTCAGGCGGCGCCGGGTGGCGAAGCCCAGGACCCGCACGTAGAAGCGCTGGAGCCGGCTGCGCTCCTCCTTCTCCTCGGCTTCGCGGCGGGCCTTCGCCGGATCCTCGGCGGCGCCCTTGGGCGCGCGCAGGAACCAGTAGGAGAGGACCGGCACGACCGTCAGCGAGACCAGCAGCGAGGCCAGCAGGGCCGCCGTCACGGTCAGCGAGAAGGAGCCGAAGAGTTCGCCGATCATCCCGCCGGTGAGACCGATCGGCAGGAAGACGGCGACAGTGGTGAGGGTGGAGGAGGTCACCGCTCCGGCGACCTCCCTGACCGCCGTGATGATGGCGGCCTCGCGCTCCTCGCCGTAGCCGAGGTGGCGCTTGATGTTCTCCAGGACCACGATCGAGTCGTCGACGACGCGGCCGATCGCGATGGTGAGAGCGCCGAGCGTCAGCATGTTGAGCGAGAGGTCCCGGGTCCACAGCACGATCAGGGCGAGCACCACGGACAGCGGGATGGAGACCGCGGTGACCAGCGTGGAGCGCAGCGAGGCCAGGAACACCAGGATCACGATCACGGCGAAGAGCAGGCCGAGCATGCCTTCGGTGGTGAGGCTGGAGATGGACTTCGCGACGGCCGGGCCCTGGTCGCTGACGACGGTCAGGTCGGCGCCGGAGCCGAGCGCGGAGCGCAGCTCGGGCAGCTCGTCCTTGACGGCGTCGGAGATGGCGACGGCGCTGCCGTCCTTGTCCATCGTCATGACGAGGGCGAGGCTGGGCTTGCCGTTGGTGCGGGTGATCGAGACCGCCTTGGCGGCCTCCTGCTTCACGGTGGCGATGTCGCCGAGGCGGACGGCCGGCTTGCCGGGGCCCGGGCTCAGCCGCAGGTCCTCGATCTGGGCCAGGGAGGTGTAGCCCGTGCCGACGCGGACGGTCCGGTTCTTGCCCTCCTCGTCGAAGGAGCCGGCGGGTACGGTCGCGCCGCCCGCCTGGAGGCCCTGGGCGAGGGCGGCGCCGTCGAGGCCGGCGGCCGCGAGCCGCGCGTTGTCGGGGGTGACGGCGACCTGCAGGTCCTGGACCCCGTCGACGGTGACCTGGCCGACGCCCTCGATGTCCGACAGGACGGGGACGACGGAACGTTCCAGCTGATCGGCGAGGGCCTGCTGGTCCTTGTCCGAGGTGACGGCGAGGACGACGGTCGGGATGTCGTCGGTGGATCCGGCCACCACCTGCGGGTCCACCTCGGCGGGCAGCCGGACGCGGGCCCGGTTGACGGCCTGCTGGACGTCGGCGACGAGCTGCTTGGTGCCGCTGTCGCCGTAGTCGAAGGTGGCCATGACGAGGGCGTTGCCCTCGCTGGCGGTGGAGGTGATGCCGGTGATGCCGTCGACGCCCTTGAGCATGGCTTCGATCGGCTCGACGACCTGCTTCTCCACCACGTCGGGCGAGGCGCCCTGGTACGGCGCGAGCACGGACACCATCGGCAGTTCGATGGAGGGCAGCAGCTGCTGCTTGAGCTGCGGGACGGCTATGGCGCCGAAGAGGAGCGCGACGATCGACACGAGGCCGACCAACGCCCTTTGGGCAAGGCTGAAGCGGGACAGCCAGGACATGGATGGGGATCTCTCTGCTGTGACGTCGGGCGAAGGGCACCCCAGCCTCGCGCATGCCGGGACGCCGCCGCGTCGCTCGCAGGTCCCGTCCTTATGTGCGGCATACCGCGTCCGTAGTACGCCGTACTACTGCGCGCCGTGCCGGATCACTCGGCGCGGGGCCGGACCAGTCCCGATTCGCAGGCAATGACCACCAATTGGGCCCGGTCACGGGCGCCGAGCTTGGCCATGGCCCGGTTCACGTGCGTCTTGACGGTGAGCGGACTGACCTCCAGCCGCCCCGCGATCCCGTCGTTGGACAGTCCCGCGGCGACGTGGACGAGGACCTCGCGCTCCCGGACGGTCAGTGCGGCGAGCCGTTCCGCGTGGGATCCGGCCGCGGCGGCGCCGGCGTCCGGGTCGGCGCCGCCGCCCTGGGCGAGGAAGGTGGCGATGAGCCCCTTGGTGGCGGCCGGGGAGAGCAGTGCCTCGCCGGCGTGCGCGACCCGGATGGCGCTCAGCAGGTCCTCGGGCTCGGCGCCCTTGCCGAGGAAGCCGGAGGCGCCGGCCCGCAGGGCGGCGACCACGTACTCGTCCACCTCGAAGGTCGTCAGCATCACCACGCGCACCGCGGCGAGTTCGGGATCGCCGCTGATCATCCGGGTCGCGGCGAGGCCGTCGGTGCCGGGCATCCGGATGTCCATGAGGACGACGTCGGCCAGGGTCTGGCGGGCCAGCGCGTAGGCCTGCGCGCCGTCGGACGCCTCCCCGACGACCTCCATGTCGGGCTCGGAGTCGACGAGCACCCGGAAGGCACTGCGCAGCAACGCCTGGTCGTCGGCGAGCAGCACCTTGATGGGCGGGGCCGGAGCCGCCGGAGTGTGGTCCACGGGCTGAGCGTACGCGGGCCCGCGCGGCCGGCTTCCGGTCAGCCGAGGGCGAGGACGACCAGGGCGGTGGTCGCCGAGACCTCCGCCAGGGCTCCGAAGACGTCACCGGTGACCCCGCCGAAGCGCCGCACGCAGCGGCGCAGCAGGAGCTCCGAGGCGAGCAGGGCGGCGGGGACGGCCGCCGCGTACCGGACGGCGGCCGGGAGGCCCAGGGGGAGGGCGGCGGCCGCGGCGAGCAGCACGGCCGCGGCGGTGAGGCCGGCGGCCGCGGCGCGCGGGACCACCCCGGCGACCGCGGCGCCGAGCCCTTCGGGACGGGCGGCCGGGACGCCCTCGCGGGAGGCGAGGGTCATCGCCAGGCGGGCGGTGACCGCGGCGACGAGCGCGGCCAGGGCGCCCCGGGTCCAACTGTCGGCGTAGGCGTCGGACAGGGCGGCGACCTGCACCAGCAGGACGAGCACCAGGGCCACGACACCGAAGGGGCCGATGTCGGACTTCTTCATGATCCGCAGGGCCTCGTCGGCCGGTTTGGCGCTGCCCAGGCCGTCCGCGGTGTCGGCGAGCCCGTCCAGGTGCAGGCCCCGGGTGAGCGCGGCCGGCACGGCGACGGTGACGGCCGCAGCGAGCAGCGGACCGCCGCCCCCCGCCAGCAGCAGCACCCCGGGGACGGCCGCGAGCAGGCCGACGGCCAGCCCGGCGAGGGGGGCGCAGGCCATGCCGGTACGGGCGGCCGGGCGGTCCCAGCGGGTGATGCGGGCGGGCAGCACGGTGAACGTGCCGAACGCGAAGCGGATGCCGTCGCGGAAGGAGGCGCGGTCCGCCGGCGGCACCGGGGGCGGGTCGTCGAACGAATCTGTCATCGGCGCGAACGCTACCCGCCCACCGCGACCGGTAAATTGCCCATTACGGATCAAATAGGGAGTCAGTGGGATGGGTCACTGGTGGTATCGGAACATCCTCGAGCCGGGGAAGCTCCCCATGCTCCTCGCGCTACTCTCCTTCGTGACGTCGTTCCTGGTCACCCGGGTGATCACGCGGATGATCCGGGCCGGCCGGGGGCCCTTCAAGAACATCACCCCGGGCGGTGTGCACGTCCACCACGTGGTGCCCGGCGTGGTCCTCGTGATCATCGGCGGTTTCGGCGCCGTCGGCAGCGCCCGGCACGGCTTCGGCGCGGGACTCTCCGCCGTCATCTTCGGCCTGGGCGCGGGCCTGGTCCTGGACGAGTTCGCGCTGATCTTGCATCTCGACGACGTGTACTGGAGCGAGCAGGGCCGCAAGAGCGTGGAGGTCGTGGTCCTCACCGCCGCCCTGGTGGCCCTGGTCCTCGGCGGGTTCGTGCCCTTCGGGGTGAACGACCTGACCGCCGACGAGCGGCAGAGCCGCGGGCTGGTCGCCGTGAACACGGCCACCAACTTCTTCCTCGCCCTGATCGCCCTGTGGAAGGGCAAGGCGCGCACGGCCGTCTTCGGCGTGGTGATCCCCTTCGTGGCGCTGGTCGGGGCGCTCCGGCTGGCCCGGCCCGGATCCCCCTACGCGAAGAGGTTCTACGCGAACCGTCCGCGCGCCCGGGCCAGGGCCGGCCTGCGCGCCTTCCACCACGACCGGCGCTGGGCGGGACCGCGGCGCAGGATCGAGAACTTCATCGGGGGAACCCCGGACCCGCAGCTGCCCGCCGTCTCCCTGCGCAAGGGCGAGCGGCACGAGGAGCCGCCGACCCGCTGAGCGCCGACGGACCCCGGCCGGACGCCGACGGGCCCGCCCCGGAACGCGGGGGCGGGCCCGTCGGTGTGTCGGTGCGGCACGTCGGCGTGTCGGTGCGGCCCCGGGCCCGGTCCGTTCGCCGGTCCGGGTTTCCCGGCTCAGCCCGGGATCAGTCCGTCGTCGCCGAGCATCTCCCTGACCTCGTCCAGCGTCGCGTCCTCGGCGGGCAGGATCAGCTCGGACGGCTCCAGCGCCTCGTCCGGGAGGGGCTCGCCGAGCCGCCGGACGGCATCGAGCAGGGCGCCCAGCGTGCGCCGGAAGCCCGTCTCGTCGCCGCTCTCCATCTCCGCGAGCAGCTCGTCGTCCAGCCGGTTGAGCTCGGCGAAGTGGCCGTCGGCCACCTCGACCTGGCCCTCCCCCATGATGCGGACAATCATCACCGACTCCGTCCTACTGCTTGTCGAACCGGTGCTGGCCCTGGGGCTGCTGGGCGGTGCCCGGGGCGCCGCCTTCGATGGCCTGCTGCTGTGCGGACGGGCCGCCCGCGAGCTCGGCCTTCATCCGCTGGAGCTCCAGCTCCACGTCCGTACCGCCCGAGAGGCGGTCCAGTTCGGCCTGGATGTCGTCCTTGGCACCGAGCCCGCTGCGGTCGTCGAGCGCGCCGGAGGCCAGCAGCTCGTCGATGGCTCCGGCCCGCGCCTGGAGCTGGGCGGTCTTGTCCTCGGCCCGCTGGATGGCGAGGCCGACGTCGCTCATCTCCTCCGAGATGCCGGAGAACGACTCCGCGATCCGGGTCTGGGCCTGCGCGGCCGTGTAGGTGGCCTTGATGGTCTCCTTCTTGGTGCGGAAGGCGTCCACCTTGGCCTGGAGGCGCTGCGCGGCCAGCGTCAGCTTCTCCTCCTCGCCCTGCAGCGTCTGGTGCTGCACCTCCAGGTCGCTGACCTGCTGCTGCAGCGAGGCACGGCGGGACAGCGCCTCGCGCGCCAGGTCCTCGCGGCCCAGGGCGAGGGCCTTGCGGCCCTGGTCCTCCAGCTTGCCGGACTGGTTCTGGAGCTGGTTCAGCTGCAGCTCCAGGCGCTTGCGGGACGTCGCCACGTCGGCGACCCCGCGGCGCACCTTCTGGAGCAGCTCGAGCTGCTTCTGGTAGGAGTAGTCGAGGGTCTCGCGCGGGTCCTCGGCCCGGTCCAGGGCCTTGTTCGCCTTCGCGCGGAAGATCATCCCCATACGCTTCATGACACCGCTCATGGGCTTCGCGCGCCCCCTTCTAGACGGACTGTGCTCCAGGTCACCAACAGAACCCACAGTACGGGCCCTGTCTCCATTACCGCACTGTTCGAGTACGGATGCGCTCCTCCTCCAGGACGAGTACCTCCCCGCCCTGTCAGGCGTGAGGAGGAGGGGCGACCCCGACCGGTGCGGGCGGGCCCGCAGAGCGAGCGGACCACCGCGCGCTCCCCGCACAGGGGAAGACGCCCGCCGTTGCCGGATCGTTCCCCACGGGGGTGGGGGCCGTGCCCGCGACCACGTAGGCTTGGGTTTTGTGTTTGGTAGCCGCTCCTCCAAGGAAGAGAAGGCCGCCGCCACCGACAAGGTGAGCGCCGACCTCTCGCAGCCCCGTGACCCGCAGGCCCCGAAGGGCCGCCCGACGCCGAAGCGTGCTGTGGCCCAGTCGCAGCGCAAGGCCGTGGTGGCCTCGACCGGCAACCGCAAGGAGGACGCCAAACGAGCCCGTGAGCGCCGACGTGTCGAGATGGCCAAGCAGCGCGAGGCGCTGGCCAACGGCGACGAGCGCTACCTGCCGGTGCGCGACAAGGGCCCCGTCCGCAAGTTCGTCCGCGACTACGTGGACTCCCGCTTCTCCGTCGCCGAGATGTTCCTGCCGCTGGCCGTGATCATCCTGGTGCTGAGCATGGTGCGGGTCCCGTCCATCCAGAACATCGCGCTGATCCTGTGGATGGGCGTCATCGCGCTGATCGTCCTGGACTCGATCGGCCTGGTCTTCCGCCTCCGCAAGTCCCTGAACGAGCGCTTCCCGGACGAGCCGCGCCGCGGCGCCGTCGCGTACGGCCTCATGCGCACCCTCCAGATGCGCCGGCTGCGCCTGCCGAAGCCGCAGGTCAAGCGCGGGGAACGGCCCTGAGCCGAGGGGCGCCCGGAGTGTCGGGGGAGGCTTTGGCCTGGGGACCGGGGGGAGCCCGGCTGTGGCTCGAGGGCCTGGGCGGACTGCGCAACGCCGTCCGGCAGGAACTGGTCGGCCGGCAGGTCGACGAGCAGATCGCGCAGCGCTTCCCGGTCGGGCAGCGGCTGCGCGTGCTCGATGTCGGCATGGGCCAGGGCACCCAGGCGCTGCGCCTGGCCCGCGCCGGGCACAAGGTGACCGGCCTGGAGAAGGACCCGGGGATGCTGGCCGTCGCCCGCGAGGCGCTGGAGGCGGAACCCGCCGGGATCCGCGACCGGGTCCGGCTCATGGAGGGCGACGGCCGCGAGACCGGCGCCCATTTCCTGCCGGGCAGCTTCGACGTGGTGCTGTGCCACGGGGTGCTGATGTACGTGCCCGAGCCGGACGCCATGCTGGCCGGGCTGGCCCGGATGCTGGCGCCCGGCGGACTGCTGTCCCTGCTGGTGCGCAACGGCGACGCGCTCGCCATGCGGCCCGGGCTCGGCGGCGACTGGACGGCGGCGCTGGCCGCCTTCGACAGCGTCGACTACCGCAACCGGCTGGGCCTGGACGTCCGGGCCGACCGGCTCGCCGGGCTGACGGCCACGCTGTACGGGATCGGGGCCCCGCTGCAGTCCTGGTACGGCGTACGCGTGTTCACCGACGGCACCGAGGCGGGCGACGGCCTGCCGCCCGAGGACGAGCTGGAGCGGCTGCTGGCCGCCGAGGACCGTGCCGGGCGCACCGACCCCTACCGGGGCGTCGCCGCGCTGCTGCACCTGTGCGGCGTACGGGGCGGGCAGTAGGGCCGTCCGGCTGCCGCCGGAGCCCGGCGGCAGCCGGGGCCGACGACCGGTTGACCGCTTCGTGCCGACCGGTGCGCGGCGCTCGATGCGCGGCGCTCGATGCGCGCCGACCGGGGCCCGCGACGCGGCGGGGCCCCGGCGCGGGGGCTACGCGTCCAGGGCGGACCGCAGACTCATCGTGTACAGCTCCGTACCTCCGTCGTCGGACAGCTTCACCTGCTCGACGCCCCCCTCCAGCAGCTCCTTCCAGACCTCGCCGATCCAGGACTCCGCGTCCCCCTGCGTGGTGAACTCCTCCGGCTGCACCGCCGGGTTGGTCTCCGCGCCCTCGGCCGTCTCGAACCGCCACGTCCACGCCATGTCCGCCTCCGTTGCTCGTCCGCTGCTCGCCTTGAGTCTGCCCGCAGAGTAGCCGGGCGCGCACCACTCCCGGCGACGCGGGAGGATCTCCCTGTGGAACTCACTCTGCTCGGCACCGGCACGCCCGAGGGCCTCCCCCGACCCGGCTGTCCCTGTGCGGCCTGCGCGGTCTCCGTCGGCACCATGGCGCGCGCCGCCACGGCCGTCCTCGTCGACGGCGCGCTGCTGCTCGACCTGACCCCCGGGGCGGTGCTGGCGGGCGCCCGCGCGGGGCATTCGCTGTCCGGCGTGCGCCAGGTCCTGCTGACGCACCCGCACGACGGCCCCTCCGTGGAGCTGCCGCCCGGGCTGCCGGCCGCCGGGCGGGTCCCGGACGGCCGCGAGCTGGCGGTGATCTCGGGGCACCGGGTGCGGGCGGTGCCGATGGACGCGCCGGGCACCGGATACGAGGTGACGGGCCCGGACAGCGGCCGGCTGCTGTACCTGCCGCCCGGCGGTGCCCCCGCGGGCTGGGGTTCCTCCCGCACGGAATCGGGGCCGGGAACGGCCGGGCAGCGTCCGTACGACATCGTCCTGGCCGATGTGCTGGGGCGGCCCGAGGCCCTCGCCCGGCTGCGGGCGACCGGCGCGGTGGGCCCGGCCACGGACGTGATCGCCGTCCACCTCGACCACGGCACGCCGCCGGGCCGGGAGCTGGAGCGCCGGTGCCGGGCGGCCGGGGCCCGGGTGGTGCCGGACGGGACGACGGTGACCACCGGCGAGTACCGCGCGGCCCCGGACCTGCCGCGCCGGACACTGGTGCTGGGCGGCGCCCGCTCGGGCAAGTCCGTCGAGGCGGAGCGACGCCTGGAGTCCTTCCCCGACGTGGTCTACGTCGCCACCGGCGGCAGCCGCGACGGGGACGCGGAGTGGGCCCAGCGGGTCGGGCTGCACCGGGAACGGCGACCCGCGAGCTGGCGGACGGCGGAGACCTGCGACTTGGTCCCGCTGCTCGCCGACACCGGCCCGCCGCTGCTGATCGACTGCCTGGCGCTGTGGCTGACGGACGCGATGGACCGGGCCGGGGCCTGGGACGACGGGGTATGGGCCAAGGGTGGGCAGCACGAGCTGCGCGACCGGGTGGCCGAGCTGGCGGCGGCCGTCCGCGCGACCGGCCGCCGGGTGGTGCTGGTCAGCAACGAGGTGGGGTCGGGGGTCGTCCCGGCGACGGCCTCGGGCCGCCGGTTCCGCGACGAGCTGGGCCGGCTGAACGCGGCGGTCGCGGCCGAGTGCGAGCAGGTGCTGCTCGTCGTCGCCGGGCTGGCCGCGGTCCTCAAGGACTAGGTGTACCGACCACGCCTGCTGGGGGAGACCGGCCCCCGGCCGGCCCTCGGACCGACCCCCCGGGCCGGCCTGGGAACCCGCCCCGCCGGGGCCGGAACCGGGCCCCCGCGGCCCGAACCCGCAGCCTGAGGGAGGGCCTTACCGGCTGTACTCTCTGGCAGATGAGCACGCTGAATCTCGACGACTTCTCCGATCTGATCGAGCGTCCCGACGGGGGCGTGCGGCGTGACGCCGAGGAACGCCGTGAACGCCTCGCCGTGCCGCCCGGCGCGCTGGGCCGGCTGGACGAACTCGCCGAGTGGCTCGCCGCCGCGCAGGGCCGGGTGCCGGTCAACCCGATCGAGCGGCCCCGGGTGGTGCTGTTCGCCGCCGACCACGGCATCGCCTCCGAGGGAGTCTCCGCCCGGGCCGCCTCCAGCGCCCACGAGCTGGTGCGCGGCGTGCTGGACGGGGACAGCCCCGTGGCGATCCTGGCCCGCCGACTCGGCGCGGGCGTACGGATCGTCGACGCCGGACTCGACTGCGACCCGGAGCTGCTCCCCGAGGACGTGGTCCGCCACCGGGTGCGGCGCGGCACCGGCCGGATCGACAAGGAGGACGCGCTCACCCTCGACGAGGCCCGCGCGGCCCTCGAACTGGGCGTCCGCATCGCCGACGAGGAAGCCGACAGCGGTACGGACCTCGTCGTCCTCGGCGACCTCAGCGTCGGCGGCACCACGGCGGCCGCCACGCTCGTCGGTGCCCTGTGCGGGACGGACGCCTCGGTGGTCACCGGCCGCGGCGGCCTGCCCATCGACGACCTGACCTGGATGCGCAAGTGCGCGGCGATCCGCGACGCGCTGCGCCGGGCCCGGCCGGTGCTCGGCGACCAGGTCGCGCTGCTGGCCGCGGTGGGCGGGGCCGACCTGGCCGCCATGACCGGTTTCCTGCTCCAGTGCGCCGTGCGCCGCACGCCGGTCATCCTGGACGGGGTCGTCTCGGCGGCCTGCGCCCTGGTGGCCCAGCGGGCCGCGTTCCGCGCCCCCGACTGGTGGCTCGCCGGCCAGGCGAGCGGCGAACCCGGCCAGTCGAAGGCGCTGGACCGGATGGCGCTCAACCCCGTGCTCGATCACGGCGTCACTGTGGGGGAAGGTACCGGGGCGCTGCTGGCCCTCCCCCTGGTCCAGGCGGCCGCGGCGCTCGCGGCCGAACTCCCGGAACAGGCGGTGCAGGAGCCGGCGCGGTGAGCCGCCGGGAGCCGCGGTCCTGACCAGCCCGCGGCCCCGGGCCCAGCCACTGCCGACGGCAACGCCCCATAAGATCGCTTTCATGGGAGAGGTCCGTTTGAGCAGGGCAGAGACCGACCGCGGCACCGTACGGGTTCCCGGGCCGGCATCGGGTGGCAGTCGGACCGGCGGCGATCCCGCCGGCAGGGGGGCGGCGGGCGGCCGGGAGACGGGGCGGGGGAGCGCCCGCTCACGGCGCGGCGCCGCGTTCGCCGTCTGGTACCTGCGGGTTGTCACCTTCGTCAACTTCCTGAGCGCGGTGTGGGTTTCGCTCGGGCAGGACCTGCGCCGGCACAACGCCGCGGACTTCTACACCCCGTACCTGCTGACGGCCGGCTTCGCCTCCGGGCTGTTCTGCCTGGTGCTGGCCGTCACCATGGGCCGCCGCAAGCGGGCCGCCTGGATCCTGAACCTCGTCCTCGCCGGGATGCTGCTGCTCGACTTCGTCCGCGCGGCCCTCGTCCCCTGCTCGTGGGGGTCCGAGGTGTGCTACCCGCAGTTCCGCGAACACCCGCAGAACTGGGTCTCCTTGGGGCTGACGGCGGCCTTCGTCGTCGCCCTGCTGCTGGGCCGCCGGGAGTTCTACGCGAAGGGCGACCGCTCCAACCCCGCCCTCGCCACCCTCGTCGCCGCCGTGGGCCTGCTGGTCACCTCGCTGGTCGCGGCCCTGCTCGTCGGCGCCACGAACAACGCGGCGGACGGCGCCGACGCCACCTTCCTGACCCGCTGGCGGTACGGGGCGATGCGGCTGGTCACCCTGGACCCCGACGCCCGCGCCTACGGCACCATCGACACCCCCGGCTGGGTGGACGTGTTCGTCAACGTGATGTCGATGCTGCTGCTGCTCGCCGTGCTGTTCGCGGCGTTCCGCTCGCGCCGCGCCGTCGACCCGCTCTCCGAGGACGACGAGGAGCGGCTGCGGGCGCTGCTCGCCCGGCAGGGCGACCGCGACTCGCTCGGCTACTTCGCGCTGCGCCGCGAGAAGTCGGTCATCTGGTCCCCCACCGGCAAGGCCGCCGTCACCTACCGCGTCGTCGGCGGGGTCTCCCTGGCCTCCGGCGATCCGATCGGCGATCCCGAGGCGTGGCCCGGCGCCATCGAGCCGTGGCTGGCCGAGGCCCGCGAGCACGGCTGGGTGCCGGCGGTGATGGGGGCGAGCGAGGAGGCCGGGCAGATCTACGCGCGGCACGGCCTGGACGCGCTGGAGCTCGGCGACGAGGCGATCGTGGAGACCGCCGAGTTCACCCTGGAGGGCCGCGCCATGCGGACCGTCCGCCAGGCGTACAACCGCGTCAAGCGGGCCGGGTACACGGTGCGGATCCGCCGGCACGCCGACATCCCGGCCGCCGAGATGGACGAGCTGGTCGAGCGGGCCGACGACTGGCGCGACGGCGCGACCGAGCGCGGCTTCTCGATGGCGCTGGGCCGTCTGGGCGACCCGGGGGACGGCCAGTGCGTGATGCTGGAGTGCACCGACGGCGCCGGCGAGCTGCGGGCGGTGCTGTCCTTCGTGCCGTGGGGGGCGCGGGGCCTGTCGTTGGACCTGATGCGCCGTGACCGGGACTCCGAGAACGGCCTGATGGAGTTCATGGTGATCGAACTCCTGGAGCGCGCCCGGGAGATCGGCGTCGGCCAGGTCTCCCTGAACTTCGCGATGTTCCGGTCCGTCTTCGAACGCGGGTCCCGGCTCGGCGCGGGTCCGGTGCTGCGGATGTGGCGCTCGCTGCTGAGCTTCTTCTCCCGCTGGTGGCAGATCGAGTCCCTCTACCGGGCCAACGCCAAATACCGGCCGATCTGGGAACCCCGGTTCATGCTCTTCGAGAAGAGTTCGGACCTGCTGCGGATCGGTATCGCGGCGGGCCGGGCCGAAGGTTTCCTGGAAGCCCCCGGCCTGCCGAAGTGGCTGCACCGCAGACACCTGGAGACCCGCCGTTGACCGTGTGGATCACCTCCGCACCCGGCCGGTTCGCCCGCCGGGAGTGGGGGCCCCTGTTCCGGACCGTCCGGGACGCGCTCGTCCGCGACCGGTGGCGGGCGGCCCCCATGACCGTCGGCGCGGTCTGCCTGACCTCGGTCTTCCAGATCGTGCAGAACACCCCCTGGGGTTTCCAGCCGGTGCAGGACCTGGGGTCGGTCAAGGCCGTCGACCCGTTCTGGCTGGCCCTGCTGCGGACGCCCCTGTCGTTGTTCGTACCCGCCCTGGACCTGCCGGTGTGGGGCGCGCTCGCGCAGATCCTGCTCGTCTTCGGGATCTCGGAGCTCTGCATCGGCTGGTGGCGCACGCTGCTGATCGGCTACGTGGCGACGCTCGCCGGGACCACATACGCCCGGATCGGTCTCGCGCTGGGCCCCGACCATCCCCTGGGCCTGCCGGTGTCCGACCGGATCGTCAACGACACCGGGCCCTCGGCGGCGGTGGTCGGGCTCGCCGTCTACCTCTGCTGGCGCTATCGGGCCTACCTCACCGGGACGGTCGTGGTGCTGGCGATGATCGGCGAGGTGCTGGTCAAGGACAACCTGGCCGGCAAGGAGCACCTGGCGGCCATCGCCGCCGTGATGGCCCTGTGCGTGGTCCGGGCGACGTGGGGGCGGCCCCCGTCGGGGACGGCGTTCGGCGGGCACCCGCCGTAGGTGGACGCCCGGCCGCGATGAGGCGGCCGGACGGGCCGTGCGGAACAGGCCGTACCGTATCGGGGTGACGACAGACCCCGGGCCCTTCGCCTCCACCCGGCAGTGGATGCGGGCCCATCCGCTCGCCACCGATGCGGTGCTCGCGTTCGGGGCGCTCGTCTGCATGGTCCTCGGCTCCTTCGCCGATCCGCACGGTCCGCACGGGCCCACCTTCGGGACGCGCGCCCCCGGCCCGCTCTCGCTGCTGCTGATGCTGCTCGGCGCGGCCGTCCTGGTGTTCCGGCGCCGGCGGCCGCGTGCCGTGCTCGCCGTCTCCTGCGGGCTCTCGCTTTTGGAACTGACCACCGGGGAGCCGCGGGCACCCGTCGCCATGTGCACGGTGATCGCCCTGTACACGGTCGCCGCGTGCACCGACCGGCCCACGACCTGGCGGATCGGGCTGCTCACCATGGCCGGTCTGACGGGGGTGGCCATGCTCGCCGGGCCGCTGCCCTGGTACGCGCAGGAGAACCTCGGGATCTTCGCCTGGATGGGGATGGCCGCCGCCGCCGGGGACGCCGTGCGCAGCCGGCGGGCCTTTGTCGACGCCATCCGGGAGCGGGCCGAGCGGGCCGAGCGGACCCGGGAGGAGGAGGCGCGGCGGCGGGTCGCCGAGGAGCGGCTGCGGATCGCCCGCGACCTGCACGACGTGGTGGCGCACCACATCGCGCTGGTCAACGTCCAGGCCGGGGTGGCCGCGCACGTCATGGACAAGCGGCCGGACCAGGCCAAGGAGGCGCTGGCGCACGTACGGGACGCCAGCCGGTCGGCGCTGAACGAGTTGCGGGCCACGGTGGGGCTGCTGCGGCAGTCGGGTGACCCGGAGGCGCCGACCGAGCCCGCACCCGGGCTGGCCGTCCTGGACGAGCTGGTGGACACCTTCCGGCACGCCGGGCTGCCGGTGCGGGTGATCGTCCAGCTGGGTCCCGGGCCGGGCCCGCTGCCGGCCGCGGTGGACCTGGCGGCCTACCGGGTGGTCCAGGAGGCGCTGACCAACGTGCGCAAGCACGCGGGGCCAGGCGCCCGGGCCGAGGTCAGCGTGGTGCGGGTGGGGCAGTCGGTGGAGGTCACGGTGCTGGACGACGGCGGCGACTGCGCGGGCGGCGCCCCCGCTCCGGCGGACCCGGGCGGCGGCCACGGCCTGCTCGGGATGCGCGAGCGCACCGGCGCCCTGGGCGGCTCCTGCTTCGCCGGGCCCCGCTACGGGGGCGGCTACCGGGTCCACGCGGTCCTGCCCGCCTGACCCGGCCCGCCCGCGCGAGGATCCGGCGGCGGGTTCAGCAGGTGCGGCGCCACGCGTCGAGGTCGTAGCGCTTCTGCAGGGAGCTCAGGCCCAGCGCCCGGGAGCGCGCGCAGAAGCGGTCCACGGACATCTCGTACTCCGCGTGGAAGACGGCCTTGCCCGCCTCGATGAACGGGGTCAGCCTCTCGCATTCGCGGTACTGCGCGCACTGCTCGTTGACGGCGAAGTCGAACTCGCCGACGAGTTCCGGGATCTGGTCGAGGTCGTTCTTCAGGCCGACGGCCAGGCCCCGGTCGTGGGCGAGCTTCGCGATCAGCCGGTTGTAGCGCAGCTGGTCCTCGGCCGTCAGGGGGAAGCCCGAGGTGTTGCGGTAGCCGTCCATGTTGTCGGGCTCGATCGCGTCGAAGCCCTTGTCCCGGCACATGTCGAACCGCTTGGCCATCAGCGGTTCCAGCTCGGCCAGCCGCCGGACGTCCAGCCAGCGCTCGCCCTCCCAGCCGTTGCCCTTGCCGAGCAGCGCCTCGGGGAAGGCGTCCGCGTCGGGCCGGAAGTCCTCCCAGGCTCCGGTGGACAGGTAGCAGATGGTCTTGCGTCCGGCCTTGCGGAGGGCGGCGACCTCCTCCTCGGTGGTGGTGAACCCGTCCACGTCGTACACCGGCGCCTTCACCGAGAGGTCGAGCTTCCCGGTGAGCTGCCACTGCCAGCCGACGCCCACCGGGGGCTGCCAGCGCTCCCCCGGTGCCTGCTCGGGCCACGGGTAGGGCTCGTCGTCGGTGTCGTCCCGCGGTTCCGCCGTACAGGCGGTGAGCAGCAGCAGCACCGTGACCAGCAGGGCGGCGAAACGCTTCATCCGGCTGCCTCCAGGGCGTACGGCAGGGTCCCCCACGGGTGCGCGCCCGTGCCGGGGACCGCGCAGTGCACACCCGCCCGCCGCTCCTGGGCGAGTTCCGCGGCGGGCGCGTCCGGCGGGACCGCGTACACGAGGTGGCAGAACCGGTGGGCGGGGTGGTCGGCGGTCCAGGGCGGCGCGGTGGCCGCCTCCCGGTAGGCGTCCCAGGGGCCCTCGAAGGTGACGAGCAGGTCGGCGAGCCCGGCGTACCCGGGGTGCGGGTGGACGCCGTGGTTCAGGACGAGGGTACGCGCGCCTGCCGCGCGGGCGGCGACGGCGAGCCGCCCGTAGTGGGGCAGGAGTTCCGGATCGGCGGAGGCCTGGTCGAGGAAGGCGCCGTCGGCCGCGTACCAGTCGCGGTGGCGCAGCAGGTCCTGGACGACCTCCGCGTGCGGGCGCCGCCCGTAGTCGGTGTCGACGTAGCCGAGGACGGGCACCCCGGCGTCGCGCAGCCGTCCGGCCACGGCGGCGAACCGTTCGTCGGGGGCCGGGCCCGGCCCGCTGTCGGGGTTGAGCACCACGGAGTGCAGCCGCCCGGCGGAGCGGATGAGCAGCTCCCACTCCTCGGGCCGGTCGGCGGGGTGCTCGTAGAGCGGCACCAGCAGCATGGGGTCCTTCTCGTACGGTCACGGGGTCACGGGTCACACGGTCATGCGGTCATGCGGTCGTGCGGTCACGGGATCGGCGGGGCGTCCGCGGCCGGCGCATCAGCGGTGCGCCGTCGCCCGGCCGAGCAGCAGGCAGACCAGGACGGCCAGCGCCGCGGCCGCCGCGCCCGCCACCGCGAGCTGGACCAGCCGGGGCTGACCCGCTCCGGTCAGCAGGGCCAGGCTCTGGGCGACGGCGGCCGAGGCGACGACGGCGGCTGCCGGCCGGACGGCGCCGAAGGACTGGAGCAGCAGACCGGTCCACATCACGGCGCCGAGCAGGAGCAGGGTCGCGCCGCGCGCCCCGGTCAGGGCCGGTGCTCCCGGCCAGAGCAGGGTGCCGGCCACCCCGAGGGCGAGCAGCACCCCCAGGTAGGTGCCGAGGCACCGGCCCAGCGTGGTGAGCATCCGGCGCCGGAAGGAGCGGGGCGAGCGGGCCGCCCGCAGCCCGGCGAGGCTGCCGCTGCGGAAGCGGTGCAACAGCCATTCGGCGGGGCCCATGCTGAGGGTGAGGGCCACGGCCGAAGGGGCGGCGACGGCCTCGGCGGGGCCCCCGGCGAGCACCTCGCCGAGGGCGGCGTACAGCACGAGCAGGCCGGTGCCGAGGCCGAAGACCCCGTAGGGCACGGAGTCGCCCAGCCGGGGCCCGCGCGCCGCGTACTCCTCCTCGGCGCCCCGCAGCATCCGCCAGCGCACCGGACCGGTGCCGGGCCTGCGGACCCACCAGCCGCGGACGCGGGTGACGGCCGCCCGGGCGCTGTCGGCCAGCGGGAGTTCCCGCAGGGCCAGGGTGCAGGCGGCCAGCAGGGAGGCTCCGAGCAAGGTCGTCCGCACCGGCAGGGGCAGGTCCACGAAGAGCGTGAGCAGGGCCCCGGCGGCCATCGGGCCGAGCGCCGCCAGCAGCACCCGCTCCCGGCCGAGGACGAGCAGGACGGTGGCGGCCCCGACGTAGAGGGCCTGTCCTGCGGCGAAGGCATAACTGAACGGCGGCCCGCCGGGCACGGCCAGCGCGGCGGCGGTGCCCAGCAGGGATCCGGCGGGGGCCCCCGCGAGCAGGGTCCGCCCGGCGGCGGCCCGGTCGCCCAGCCCGAGCCAGGAGTAGGCCCGGTGGGAGAGCGTCTGGTCCCAGACCCAGCCGATGAGCGCGCCCGCGAGCAGGGTGAGGGTTCCGGCGGGCAGGCCGAGCCGGTCGGGCGGCCCGTCGAGCAGGGGTGCGCCAAGGAGGTAGGCCAGCCCGGGCAGGGCGAAGATGACGCCGCGCAGGAGGCAGGCGGTGAGGGAGACCTTCCAGGGGTCGGGGGTGTCCTCCGGCTCCGGGAAGGAGCGGGGCACCCGGGCGTAGAGCTCCTCGGCGAGGGCGAAGGAGTCCCGGCGGCCGTAGGTGAGCCGGATGTACTCGTCGGTCATGCCGTCGGATTCGAGGACGGCGGCGATCTCGTCGGGGTGGACGGCCGCGGCCGCCAGCCCGTCCAGCCGGGACAGCAGGTCGTCGAGGGGATCGACCGCCGCCGGACCGTCGCGGCGCGGCCTGGGGATCGCGGGCAGGGTGTCGCCGCCCGGGGCCTTCAGCCAGAGGGATCCGCTCACCACAGGCTCCCGTCGGCCGCGAGTTCCCGGTACCAGGGGTCGGCGAGCCGCTGGGTCCACTCGTCGCCGGGGCGGACGGGCAGCACGGGCTGGCCGGCGAGTTCGCGGTAGATGTGCCGGAAGCCGTCCACGGACTGGTGGAGGGTGAACTTCTCCACCACCCGCTTGCGGGCAGCCCGGCCGAGCTCGGCGCGGCGTCCGGGATCGCGCAGCAGGGCGAGCGTGGCACGGGCCATCGTCTCGGGCTCGCGCGGCGGGACGACCAGGCCGGTGTCGCCGACGGCCTCGCGGACCCCGCCCACGTCGGTGGAGACGGTGGTGCGGCCGCAGGACATCGCCTCGATGATGCTGAAGGGGAAACCCTCGCTGATCGAGGAGAGCATCACGATGCTGCCCGCCGCGTAGGCCCGGGCGACCTGCTCGATGCGGCCCTCGTACGAGATCCCGTCCGCGACGCCCAGGTCGGCGGCGAGTTTCTCCAGCCGCAGCTTGTACTCCTCGCAGCCGGCCGGGACGGGCCCGAAGAGGCGCAGGCGCAGCGCCGGCAGCTCCTCGCGCAGGAAGGCGTAGGCCCGGATGAGGGTTTCGAGGTCCTTGATGGGGTCGATGCGGCCGCACCAGCTGAGGGTGGGCACGTCGGGTTCGGGGCCGGCCTCGGGGAAGGCGTGCGGGTCGACTCCGTTGTAGACGGTGCGGATCCGGTCGGAGGCGGCGCCCCCGCGCTCCTCCCAGCGGCGGTTGTACTGGTTGCAGGGGGTGATCAGGTCCGCCTGCCGGTACCCCTCGGTGTTGAGCTCGCGGTAGAAGCCGAGCAGCAGGGCCTTGACGGGCCAGCGCTGGGCGGCCGAGCGGTAGCCGAGGTAGCGCTCGCGCAGGTAGATGCCGTGCTCGGTGAGGAGGAACGGCACCTCGTCCAGGTACTTGGCGGCGAGGGCCGGCAGGGTGGCGAGGCCGCTGCTGACGGCGTGCGCGACGCTGTCGGGCGGGATCCGGACGCAGAGCGGGCGCAGCGCGTGCTCCAGCAGGTCGGTGGCGGTGAGCGCGTCGTGGATGGTGGGGGCTGCGGCCGCCGTGGCCAGACCGGGCCGCGTCCACAGGGTCATCAGCAGCCGCAGGACGGACTCGGAGCGCAGGGCCGGGGCGAGGCGCCCGGCGCGGGCCAGGACGGCCAGTTCGCGCAGGGCCTCGGAGAAGCGGCGGTCGCCGGGGCCGGGCGCGGGTTCGAGCAGGGACAGCAGGAAGGTTTCGTAGACCTCGGTGAAGCGGCGGTGGGCCTTGCCGCGCAGGGCGGTGCGGCGGACCCGCCGGCCACTCGACGGAAGGGCGCCCCAGAGCGGTACGGAGGTGTGCCGGTAGACGTTGCGCGGCAGTTCCCAGGTGACCGGCTCGCGTCCGGAGCCGGTCAGGGCTATGAGATTGAAGTCGACCTCCGGCATGCCGCGGACCAGCTGGTCGCACCAGGTGCTGACGCCCCCGTGGACGAGCGGGTAGGTGCCTTCGGTGAGCATGGTGACATGGCGCCCATGGCTCATGCGGTGTGTCCCCCCAGGACGTGAAAGGGGCCGGCGCCCGTGGATTCGCGGAGCGCCGGCGCTTGTGTTGCTCGGCTTGCGGAAAGGCCCGTTGGGTCAGCTGGGCAGCTTGAGCGTGACGGCGCTCTGCAGCAGTTCGGGCGCGGTCCAGGTGGAGCGGGTGCCGGCGTAGGCGGTGCCGAAGTCGGCGGTGCCGAGGAGCATCTGCTTCCTGGTGCCCTGGGGAGCGGTGACCGGGGCGAGGACTCCGGAGGGCGCCTTGACGGTGACGGCGGTGCCGATCCGGTAGGCGGTGACCTTGCCCTCGGCGAGCGCCTTGTCCCAGGCCGCGCGGCGCTGGAGCTCGACGCCGGTGTCCTTCATGCTCTGGTTGACGATCGGCGCGCTGGGCGCGTAGAGGGCGCGGTAGGTGTCGAGGACCCGGTCGAGCACGGGGTAGAGGGTCCGGTCCTCGGCGAGGTTGGACTGGTGCACGTAGTGCGGCCGCGGGTCGTTGGCCAGGACGTGCCGCAGGGCGGTGCGGGCCTCGGCCGGGACGATGTGGTCGCGGTAGCCGGTGGTGACGTCCAGCGGGGCCGGCAGGCAGGTGGAGGTCGCCGGGTTGTCCTCGCAGACGCCGCTGCCGCCGTGCGCGCGGCTGGTGTAGATCCAGTTGTACTCGTCGGCCATCTCGGCGTCGGTGCCCGTGTTGTAGTAGACGTTCATCGGGTGCCGGGGGACGGTGAGCGCGGAGCCGAGCGCCCGCTGCGCCGGTTCGCGGGAGTTGTCGCTGCCGGCCCACTTGACCCCGTTGTCGGCGAGGGCGCCCGCCAGGTTGGGGTTGTCCACGGGCTGCTGGGGAGCGGTCTTGAGGCCGGAGTGCTCCCCGGTGACGAGCTCCGACCGGTCGAGGGCGATCCCCTTCGCGGCGGCCCAGTTGTTGTTGTCCCGGATCTGGGCGGAGATCTCGGCGCGGCTCATGTACTGGACGGCGCCCTGGGCGTTCTTCGTGCAGGTCCAGGGGACGACGGCGGTGTTCTGCACGCAGCCGAGGAACGGGTGGGTGTAGGTGTGGTTCATCCACCGGTACTTGGCCCGGTCGGCGACGAGCTGGGCGGTCAGCGCGTCGACACCGCCGTTCTCGGCCTTCCACTCCTCCCCGGCGCCGCCGTTGAAGAGCATGTCGAGCTTGAAGTCCTTGGCCGTCTGCCACTGCGCCGCGTACACGGCGTCGGCGGCGGTCATCCGGATGGTGCTCTCCTTGCCCTCGCCGCCCGGGCAGGCGTAGTCGCCGGGCGTGCAGTTCAGCTCCTTGTTCCAGCGGGCGTCCGGCGCGAAGACGTCGTCGACGTGGACCGCGAAGTAGTTGCGGCTCTGGCCGAGGTGGACGCCCTGGGTGAGCCAGTCGACGATGCCGCGGGCGAGCAGCCGGAACTGCTGCTGGTGCTGGTTGTAGCCGAAGGTGACGACCAGCTCGCTGCGCCCGTCGTGGGCGTACTCGCCGACCAGGGAGGCCCGGCCGCCGCCGACGGGCGCGTCGACGTAGCTGGTGTAGCCGGGCCGCGGCTTGCCCATGAATCCGAAACTTTCCGGAACCAGGGCGGAGTTGTCCTCGAAGACGACTTGTCCTCCGAGGTAGCCGAAGGGGCCCGTCCGGCCGGCCGCGGTCACGGCGGCCTGGGTGCCGTCGAGCTGGCCGCTGTAGCCGCCGTTGTCGGTGTACTCCAGGCCGACGCCGGGGTGCGCCCAGGTGTAGGCGTCGACCTGGCGGACGCCGTACGCCGTCTCGTACGCGGCGAGCGCGGCCATCTCGGCGGAGCCCTCCCCGAAGGGGTTCTCGTTCGGCAGGACGACGCCCTGGTACTTGGCCCGGGGACGGCCGTCCACCGTGTCGGCGAGGAAGCCCGCGTCGATGACCGGGCGGCTGCCGCTGCCCAGCTGGACGCGGGTGAACGGCACCCCGGTGTCCCGGAGTTCCGCGGTGATCGCCTCGACCGAGCTGCCGCCGTCGTCGACGACCAGCACCTTCAGATCGATGCGCGGTGCCGTGGCCGCGTGGGCGGTCGCGGCGGGTACTGCCACGGAGAACAGGGCCGCCGCGGCCATGGCAGCGGCAAGCCTGTTCATCCGGTTCTCGTTGACCATTTCGGCCTTCCCCCCGCAGGCATCCCTCGACACGGCCCATGGCGGTCGGCCGGGCCGGGGAGGCTCTGTGGAAATCATGCAAAGGAACCCCGCGTCCCCTTGCGAGAGTGGACCGAGTCTTTCGGACCTCGTCAGGTCTACGGGGCAAACCTGGAGCAGAGTCCACGGATGGGTGAATCTCCAGGCGTCCTGATCGAACAACTTGCCAAATCTTCGAGTGGCGTACGGCAGAGTCCGTACGCGTAGGCTCGTTTCTGGCAACCGTCGGGCCCGAATACGATCGCCTCGGATGGCCGTCCACCCACTCGGCCCACACACACAAACGGAAGCGAGACTTCACCACCGTGACTGCTCTGACTCTCAGCACTGCCGGCGCGGCGACGCTGCGCGCCGACGCCCTCGTCGTCGGTGTCGCCAAGGGCCCGAAGGGTCCCGTCGCCGCCGCGGGCGCCGAGGCCGTGGACAAGGCGTTCGACGGTAAGCTCGCCGCCGTACTCGACGCCCTCGGCGCCTCGGGCACCGAAGGCGAGATCACCAAGCTGCCGGCCCTCTCGGGCCTGAAGGTCCCGGTCGTGCTGGCGGTCGGACTCGGCTCCCTCCCGGAGGAGGACGAGTCGTTCGACGAGGAGGTGCTGCGGCGCGCCGCCGGCGCCGCCGCCCGCGCCCTACACGGCTCCAAGAAGGCCGGCTTCGCGCTCCCCCTGGACGACGCCTCCGCCGTCACCGCCGTCGCCGAGGGCGCGCTGCTCGGTGCGTACGCCTTCACCGCCTACCAGGGCGGGGAGACGAAGACCGCGAAGAACGCCGACAAGAACGACGGCCCCAAGCGGCCGCTCGACGAGATCGTCCTGCTCGGCGCCAAGCCGCGCGACAAGGAGCACAAGGCCGCGGCCGAGCGCGCCATCGTGGTCGCGACCGAGGTCAACATCGCCCGCGACCTGGTCAACACCCCGCCGAACGACCTCACCCCCGAGGCCTTCGCCGCCGTCGCGTCCGCGACCGCGAAGGAGAACGGCGTCAAGGTCCAGATCCTGGACGAGAAGGCCCTGGTCAAGGGCGGCTACGGCGGCATCATGGGCGTCGGCAAGGGCTCCGAGAACCCGCCGCGCCTGGTGCGGCTCTCCTACACCCACCCCAAGGCGGACAAGACCCTCGCCTTCGTCGGCAAGGGCATCACCTACGACTCGGGCGGCATCTCCCTGAAGCCGGCCGGCCACAACGAGACGATGAAGTGCGACATGGCCGGCGCCGCCGCCGTCTTCGCCTCCGTCGTCGCGGCCGCGAAGCTGGGCCTGCGGGTCAACGTCACCGGCTGGCTCGCGCTGGCCGAGAACATGCCCTCCGGCACCGCCACCAAGCCCGGCGATGTGCTGCGCATGTACAGCGGCAAGACCGTCGAGGTCCTCAACACCGACGCCGAGGGGCGGCTGGTCCTCGGTGACGCGCTGACCCGCGCCTCCGAGGAGAACCCCGACGCGATCGTCGACGTCGCGACCCTGACCGGCGCGATGATGGTGGCCCTCGGCAACCGCACCTTCGCCATCATGTCGAACGACGACGCCTTCCGTACCTCGGTCCACGAGATCGCCGAGGAGGTCGGCGAGTCCTCGTGGCCGATGCCGCTCCCCGCCGAGCTGCGCAAGTCCATCGACTCCCCCACCGCCGACATCGCGAACATGGGCGAGCGGATGGGCGGCGGCCTGGTCGCCGGCATCTTCCTGAAGGAGTTCGTCGGCGAGGGCGTCACCTGGGCCCACCTCGACATCGCCGGCCCGGCCTTCCACGAAGGCGCTCCGTACGGCTACACCCCCAAGGGCGGCACCGGCGCCGCCGTCCGCACCCTGGTGCGGCTGGCCGAGCGCACGGCCACCGGCGACCTGGGCTGACCGGCCCCGCGGCACCGGATGTGACATGCCTCAAGCCCTGGTCGCCACTCGACCGGGGCTTGAGGCGTGTTCACCCACAACGAAATCCGTAGGTTTCTACGCACTGGTAACCCCTGCTTCGGGCGGAACCGCCTGCCACATCGTGGGCCCGGCGTCCCGCGTTCCGCCGACAAATGCGAAGATGGGTTCTCGGCAGGACAGGGCCCCCACCACAGGGCCGAAGAACTAGCGGCCGATTATCAGCCGCCGCCCGGTCACAGAGGACCGGTGCCCGGCGCACATGCATGGAGGACGTGACGTGGCGAACGACGCCAGCACCGTTTTCGACCTAGTGATCCTCGGCGGTGGCAGTGGCGGTTACGCCGCGGCGCTGCGCGCATCCCAGCTGGGTCTGGACGTTGCCCTGATCGAGAAGAACAAGCTCGGTGGCACCTGCCTGCACAACGGCTGCATCCCCACGAAGGCTCTGCTGCACGCGGGCGAGATCGCGGACCAGGCCCGTGAAGCCGCCCAGTTCGGTGTCAAGACCTCTTTCGAGGGCATCGACATCGCGGGGGTCCACAAGTACAAGGACGAGGTCATCTCGGGCCTGTACAAGGGCCTGCAGGGCCTGGTCGCCTCCCGCAAGGTGACCTACATCGAGGGTGAGGGCCGCCTCTCCTCGCCGACGTCCGTCGACGTGAACGGCCAGCGCGTCCAGGGCCGCCACGTGCTCCTGGCGACCGGCTCCGTGCCGAAGTCGCTGCCGGGCCTGAACATCGACGGCAACCGGATCATCTCCTCGGACCACGCCCTGGTCCTGGACCGCGTGCCCGAGTCCGCCATCGTCCTGGGCGGCGGCGTCATCGGCGTCGAGTTCGCCTCGGCGTGGAAGTCCTTCGGCACCGACGTGACCATCGTCGAGGGCCTCAAGCACCTCGTCCCGGTCGAGGACGAGAACAGCTCCAAGCTGCTGGAGCGGGCCTTCCGCAAGCGCGGCATCAAGTTCAACCTCGGCACCTTCTTCGACAAGGCCGAGTACACGGAGAACGGCGTCCGCGTGACGCTGGCCGACGGCAAGAGCTTCGAGGCCGAGGTGCTCCTGGTCGCCATCGGCCGCGGCCCGGTCTCGCAGGGCCTGGGCTACGAGGAGCAGGGCGTCGCGATGGACCGCGGCTACGTCCTGGTCGACGAGTACATGCAGACCAACGTGCCGACCATCTCGGCCGTCGGCGACCTCGTCCCCACCCTCCAGCTCGCGCACGTCGGCTTCGCCGAGGGCATCCTGGTCGCGGAGCGTCTGGCCGGTCTGAAGACCGTCCCGATCGACTACGACGGTGTCCCGCGCGTCACCTACTGCCACCCCGAGGTCGCTTCCGTCGGCATCACCGAGGCCAAGGCCAAGGAGATCTACGGCGCGGACAAGGTCGTGGCCCTGAAGTACAACCTCGCGGGCAACGGCAAGAGCAAGATCCTCAAGACCGCGGGCGAGATCAAGCTCGTCCAGGTCAAGGACGGTGCCGTGGTCGGCGTCCACATGGTCGGTGACCGGATGGGCGAGCAGGTCGGCGAGGCCCAGCTGATCTACAACTGGGAGGCCCTGCCGGCCGAGGTCGCGCAGCTCATCCACGCGCACCCGACCCAGAACGAAGCGATGGGCGAGGCCCACCTGGCCCTCGCCGGCAAGCCGCTTCACTCCCACGACTAATCGTCACGGGCGCGACGACCACTTCCGCACATTCGTTAGGAGCAACTGAAACCATGTCGGTTTCCGTAACCCTTCCGGCGCTCGGAGAGAGCGTGTCCGAGGGCACTGTCACCCGCTGGCTGAAGGCCGAGGGCGAGCGCGTCGAAGCCGACGAGCCGCTGCTCGAGGTCTCGACCGACAAGGTCGACACCGAGATCCCGTCGCCCGTCGCCGGCATCCTGGCCTCCATCAAGGTCGCCGAGGACGAGACCGTCGAGGTCGGCGCCGAGCTGGCCGTCATCGACGACGGTTCGGGCGCCCCGGCCGCCGCCGAGGCTCCGGCCGCCGCCGAGGCCCCGGCCGCCGAGCCGGCCGCCGCCGAGGCCCCCGCCCCGGCCGCCCCCGCCGCCGAGGCTCCGGCCGCTCCGGCGCCGGCCGCCGAGGCCCCCGCCGCCGCTGCCGCCCCCGAGGGCGCCGCGTCCGGCACCGACGTCGTGCTGCCCGCGCTGGGCGAGTCCGTCACCGAGGGCACCGTCACCCGCTGGCTGAAGCAGGTCGGCGAGTCCGTCGAGGCCGACGAGCCGCTGCTCGAGGTCTCCACGGACAAGGTCGACACCGAGATCCCCGCGCCGGTCGCCGGCACCCTGCTGGAGATCCTCGTCGGCGAGGACGAGACCGCCGAGGTCGGCGCCCGGCTGGCCGTCATCGGCGTCGCGGGTGCGGCTCCCGCCGCGGCCCCGGCCGCCGCCGCCCCGGCTCCGGCCGCCGCCCCGGAGCCGGCTCCGGCCGCCCCGGCTCCGGCCGCCGCCCCGGAGCCGGCCCCGGCCGCTCCGGCCCCGGCCGCTCCGGCCCCGGCCGCCGCTCCGGAGCCGGCTCCGGCCGCTGCTCCGGCTCCGGCTGCCGCGCCGGCCCCGGCTGCCGCCCCGGCTCCGGTCGCGCCCGCCGCCCCCGCCGCCCCGGCTTCCGCCGGTGACGAGGGCGCGTACGTGACCCCGCTGGTGCGCAAGCTCGCCACGGAGTCCGGCGTCAACCTGAACACGGTCACGGGCACCGGTGTCGGCGGCCGCATCCGCAAGCAGGACGTCCTGGCCGCCGCCGAGGCCGCCAAGACCGCCGCCGCGGCCCCGGCCGCCGCCGCTCCCGCCGCCGCGAAGGCCCCGGCCGCCGCGGTGTCCGAGCTGCGCGGCCAGACCGTCAAGATGACCCGCATGCGCAAGGTCATCGGCGACAACATGATGAAGGCCCTGCACTCGCAGGCGCAGCTCAGCTCCGTGGTCGAGGTGGACATCACCAAGATCATGAAGCTGCGCGAGAAGGCCAAGGCCGGCTTCCTCGCCCGCGAGGGCGTCAAGCTGTCCCCGATGCCGTTCTTCGTCAAGGCCGCCGCCCAGGCGCTGAAGGCCCACGCGGTCGTCAACGCCCGGATCAACGACGACGAGGGCACCATCACCTACTTCGACTCGGAGAACATCGGCATCGCCGTGGACTCCGAGAAGGGCCTGATGACCCCGGTCATCAAGGGTGCGGGCGACCTCAACCTGGCGGGCATCTCCAAGGCGACCGCCGACCTGGCCGCCAAGGTCCGCGGCAACAAGATCACGCCGGACGAGCTGTCGGGCGCGACCTTCACCATCAGCAACACCGGTTCGCGCGGTGCCCTGTTCGACACGGTCATCGTGCCGCCGAACCAGGTCGCCATCCTGGGCATCGGTGCCACGGTGAAGCGCCCGGTGGTCATCGAGACCGCCGAGGGCACCAACATCGGCATCCGCGACATGACGTACCTGACCCTGTCCTACGACCACCGCCTGGTGGACGGCGCGGACGCGGCCCGGTACCTCACGGCCGTCAAGGCCATCCTGGAGGCCGGCGAGTTCGAGGTCGAGCTCGGCCTGTAGGGCTCGCGCCCCCAAGCGCACCAGCCGTTCGGCGCCCCTGTCCGGAAGACCCCTTCCGGACAGGGGCGCTGTCGTGCCCGGCCCCGCCGACCGGGTGACCGGCGCTGTAACCAGCCTCACCCTGCGTCCCTGGACGCGAACGCTTCGCGCCGGGCGACTGCGCCGTATTGTCTACGCATCAGAGCTGCGCATGCCCCCACAGGAGATGAAGCCCGGATGATCACCCCACCCGTCGTGCACTCGCTGCGCGAGCAGATCCGCGAGCACATCGTGGAGGGGATCGTCAGCGGGCGCTGGAAGCCCGGCGAGCGGATCGTCGAGCGCCGGATCGCCGTGGAGCTGGAGGTCAGCCAGACGCCCGTGCGCGAGGCGCTGCGCGAGCTGGAGACGCTCCGGCTGATCGAGTCGGCGCCGAACAAGGGCGTGCGTGTACGGAACCTGTCCGCGGCCGACCTGGAGGAGATCTACCCGGTCCGGGCCGGCCTGGAGCAGATCGCGGCCGAACTGGCGGCGCCGCGCCTGGCGGCGGACTGTTCGGCGCTGGAGCCGCACGTCGCCGCGCTCTGGGAGGCCGACCGCACCGAGGACGGCACGGCGCAGGTGCGGCACACCGTGGGCTTCCACCGGGAGCTGGTGCGGGCGGCGGGGAACAGCGTCCTGCTGCACACCTGGGAGAGCCTGGGCATCGAGGTGTTCACGGCCCTGTCCATCCGCTGGCTGGGAACCGTCCAGAAGTCCTACGCCGAGGAGCACGAGGCGCTCGTCGAGGCGTTCCGCAGCCAGGACCCCGAGATCGGCCTGCTCGTGAAGCGGCACGTCCTGGGATGCGCTCCGCGGGCGTGAGCCGCCCGTAATACCCCCGTCTGACCGGCACCGGGTGCCTGATCCTCTGGCACGCGGTGCCGACTTTTGTCAGATCGACGTTTCTTCGTCACTTTTATTTGATCGATCATCGATCAGGGATTTACAGTCGTCGCGGACCTCAACCAGGTCCGCCGACCCTGTCCTGCCCGTCAGGGATTTCTTCACCACCTCTCCTTTGTCCGGAAGGCGGCGCACACCGATGTCCGACCCCGTAGGAAAGCTTCCGAGCGAGCTCGACCAGCTCCCGGACCGCGACACCGAAGAGACCGCCGAATGGGCGGCCTCCCTCGACGCCGTCGCCCAGGCCGCCGGTACGCGCCGCGCCGAATACCTGCTCCGCCGCACGCTCCAGCACGCCGAGGCCGCCGGCCTCGCCCTGCCGAAGCTGCTGGAGACGGATTACGTCAACACCATCCCCACCTCCGCGGAGCCCGAGTTCCCGGGCGACGAGGCGATGGAAGCCAGGATCACCGCGTGGAACCGCTGGAACGCGGCCGCCATGGTGACCCGCGGCTCCAAGTACGGCGTCGGCGGCCACATCGCCACCTTCGCCTCCGCCGCGTGGCTGTACGAGACCGGCTTCCAGCACTTCTTCCGCGGGAAGGAGGCCGACGGATCGGGCGACCAGCTCTACATCCAGGGCCACGCCTCCCCCGGCATCTACGCCCGCGCCTTCCTCGACGGGCGCATCTCCGAGCAGCAGCTCGACCACTTCCGCCAGGAGTCCGGCGGCAACGGCCTGCCGTCCTACCCGCACCCCCGGCGCCTGCCGTGGCTGTGGGAGTTCCCGACGGTGTCCATGGGCCTCGGCCCGCTGTCCGCGATCTACCAGGCGCGCTTCAACCGCTACCTGCAGAACCGCAGCATCAAGGACACCGCGAACTCGCACGTCTGGGCCTTCCTCGGCGACGGCGAGATGGACGAGCCGGAGTCGACCGCCGCCCTGGCCCTCGCCTCCCGCGAGCAGCTCGACAACCTGACCTTCGTCGTCAACTGCAACCTGCAGCGCCTCGACGGCCCGGTCCGCGCCAACTTCCGCGTGGTCCAGGAGCTGGAGGCCCAGTTCCGCGGCGCCGGCTGGAACGTCATCAAGTCGCTGTGGGGCTCCGCCTGGGACGAGCTGTTCCAGCTCGACACCACCGGCGCGCTCGTACGCCGCCTGCGCGAGGTGCCGGACGCGCAGTTCCAGACCTACGCGACCCGCGACGTGGCCTACATCCGCCAGCACTTCTTCGGCGCGAACGCCGAGCTCGTGCAGCTGGCCGGCGTGCTGTCCGACGCCAAGATCGCCGAGTGCTTCCACAGCTCCCGCGGCGGCCACGAGCCCCGCAAGGTCTACGCCGCGTACAAGGCCGCCCTGGAGCACAAGGGCGCGCCGACGGTCATCCTCGCGCAGACCGTCAAGGGCTACACCCTGGGCGCCGGGTTCGAGTCGAAGAACGCGAACCACCAGATGAAGAAGCTGACGGTCGACGAGTTCAAGGACATGCGCGACCTCCTCGGCCTGCCGATCCCGGACAGCGCCTTCGAGGGCGGCCAGGTCCCGTACGGCCACCCCGGCGCGAACAGCCCCGAGGTCCGGTACCTGCACGAGCGCCGCGCGGCCCTCGGCGGCCCCGCCCCGGCCCGCAAGGTCCACCACGTGGCCCTGCCCGCCCCGGCCGACCGCTCCTTCGCCCCGCTGCTCAAGGGCTCCGGCAAGCAGGAGATGGCCACCACCATGGCCTTCGTCCGGCTCGTCAAGGACCTGATGCGGGACAAGGAGACCGGCAAGCGCTGGGTGCCGATCGTCCCCGACGAGGCCCGCACCTTCGGCATGGAGTCCCTCTTCCCGTCGGCCGGCATCTACTCGCCGCTGGGCCAGACCTACGAGCCGGTCGACCGCGACCAGCTCATGTACTACAAGGAAGCCAAGGACGGCCAGATCCTCAACGAGGGGATCACCGAGGCCGGCGCCATGGCCGACTTCATCGCCGCCTGCACGTCCTACGCGACGCACGGCGAGCCGATGATCCCCTTCTACATCTTCTACTCGATGTTCGGCTGGCAGCGCACCGCCGACCAGATGTGGCAGCTCGCCGACCAGCTCGGCAAGGGCTTCATCGTCGGCGCCACCGCCGGCCGCACCACCCTGACCGGCGAGGGCCTGCAGCACGCGGACGGCCACTCCCACCTGATCGCGTCCACGAACCCGGCGTCGCTCAACTACGACCCTGCCTTCGCGTACGAGATCGCGGTGATCGTCAAGGACGGTCTGCGCCGGATGTACGGCGAGCAGCCGGAAGACGTCTTCTACTACCTGACGGTCTACAACGAGCCGAAGGTGCAGCCGGCCATGCCCGAGGGCGTGGAGGAGGGCATCCTCAAGGGCCTCTACCGCTTCAACACGGCGGCGGACCTGGCGGAGGCGGCCCCGGCGGCCGACGCCCCGAAGATCCAGCTCATGGCCTCGGGCACGGCGATCCACTGGATCCTGGAGGCCCAGAAGCTGCTCGCCGCCGACTGGAACGTGGCCGCCGACGTCTGGTCCGCCACCTCCTGGGGCGAGCTGCGCCGCGACGCGCTCGAGTGCGACGAGGCCCTGCTGCGCGGCGAGGTCCGCACCCCGTACGTCACCCGCGCCCTGGAAGGCGCCGTCGGGCCGGTCCTCGCCGTGTCCGACTGGATGCGTCAGGTCCCGGACCAGATCAGCCAGTGGGTGGAGCAGGACTACACCTCGCTCGGCACCGACGGCTTCGGCCTGTCGGACACCCGTGAGGGCGCCCGCCGCCACTTCGGTGTCGACGCCCAGTCCATCGTGGTGGCCGCGCTGGCCCAACTCGCCCGCCGCGGCGAGGTACCGGCGTCCTCCGTCAAGGAGGCCCGGGAGCGCTACGGCCTCTGAGCCCGGCGAACCCGCGCGGACACGGCCGGTGTCAGCCCCTCGGGGGGCCGACACCGGCCTTTGGCCGTATGCGCGGTGGCGGCGCGGGGGCGAACCCGTGATGCTGGAGCGGTGATGGACGAGACGGAGTTCTGGGAGATCGTCGACCGTACCCGCGAGGCCGCCGACGGCGACCCCGAGGAGCATGCCGAGCTGCTCGTGGAGCGGCTGGCCCAGCTCGACCCCGACTCCGTCCTGGACTTCGCCCGGCACTTCGAGTCGCGGTACAACCGGGCCTACACCTGGGACCTGTGGGGCGCGGCCTGGGTGCTGCTCGACGGGGCCAGCGACGATGCCTTCGACTACTTCCGCTGCTGGCTGATCGGCCAGGGCCGGGAGGTCTTCGAAGGCGCGGTGCACGACCCCGACCAGCTCGCGGAGCTCCTCGGTGAGTTCGACGAGGAGATCGACGGGGACGGCGAGGAGCTGGGGTACGCGGCGGACGAGGCCTACGAGCAGCTGACCGGGTCGGTGGCGCCGGACCTGGGCGTTCCCCTCCAGCCGGCGGAGCCGCAGGGCACCCCGCTGGACTTCGAGGACGAAGCCGTGCTGGCGGAGCGCTTCCCCCGGCTGTGGGACCGCTTCAGGGCCTGAGTCTCACGCGTGCGTGCCGCCGTCGATGCGGATCTCCGTACCGGTGATGAACGCGCCGTCCTGCGAGCCCAGCATCGCGACGACGCCCGCCACGGTCTCGGGACCGGCGAAGCCCTGGCCGATGGCCGGGGCGAGCTTGGCGAAGAGGGACCAGTCGGTGTCCTCCGGCAGGCCGGGGCCGTTGCCGGTGGTCATGCCGCTCTCGATGGAGCCGGGCGCGACGGCCACGAAGCGCAGGCCCTGCTTGCCGTACTCGGCGGCCAGGGCGTGGGTCATGGACTGGATGCCGCCCTTGCTGGCCGCGTAGGCGGACATGTAGGGGTGGGCGAACGACGCGGAGGTGCTGCTGAAGTTCACCACCACCGGCTTGTCGCCCGCCAGCAGCGCCGGGAGCGACTCGCGGATCATCAGGAAGGTGCCGGTCAGGTTGACCCCGATGACCTGGTTCCACAGGTCGAGCGTGGTCTGGTGGGTGTGCGCGGAGCGCAGGATGCCGGCGGCGTTGACGAGTACGTCGAGCCCGCCGAGGGCGTCCACCGCGGCGGCCACGCCCTGCCCGGCCGCCTGCTCGTCGGATATGTCCAGCAGGGCGGTGGTGAGGCGGTCCCGGTGGCCCTCGGCCGCGGCCCGGTCGGCGGTGACCGCGAGGCCCGCCTCGCTGACGTCGACCGCGTGGACGCGGCCGCCCTCGGCGAGGATCCGGTGGACGGTGGCCCGGCCGATGCCGGACCCGCCGCCGGTGATGAGGACGCGACGTCCTTCGTAACGGTTCATGGGCCGAGCGTAGCGAACCAGTGACACGTTTTGCCAGGGTGTCAAAGTATGTGATACCCCTCGTCCGCCAGGGGTACGCTTCCCTGCGTGAGATCCCCGCGTCCGTACTCCCCCCCGGCAGACCCCGCGACGCAGACGCTGACCGAGCGCCGCAAGGCCGCCACCCAGCTCGACATCGCCCGGGCGGCCTGCGAACTCTTCGCCGCACACGGCCCCGACGGCACCACCGCCGAGGACATCGCCCACCGCGCGGGTGTGGCACTGCGCACGTTCTACCGCTACTTCCGCAACAAGCAGGAGGCGGTCGCCCCGCTGCTCGCGGTCGGCGGCGACGCCTGGCGCGCCCTCCTCGCCGAGGAGGAACCCGGCACCCCGCTCGCCGAAGCCCTGGAACGCGCCGTCCGGCGGACGCTGAGCGAGCCCCAGGCGGTCGAGGAGGGGCTGGAGGTCACCCGCGGCCTGCTGCGCGCGGCGGCCGACGACCCGGCGCTGCGGGCCGTCTGGTACCGCGTGAACCAGGACTCCGAGGAACGGCTGGTCCCGGTCGTCGCCCGGCTGGCCGGCCCGGACGCGGAACTCCTGGACGTACGGCTGCTCGCCGCGGCGGCGACGGACGCGATCCGGATCTCGCTGGAGCTGTGGTCGGGCACGGACGCGCCGGTCTCCGGGCCCGGCTCACCCACCGAGCTCGCGGTGCGCTGCCTGCGCGACCTGACGGGCGCGATGCCCCTGCTCCGCTGAGGACAGCGGAACAAGGGCATCGCCACGGGCCCGCGGCCCGGGTCGAGACTCGGCGTCACGTCATTCAGCGGCCGCCGCCCCAGCCACCGCCACCGTTGCCGCCGCCGCCCCCGTTACCGCCACCCCAGCCACCGTTGCCGCCGCCCCCGTTGCCGCCGCCCCAGTCACCGTTGCCGCCGCCGCCCCCGTTGCCGCCACCATTGCCCCAGTCGCCGTTGCCGCCGCGGCCGTCACCGTGGCCCCAGTCGCCGTTGCCGCCGCCCCCGTTGCCGCCCCCGTTACCCCAGTCGCCGTTGCCGCCGCGGCCGTCACCGTGGCCCCAGTCGCCGTTGCCGCCACGGCCGTCACCGTGACCCCAGTCGCCGTTGCCACCGCGGCCGCCGCCCCAGTCAGCGTGGCCCCAGTCGCCGTTGCCGCCCCGCCCGGAGTCGTTCCAGTTCCAGTTGCGCCAGTCGGCGTCGCGCCAGTGGTCGTTGTATCCGCCGACTCCGCCCTGGTTCCAGCACCAGTCGGGCACGTCGCGCCAGTCGCGGTTGCAGCAGTAGTCCCAGCGGGCGTCGGAACGGTGCGACGGGTACCGGTGGCAGTCGTAGCCGCCGTCCCCGCCCCCGCCGCGCCCGGCGACGACCGAAGCCGAGGCACCGGCGACGGGCAGCAGACCTATGGAGATTCCCGCGGCGCCCGCCATGGCGGCCGCAACGATCTTACGGCGCATTGTCATGCACCTCCGTACATGTCTCGCTTATCCAGCCTTTAGGACATTTCCACCCTTACCCGTAGCGGCGGCGCTGTCAAAAGCAGAAAGGCCCCCCGCCGCACTCCGTGGAGTGCGGCGGGGGGCCTCCCATCAGGCATTTCCTAGAGGTCGAAGTACAGCTCGAACTCGTGGGGGTGCGGGCGCTGCGCGATCGGGGCGATCTCGTGCGTGCGCTTGTAGTCGATCCAGGTCTCGATCAGGTCGGGGGTGAAGACACCGCCGGCCAGGAGGTACTCGTGGTCGGCCTCGAGGGCCTTGAGGACGTCCTCGAGGCTGGTCGGGACCTGCGGGACGCTCGCGTGCTCGTCGGGCGAGAGCTCGTAGAGGTCCTTGTCGATCGGCTCCATCGGCTCGATCTTGTTCTTGATGCCGTCGAGGCCCGCGAGGAGCAGCGCCGAGAAGGCGAGGTACGGGTTCGAAGACGGGTCCGGCGCGCGGAACTCGACGCGCTTGGCCTTCGGGTTCGAGCCCGTGATCGGGATGCGCATCGCGGCGGAGCGGTTGCGCTGCGAGTACACCATGTTCACCGGCGCCTCGAAGCCCGGCACCAGGCGGTGGTACGAGTTCACCGTCGGGTTGGTGAAGGCGAGCAGCGACGGGGCGTGCTTGAGGATGCCGCCGATGTAGTAGCGCGCGGTGTCCGACAGGCCCGCGTAGCCGGCCTCGTCGTAGAACAGCGGCTCGCCGCCGGCCCACAGCGACTGGTGCACGTGCATGCCCGAGCCGTTGTCACCGAAGATCGGCTTCGGCATGAAGGTCGCGGTCTTGCCGTTCTTCCAGGCGACGTTCTTCACGATGTACTTGAAGAGCATCAGGTCGTCGGCCGCGGCCAGCAGCGTGTTGAACTTGTAGTTGATCTCGGCCTGGCCGCCGGTGCCGACCTCGTGGTGCTGGCGCTCGACCTGCAGGCCCTGGGCGTCCAGCTCGAGGGAGATCTCGGCGCGCAGGTCGGCGAAGTGGTCGACCGGGGCGACCGGGAAGTAACCGCCCTTGTAGCGGACCTTGTAGCCGCGGTTGTTCTCCTCGGAACCGGTGTTCCAGGCGCCGGCCTCGGAGTCGATGTGGTAGAAGCCCTCGTTCGCGGTGGTCGCGAAGCGCACGCTGTCGAAGATGTAGAACTCGGCCTCGGGCCCGAAGAACGCGGTGTCGGCGATGCCGGTGGAGGCGAGGTACGCCTCCGCCTTCTTCGCGATGTTGCGCGGGTCGCGGCTGTAGGCCTCGCCCGTGATCGGGTCGTGGATGAAGAAGTTGATGTTCAGCGTCTTGTCACGGCGGAACGGGTCCAGGCGCGCGGTGGTGATGTCGGCACGCAGCGCCATGTCGGACTCGTGGATGGCCTGGAAGCCGCGGATCGAGGAGCCGTCGAAGGCGAGCTCCTCCGCCGGGTCGAACGCCCGCGCCGGGATGGTGAAGTGCTGCATCACACCAGGCAGGTCGCAGAAGCGGACGTCAACGAACTTGACGTCGTTCTCCTCGATGTACTGCTTCACTTCGTCGGCGTTCTGGAACATCCAACTCCTCCTACTCCCGGCCCCGGGGCAGGGACGGGTTGTATAGCTCGTGGCGCGTCAGTGCGGTGCCGCACGCTGACCCGACCATAAGCAGACGGGATTTCTCAAGCATGACCCATTTGTTTCGCACAAGTTAACCAGGGTCCCCGACCGGGGGCCGCGAGGCCGCACCGGTACCGTGGTCGGGTGGACAACAGGCAAGCAATCGGATCGTGGCTCTCCGGCCCCCGCGCGGCCGCGGAGGAGATGGGTGTCGACTTCGGCTACCCCGGCCAGCGGCTCGGTCTGCCGCAGCAGGGACCCGGTTCGTTGGCCCGCTTCGGCCGCCGGCTCGGGGCCGTCGTCCTGGACTGGGCCGCCTGCCAGCTGATCGCGTACGGGCTCATCACCGGCGGGAGCGTGGGCGCGGCGGGCAACTGGACGCTCGCGCTGTTCGTGGCCCTGAGCCTGGTGACGGTCGGGACCGTGGGCTTCACGCCCGGCAAGCGGATCGTCGGGCTTCGGGTGGTCGCGCAGGACGGCGGCCGCCTCGGCATCGCCCGCGTCCTGCTGCGCACGGTCCTGCTGGCCCTGGTGATCCCGGCCCTGGTCTGGGACCGCGACGGCCGGGGCCTGCACGACCGCCTCGCCCGCGCGGTCCAGGTCCGCATCTAGGACGCAAGGCCGGCCGCGATGGGCCGGCGGGGCACACGGCGTACGACACAGGGACGCCCCCCGGGCCGGTGGCCGGTTCGGGGGGCGTCCCTGTGTCGTATACGAGAATCAACCGGGCGGGTCAGCGCATCCGGGCGGGTCAGCGCATCTTTCCGCCGCGCGGCATCCGCATGCCCTTGGGCATGGGGCCCTTCGGCAGCGGCATGTTCGACATCAGGTCGCCCATGGCGCGCAGCTTGTCGTTGACCGCGGTGATCTGCGGGCCGGTCAGGACGCGCGGCAGCTTGAGCAGGGTGGTGCGGACCTTCTTCAGCGGCACCTCGCCCTCGCCCGTGCCCACGATGAAGTCGTGCACCGGCACGTCCGGCATGATCCGGGCCAGCTTCTTCTTCTCGTTCGCGAGCAGCGGCTTCACCCGGTTCGGGTTGCCCTCCGCGATCAGCACGACGCCGGCCTTGCCGACGGCCCGGTGGACGATGTCCTGCTGCCGGTTCATCGCGACGGCGGGGGTGGTCGTCCAGCCCCGGCCCACGTTGTCCAGCACGGCCGCGGCCGCTCCCGGCTGCCCCTCCATCTGCCCGAAGGCAGCCCGCTCGGCCCGTCGTCCGAAGACGATCGCCATCGCGAGGAACGCCACCAGGAAGCCCAGGATGCCCAGGTAGACCGGGTGGTCGATCAGGAAGCCGATCGCAAGAAAGACACCGAAGGTGACGATTCCCACGCCCGCGACGATCAGACCGACCTTCGGGTCGGCCTTGCGCGTCATCTTGTACGTCAGGGCGATCTGCTTCAGTCGCCCGGGGTTCGCAGCAGTCTCTGCGTTTGACTTCCTCGCCATACAGCGAAGTTTACGTGGCCTGCGGGGTCCGGGTCGCCGCGGCCTCAAGTACGTGTTCGGTTTCGACCCGGTCCTGGGCCCTGCGGCGGTCCTCCAGGACGGCCGTCCACGCGTTGCGCCGGGCGCCGCTCATGAGCAGCGACTCGATGCCGCGGAAGGCGTCGGAGAGGGTCGGGATGGCAATGGCGCGTACGGGCGCGGCCTGCATGATGTAGATCCCTTTCACGGTGCTCACGTGTGCGGGCGGTGTCAGCGGTGTGTGCGGTGCGTGGACCCATCGTCACTGAATGGTGTTACCAGCGCATGACCGGCCGGTCAAACGTTGCGGAAAACATCGACGCGGCCCGCCGGAACTCTTCCCACGAAGAGCCTAGGGGCCGCGCCGATGCGGGGTTACTGCTTGGTAGCTTTTGTGCGCGAGTTCACACGGCCGCAGCGCCGCGCTTCTCCATCGCCTGGGCGTACAGCCGCCCCGCCCGGTACGAGGACCGGACCAGGGGGCCGGACATCACACCGGAGAAGCCGATCTCCTCGGCCTCCTTCGCCAGCTCCACGAACTCGGCCGGCTTCACCCAGCGCTCCACGGGGTGGTGGCGCGGCGAGGGCCGCAGGTACTGGGTGATGGTGATGAGCTCGCAGCCGGCCTCGTGCAGGTCCTTCAGGGCCTGCGAGACCTCCTCGCGCTCCTCGCCCATGCCGAGGATCAGGTTCGACTTGGTGACCAGGCCGTAGGCGCGCGCCTTCGTGATCACCTCGAGCGAGCGCTCGTAGCGGAAACCGGGGCGGATCCGCTTGAAGATCCGCGGCACCGTCTCGACGTTGTGCGCGAAGACCTCGGGGCGGGAGGCGAAGACCTCCTCCAGCAGCTCCGGGACCGCGTTGAAGTCGGGGGCCAGCAGCTCGACCTTGGTGTGCCCGCTCGCGCGGCCCGCCGTCTGCTGGTGGATCTGGCGCACGGTCTCCGCGTACAGCCAGGCACCGCCGTCGGGCAGGTCGTCGCGGGCGACGCCGGTGATGGTGGCGTAGTTCAGATCCATCGTGACCACGGACTCGCCGACCCTGCGGGGCTCGTCCCGGTCCAGGGCCTCGGGCTTGCCGGTGTCGATCTGGCAGAAGTCACAGCGCCGGGTGCACTGGTCCCCACCGATGAGGAAGGTGGCCTCGCGGTCCTCCCAGCATTCGTAGATGTTGGGGCAGCCGGCTTCCTGGCACACCGTGTGCAGTCCTTCGCCCTTCACCAGGGCCTGCATCTTGGTGTACTCGGGGCCCATCTTCGCCCGGGTCTTGATCCACTCGGGCTTGCGCTCGATGGGGGTCTGGCTGTTGCGGACCTCCAGGCGCAGCATCTTGCGTCCGTCGGGTGCGACTGCGGACACGACCGGCTCCCTGTGACTTCGATTGTTCGGGCGCCCACCAGGGTACGCCCGTAATTTCGTACGCTCTTACGTCAGCCAACCTGCGAGGGCCCGGTCCCATTCCCGGGCGGCTCCCGGGCGGCTAGCTCGCGGCCGGCTCCACCTCGCGGGGCTTCAGCTCCGCGTGCTCCAGTACGTCCCTCAGGTGCCGCTCGACGACCGGCAGCACCTCGGCGATGGTGATCTCCCGGCCCAGTTCGCAGGAGAGCGAGGTCACACCGGCGTCGCGGATCCCGCAGGGCACGATCCGGTCGAACCAGGTGTTGTCGGGGTTCACGTTGATCGCGAACCCGTGCATCGTGACGCCCTTGGCGACGCGGATGCCGATGGCGGCGAGCTTGCGGTCCTCGCGCCGCTGACCGGCGTTGGAGGGGGCGTACTCGGGCCCGTTCAGGCGGGCGTCGAACTCGTCGTCGTGCAGCCGGGGGTCGAGGTCGAGGGAGAGCCCGCCGATCATGGGGCGGTCCTCGACGGGGTCGCCCAGCACCCAGACCCCGCTGCGGCCCTCGACCCGGGTCGTCTCCAGGCCGAACTCGGCCGCCGTGCGGATCAGCGCCTCCTCCAGGCGGCGGACGTGGGCGACCACGTCCACCGGCCGGGGCAGCTTCATGATCGGATAACCGACCAGCTGGCCCGGGCCGTGCCAGGTGATCTTTCCGCCGCGGTCCACGTCCACGACGGGCGTGCCGTCCAGGGGGCGCTCACTGGGATCGGTGCGCCGGCCGGCGGTGTACACCGGCAGGTGCTCCAGCAGCAGGCAGGTGTCCTCGATCTCGTCCGCGAAGCGGGCCGCGTGCACCCGGCGCTGCTCTTCCCAGGCGGCGGTGTACTCGACGGACTCCGGTCCGAAGCCCAGATGGACAAACCCAAGCTCAGCCACCGCAGCGCCTCCTCGTTGAACCTGCTGTGTGCACGTACCGCACTCAGCAAGGGTACGGCGGCTCCTGCGCGGACTCCGGCGGGGTCCGCGCCGGCCCCCGCGGCCGCCGCCGGCCCTTCGCCGGCCGGTCCGGGTCCTCGGCCGCGCGCGGCAGGCGCCGGTGCCCCTCGGAGTGGTCGTTGACCCAGCCGCACACCCCGCACGCGTACCGGCCGTCGAGACCCGCGATGTAGGTGCCGCACCGCCGGCACTCCGCCTCGGTCAGCTCGGGCGCGGGAAGCGGAGCGATCGATTCTGGGCGCTCCTCGGGTCGGTGCGTCCGAAGGGGCGGGCGGGTCATGGGCGCAGCGTACGCGCGCGAAGCGGGTCAGGCCGTAAAGCGCCCCACCGATTCTGCACACGATCGGATGAATGTGGGGCAGAGAGGGCGGCATCAGCGGAGTTCGCCGCTACATTCACGCCGTTCACAGGGCCGGGACCCCGGTCCGTCACGTCAGGAAACCGTGGAGCCGATGACGGAACGACCTGCCCAGCGCGTCCCCAACAGGCAGCTCGCGGCGCTGATCGCCGAAGCGGGGTTCTCCAACGCCGGGCTCGCCCGCCGCGTGGACCAGCTCGGCCTGGAACACGGTCTCGATCTGCGGTACGACAAGACCTCCGTGACCCGGTGGCTGCGCGGGCAGCAGCCGCGCGGGACCACCCCCGCGCTGATCGCCGAGGTCTTCACCCGGCGCCTCGGGCGCCGGCTCTCCGCCCAGGACCTGGGCCTGGACGCCTGCGCGCCCGTCTACGCGGGCCTGGAGTTCGCGGCCACCCCGGAGGAGGCCGTGGACATCGCCAGCGGGCTGTGGCGCAAGGACTCCGGATCACACGCCGAGCTGCGGAAGATCGCCTTCACTCCGGCCGGGCTGGTCGTCCCCAGCCGGGACTGGCTGATCGGGCGGGCCGACGAGCGGGTGGCCCGGGGCGCGGACCCGGGGGTGGCCCGGGTCCCCGTGCAGGGCCGGACCACGGTGCCCCGGCAGCGGCAGATCGACCGCGGGCCCGGACAGCGGGTGACCGGCGGGGACATCGCCGCCCTGCGCTCGGTCAGCGAGTTGTTCCGCACCCTGGACCACGCCTACGGCGGCGGGCACGCCCGCCAGGCCCTGGTGCGGTACCTGGAGCACGAGGCCGAACCGATGCTCCGCGGGACGTACGGGGAGACGACCGGGAGGCGGCTGTTCTCGGCGGCTGCCGACCTGACCCGGCTCGCGGGCTGGACCTCCTACGACATCGCCGCGCACGGTCTCGCCCAGCGCTACTTCGTCCAGGCGCTGCGGCTCGCCCAGGCCGCCGGGGACCGGCCGTACGGCTCGTACGTACTGGTCACCATGAGCCGGCAGGCGGTCTACCTGGGCCACGGCCGGGAGGCGGTGCAGCTGGCCCGCGTCGCCCAGCAGGGGGTCGGCTCGAGCCCCCCGCCGGTGGTGCAGGCGCTGATGCACTCGGCGGAGGCGCGCGGGCACGCGGTGCTCGGCGAGGTCCGGGCGTCGACGGCCTCGCTGGTGCGGGCCGAACGGGCGCTGGGGGCGGCCCGGCCGGGTGACGACGTGCCGCACTGGGCGCGGTACTTCGACGAGGCGCAGCTGGCGGACGAGTTCGGGCACTGCCACCGGGACCTCCAGCAGTACCGGGCCTCGGCGCAGCACGCGGAGCGGTCGCTCCAGCTGCGGTCGCCGGCGTACGCGCGCTCCCGGCTGTTCTGCCGGGTGGTGCTGGCCACGGCCCGGCTGGGGCTGGGCGAGCTGGACCAGGCGTGCACGCTGGGGGCGGAGGCGGCGCAGCAGGCGATGGAGATGCGGTCGGTGCGGGCGGTGGAGTACGTACGGGACTTCGAGCGTCGGCTGGAGCCGTACCGGGACGCGACGGCCGTGCGGACCTACCGGGACCGGGTCGCCGCCCTGCTGTGACCCGGCGGCCCGGTGCGGGGTGGCTCCACCCCGCACCGGGCGGCCGGGCGCGGTTCTCAGGCCGCGACCGGGAGGGCGGGCTCCCGGGTCGACGGCAGGGGGATGCCGAAGTCGCGCAGGACGGCGTGGGTGGCGCGGCGGGCCGAGTGCAGGGCGCCCTGGACGGTGTTGGTGTCCCGGTGGTCCCCGCACACGTACAGCCCGGACACGACGCGCACCGGCCGCCGTACGTCGTAGGGCGGCGGCATGGCCGGCACGGCCTCCGGGGTGTGGTGGACGGCCAGCACCTCCCAGTCGCGGGTGGCGGTGTCGTAGAGCCGGGCGAGCCGCGAGGCGACCGTGCGGGCCGGGGGCGGCGGGCCGAACACGGTCGTGGTGACCAGGCTCCGGCCGGCCGGGGCCCGCGTCGGGTCGACCGCACTCATCACGGCGGTGTGCCCGACGGGCCAGGCCGGATCCCCGTCCAGGAGCAGCGAGCCGTCCCAGGGCAGGGGGGCGGCGGTGGCGTGGTGCAGGACGGTGACCTCGTGGAAGGCGGGCACGCGCAGGCCGGGCAGGAGTTCGGCGGCGGCGCGGGCCCCGGTGGCCAGGAGGACCGAGCGGCAGCTGAAGTCGCCGTGCTCCTCGGTGGTGACCAGGTTGGTCGCCACCGACCGGACCCGGACCCCGGTGCGGACGGTCCCCGGCGGCAGCCCGGCCGCGAGCCGCTCCGGCAGGGCCGCGGCCCCTCCCTCGGGCACGGCGAGCCGGCCGCGGGCGAAGGTGCGCAGGGCCAGGTCGGCGACCCGGCTGGAGGTGCCGAGCCCCGGGTCGCGCAGCAGGGCGGAGAGCAGCGGGCGCAGCACACCGCTCACGGTGCGCGGGGGCAGGCTGCGCGAGCGCAGGGAGGCCAGGGCGGTGCGTTCCGGCCGGGCCAGCAGGCGTTCATCGGGCAGGGCGGCGAGCCGGCCGAGCGCCGCGCTCAGCCGGGCCTGCTCCAGGGAGCCGCTGGCCAGGGCGCGGGCCGGGGTGAGGGCCCCGGCCCGCAGCTGCCTGCCTTCGGTGTGGACGAGCACCCCGGGCGCGAAGCTGCGCAGGCGCAGGCCGGCCAGGCCCGGGGTGCGTTCCAGCTCCGGGTAGGCGGTGTTGAGCAACTGGCCGATCCGGTCCAGCCGGAACCCGTCGGCCGACTCGGTGGCCATCCGGCCGCCGGGGTCGTCCGCGGACTCCAGCACGATGGCCGTGACCCCCGCTGCGATCAGGTGGTGCGCGGCCGCGAGTCCTGAGACCCCGGCTCCTACGATGACGACGTCCGCGTGGTGTGCGGAATGGTGTGAGCTGCTGAGCACGTGCCCCTCCCCGAGGTCGGCGCGGCTGTGTCACGACCTCCTTCCCCAACCCGGCTCCACCGGAACCCGAGTGGGCCGGGGTATGGCGAGATTGTGGTCAACTCCGGTCGCACAGTGGTCGCATACGGCTCACAAACGGTCGCACGTCGGTCGCACGGCGGTGGCAGGCCGGTGGCAGGGCCGCCGCACGGCCGGCACAGGGCCCCGGCCCCGGCGGCGTGTTCCGCCCCGGGCTACAGGGCGGCCCGGATCGCGTCCTCGATGCCGGGGTGGCGGAAGACGAAGCCCGACCGGAGCAGCCGGGCCGGCCGGGCCCGCTGGCTGCCGAGCACGTCCCCGGCGAACTCCCCCAGCGCGATCCGCAGGGCCGGCGCCGGTACGGGCAGCAGCGCGGGCCGGTGCAGCACCCGGCTCATGGCCGCGGTGACCTGGCGGTTGGTCAGCGGCTCGGGGGCGGTGAGGTTGACCGGGCCTTCGAGCCCGGGGGTGTCGATGATGTGCCGCAGCGCCGCGACCTCGTCGTGGAGGGAGATGTAGGACCAGTACTGCCGCCCGTTGCCGAGCCGGCCGCCGACGCCGGCCCGGAAGACAGGGAACAGCCTGCCCCAGGCCCCGCCCTCGCGCGCGACGACCAGGCCGGTACGGGCGAACGCGGTGCGGATCCCGGCCGCGCGGGCGGGTTCCGCGGCCGCTTCCCACTCCACGCAGACGGACGGCAGGAAACCGTGCCCGGCGGGGGCGTCCTCGTCCACGACCCGGTCGGCGGTGTCCCCGTAGTAGCCCACGGCCGAACCGCTGACGAGCACGGCGGGCGGCTCGTCGAGCGCGGCGAGGGCCCGGGCCAGGGCAGCGGTGCCGAGCACCCGGCTGTCGCGGATCACCTTCTTGTACGCCGGAGTCCAGCGGTGCTCGCCCACCCCGGCCCCGGCCAGGTGGACGACCGCCCGGCATCCGGCCAGCCCGGCGGGGTCGACGTACCCGCGGGCGGGATCCCACCGCGCCTCGTCGCCCGCGGCGGGCGGGTGGCGCACGAACCGCACCACCTCGTGGGCGTCCGCCCGCAGGGACCGTACGAGGGCACTGCCGATGAGGCCGGTCGAACCGGTGACCGCGATGCGCATGCCCCCATCCTGCCGTGCCACCGCCCCCACCCGCACGACCCGGCCCCACGCCGCGCGCGCCGCCCGGCCGGGGGCCCGGGCGAGGCCCGCCCGGGGGTCAGCGGGTGCCGATCCAGGTGCCCACCGCGTACGTGACCGCCATGGCGAGGGCGCCCCCGGCGACATTGCGCAGCACCGCGCGGAGCACGGGCGCACCGCCCAGCCGTGCGCTCAGCACCCCGCACAGGGTGAGCGCCGCCAGCACGGCCGCGGCCGTCAGCGGAACCCGTACGGACGGTCCCGTCAGCACGATCGCCAGCAGCGGCAGCAGCGCGCCCACCGTGAACGCGACGAGGCTGGCGAAGGCCGCGTGCCAGGGGTTCGCCAGCTCGTCGGGGTTGATGCCGAGCTCCACCCGCGCGTGGGCCCGCAGCGCGTCCCGTTCCGTCAGCTGCTCCGCGGCCTCGCGGGCCACCTCCCGGCTCAGCCCGCGCGCGGTGAGCAGGGCGGCGAGCTCCTCCAGTTCCGCCTCCGGCTCCTCCGCCAGTTCGCGGCGCTCCATGTCCAGCGCGGCGCGCTCGGAGTCCCGCTGCGAGCTGACCGACACGTACTCCCCCGCCGCCATCGACAGCGCGCCCGCCAGCAGCCCCGCGACGCCCGCCGCCAGGATCGCCGCCCGCGAGGTGGTGGCCCCGGCCACGCCGACCACCAGGCCCGCGGTCGAGATGATCCCGTCGTTGGCGCCGAGCACGCCCGCGCGCAGCCAGTTCAGGCGCGTGCTGATGTCCGCGCTCGCCGAGCCCCCACCGGCGCCACCGGCGCCGCCGCCGTGCGCCTCGGTGTGCGCCCCGGTCATGGCCTTGCCTGAGGCATCGTCTTCCGTCACGCCCCCACTTTCCCGGTCCGGGACGCCCCGGACCACCCGGCAGGCCGGTCCGGGGTGCGCGCGCCCGCGCCGCGTACCAGGGTGGAGGGGTGAGACGCGGACGCGAGGAGCGGGGTCGACTGCGCGGAGCGCCGCCGCCGCGCTGGGCCCGGTTCGCGCCCGCGACGGCCCTCGTGGTGCTCGTCCTGGTGCAGGTGCTCACCCCGGGCGACGTGGAAGTCGGCTTCTTCCTGGCCGGTCTGCCGCCCGTGGCCGCCTTCGCCTACGGGGCGGCCGGCACCGCGTTCTTCGCCGCCCTCGTCCTCGTCCTGCTCGGGGTGGACAACCTCGGCGTCGCCCAGGCACAGGGCTCGGACCTGGCCACCGTGGCCACCATCGGGCTGCTGAGCGTGGTGATCGCCTGGGTGCGCCGACGCCGGGACGCACAGCTCGTCAGCGTACGGACGGTGGCCGAGGCGGCGCAGCTGGCGGTGCTTCCGCCGGTGCCCGAACAGGTCGGACCGGTGCGCTGCTCCGGCCTCTACCGGGCGGCGCAGCGCGGCACCCTGGTCGGCGGCGACCTGTACGACGTACGGGCCGGGCCGTTCGGGGTCCGGGCGCTGGTCGCCGACGTACAGGGCCACGGCCTGGCGGCGGTCGGCACGGTCGCGGCGCTCCTCGGCGCCTTCCGCGAAGCGGTGCTGGACGACGTGGAGCTCGTGGCGGTCGCGGCCCGGCTGGACCGGCGGCTGACGTGTGACGCGGCGGCCGCCCCCGACGGGCATCCGGAGCTGTTCGCGACGGCCCTGCTGCTGGAGTTCCCGCCCGGCCTGGACCTGGTGCGGATCGTCTCCTGCGGGCATCCGCCCGCCCTGCGCCTGCGCGGGCCGAGGGTCGATGAGGTCCCCGTCGAGCCCGGCCCGCCGCTGGGACTGGGCCTCGCGGGGCCCGACCCGCCCGCGGTGGCGGAGCTGGCGGTGCACGCCGGGGACCGCTTCCTGCTGCACACCGACGGGGTGACCGAGGCACGGGACGCGGCCGGGCACTTCTACCCCCTCCAGACGCGGCTGACCGTGGTGGGGCGGGACCCTGCGGACCTGGTCCAGGCGGTCTGGCGGGACCTGGTCTCCTTCACCGACGGCGGGCCGGGCGACGACGTGGCCCTGCTGCTGCTGTCACCGGACGGCCCGGCATGACCGACCGGGCCGTCCGGCGCTCTCGCGCTGCGCGAGGGTGCGGCCGGCTCAGGCCGCTTGGATGAAGGCGCGCACCATCTTGCAGGTGACATTGGACGGGCGGTGGACGCCCGTCCGGACCGCCATCGTCCGGATCTTGCGGTTGGTGGCGCGCCGGGCGTCATACGTCCCCGAGTCGAGCAGGGATATCGCCAGGCGCATCGCCTTGAGACGGCGGTTGTGGCTCTCGTACCACTCGCGGGGCAGACCCGCCGGCAGCGGCTTCTTCTTCACGTTCTGCATGGTGGTGGCAGTGGCCATCTACAGCCTCCCAAACGGTAGTTGGCGTCCCCTCGTTCTCCCTCGATTTTACCGGGCAGCACTGACAAAAGCCCTGGCCCGACCAGCACCGGACGGGCTTGGGGCGAGCTCGCTCCCCGGGGCCGCTGGATAGGCTGGGCGGCATGGAGATCTGGATCAACCCCGCCTGCTCGAAGTGCCGCAGCGCCCTCACTCTGCTGGACGCCGAGGGCGCCGACTACACCGTGCGCCGCTACCTGGAGGACGTGCCCTCCGAAGACGAGATCCGCGAGGTCCTCGGCCGCCTCGGGCTGGAGCCGTGGGACATCACGCGCACGTCGGACCCGCTGGCCCGGGAGACTGGCGTGCGCGATCTGCCGCGCGAGGAGACGGACGCCGCGCGGGGGCGCTGGATCGCGCACCTGGCGGCGCACCCGAAGCTGATCCAGCGCCCGATCATCACCGCCGAGGACGGCACCGCGGTGGTCGCCCGCTCCGAGGACGCGGTCCGCGAAGCCCTGTCCCGCAAGGGCTAACCGGCCGCGATCAGACGGGCGATCTCCCCGGCCGCCGTCAACGGCAGCGCGTGGTGCGAGACGCCGGTCAGTACGTCGATCCGCGCACCCGGGAGCACCCGCCGCGCGGCCCGCGCCACCCGGTCGGCGTCATGGCAGCGGGCGCGGCCGGCGAACAGCAGGTCCGTACGCCCGGTCAGCCCCTCACGACCCGTCAGGTCCGGGCGCGGACCGGTGACCGGCCGGACGGCCGGAAAGCCGGCGGCCTCGTCCTGGAGCCGCAGCCAGGCCGGATCGAGCGCGGCCCCACCGCTCTCCCAGGCGAGGAAGGAGCGGATCCGCTCGGGGGTGGGCCGCACCAGCACGGGCAGTGCGCGCAGTACGTAGCCGGGGCGGAGCCCGGCGAAGACCTGCGTCGGGTCGAGCAGGACGAGACGGCCGATCCGGGCGGGTCGCGAAGCCGCGTAATGGGCCGCGATCCACGCCCCGTACGAGTGGCCGCCGAGGATGACGGGGCCGCGCGGGCCGAGCCCGTCGATCACCGCGTCGAGCCATCCGACGAGGTCCCCGGCGGTCCGAACCGCCCGCCCGGGTTCCGGGACGCTGAGGCCGGGATCCCCCACCAGGTCCACCGCGTGCATCCGGTGGCTGCCCGCGAGCCCGGCCTCCGCGCAGGCCCCCCACACCGTGGAGGTGGCTCCGGCGCCGGGCAGCAGCACCAGCGCCGGAGCCCCGGCCGGGCCGCAGCTGTTGACGCGGGTGAGGCCGTACGGGGTGGGCAGGTCGACGGAGTCGACCCGTTCGGGCCACCGGGCCAGGACCGCGTCGTAGGCGGTACGGAAGTCGGCGGCGCGGGAGTCGGCGGTACGGGCGGTGCGAGGTGTCCGGGACACGGCTGGCTCCAATACCTCGTCGGGCGATAATCTCGCTTGGCGAGAGATATTAGACGGAGGCGATGTGAGCGACAACGGGGAACCCGAGAATCTGCGGCTGGTGCACCTGCTGCGCGCGGTGACCGTCGAATTCGGGCTGCGGCAGGCGGAGTTCGCCGCCCGCAACGGCATGCACCCCACCGATGTCCGGGCCCTGATCTGCCTCCTCGACGCCGCCCGCGCCGGCGAGGCGGCCACGGCCGGCCTGCTCGGCGCCCGGCTCGGCCTCAACTCCGCGGGCACCACGTCGGTGATCGACCGGCTCGAACGGCTGGGGCACGTGGCGCGGGTCCGCGACGACCGCGACCGGCGCCGGATCCTGCTGCGCGTGGAACCGAACGCGGTACGGCTCGGCCAGGAGTTCTTCGGCCCGCTGATCGACGGGGTCCTGCGGGTGCTGGACTCCCTCGACGACGGCGAACGGGACACCGTCCGCCGCTTCCTGACGGCCACCCACACCGTCTTCTCCCCCCGGGCGGACGCGTGACGGCGCACGACGACGGCGCCGGCTCGAGCGCCGGAGCCGACCTGCATCTCGACCTCCCCGTCGAAGGAGCCCGCCGGACCGCCCTCGCGCAGGCCCTGCGCGCCGCCGTCCGCAGCGGGCGACTGGCCGCCGGGACACGGCTGCCGCCCTACCGCACCTTGGCCGCCGACCTCGGGCTGGCCCGCAACGCCGTCGCCGACGCCTACGCCGAACTCGTCGCCGAGGGCTGGTTCACCGCCCGGCAGGGCTCCGGCACCCGGGTGGCGGAGGGTGCGGTGGAGTGGGCGGGAGAGCGGCCAGAGGAGGGGGTCGAAAGGGCGGGCGAAAGGCGGGACAGGGGACGGAGCCCAGGGCGGGACGGGCGCCGGGGGGTCGAACGAGACGGCGAGACGGGCGCCGGCCGGGGCCGGCCGACCGCGGCACCCCACTACGACCTGCTCCAGGGCAAGCCCGACCCGGCCTCCTTCCCCCGGGGCCCGTGGGCCGCCAGCGCGCGGCGGGCCCTCGCCGAGGCGCCCACCGAGGCCTTCGGCCCCGGCGATCCGCGCGGCCGCCCCGAACTGCGGCACGCCCTGTCCGCCTACCTCTCCCGGGCGCGGGGCGTGCGGACCGGCCCGGACAACGTCGTGGTCTGCTCCGGCTTCGCCAACGGACTGCGGCTCCTCGCGTCCGTCCGGCCGCGGGACTGGGCCGTGGAGGCGTACGGACTCCCCTTCCACCACGGCATCCTGAGCGCCGCCGGGGTGCGCGCCCACACCGTCGCGGTCGACGAGGACGGCGCGCGGACGACCGCGGACCTCGCGGAACTCCCCGCCCGGGTGCGCACGCTGCTCCTCACCCCGGCGCACCAGTTCCCCACCGGGGGCCGCCTGCTGCCCGCACGGCGCGCCGCCGCCGTGGAGTGGGCCCGGGCCACCGGTGCGGTGATCGTGGAGGACGACTACGACGGGGAGTTCCGCTACGACCGCAAACCGGTCGGCGCGCTCCAGGGCTTGGCGCCGGAGCACGTGGTGTACGCGGGCTCGCTGAGCAAGAGCCTCTCCCCGGCGCTCCGCCTCGGCTGGCTGGTCCTGCCCGACCGGCTGGTCGAGAAGGTGCTGGCGGCGAAGGGGCAGCGGGAGTCCTGGGCGAGCGCGCTGGACCAGCTGGCGCTGGCCGACTTCATCGCCTGCGGCGCCTACGACCGGCACGTACGCCGCATGCGGAAGCGGTACCGGGACCGCCGTGACCAGCTGGTTTCCGCACTGTCCGCAGGGGCGCCCGACATCAGGGCGACGGGGATCGCGGCCGGGCTCCACGCGGTCCTGGAACTGCCTCAGGGCAGCGAGGCCCGGACCCTGGAAGCGGCCCGAGCAGCGGGCCTCGCCCTGGACGGCCTGTCGTCCTACCAGCACCCAGCGGACCCGACCCCACCCCGCGAAGGCTTGGTGGTGGGCTACGCGGCGCCCCCGAACGCGGCGTTCGGCAGGGCGGTGCAGGCGTTGGCGGACGTGCTGGTGCGGATGGCGGGCGTGGGCAGCGCGAGTCGGACGACGGGGGGAGCGGAGGAACCGCCCCTCATGTCGTAGCGTCCGACGGCCGTTTGCGGCTGGGGAAGAGGCACAGGACAGCCGACAGGAAGGCGCTTGGGGGTGGCGGCGATCAGTACGAGTGGTGACGGTCCCGGTGGAGGTCCCGGAGGAGGGCGATCTCGGCTCCGTGGTGCAGTACTTCCTGGTTGACCCACCAGGCGATGTCGATGAAGGGATCTTCCGCATCGCTGCCATGTGGGTAGGTGCAGTAGCCGACGGTGTCGAGGGCGTCGTCGTCGACGCTCAGAAGTGCCTGCTTCCACGCACGGGCGGCGGTGTCGAAGGCGGCGACCGCCTCATCGACGTGCCCGCAGACGGGGACGTCGTCCCGGGTCCGCGTGCGGGTGCCGGCCGTGTGGTCGGCGCGCAACGTCAGCATTTCGGTGAGGTGACTCAGACGCCAGGCGATCGTGGTGAACGGCGGCGGCCAGGGGTGCGGGTACGCCGCCGCGTCGCGACCCCAGTCACCCGTGCCGGCCAGCAGCGTGGCCCGCGGTCCGGGTCCGTCGGTTCGCCGCCGCACCGACCAGCATCCCCGCACCGGCTCCCAGAGGAACTCCTCGCCGGTCATGGGCCCGACCTCGGTGTCCGACCCGTCACCACTGTCCATGACGGGCCCGGCCATGCGGTTGGCGAGGCGCTCGCACGCGAAGTCGAACTGCTGCACCAGCGGAACCAGGCGGGGCGGGATCACGGTCAATCACTCCTGTGACGAACTGCAGGACGGCAGGACAGCGGGCCGGCGTGCCAGCCTGCCAGCCTGCCAGAGCAGGCCAACCACCGCGTCCTCATTTCCACCCCTGAACCCGTCGAAGTCGTGGCTGATGGCGGCTTCCCCCTCCCCAGACGCCGTCGGACGCTGAGCCGTGCGGGACTGCGCAGCGATCCGATGCGTGCGCCCTCGGGGGCGCCGGGGCCGGGGCCGGGGCTGGGAGCCGGGCGCTGCCCGCTGCGGGCCGGGCCGCCCCGAAGGCCAGGAGTGAGGTCCCTGATGCGGCTGGTCCTGCTCTCGACCCGGTGGACCGTTCCTTTGGGGGGTTCCCGCCGGTCCTCGTCTTTCCGGGCTGGGACGGTCTGTCAAGGGTGGCCGAAGGCCATCGCGCAGCGACGCGACGAAGGAGCGCCCTTGACAGGGCGGCCCGGCCCGGAGAGACAGTGGGACGGGCGGGAAACCCCCAAACCCTCTCTGATGAGCATCGAGGGGATCAGGCTGCCACCGAAGCCGAGGCCCAGCCCCCACCCCCCGCATTCACTCCGTCCTCACGCCCCGCCCCCGTAGGGTGAGCGGAGCACCAAATCGGTGCATACCGCACCAAAGGACCCCGGAGTGTCTCAGCAGAAGCCGACCGAACGCACCCACCACGCCCCTCACGACAACGCCCCCACGCCCACCCGCAGCACCACCCCCACGCCCACGCCCACTCCCACCCCCTCCCCGCCCTCCCGACGGGGAGCCGACTGGATGTTCGGCGGGGTGTACGGAACAGTGCTCGCCAGTGGGCTGCTGGCCGCGCTGCACCAGACGGGCGAGAACTACACGCCGTTCTACGACGCGAGCTGGATCCTCGTCACCGCGGTCACGGCCGGGCTCGCGCACGGGTACGCGCACCACATGAGCGCCCACCAGCGGAGCTCGGTGGGACATCGCTGGCGGCTGCTGGTCACGGCGCTGTGGCACGAGTGGCCGATGATCGTCGCCACTCTGCCCACCGTGCTGCTCCTCGTGCTGGCCGGGTTCACCGGCTGGGAGCCGTACGGCGTGACCGCCGTCGGGCTCGGCCTGAACACCGCGACGCTGTTCGCCTGGGGGTCGTTCGTGGCGATCCGGGTCGGCTACCGGCTGCGCTCCGCGCTGCTCATGGGCCTGGCCGACGCCGCGATCGGACTGGCCATCATCGTGGCCAACGCCCTGATCAAGTAGGGTCCCCTGATCAAGTGGGGCCCCTCCCCCTGATCAAGCAGGGCCCCCCGTTCCCCCAGCTCCCACCGGTTCCCGTTCCGGCCGCGCGCGCCCCCGTCACTCCTCTCACTCCTCTCACTCCTCCGGAAGCTGTCCCTCCGCCTCCGCCAGGACCTCGGTCACGCGGGCGCCGAACTCCGCGTCGCACGGGTCCGCCACCCCGGTGCGGGCGGCCGTGAGCAGGGCGTCCAGGGCACGCCCGTAGGCGCCGGGTACGTCGTTCCAGCCGGGCATGGCGTGGACGCCCTCGGTCCCGCGCAGCTCCAGGCCCACCCCGGCGGCGGCCGTCGGTGCGCCGAGGCTGAGGACGGCGGTGCTGGCGGCGCCGGAGGCGTGCCGCATGGCCAGCTGGACCACGTCGGAGGGGCCCCGGGTGGCACTGACCGAGGTGACGTCGCCGAGGATCGGGGCCAGCACGGAGAGCGTGTGCGGGCCCACGTCCCACAGCCCGCCCTTGGCCTTCCGCCAGGGCGAGGCGGCGTACGCGCTGGGCGTGCCGTCGGGCGGGAAGACGGCGCCGAGCCAGTGGGCGGCGGCGGTGAACCAGCCGGGGCGCTCGGCCTGTTCGGCGACCCAGGCCGCGGTGGGCTCGGCGAAGCGGAGGGTGAAGAAGACGACGGAGGCGACCTCGTGCCGGGTGGCGGCGTCGGCGACTGCACGGGCGTCCTCGACCGTCGTGGCGACGGGCTTGTCGAGCAGCAGGTGGCAGCCGGCGGCGGCCGCGCGCACGGCGAGCGGGGCCTGGACGTCCGGCGGCAGGGCGAAGGCCACGGCGTCGCAGTCGGCGAACAGCTCGTCGGGGTCTTCGTACACCTTCACGCCGTGTTCCCGAGCCAGTTCGGCGGCGGCCTCGGGCCGGCGGCCCCACACTCCGACGAACTCGGAGCCGGGGTGCGCCGCGAGCGCCGGGGCGTGCGTACGGTGGGCCCAGGGGCCGGTACCCATGAGCCCGACCCGCAGGCGGGGCCCGGCGGCGGCCCCCGCTCCGGCGCTCTCGGCGGGAAGCCGGACAGGGTTCTCGGCGGGGTTTCCGGCGGAGGTCACGTCAGACGAAATGCTCACCCGCCCAGTCTGCCCCACCCGGACAGGTGTACCCCCACCCAACCCGCGACCGGCCGCACACCCCCGCCGGCCTGCGGCGCACACCTCGGTAACACGGGGTTCACACACGGGCAACGGAAGGGAAATCGCGGGCGGGCACGCTGCGGTCATCACCGCAGCGACGAAGCCGCGAGATGGCAGCAGCGACCAGCAGCACCGCAGAGTCTGAGGATGGGGCCCGTGAGCTACAAGGCTGAATACATCTGGATCGACGGCACCGAGCCGACGGCGAAGCTTCGCTCCAAGACGAAGATCCTCGCCGACGGTGACGCGCTGCCGATCTGGGGCTTCGACGGATCGAGCACCAACCAGGCCGAGGGCCACGCCTCCGACCGCGTCCTGCAGCCGGTCTTCTCCTGCCCGGACCCGATCCGCGGCGGGAACAACGTCCTCGTGCTGTGCGAGGTCATGAACATCGACATGACCCCGCACGAGTCGAACACGCGCGCGCTGCTCCGTCCGGTCGCCGAGAAGTTCGCCGGGCAGGAGCCGATCTTCGGCATCGAGCAGGAGTACACCTTCTTCGACGGCACGCGTCCGCTCGGTTTCCCGGTGAACGGCTTCCCGGCCGCGCAGGGCGGCTACTACTGCGGCGTCGGCTCGGACGAGATCTTCGGCCGCGAGATCGTCGAGAAGCACCTGGACCACTGCCTGGCGGCGGGCCTGAGCATCTCCGGCATCAACGCCGAGGTCATGCCCGGCCAGTGGGAGTTCCAGGTCGGTCCGGTGGGCCCGCTGGAGGTCTCCGACCAGCTGTGGATCGCGCGCTGGCTGCTCTACCGCACCGCCGAGGACTTCAACGTGTCGGCGACGCTGAACCCGAAGCCGGTGAAGGGCGACTGGAACGGCGCGGGCGCGCACACCAACTTCTCCACGAAGGCGATGCGCGAGGACTACCGCGCGATCATCTCCGCATGCGAGGCGCTGGGTGACGGCAGCAAGCCGATGGACCACGTGAAGAACTACGGCGCCGGCATCGACGAGCGGCTGACGGGTCTGCACGAGACCGCTCCCTGGAACGAGTTCAGCTACGGCGTCTCGGACCGCGGCGCCTCGGTCCGCATCCCGTGGCAGGTGGAGAAGGACGGCAAGGGCTACATCGAGGACCGCCGTCCCAACGCGAACGTGGACCCGTACGTGGTGACCCGTCTCATCACGGACACCTGCTGCACGGGTCTGGAGAAGGACGGCCTGGTCTGAGGACCGACACTTCGAGGACTGACACTTTGACGCCGGCACTTTGACGTCCGGCACTCCGCGCACCCGCGCTCCGCGCACCCGCGCTTCGCGGCATCGCCGCCGCGGACACACGTAGTCCACCGACGCCCGTCGGGCCGCCCCTGGCCCGGCGGGCGTCGTCGTGCACCCGGAATCACGGGGCATTATGTCCGGTATCGAGGGGAGTCGCTGGAGGGAATATGGGATTCCGCTCCACGACGTGAGACGGGGCCTGCCCGCGCCCCGTGCCGTCTGCTTGAATGGGGCCATGGCCAGCCACTCGTACACCTCGTCAGGTCGCAGCGACCTCGAGCCGTTCTGGCCGTCCCGTCAGGACCACGATTTCGACCGGGTGTGTTGCCGCGCGAAGAACGCGCCGGCCCTCTAAAACCTCCGGATCGCCCTCCTGATCTGCGCCGAGGCCTTCGGTCTGCGCGGTACGACATCGACGACGTCCGTCCGTACGCACGTCTCCTGCCGACCCTGCGCGTGAAAGAGCCGACCACTCATGACCCAGATGACCCACGCCCTTCCCCGCACGCCCTCCGTGGGGTCCGTGCCCTCCGTCACCGCCGCGACCGCCGCGACCGCCGTCAACACGGCGACGGCCACGCGTCTGAGCTTCCCGCCCAGCCCGCGCCACCGGCTGCGGGCCGTGGACCGGGACGAAGTGACCAAGGTGGCCCAAGTGACTCAGGCGACCCAAGTGGCCCAAGTGGCTCAGGGGGCCCAGATGGCGCAGGTGGCGGACCTGCTCCCGCCCGGTGCCACCTGGCTGCCCGCGCCCCAGCACACGCTCCCGGCGCTGCCCGGCCGGCCGCCGATGGTCGGCTACCTGGTCCTGGTCCCGGCGGACCAGCGGCAGCCGACCGCCGCCTTCGCGCCGCAGGCCGTGCCCGGACCCGGCTCGCAGGTGGCGCCGGCGCCGTCCGCCCCGGCGGGGGACGCCCTGGTCCGCATCGACCCGACGCAGCGCACCGCCGAGGTCGACGGCCGCCTACTCGACCTGACCTACCTGGAGTTCGAGCTGCTCGCGCACCTGGTGAGGCACCCGCACCGGGTGCACAGCCGGGACCAGCTGGTGGGCACGGTGTGGGGCTACGGGCACGTCGGCGACGGCCGGACCGTGGACGTCCACGTCGCCCGCCTGCGCCGCAAGCTGGGCGCGGAGCGCCGCGGCGTGATCCAGACGGTCCGGCGGGTGGGCTACAAGTACGCGCCGTGAGTCCGCGCGCGACGGGCCCGTAGCCCCTGCGGAGTACGGGCCCGCCTCCGTGTCACCGGGCGGCGTCGGCCTTGGCGCGGCGTGCGGCGGTGAAGCCGAGCAGCAGGTCGATCGCCAGGAACACCAGCAGGCTGATGCCGAGCATCGGGACGAACCAGCCGACGACGGCGGTCGCCGCGGCCAGCGGCAGGAGCGCGGTCACCGGCAGCTTCCGCCAGGCACCGCGCGGCTGGGCGCGGCCGACGGACAGCGTGCGGTCCTTCGTCGGCCGACGGAGCCACCACATGCGGTAACCCCAGAAGACCAGGGCCATCAGCCCGACGGCGAGGGCGGCCAGGGCGATCTGGTTGGCGATCCCGAAGGTCAGGCCCATGTGGAGGTCGATGCCGAAGCGGGTCATCCGGGCGAGCACCGGATGGTCGGCGAAACGCAGCTCGTCCATGATCCGGCCGGATGCGGGATCGACGGCGACGGCGTCCAGGTGCACGGGGACCTGCCGGTCCTTCTCCTTGACCACGTAGCCGTCGCCCTCGGCGGGCAGGGTGACCTGGAGGTACTCGGTGACCCCGGCGGCCCGGGCGGCGTCCACGGCCCGGTCGATGCCGAGGTCCGCGGTCGGCGCGGGCGGGGGTGTCCCGGCGCCGTCGGGCATGGTGTGGCCCGCGTGTTCGCCGGAGCCGCCGCCGTCCGCGCCCGGGTCGAGCCGGGCGGAGACGGCCGGGGTGGCGCCGCCGAGACTGTCCTGGAGCTGCCCGATGTTCTCGCCGGCGTACTTCGACCAGGTGAGGCCGGTGGCGGAGAGGACGACGAGTCCGGCGACCGACCAGAGGCCGACGGCCCCGTGCCAGGACAGGGTCCGGCGCCGGCCGGTGGCCGTGCGGTCCGGGAGGACGAGATCGGCCCTGCGCTTGCGGCGGCGGCCGATCCAGAGGGCGAGTCCGCCGAGCGCGACCACCCAGAGCCAGCTCGCGGCGAGTTCACTGTAGTTCCGGCCGAACTCCCCGAGGTGGAGGCTGGAGTGGAACTCGCTCAGCCAGGCCCGCACCGGCAGCGCGTCGCCGACGGTGGCGAGTTGTCCGCGCACCTCGGCCGTGTAGGGGTCGACGAACACGGTGAGGGTCTCGCCCTCCGGCAACCCCTCACTCGCCATGATCACGCGGGTGGTCGCCTCGGCCTCGGGCGCGGGCCATACGGAGACGACCCGGCCCTGGGGCGCGGCGTCCCGGGCCGCCTCGACCTGGGCGCTGAGCGGCAGGGCGCTCTCGCCGACGCGGGGGACGGTCAGCTCGTCGGAGTAGATGATGTTCTCGGCCTGCCACGACGCGGCGTAGAGCAGCCCGGTGGCGGCGGCGAGGAACAGCAGCGGGGCGATCAGCAGGCCCGCGTAGAAGTGCATGCGCAGGAGCAGCGGGCGCAGTGCGGCCCAGCCGCCGGCCCGGTGCTCGGCCGGGTCGGGTATGCCGGTCGGGCGGGCGGAGTCGGCGTCCCGGTCGGGGACGTCCTGAACCTCGTCAAGAGACATGGTGGTCCTAGGGGTTGGCGAAGACATGGGGAACCGGCCCCAGGTCCCGCCGACCCGCTCAGACGCGGGCGGGGCGGCCGGGGGCCGTGGCGTACGGTGACCGGCCGGCGGGCGGCCCGCGCCGCACCACGGCGTAGGCGTGCACGGCTCCGCGAAGACCGCGGGGCCGCTCGTACGGGGGGACGGAGGAGGGCGGCGCCGGCAGGGCGGCCACCCGGGCCCGCAGGAGGGCGAGCACGCGGGACAGCGGCCGGGCCGCGTGCAGGGCGGCGGCGCCGAGGGCCCGGCCCAGCCGGAACACGGCGGCCTCGCCCCAGGCCAGCCAGGCGGCGCAGGCGAGTCCGGCGAGCACGTGCGCGGCGATCATGCCGAGGCCGGCGTGCCCGGCCAGGTCGGAACCGGCGATGTCGAACCCGGCGATGTCGAACCCGGCCGGGTCGTGCCCGGCCGTGTCGTGCCCGGCCATGCCTGCCGACGGGGGCGTGTCCGCCATGGCGGCCGCGTCCGCCGACCGGGCCGGGCCCGTCGTGACGCCCGGGGTTCCGGCGGCCGTCGCGCCCGGGTCCGGGTTCGGGCCCGGCCTGTGGTGGTGCGGGTGGTGCGTCGCGCCGGGGGCCGGGCCCGCCGTCCGGCTGCCGGAGAAGACGAGGTGCAGGACCCCTTGAACGGTGAGCACCGCGGCGGTGATCCCCGCCGGTCCCCGTCGTCGGCCGGCGGCGGCCCAGGCCAGACCGGCGGTCACCAGGAAGGCGCCCGCGAGCCGCGCGAAGGGGATGTCGGTGCCGGACATGGCTGCATGCCCCACCGCGCCCAACGCGGTGCACACCGCCGCGAACATCGCGGCCCGCGTGGCGCGCATCGGCGCGGGGTGCTGGAGCATGGCCGCACCATGCTCGCACGGGGCCCGGTGGTGTCCGCCGGAGGGCCGTGTCCGATCATGGGCGGGTGAATCCAATGCCGTGGGGAGCCGTGTACGCGGGCGGGGTCCAGCTCGGGGCGTACGCCGTGGGGCGGATGGGGCTCGAGGAGCGGGAGCGACTGCTGCGCGCATGCTCGACGAATGTCGACAATCTCGCCGCCGGACGCTGGGAGACGCTGCTGACCAGCGCGCTCGTCGTCGAGGAGCCGATGCCGCTGGCGTACGCGCTGCTGCTCGTCGCCGTCCTCGGGTACGCCGAGTACGCGTACGGCGCCTGGTGGGCGGCCGCGGTGTTCCTCTTCGGGCACGTCACGGCGACCCTCCTCGTGTACGGCGCCCTGCGCAGGACGACCGATCCGGGCACCCGGTGTGCCCTGGACGTGGGGACCAGTTACGGGTTCAACGCCGTCCTCGGCGCCCTGACCTCGGTCCTGCCGCGCGGGGCGGTCCGCACGGGCGCCCGGCTCGGGCTGCTGGCGCTGGCCGCGGCGCCGGTCGTCAAGCGGGGTCGCACCTTCACGGACGCCGGGCACCTGGCGGCCCTCGGGGTGGGCATCGGGGTGTCGCTGGCCCTCGATTGCCTTTCCGGAGCGAAGCATCAGAAAATCGCATGAACCGGACCCCGTCGTCCGACCCGTAGGACCCGCACGAGCCGCCTGACCCGCCTGACCCGCCTGACCCGCACGCGAGCACCCCGCACCCCGCGCCCGCACACCGCTGGAGCCACCACGATGACCGCCACCCCCGCCACCACCGTCGCCAACCTCCGCGACCTCGGCGGCACCCCGCTCTCCGGCGGCCGCACCGTCCGCTCCGGCCTGGTGCTGCGGGCCGGCCAGCTCGACCGGCTCGACCTCGACGCCGACCCGGTGGTGGCCGCGCTCGGGCTGCGGACGGTCATCGACTTCCGCACCGACGCCGAACGCGCCGACTACCCCGACCGGGTGCCGGCCGGAGCCCGGCTGCTGGTCGCCGACGTGCTGGCCGACAAGACGCACGAGGGCCGGGGCCGGGTGCCGGCCGCCGCCCAGCTCAAGGACCTGCTGTCCGACCCGGTCGTGGCCGAGGAGCACCTGGGCGGCGGCAAGGCGCAGGCCCTGTTCGGCGACGTCTACCGCTCCTTCGTGCGGTCGGCGTCCGCGCAGGCCGCGTACCGGCTGCTGCTCACCGAGGCCGCCGATCCCGCCGCGGGTCCCCTGCTCTTCCACTGCACGGCCGGCAAGGACCGCACCGGATGGGGGGCCACGGTCATCCTGTCGCTGCTCGGCGCGGACGACGAGACCCTGATGGCGGAGTACCTGTCGGTGAACCCGGCGGTCAAGCGGGCCTTCGCCCCGATGATCGAGGGCTTCACCGCGTCGGGCGGGGACCCGGACATCGCGCTCGCGCTGATCGGCGTCTTCCCCTCCTACCTGGAGGCCGCGATGGCCGAGGTGGAGACGCGCTACGGCTCGATGGAGAAGTACGTGCGCGAGGGGCTCGGCGTCTCCGACGAGACGGTCGAGGCGCTGCGCACCCGACTGGTCTAGGGGCGGACCACTCCCGGCCTCCCGCCCTGGCGGACCGCTCCCGGCCCCGCGGACCGCTCCCGGACGGGGCGGGCCCCTTCCACCGGCCCGCGCGAAGGCGCACCCGCGGCCGGTGACCATCCGACGATTCGCTCGTTCTGCTGAACGTGACTGCGCCGGATACCGCCACCCCTCTTCCGTCTCCCGATGTCGAGCAGGCCGAGGCCGCCATCGTCGAGCACTATCCGCGGCTGGTGCGGCTCGCCTACCTGGTGCTGCCGCCCGCCCTCGGCCGCAACCGCCGGGTGCTCACCGCCCATGCGCTGGTGCAGCGGGCGCTGCCGCGCGGTCGGCGGGACGCGGCGGCGGCCGTGCGCGGCGGGGTGCCGGGGCAGCGCGGCGGTGAGGGCGAGGCGGGGTACGCGTACGTGCGGCTGCGGGTGCTGCGCGCGGCCCTGGAGGCGGGTGTTCCGCTGACCTTCCGCGCACTGCCCCGACGGGCGCAGCTGCCGCCCGCACTGCCCCAGGTGTGGGGGCTGCGGTTGTTCCCGCGGGCCGGCGGGGCCGAGGAGCTGGCCCTGGACCAGTGGCTGGCCACGCTCGACGGGGCCGGGCGGGCCGCCTGCGTCCTGCGGGCGCTGGAGCGGCTGCCCGAGGCCGAGGTGCTGCGGGTGCTGGACGAGGCTGGGGTCGCGGATCCGGCCTCGGCGGTCGCGGAGTCCGGGGATCCGGCGCACGACGCCCTGTTCGCCTCCCCCGAGTTCGACCCGTGCGTGCTGCAGGCCCGGCCCACCGACCTGCTGCGGCGGCGCCGGCTGGTGCGTGCCGCGCTGGCCGCCGGGGCCGCGCTCGCCGTGTGCGGGGCGCTGCTGGCGCTGCCGGGCGGGGGCTGGGGGGCGGACGGGGCGGCGGCCCCGCCCTACTCCCGCAACGCCGCGGCCGAGCAGGCGCTGGATCCGGACAAGCTGCTGCGGGCCGCGCCCGGGCTGTGGCGCACGTCCTCGCGTACGGACTTCTCCGCGTGGCCGGCCCGCGGTGACCGGGCCGAGGACGCGGGGCTGCTGCGCCGGGCGTTGGCCGTTTGGGCGCGGCCCGGTTCCTCGGTGGTCGTCTCGGCGACTCCGGGGACTCCGGCGGGGCCGCCGATGGGTCCGGCGCAGCTGCTGTTCGCGGGTGTGGTGGACCAGGCGGTGGTGGTGCTGCTGTACGACGGCCTGCGGGTGGTCCGGTACGCGGAGCCGCGCGACGGGGCCACCGGCGCCGCCCTCGACTTCGCGCGGACCGACGGCGCGTCGGCGGACACCGCGACGGCCCTGGTGGTCAGCCGGGTGGACGGCAACGTCCGCTATCTGGCGGCTCCGTGGGTCACGGCCGCGGCCGTGCGGGACCTGCTCAAGCCCGGCGAGGCGGCGGTGGCGCTGAAGCCGGCTCCGGACGGGGTGACCCCGCCGGTGCCGAGCCCCGCTCCGTCGGGTGACTGCACCAGCTGGAACGCGCTCGCCCTGACCGGCGACGGCGCAACCCGGCTCGTCACCGATCTCGGTGAGCTGACTCCGGCCCGGCTGACCTCGGGTGCGCCGGGTGCCGAGCGGGATGTGACGGAGGCCGCGGAGCTGGGCGACTGGTCGCGGATCGCCTGTCTGCTGCCGTCGGTGCGCTCGCACGGGGTCCGTACGGTCAACGCCTGGACGTACGCGAAGCAGCCGTTGCCCGAGGGCGACGGGACGGCGGCCTGGCTGTGTACGCGGGCCGAGACGTGGCAGGGTGCGGCGGACCGGGTGCAGGCGCAGTTCCTGGCGCCGGGGGCGCCGCTCGCCGCGCAGGCGGCCCGGTCGGAGGGGTCGCCTGCGTGCGGGTCCCGGGAACCGCGGGTGCTGGCGGGCGTGCTGTGGAAGTCGCGTGCGGGCCAGTGGTACGTACTGGCGGCCGGGAGTGCGCAGTTCGCCTCGCTCTCGGTGTCGGGGGGCGGGGTGAGCGGGTCGGCGCAGGGCAACCGGTTGGCGGTCAAGGCGCCGGCCGGGGCGCAGGTCGATCTGTCGGGCAAGCTGACGGACGGGACGAAGGCCGGGGCGCTGCGCTGAGAGAAGTCCGCGCAGAGGGGTTCTCCTCCCCCCTACCCCTCAGTACATTGACGCCATGTCTAATACGCCGCTCGTGCCCGCCCCCGTGGCGTCGGAACACGTGGACCTGAGGCCGCGGAAGGTGTCCTTCGGCTGGGAGGACACCCCGCTCCACTGGCTGCCGAACGATCCGTTCACCGGTCACATGATCAATGTGCTGCACCTGCTGCTCCCCGCCGGGGAGCGGTGGTTCGTGCACGTCTACAAGCAGGTGCTGCCGTACATCACGGACGAGCGGCTGCGCGCGGACGTCGTCGGCTTCATCGGCCAGGAGGCGATGCACGCCGCCGCGCACGACGACGTGCTGCCCCACCTCAAGCGGCTGGGGCTCGACCCCACCCCCTACACCGCGCAGGTCGACTGGCTCTTCGAGAAGCTGCTGGGCGACCGGACCCTGCCGCCGGGCAGGGCGCGCCGCTGGTGGCTGATGGAGCGGGTCGCGATGATCGCCGCGATCGAGCACTACACGGCGTTCCTGGGCGATTGGATCCTGAACGCCGAGGAGTTGGACCGGCGCGGAGCCGACCCGATGATGCTCGACCTGCTGCGCTGGCACGGGGCGGAGGAGGTGGAGCACCGCTCGGTGGCCTTCGACCTGTTCCTGCACGTCGACGGCGGCTACCGGCGGCGGGCGCGGACCTGGGCGACCGCGTTCTCGGCGCTGGTCTTCCTGTGGCAGCGCGGCGTGCGCTTCTTCATGGAGAACGATCCGCACCTGGTGGACGGCAAGGCATCCTTCGGGCAGTTCTTCCGGGCGGGGCAGCAGGGCGTCCTGCCGTCCACCGGCGCCATGCTGAGGTCCATACCGAAGTACCTCGGCCGCACCTACCACCCCTCTCAGGAGGGCTCGACCGCCCAGGCCGTCGCCTACCTGGCCGCCTCCCCCGGCGCGAACGGCGGGGTGCGGGCATGAGGCGCGCCCTCGCGGTCACCGCCGCCGCCGGCGCGGCCTGGATGGCCCGCCGCGCCCTGAGCCGCCGCATCGCGGCCTCCCCGCTCTGGCCGCTGCCGGCACTGGAGACGCCCGTCTCGGGGTACTCGCCGCGCCGCACGCTGCCCGCGGTGATCACCTCGCGGAGCGAACCGGCCGAGGGCGTGCTCCGGCTGACGCTGGAGTCGGCGGAGCTCCCGGCCTGGACCCCGGGCGCGCACGTGGACGTCGTCCTGCCCTCGGGTCTGGTCCGTCAGTACTCCCTGTGCGGTGACCCGGCGGACGCGGGCCGGTACACCCTCGCGATCCGCCTGGTCGAGGACGGCCGGGGCGGTTCCCGCGAGGCGCACGCCCGGCTGGTGGAGGGCGCCGAGCTGGAACTGCGGCCGCCCCGCAACCGGTTCGAGCTGCTTCCCGCGCCCTCCTACGTGTTCGTCGCGGGCGGCATCGGCATCACCCCGATCCTGCCGATGCTGGGCGCGGCCACGGCGGCGGGCGCCGACTGGACCCTGCTGTACGGGGGCCGTTCGCGTGCCTCGATGCCCTTCCTGGCCGAACTGGCGGTCCACGGCGAGCGGGTCACCGTCGTACCGCAGGACGAGGCGGGCCTGCCCGACCTGTCCGCCCTCGCCGCGGTCCCGCCGGGCACGCTGGTCTACACCTGCGGTCCGGAGCCGCTGATGCGGGCCGTCACGGCGGCCGCCGCGGACCCGGCCGCGGTCCACCTGGAGCGCTTCTGCCCCTCGGCGCCCGGGCCCGCACGACCCTTCAGCGTGGAACTGCGGCGCTCGGGGCGCACGGTGGAGGTGGGCGCGGCCGAGTCCGCGCTCGCCGCGGTGCGCCGCGAGCTGCCGGACACCCCGTACTCCTGCGAGCAGGGCTTCTGCGGGACGTGTCGGCAGAAGGTCCTGGCGGGCGAGGTGGAGCACCGGGACGAGCTGCTCACCGACGGCGAGCGCGGGGACTCGATGCTGCTGTGCGTCTCGCGCGCGAAGGACGGCCACCTCGCCCTGGACCTGTGACCTGTCCGTACTAGGGTGTCCGCATGACAACCGGGGTGCGGCGCAGGATGGGTGTCGAGGAGCGGCGGCAGCAGCTGATCGGGGTCGCCCTGGAGCTGTTCAGCCACCGCTCGCCCGACGATGTGTCGATCGACGAGATCGCGGCGGCCGCGGGGATATCGCGGCCGCTGGTCTACCACTACTTCCCCGGCAAACTGAGCCTGTACGAGGCCGCGTTGCGGCGGGCGGCCGATGAGCTGGCGCAGCGGTTCGTGGAGCCGCGGGAAGGACCGCTCGGGGCCCGGCTGCTGCGGGTGATGGGGCGGTTCTTCGCGTTCGTGGACGAACACGGGCCGGGATTCTCGGCGTTGATGCGCGGCGGCCCGGCGGTCGGCAGCAGTCGGACCAACGCCATGATCGACGAGGTGCGGCAGGCCGCCTACGAGCAGATCCTCACGCACTTGGGCCTCGGTCCGCAGGAGACGCCGGCGCGGCTGGAACTGGTGGTGCGGTCCTGGGTGTCGCTGGCCGAGTCCACCGCGCTGATCTGGCTGGACGGGCGCAGGATCCCCCGGGCCGAGCTGGAGTTGCAGCTGGTGCACGACTTCGCGGCACTGGCCGCGGTGAGCGCGGCGTACGACGCGGAGATGGCGGGGATCCTCGTGCGGATCCTGGCCGGCGAGCCGGCCGACGGGCCCTTCGGGGAGCTGGTGGGGCGGCTCGCCGCACTGGTTCCTTCCGGGGTGCCGCAACAGGGTGATCTTGCTCGATAATTCCCGCGTGATCATTGACGACGACGGGATCGTGTTCCGGCGGGCCGAGGAGAAGGACGCCGGCGTGCTGGTGCGGCTCTACGACCAGGCCGCCCGCTGGATGCGCAAGCACGGGATCGAGCAGTGGAAGCCCGGCGAGAAGGACGCCGCGCACTTCCGGTCGAAGATGCGCGACGGCGAGGTGTGGCTGGCGGCCTGCGCCGACGGCCAGGTCTGCGGGGCCTACGAGCTGTGGTGGTCCGACGAGGAGGCGTGGGGGGTCCAGCCGCCCGTCGCCGGCTACGTGCACCGGTTGATGGTCGCCCGCGAGGCCGCCCCCGCCGGGGCCGGGCGCCGCATGCTCGAGCATGCCGAGCGGCGGATCGCGCGGACCGGGCGGGAGCGGGCGCGGCTTGACTGCGTCTCCACCAACCCCCGGCTGCTCGCGTACTACCGGGGTGCGGGCTACCGGGTGGTCGGGGAGTTCCCCCACAAGGAGGGGACGGACGGCAGGATCTACGGGGTGATCCTGCTGGAGAAGCGGTTGGACCGGCTCAGCGCCGTGTGAAGACCGCGACGGTGCGGGCGGGGACGGTGAACTCTCCTGCCGCCGCGTCGTACGCGGACTGCTTGACGGTGGCGTCGGAGCCGGCGGCCTGCACCGGGTGCAGGGCGTAGGCGCTGCCCGCGAGGGCCGGGACGCGCTGGGGGCGGGTGGCGGGAGTGGCGTTGAAGACGACCACGAGGTCGCCGAGGGCCATGGTGATCACTCCAGGGGTCTCCTCCCGGCCGGAGAGCGGGAAGGACAGCCGGTCCTGGACCGCCTTCGGGGTGGTGAGGGCGAAGTCCTTCTCCGTGGTGCGGATCCGCAGCAGGTCGCGGTAGGCCGCGGAGGTTCCGGTGATCTCGGCGCAGCCGGGGGCCGGGGCGGTCAGCAGGGGTTTGGCGTAGGGCCACTTGGAGGCGTTGTCGGCGGCCGGGGGCAGGCCGCGGCCGAAGCCGTTGCCGTCGCGGCAGTCCCAGTGCAGGGCGTTGAACCAGTCGCCGCTGTCGTAGGAGTTGCGGTCCAGGGACTTCGAGCGGAGCAGGTCCGTGCCGGCCTGGGAGAGGGCCGGGCCCTGGGAGAGCGCGGCCGTGGCCATGGCCAGGACCTGCATGCGGGCCTTGTCGGCCGCGCCGGTGGCCGGCGGCAGCTTGTAGGTCAGGGCGTCGGCGAGGGTCTCGTTGTCGTGGGCGTCCGCGTAGGCGAGGGCGTCGCCGGGGGCGGCCGCGTAACCGGCCGGAGCGCCGTTGTAGTCGACCTCGGAGCCCTTGACGCGGCGGCCGGAGGAGTCGGTGAAGGTGTAGGAGGCGAGGTTGCCGGACAGGCCGACCTTGATCAGGTCCTGGGCGTGCAGGAGACGGGCCTTCTGCTCGGCCGGGGTCCCGTTGGCGGGCGATCCGTTGGGTTCGGTGAACAGGCCGGAGGCGAAGCCCTGGACGCGCGGGTCCTCGTCGAAGGGGCCGCCGCCGCGGACCGCGTCGCGGGCCCGGTCGGAGAAGGTGGCGATGCCGGTGCCGGCCATGTTCTTCTGCGTGGCCTGGACGAAGCGTGCGTCGTCGGCGATCTCGCCGAAGTTCCAGCCCTCCCCGTAGAGGACGATCCTCTTGCCGTCGACCCCGTCCTTGGCGACGGTCAGCTCGTCGAGGGCCTTGCGCACGGCGAGGATGTTGGCCTTGGGGTGGTGGCCCATCAGGTCGAAGCGGAATCCGTCGACCTTGTAGTCCTTCGCCCAGGTCACGACGGAGTCGACGACGAGCCGCCCCATCATCGCGTTCTCGGGGGCCGTGTTGGCGCAGCAGGTGGACGTGGCGACGGTGCCGTCGGCCAGGAGTCGCTGGTAGTAGCCGGGGACGATGCGGTCCAGGACGGACTTGTCCGACTGGCCGGCGGCGACGGTGTGGTTGTAGACCACGTCCATCACGGTGCGCAGGCCGGCCCCGTTGAGGGACTGGACCATCCTGCGGAACTCGACCGTGCGGGCGGTTCCGTGGGGGTCGCTCGCGTAGCTGCCCTCGGGGACGGTGTAGTGCAGCGGGTCGTATCCCCAGTTGTAGGCGTCCTTGGCGGCCGCGGCCGTCACGCAGGCCTGCTGCTCCTGCGAGTCAGGGGCGTAGACCTTGAGGTCGCAGGCGGGTTCGGTGCGGTCGGCGGCCTTCTCCGGGATGGTGCCGATGTCGAAGGCCGGCAGGAGGTGGACGTAGGAGGTTCCGGCGGCGGCGAGGTCGCGCAGGTGGGTCATGCCCGCCGAGCCGGTGTCGGTGAACGCCAGGTACTGGCCCGGGTGCTTGGAGGTGCGGTCCGCGACGGAGAAGTCACGGACGTGCAGTTCCTGGATCTGGGCGGAGGTGAAGGGGACGGCTGCGGGCTTGCGCAGGTCCTTCCAGCCGGGCGGGGCGAGCCGGGGGTCGGCGAGGTCCACGGCCAGGCTGTGGGTCGAGTCGGCGGTCAGGGCCGTGGAGTAGGGGTCGGTGACGAGGTTGCGGACGACCCGGCCGGTGCTCGGCGCCCATACGGTCACGGCGTAGCGGTAGGGCTTGCCGCCCCATGAGCGTTCGCCGCGCACCGACCAGACGCCGGCGTCGTCGCGGCGCATCGGGACGGTGCGGCCGTCGAGTTCGAGGGCGACCTCCTGGGCGGTCGGGGCCCAGACGGACAGGGTGGGCCGGCCGTCCTTGAAGACCGGGCCGAGCGGGGCGTTCGTGGCGTACAGGTCGTCCAGGACCCCGGCGAGCTGCACGCCGGTGGCGGCGAGGACGGCGCCGTTCGCGGCGCGGGCACTGGCGACGAGCTGGCCGCGCAGGGCGTCCGGGACCCGGTCGCGGTCGCGCGGGTCGACGGTGAGGGCGGAATAGGCGGCCAGGTGGGGGAACTTCTGCTTCTGGGCTGCGGTGAGCTCGGTGCGGTTCAGCCGCAGCCACCGGGCCCCGCCCTCGCGCAGGATGCCGTTCTCGGCCGTGACGGCGCCGTCGCGGGAGGCGAGGAGCTGGGCGGAGGCGGCGGCCGCGGGGGCGTTCCAGGCGAGGGTGTCGCGGTCGATCCAGACGGCCTGGGCCTTGGTCAGGTCCAGGGCGGCGGCGGAGCTGGCGGGCTGCGGCAGGAGGTACTTCTGGGTGCCGCCCAGCATCCAGACCTCGTGGCCGGTGGCCTTCAGGTCCAGGGACTGGTCGGAGGGCAGGTCCTTCTCGTCGCCCTTGTGGAGGATGTAGCTCAGGCTGGTGGCGCCGGGCGCGAGCGGGACCTCGTACACCGCGCCGTAGGCGTCGGTACGGGTGGGGAGCAGCGGCTTGGACCAGTCGGTGGGGGTGGCGGCGCCGGTCCACACGTGCAGGCCCCAGCCGTCGTAGGCGCCGTCGGGGCGCTGGTAGTGCAGGACGGCCTTGGAGGTGTCCTGCGGCGGGTAGGCGGGCCGGTCGGTGCGGGCGGGTTCCTTGCCCTGCTCCAGCCAGATCTCGCCGGTCTTCGTCACGTCGATAGTGCGGTCGGCGGCGACGTCCTTGGTGCCGTCCTTGTCGATGACCAGGTAGTTGACGGAGGAGGCACCGGGCTTGAGCTTGACGTAGGCGAAGGCGCCGTACGCGTCGCGGCCGGTGAAGCCGTGCCCGGCGGGCCACGGTGTCGCCTCGCCCTCGGCGATGTCGCCCCAGGCGTAGAGCCGCCAGTCGGTGTAGTCGCCGTCGGGACGGTGGTAGTGGACGACGGCGTAGTCGCGTTGGGTGGCGGTCGGGGTCTCCTCGGGCGGTGCCTGTCCGGCGGCGGACCGGGCGAGGGCGCTCGCGGTGCGGCCGGTGGCGTCGACGGCGACGGCCTTGTAGCGCAAGGGGGTTCCGGCGGGCGCGGTGATGTGCTGGGTGACCTTGTACGGGGCGTGGTCGGCGGTGCCGAGGACCTGCCAGGGACCGTTGCCGGCCTGCGCGGCGAAGACGACCCGGTTCAGGCCGCCGCCGGTGACGTCGGCGCTGAGCTCGACGGTGCCGGTGGCGCCGGGGGCCGGGGCCTTGAGGGTCAGCGCGGGCCCGGTGGCGGGCGCGGCGAGGGGGCCGGTGGCCTGGAGGACCACCGAGCCGAAGGCGGGGACGACGACGGTGAGCTTGCCGGCCGCGGAGGCCCGCAGCAGCGCGGTGCCGCCGTACAGGGTGCGGTACTGGGCGCCGGCGGGGGCGTCGATCTGCACGGACCTGGACTCGGCCGCGTTGTTCGCGGCGACGAGGTACTCGGTGCGGGTGCGGGTGTCCGTGCGGGCGAAGGCGTAGACGGAGCCGTCGGCGAGGCGTTCGCTCTGGACGCCGTCGCGCAGGGCGGGGTGCGCCTTGGTCAGCTTCGAGAGGGCACTGATCTGCCGGTAGAGCGGGTGCCCGGGATCGTAGGCGTCGCTCGCGTGGGTGCGCGCCGTCGCGAGCTGGTCGTCGTCCAGGTAGTCGGCGACCTTGGAGGCGAAGAGCGGCTGGCGGGAGTCCTTGTCGCCGCCCGCGCCCGTGAAGCCCTGCTCGTCGCCGGAGTAGACCACCGGGTTGCCCCGGGAGAGGAACATCAGCTCGTTGGCGAGGCGGTAGCGGTCCAGCAGCTCCTGCTCCCCCGCGCCCGGCCGGTCCTGCTTCAGGAACGAGCCGAAGCGTCCCATGTCGTGGTTGCCGAGGAAGGTCACCTGCTCGTAGGCGTTGGCCTTGTCGGTGGTGTACCGGTAGTCGTCGGCGAGCACGGCGGCCAGCCGGCCGGCTCCCGCGCCCTGGGCGGCGTACGCGCGGATGGCGTCCTGGAGCGGGAAGTCGAGGGTGGAGTCGAGGCGTCCGCGCGTCACGTAGGGGGAGGTGACGGCCGTGTCGGCGGAGTAGACCTCGCCGAACATGAAGAAGTCCTCGCGGCCGCGCTTGGCGGCGTACGCGTCGAGCGCGGTGGCCCACTGGCTCCAGAAGTCCAGGTTGACGTGCTTGACGGTGTCGATCCGGAAGCCATCGATGTCGAATTCCTCGACCCACTTGCGGTAGATCTCCTCCATCCCGCTGACGACCTCGGGGCGCTCGGTCCACAGGTCGTCCAGGCCGAAGAAGTCGCCCTGCTCGGAGGACTCGCCGGCGAAGGTGGAGTCACCCCGGTTGTGGTACATCCGGGGGTCGTTGAGCCAGGCCGGGACCTTGGCGTTCTTCTTGGCGTCGGGGACGAACGGGGTCCGCGGGAAGGACTCGCCGTCGGTCTTGGGGAACTTGCGCCCGCCGTCCGCGTAGTCGGAGTCGTCGAAGGGCACCCCGTCCTTGGTGAGGTAGGGGAAGGCACCCTTCGACAGGTACCCGTAGGACGCCTCCCGGTAGTCGACGACGTCGGCGGTGTGGTTGGTGATGACGTCGAAGAAGACCTTCATCCCCTTCCCGTGCGCCTTGTCGATCAGCCGCTCCAGGTCGGCGTTGGTGCCGAAGTGCGGGTCGACCTGGGTGAAGTCGGTGATCCAGTAACCGTGGTAGCCCGCGGAGACGTCGTCGCCCTTGCCCTGCACCGGCTGGTTCTTGAAGATCGGCGCCATCCAGATGGCGGTGGTGCCCAGGCCCTTGATGTAGTCGAGGCGGTCGGTGAGCCCCTTGAGGTCGCCGCCCTGGTAGAAGCCCTTGTCGGTCGGGTCGAGTCCGGTCTCCAGGCGGGAGCCGGTCAGGCCGCCCCGGTCGTTGCGCGGGTCGCCGTTCGCGAACCGGTCCGGGAGGACGAAGTAGAACTGCTCCCGGGTCAGGTCGTGCCGGGCCGGCTGCTTGGCCAGCTTCGCGTCCGAGGGCGGGGCGGGCGCCTTGGCGTCGGCCGCCGCGGCGGGGAGGGCGGGCAGGAGCGTCACGGCCAGGGCGGCGGCGAGGACTCCTGCGGCAGGGCGTATCAAGGCGGATCTCCTTGTGTACGTGTCGCGTGGAGGAGGGCTGCCCGGCGCGCAGGTGCGGGCGGGTTCCGGGCAGCCCTGGTCTGTGGGAGGGGTGGGTCAGTTGCGCCAGGTGTCGTTCAGCGTGACCTTGCCGCTCGCGGGCACGGTGGCCGTGCGGTTGGCGCCGCTCTCCCAGGTGACGTTGCCGGAGGAGTCCTTGCGGACGTACTTGTACGCGAAGGACGTACCGGCCGGGAGGGTGACGTCGAGCTTCCAGACGGGGTAGGCGGCGGGGTCGAGCCGGAGGGCGCCGGCGGTGTTCCAGGCGCCGAGCTCGGTGCGGTCGCCGACGACGTGGATGTTCTGGCCGGGGACGGTCGTGGCGTTGACGGCGAAGGAGGCACCGGAGGCGGCCGGGGCGGGCGCGGCGGAGCAGGTGCGGGCGCCGGCGTGTAGGGCGAGGGCGGTCCCCGGGGCGACGGTGGCGCTGAACTGGCCGGCGGAGTTCACGGTCACCGCGCGTCCGCTCTGCACGTCGCAGTAGTCGCCGCCGGGCAGGGAGGTCTGGAAGGTCCGGGTCAGGGCGCCGGCCTCGTGGTTGATGGCCACGAACGCCTTGGTGCCGCGCCCGAAGGCGATCTGGTCACCGCCGTTGTCCCACCAGTTCGTGACGCCCTGACCGCGCGCCGCGTTGCGCAGGCCGACCATGGAGGAGATCTCGCGCCAGGCGTGCTGGCACTTCCAGCCGTCGGTGTAACAGGAGTTCACCGCGCCGCCGTTGGGCGGGCCGGCGTCCTTGTCGCTCCACTCGTAGCCGGAGTGCACGTCCGGGGAGCCGTAGGGCCAGGCGAGCATGAAGACGTTGGCGAGGGTGTAGGACGAGCCGTTCTTGTAGCTGAGGGTGTCGCCACCCCGCTCGGTGTCGTGGTTGTCGACGAAGACGGCGGACTTGCCGTTCGCCATGTACCCCCACGGCTCGCCGAAGTTCTTCAGGTGGGCCAGGTTCTCGTTCTGGAAGACGCGCTTGAGGTCCCGGGCGTAGCGGAACTCCTGCACGTCCCCGCTGCCGAGGTACTCGCTGGGCGACACGGCCTCGCCCGCGCCGTGGATCGCCTCCAGCTTCCAGTAGGCGCCGGGGTTGCTCAGCCGGGACTTGATGGCGGCGAGGTCGGCGGCGGGCATGTGCTTGGCGGCGTCGATCCGGAACCCGTCGACGCCCAGCGACAGCAGGTCGTTCAGGTAGCCGGCGATCCGCCCCCGTACGTAGTCCTCGCCGGTGTCCAGGTCCGCCAGCTGCACGAGCTCGCAGTTCTGGACGTTGGCCCGGTCCTGGTAGGTGGAGATGACGGCCCGGCAGTCGTCCATGTCGGATCCGGAGTAGATGCCCGGGTACCCGTACTTCGTGTACGGGCTCCCCCCGGTGCCCGTTCCGTCGCCGGCGGCCATGTGGTTGATGACGGCGTCGGCGACGACCTTCACACCGGCGCCGTGGCAGGCGTCGACCATGGCCTTGAAGGCGGCCCGGTCGCCGAGCCGCCCTGCGATCTTGTAACTGACGGGCTGGTAGGACGTCCACCACTGGGGTCCTTGGATGTGCTCCTGCGGCGGCGAGACCTGGACGTACCCGTAACCGGCGGGTCCGAGCGTGTCGGCGCAGGCCCTGGCCACGGCATCGAACCGCCACTCGAACAGGACGGCGGTGACGTCCCGGTCGCCGGGGGGCGCGGCCTGCGCCTGCGGTGCCTGCGCGGTGAGTGTGGCGGCGGCGAGGGCGGCGACGGCGGCAGCGGCCGCCAAGGTGGTGCGGGTGGGCGACATGTGGGGCCTCCTGGCGGAGAGGTGGGGATTGCACGCGACCGTATGGGCCGGAACCCGCCCCTGCAAGAGCTTGCGCAAGAGATTGCAGAATTGTTTCTGCGACGTGTCCTCCCGGGAGCGCACCGGGGAAGCACTGGGTAGGGTCCCCCTCAGCCGACAGCAGGAGGACCCGTGCCGACCGACATCGTGATCGCGCAGACCACCGTCGACAGCGAACACCGCGCGGCCGAACTGGCCCGGGGCGCGGTCGAGTCGGGCCTGGCCGCGTGCGCCCACGTCGACGCCCCGCACACGGCGGTCTACCGCTGGGAGGGGACGGTGGAGACGGCCACGGAGTGGCGCGTCTCGTTCAAGACGACCCGGTCCCGCCTGCCCGCGCTGACCGCACGGGTCACCGGGGACCACCCCTACGACGTGCCGGAGTGGATCGTCCTGGCGGTGGACTCCGCGTCGGCCGCGTACGCCGCGTGGATCGCGCGGGAGACGGAGGCGGAGTAGGCGCGGCGATCGGCGGGGCCGGGGCCGGGGCGAGGGCCGCGCGCCCGTCGGGCCCGGCCCTCACGGCACGCCGGTGCCGGGCCCGGAGGTCGTCGGGCCCGGTCGGCCGGGCCGGGGCCCGGCCGGATCACTCCGCCCGCACCTGCGCCGTCGACCCCCTCACCACCAGCTCCGGCTGGAAGACGTACTCCGTGCGCTGCACCGGGGTGCCCGCCACCGCTTCCAGGAGGGCTCCGACCGCCGCCGTCGCCATCGCGCGGACCGGCTGGCGTACGGTCGTCAGCGGCGGGTCCGTGAAGGCGATCAGCGGGGAGTCGTCGAAGCCGACCACCGACACGTCCTCCGGCACCCGCAGCCCCCGCTCGCGGGCCGCCCGTATCACGCCGAGCGCCATCGGGTCGCTCCCGCACACCACCCCCGTGCAGCCCCGGTCCAGCAGTGCGCCGCCGGCCGCGTGGCCGCCCTCGACCGTGAAGAGGGTGCGCTGGATCAGCCCCTCGGATTCCGCGGACGGGCGGGCGGCCGTGAAGCCCTGCTCCTTGCGGGCCGACGGCACGTAGCGCGTGGGCCCGATCGCCAGGCCGATCCTGCGGTGCCCGAGGTCCTCCAGGTGCCGCACGGCCATGTCCGCCGCGGCCCGGTCGTCGGGGGAGATGAACGGCGCGTTCACCTGCTCGTTGAAGCCGTTGATCAGCACGAAGGGAGTGCCGCGGGCCGCGAGGCGCTGGTAGCGCGAGGGGTCGGCGTGGGCGTCGGCGTGCAGGCCCGACAGGAAGACGATGCCGGTGACCCCGCGTTCCTCCAGCTGCTCCACCAGCTCGTCCTCGGTGGCCCCGCCCGGCGTCTGCGTGCACAGCACCGGCGTGTACCCGTGCCCGGCCAGCGCCTGCTCGATGACCTGGGCGAACGCCGGGAAGATGGGGTTGGTCAGCTCCGGTATCAGCAGCCCCACCAGTCCGTTGCTGCGCCGCTTCAGCCGCACCGGCCGCTCGTAGCCCAGCAGGTCGAGCGCGGCCAGCACCCTGTGCCGGGTGCCGGCCGCCACCCCCGACTTGCCGTTGAGCACACGGCTGACGGTCGCCTCGCTGACCTCGGCCTGCGCGGCGATGTCCGTCAGCCGCAGCGCGGACGTCACCCCTGCCACCACACCGCGGTGTCGGCGGGCAGGACGTCGGGGTCGGCGAGCGGCCCGCTGGCGAGCAGCACCGATCCCGCCGCGGGGAAGCGGACGGGCCCGTCCGTCGTGTTGACCGTGCAGACGAAGGCTCCGCGCCGGAACGCCAGGACCCCTTCGGGCGCGGCCAGCCACTGCACGGCATCGCCGGCGCCGAGGTCCGGGTGCTCGCGCCGCACCCGCAGCGCCGCCCGGTACAGCTCCAGCGTCGATTGCGGGTCGCCGGTCTGCGCCTCGACGCTCAGGCCCGCCCACTCGGCCGGCTGCGGCAGCCAGCTGCCGCCGCTGCCGAATCCGTACGGGGCGCTCTCGCCGGACCACGGGATCGGGACGCGGCAGCCGTCGCGCAGCCCGTCCTGACCGTTCGCCTTGAAGAAGGACGGGTCCTGGCGGACCTCGTCCGGCAGGTCGACGACCTCCGGCAGGCCGAGCTCCTCACCCTGGTAGACGTACGCCGACCCGGGCAGGGCCAGCATCAGCAGGGCGGCGGCCCGTGCCCGCTCCAGGCTGCCGAAGCGGGTGCGGTGGCGTACGACGTCGTGGTTGGACAGCACCCACGTCGTCGGCGCCCCGACCGGCCGCATCGAGTCGAGCGAGTCGTCGATGGCGGCGCGCAGCGCCTGCGCGTCCCAGCCGGTGTTCAGGTAGTGGAAGTTGAACGCCTGGTGCAGCTCGTCGGGGCGCAGGTACAGCGCGGTGCGGTCGGCGCTCGGCGTCCACGCCTCGGCGACGCCGATGCGGTCGCCCGCGTACTCGTCGAGGACGGTGCGCCAGGAGCGGTATATCTCGTGGACGCCGTCCTGGTCGAAGAAGGGCAGCACCTGGTTGCCGAGCAGTTTCAGCTGCTCGTCGCGGCCGAGGTCGGGCAGGCCGGGGGCCTTGACCAGGCCGTGGGCGACGTCGATGCGGAAGCCGTCGGCTCCCAGGTCGAGCCAGAAGCGCAGGATGGAGCGGAACTCGTCCTGGACGGCGGGGTGGTCCCAGTTGAAGTCGGGCTGCTCGGGCGCGAACAGGTGCAGGTACCACTCGCCGTCGGCGACGCGGGTCCAGGCGGGGCCGCCGAAGATGGACTCCCAGTCGTTGGGCGGCTCGGCGCCGTCCGCTCCCCGTCCCGGGCGGAAGTGGAAGCGTTCGCGCAGCGGGGTGCCCGGGCCTTCGCGCAGCGCCTGCTTGAACCATTCGTGCTGGTCGGAGCAGTGGTTGGGGACGAGGTCGACGATGATGCGCAGGCCCAGTGCGTGGGCCTCGCGGATGACGGCGTCGGCGTCGTGCAGGGTGCCGAACATGGGGTCGATGGCCCGGTAGTCGGCGACGTCGTAGCCGGCGTCGGCCTGCGGGGAGGCGTAGAAGGGGCTCAGCCAGACGGCGTCGACCCCGAGGTCCCGGAGGTAGGGCAGGCGGCTGCGGATGCCTTCGAGGTCGCCCATGCCGTCCCCGTTGGAGTCGGCGAAGCTGCGCGGGTAGACCTGGTAGATCACCGCTTCTCTCCACCAGCCGGGCCGGGTGCCGGTGGAGGTGGGAAGTGCGTCGGCGAGGTGCTGGGTCATGTCGTCCTTGAAGAGATCGGGCCGGGGGTGAGAGGGGGCGGGCGCGGGTGGGAGGGGGTGTCTTCCGGGTCAGGCCGCCCGGCATGACCCGGAAGACACTCCCCTAGCCCTTGGTGGCGCCTGCCGTCATCCCGGCGACGAGGTGACGCTGGGCGAAGACGAAGAAGATCGCAGCCGGGATGGCGATGAGGACCGAGGCGGCGCTCATCGCACCCCAGTTGGAGGTGTACTGGGTGACGAAGGTCTGCAGGCCGCCGGCCAGGGTGAGGTTCTCCTCGCCGACCATGAAGGCGGAGGCGTAGGCGACTTCGCCCCAGGCGGTGATGAAGGCGTAGAACCCGGTGACGGCGAGGCCGGGCTTGGCGAGCGGCAGGATCAGCCGCCAGAAGGTGCCGAAGGGGTTGAGCCCGTCGACGCGGCCGGATTCGTCGATCTCCACCGGGATGGTGTCGAAGAAGCCCTTCATCATCCAGGCGCAGAACGGCACGGCGATGGTGAGGTAGGTGATGATCAGGCCGACCGGCTGGTTGAGCAGGCCGAGGTCGCCCATCAGGTTGTAGAGCGGGACGATGAGGATGGCCATCGGGAACATCTGGGTGATGAGCAGGGTCCACATCAGCGGCTTCATGCCGGGGAACTTGAAGCGGCTGACCGCGTATCCGGTGGTGGCGGCGATGAACACACCGAGGACGGTGGTGACGCCGGCGACCAGGACGGAGTTGAGGAACCAGTCGAGGAAGTGGCTCGACTCCAGCAGGTAGGTGTAGTTGGCGAGCGTCGGTTCCTTGACGAAGTCCGTGGTGATCGCGTGCTGCGCGGGCTTGAGCGAGGTCAGCAGGATCCACAGCACCGGGAAGACGGCGATGACGGAGGCGGCGACGAGCGTCGCGTGCAGGCCGACGGAGGCGAGCGGGGAGCGGCTGCCCCGGGTACGCGTGCTGGTCATGGTCACCACACCTCTCCCTGCTTGCGCAGCGAGCGCCGGTAGACCAGCGCGAAGATCATGAGCAGCAGGAGGATCAGCACGCCCCACGTCGCGGAGACCGCGAAGTCGCGGGGGCTGGTGATGAACGCCTCCCGGAACGCCTGGGTGACCAGGATCTCGGTGGAGTCGCCCGGTCCGCCCCGGGTGAGCAGGAAGATCACCGGGAACATGTTGAAGGTCCAGATGGTGGAGAGCAGGATCACCGTCATGCTCACGGCGCGCAGTCCCGGCAGGGTGATGTGGCGGAAGCGCTGCCAGGGGCTCGCGCCGTCCATCTCGGCGGCCTCGTACAACTCGCCCGGGATCGACTGCAGGCCGCCGAGGAGGGCGACCATCATGAAGGGGACGCCCAGCCAGACGTTGACGGCGATGACGGAGAACTTGGCCCAGGTGGGGTCGTCGAGCCACGGCACGGCGGCGATGCCGCCGCCGTCGAGCACCTTGTTGAGGATGCCGTTGTCGCGGTTGAAGAGGAACCGCCAGGCGAAGACGGAGACGAAGCCGGGCACGGCCCAGGGCAGGATGAGCGCCATCCGGTAGGCGGCGCGGCCCCGGAACTGCCGGTTGAGCATATGTGCGAGGGTCAGGCCGAGCACGAACGTGATGGACACGCACGCGACCGTCCAGGCCACCGTCCACACCAGCCGCTGCAGGAACACCGGGTCGCCGAGGACGGCCGCGTAGTTGTCGAGCCCGATGAACTCATACGTGGCGTCGATGTGGCGGGCGCCGATGTCACGGGCGACGTTGCGCTCGTTGGCGTCGGTCAGCGACAGGTAGACGCCGCGCACGAGCGGCCACCCGATGATCACGCCGAGGACGAGCACCACCGGGGCGATCATGGTCCAGGCGTACCAGTGGGTGGAGAGGGCGCGCCTCAGTCCACCCGTGTTCCCGCTGTCAGTCCTGCGGCTCCGGCCGCGGGCGGCGTCGTCGTTCCCGACTCCGTCACCCGCGGCCTTCACCACAGACTGGCTGGTGTGAGCAGCCATCTCGTCGTTACTTCCAACCCTTGAGGATCTTGCGGAACTCGACACCGGCCGCCTTGGCGGCGTCCTCGGGGCTCGACGCCCCGGTGATCGCCTTGGTGTACTCGACCTTCAGCGGCTCGAAGAGGGAGCCGTTCTCCGGAATCCAGGCGCGCTCGACGGCCTTGTCCACGGCCGGCTTGAAGAACTGCACCATCTCGCTGCTCTTCACGTCGGGCTGCTCGTAGGCGGCGGTGCGGGTGGGGAGCAGGCTGAGCTCCTTGGCCGACTGCACCTGGACCTCCTGCGAGGTCATGTACTCGACGAACGCGTGGGCCGCGTCGCGGTTCTTCGAACCGGCGTAGACGCCGAGGTCGTGGCCGCCCTGCGGGGCGCCCGCCTTGACCGAGCCGGCCGGGACGGCGGCGACGCCGAGGTTGGCCTTGTCCTTGAACTGGTCGCCGGCGTAGGTGTCGGCGACGGCCCACGGACCGTTGATCATCATGGCGGCCTCGCCGGACTTGAAGGCCGTCTGCATGTTGGTCCAGCCGTCGGTGGCGTTGGTGACCGCCGCGCCCGAGGTGACCAGGTCGCGGGCGGTCTTGAAGGCCTTGACGCCGGCCGCGTTGTCGACCGTGACCGTCTTGTTCTTCGCGTCGACCAGGTCGCCGCCCTCGCCGTAGATCAGCGGGAGGAACCAGTAGGAGTCGTCGCCGCGCAGGTAGAGGCCGGCCTTGCCGCTCTTGGCCTTGACGGCGGCGGCGGCCGTCTTCAGCTCCTCGAGCGTCTTGGGGGGCTGGACGCCGGCGTCGGCGAGCATCTTCTTGTTGTAGAAGAGGCCGAGGGTGTCGATGACCTGCGGCACGGCGTAGGTCTTGCCCTCGAACTTGCCGCTGGCCGCGGCCTGCGGGAGGAACTCCGCGTCGATCTTCTTCGCCGTCTCGGCCGGGACCTCGTCGAGGTAACCCAGCGAGGCGAAGTCGGCGACCCAGCCGACGTCGGCGCGGATCACGTCGGGGGCGTCGGAACCGCTGCTGAAGGCGTTCTTGACCTTGTTCTGCGCGTCGCCGTACGGGACGTTGACGTACTTGACGGTCACCTTCGGGTGCTTCGCGGTGAACGCCTCGGCGATCTTCTGGAAGCTGGCCTTCTCGGCGTCGTTCGACGTGTCCCACCAGGTGACGGTGCCGGACAGTTCGCCACCGGCCTTGGTCTCGCCGCTGTCGTCCTTGGTGTCACCACCGCAAGCCGTCGCCGCGAGCGCCAGGGCCGCGACCAGCGCGGTGGCCGCTATGCCACGCCGCATATGAACTCCTTCGATGATCCCGGACGCGCCCTCGCGGTCCCGAGTTGCCAGGAACGTAACAAGGCTGAAAGGAGACCGAAAGGGCTTGCGGCAATTTTCTGCAAGACGCGCTGATCGTTACATCCGTGTGTCCGTACGGTTGCCGCAGCTTGCTGTTCGTTCCCGCCGCCTTGGCCCTCGCAGGCCCGCAACCACGGGGCGTGTGCTTGCGTTGACCCCGATATGACCCAAGAGTCGACGGCCGTCCAGCTTGCAAACGCTTCCAGCAACACCGCCGCGGGCACCCGCTGGTGGCGTGATGCCGTCATCTACCAGGTGTACGTGCGCTCCTTCGCCGACAGCGACGGCGACGGCGTCGGGGACCTGAGGGGGGTGCGCGAGCGGCTGCCGCACCTGGCGCGGCTGGGGGTCGACGCCCTGTGGCTCACCCCCTTCTACGTCTCGCCGCAGGCCGACGGCGGCTACGACGTGGCCGACTACCGGGCCGTCGACCCCCTCTTCGGGGACCTCTCCGACGCCGGCGACCTCGTGCGGGCCGCCCACGCGCTCGGCCTGCGGGTGATCGTGGACGTGGTGCCGAACCACACCTCCGAGCGGCACGCCTGGTTCCGTGCCGCCCGCGCCGGCGATCCGGTGGCCCGGGCGCGCTACCACTTCCACCCCGGCCGCGGGCCCGGCGGCGCCGAGCCGCCGAACGACTGGGAGTCCGTCTTCGGCGGCCCCGCCTGGACCCGGGTCGAGGACGGCTCCTGGTACCTGCACCTCTTCGCCCCCGAGCAGCCCGACCTGGACTGGGGCCATCCCGAGGTCGCCGCCGAGTTCGCCTCGGTGCTGCGCTTCTGGCTGGACCTCGGCGTCGACGGCTTCCGCGTGGACGTGGCCCACGGCATGGTCAAGGCCTCCGGCCTGCCCGACATCGGCCGCGGCGCGCAGGCCACCCTCATCGGCACCGAGCCGCTGCCCTTCTTCGACCAGGACGGCGTCCACGAGATCCACCGCTCCTGGCGCCGGCTCCTCGATTCCTACCCGGGCGAGCGCATCGGGGTCGCCGAGGCATGGGCGCCGACCTCCGAGCGCCTGGCCCGCTACGTCCGCCCCGACGAGCTGCACCAGGCCTTCAACTTCCGCTTCCTGACCTGCCCGTGGAACGCGGCGGCGCTGCGGACAGTCGTCGACGAGTCCCTGGCCGCCACCGCCTCCGTCGGGGCGCCCACCACCTGGGTGCTGTCCAACCACGACGTCGTACGCCACCGCACCCGCTGCGGCAGCCTGGAGCGGGCGCGGGCCGCCGCCCTGCTCATGCTGGCCCTGCCCGGGTCCGCGTACCTCTACCAGGGCGAGGAGCTCGGCCTGCCGGAGGTCGCCGACCTCCCCGCCCAGGTCCGCCGGGACCCCGCCTTCCTGCGCACCGCGGGCCAGGACGGGTTGCGCGACGGCTGCCGGGTACCGCTGCCCTGGTCCGGCTCCCGGCCCCCGTACGGCTTCGGGCCGGCCGGCGCCTGGCTGCCTCAGCCCGCGAGCTGGGCCGGCCTGAGCGTCGCCGCCCAGACCGGCGACCCGCACTCCACCCTGGAGCTCTACCGCGCCGCCCTGGAACTGCGCCGGGCCCTGCCCGGTCTCGGCTCCCCGGACGCCGGCCCGCTGTCCTGGCAGCCCGCCCCCGAGGGCGTCCTCCTCTTCACCCGGCCCGGCTTCGCCTGCACCCTCAACACCCGGCCCGAAGCGGTGGAACTGCCCGCGCCCGGACGTCCCGTGCTGTCCAGCTCGCCCGTCGAGACGGACGGGCGCACGGTGGCCCTGCCGGCGGACTCGTGCACGTGGTGGGCAATCTGAACGTGCGACCGGTACAGTCCAATCCCGTGACCGCACGGCTAGCCGACATCGCAGCCCAGGCGGGGGTCAGCGAAGCCACAGTCAGCCGCGTGCTCAACGGCAAGCCCGGTGTGGCCGCGGGCACCCGTGAGTCCGTACTGGCCGCGCTCGACGTGCTCGGCTACGAGCGGCCCGTACGGCTGCGCCAGCGCAGCGCGGGCCTCGTCGGGCTGATAACCCCCGAGCTGGACAACCCCATCTTCCCGGCGCTCGCCCAGGTCATCGGCCAGGCGCTGACCCGCCAGGGGTACACGCCCGTCCTGGCCACCCAGACGCCCGGCGGGTCCACCGAGGACGAGCTGACCGAGATGCTCGTCGACCGCGGGGTCTCCGGCATCATCTTCGTCTCCGGCCTGCACGCCGACACCACCGCCGACATGGGCCGCTACGACCAACTGCGCGGCCAGGGCGTGCCGTACGTCCTCATCAACGGCTTCTCCGACAAGGTGCAGGCGCCCTTCGTCTCCCCCGACGACCGTGCGGCGATGCAGCTCGCGGTCACCCACCTCACGGCGCTCGGGCACACCCGGATCGGGCTCGCGGTCGGACCCAAGCGGTTCGTACCCGTGGTCCGCAAGATCGAGGGCTTCCGGCTCGGCATGCGGGAGCGGCTCGGGCTCGACGAGGCCGAGACCGAGGAGCTGATCCAGCATTCCCTGTACACGCTGGAGGGCGGCCAGGCGGCCGCGACCGCGCTGATCTCCCGGGGCTGCACAGCGGTGGTGTGCGCGAGCGACATGATGGCGCTCGGTGCGATCCGCGCCGCCCGGCAGCGCGGACTGCGGGTGCCGCAGGACGTGTCGGTCGTCGGCTTCGACGACTCCCCGCTCATAGCGTTCACCGATCCGCCGCTCACCACCATCCGGCAGCCGGTGCAGGCCATGGGCCAGGCGGCCGTCAGGACCCTGCTGGAGGAGATCGGCGGTACGCCGGCCCCGCACAGCGAGTTCGTCTTCCTGCCCGAGCTGGTGGTCCGGGGCTCCACGGCCTCCGGCCCCGGGCAGGCCCGGGCCCGGCGTCGTCCCTAGGGCGGAGAGCAGGCGCCGAAGACCGTCCCGAGGGATGATCGGAGGCGAGATCGCATCTGGCAGACTCTCTCCCCATGGGTGAAGCGAGCGTGAAGACACTGGAAACCAGGACGGACGTCTCGTCACCCCCCGTGACCGAGAGTGAGGTCCGGACGGGGCCCGAACGCTCCCTCCTGACCCGGTTGCGCAGCCCCCGCCGCCCGCGGATCTGGTTCGAGATCCTGCTGATCGCGGTCAGCTACTGGACGTACTCGCTGATCCGCAACGCGGTCCCGGAGCAGAAGGCCGCCGCGCTCGCCAACGCCGACTGGATCTGGAGCGCCGAGCGGAGCCTCGGCATCGCCGTGGAGCAGACGATCAACCACGGGGTGAACTCCGTGACGTGGCTTGTCGTGGGCATGAACTACTACTACGCCACGCTCCACTTCATCGTGACCATCGGCGTGCTGGTGTGGATCTACCGTTTCCATCCCGGGCGCTACGCCGCCACCCGGCTCGTCCTGTTCGCCACCACCGGCGTCGCGCTGGTCGGCTACTACCTGTACCCGCTCGCGCCGCCCCGGCTGATGAACGGGCAGGACTTCATCGACACCGTGCTGGTCCACCACACGTGGGGCTCCATGGCCTCCGGGAACCTCAAGCAGATGTCGAACCAGTACGCGGCGATGCCGTCCATGCACATAGGGTGGTCGCTCTGGTGCGGGCTGACGATCTTCGCGGTCGCCTCCGCCCCCTGGGCCCGCATCCTGGGCCTGCTCTACCCGGCGGCGACCCTCGTGGTGATCGTGGCCACCGCCAACCACTTCTGGCTCGACGCCGTGGGCGGCCTGCTCTGCCTGGCCTTCGGCTACACCGCCTCGCGGGCCTGGTTCGGCTCGCTCCCGCACCGGCTGCCGCGCCACCCCCAGTACGCGGGTCCGCACCCGGCGACGGCCGCGCTGAACCGCTTCCGGCGCTGACGCCCCTCCCGGCGGGCGGAGCCGCGCGGCGGGCGGGGCTACGCAATGGGTCCGGCCGGGGCTACGCGCCGTAGAACAGCTCGTCCACCACCGCGCGGGCGCGCCGCGTGATGCGGCGGTAGTCGTCCAGCATCTCGCCGACCGTGCCCTCCGCGTAGCCGAGGTAGCGCCCCACCGCCCCCAGTTCGCGGGCCTCGGAGGGGAAGGTGTCCCCGGCGCGGCCGCGCACCAGCATCACCGCGTTGCGGACCCGGGTCGCGAGCACCCATGCCTCGTCCAGGATCTGCGCCTCCTCGGTCGGGATCAGCCCGGCGGCGTGGGCCGCCGCCAGGGCTTCGCGGGTGCGGGTGGTGCGCAGGCCCGGCTCGGCCCAGGCGTGCCGCATCTGCATCAGCTGGACGGTCCACTCGACGTCGCTGAGCCCGCCGCGGCCGAGCTTGGTGTGCAGGGTCGGGTCGGCGCCGCGCGGCATCCGCTCCGACTCCATCCGCGCCTTCAGCCGGCGGATCTCCCGTGCGGCGTCCTCGCCGATGCCCTCTACCGGGTAGCGCAGCGGGTCGACCAGGTCGATGAAGCGCCGGCCGAGGTCGGGGTCGCCCGCGACCGGCTCGGCCCGCAGCAGGGCCTGGCTCTCCCAGGTCAGGGACCAGCGCCGGTAGTAGGCGGCGTACGAGGCCAGGGTCCGCACCAGCGGACCGGAGCGGCCCTCGGGGCGCAGGTCGGCGTCGATGAGCAGCGGCGGATCGGCGGTGGGCAGCTGCAGGAGGCGGCGCATCTCGGCGACCACGCTCTGCGCGGCCTTTGCGGCCTCCTGTTCGCCGACGCCCTCGCGGGGCTCGTGGACGAACAGGACGTCAGCGTCGGAGCCGTAGCCCAGTTCGTGGCCGCCGAAGCGGCCGACTCCGATGACGGCGAACCGGGTGGGAAGGGTGCTGCCCCACTGGGAGCCGACGGCCGCGCGCAGGGCCCCGGCGATGGTGGCGGCGGTGAGGTCGGAGACGGCCGCCCCGACCCGGTCCACGAGGGCTCCGTGGTCCTCCTCGGCCGGGCTGTCCTCCGTACCGTAGGAGCCGATGATGTCGGCCGCGGCGGTACGGAACAGCTCGCGACGGCGGACCCCGCGGGCGGCGGCGACGCCCGCCTCGGGGGTGTCGGCCCGGCCGACGGCGGCGAGGACCTCCTGCTCCAGGGCCTCCGGGCTGCGGGGCTGGAGGCCCTCGGGGTCGCCGAGCAGGGCGACGGCCTCGGGGGCGCGCAGCAGCAGGTCGGGGGCGAGGCGGCCGGCGGACAGGACGCGGGCGAGGTTCTCCGCGGCGGCTCCCTCGTCGCGGAGCAGCCGCAGGTACCAGGGCGTCTTGCCGAGGGCGTCGGAGACCTTGCGGAAGCCGAGCAGCCCGGCGTCCGGGTCGGCGGAGTCGGCGAACCAGCCGAGCATGACCGGCAGCAGGGTGCGCTGGATGGCGGCCTTGCGGGTGACTCCCGAGGCGAGGGCCTCCAGGTGGCGCAGGGCCGCGGCCGGGTCGGCGTAACCGAGGGCTTCGAGGCGCTGGCCGGCGGCGCGCGTGGAGAGCCGGGCCTCGCCGGGGGCGAGCTGGGCGACGGCGTCGAGGAGGGGGCGGTAGAAGAGCTTCTCGTGCAGGCGGCGCACCACGGAGGCGTGGCGCCGCCAGGTCTTGTGGAGTTCGGCGACGGGTTCGGTACGCAGGCCCATGGAGCGGCCCAGGCGCCGCAGGTCCTGCTCGTCCTCCGGGACAAGGTGGGTGCGGCGCAGCCGGTAGAGCTGGATGCGGTGCTCCATGGTGCGCAGGAAGCGGTACGCGTCGTTCAGCTGGGCGGCGTCGGTGCGGCCGACGTAGCCGCCGGCGGCGAGGGCGTGCAGGGCGTCGAGCGTGGTGCCGGAGTGCAGGGTGTGGTCGGTGCGGCCGTGCACGAGCTGGAGCAGCTGGACGGCGAACTCCACGTCGCGCAGGCCGCCGGGGCCGAGCTTGAGCTCGCGCTCGACCTGGGCGGCGGGGATGTTGTCCACGACGCGGCGGCGCATCTTCTGGACGTCGGCGACGAAGTTCTCGCGCTCGGCGGCCTGCCAGACCAGGGGGCTTATGGCCTCGATGTACTGCGCGCCGAGGTCGGGGTCGCCGGCGACGGCCCGGGCCTTGAGCAGGGCCTGGAACTCCCAGGTCTTGGCCCACCGCTGGTAGTAGGCGAGGTGGGAGGCGAGGGTCCGCACGAGCGGACCGTTCCTGCCCTCGGGGCGGAGGTTGGCGTCGACGGGCCAGATGGTGCCCTCGACGGTGGTCTCGGAGCAGATCCGCATCAGGTGGGAGGCCAGGCGGGTGGCGGCCTGGAGGCCCTTGCCCTCGTCGGTTCCGGCGGCGGCCTCGCCGACGAAGATGACGTCGACGTCGGAGACGTAGTTGAGCTCGTTGCCGCCGCACTTGCCCATCGCGATGACGGCGAGCCGGCACTGGGCGGCGTCCTCGGGGGCGGCGGCACCGGCGATGCGCAGGGCCGCGCGGAGGGTGGCGGTGGCGAGGTCGGCGAGTTCGGCGGCGGTCTGGGCGACGTCCGTCGTGCCGCAGACGTCGCGGGCGGCGATGGAGAGCAGGCAGCGGCGGTAGGCGACGCGCAGGGCGACGGGGTCGTGGGCGTCGGCGAGGCCGCGCTCGAAGTCGGGCAGCCCGGGGTGCAGGTCGGCGGCCTCGTAGGTGACCAGGGCGTGCCAGTCGCGGGGGTGGCGGGCGAGGTGGTCGCCGAGGGCCTCGGAGGCGCCGAGCACACCGAGGAGCCGGTCGCGCAGCGGCTTGGCGCTGACCAGGGTGTCGAGGAGCCGGGGCAGTTCCTCGGGCGGCTGCGCCTCGGCGAGGCGGACGAGTCCGAGGAGGGCGAGGTCGGGGTCTGCGGTGGCACCGAGGGCGTCGAGGAGGACGGGGTCGGCGCGCACGGAGGCCAGCGCGTCGGCGTCGAGGAGCCGGGCGGCGGTGGACGGATCGGTGAATCCGCTGCGGAGCAGCCGGCTGAAGGTGCTGCTCCTACGTCCCGGGACCGTCATCCCGCCGCCTCCCGCGGTCGTCTGCCAGTTGCGTTCGCGTACCTGCGGCTGAGCCTATAGGTGCCCCGGCCCGCGAAGGGGGACCGGCCTGGGGGGCGGCGCGGGGGCCTGCCGGGGGCCGGGGCTCGGGACGGGCCGCGACGACGTCCGGGCGGAGGCCGGGGCCGACTCGGGGGTGGCGGCCGGTTGGGGATCGGCAAGGGCCTTCGGTGGTGGTGGCGTCGGGTGGGGCCGGGGGCCGGTGCGGGGTGGCGTTCTTCACACGGGATCGGCTGGGGATCGGCGCACCCGGCCGGGGTTTCGGACGGGGTTTCGGACGGGCCACGCCGCCGGCGCCGCCGGGGGCGGGGTGGCCGTATGCCGACGTCGGGCGCCACGGGGGCGTCCGTACGCGGGCGTCCGGACGGCTCGGTCATCGTCCCGAGGGCGATGTGCGGGACCGCGCGGGAGCGTCCGTGCGGGGCGGGGGGGCTGTGTTCTTCCCGACGCCGTACCGGTCCCGGTGGGCGCCGGGTTGCGTGGCCTGGGCACGTACGATGAGGACGATTATCGGATGATCCCAAGACTTATGGCGTGATGGGGCCCGCTCCCCGCTGACCGGCCGCGAGGAGCCCCATGTCCGACGGACGCCCCTACGCCGCTTCCCCCTGGCCGGATCCCCAGCCGAGCCTGCCACCGCAGCACCCCGCCCCGCAGACCGGAGCCCGGCTCGACGGCCGCGCGACCGAGGCCCCGCAGCCGGTGGCGTGGCACTCCGACGGCCCGACCGAAGCCCCGCAGGCAGGTGCCTGGCAGCACGGGACCCGGTTCCCGCACCAGGCCGATCTGCACAACCACCCCACCGAGCACCCGAAGGCGGGTGCGTGGCAGCACGGCGCCCCATTCCCGCACCAGGCCGACCGGCACAACCACCCCACCGACCCGCAGGCAAGCGCCCGGCGACACGACCACCGCCCCGCCCCGCCGCCAGACGCCCGGCAGTACGGCACCCGCATCCCCGAACCGCAGGCCCACCCGCACGACGACCACCCCGGCGCGCCGCAGGCAACGCCACGGCGTGGCCCGCAGCTTCCGCAGGCGCGGGCACGGCACGACGGCCACGCCGCCGAGGCCCCGCGGGCGGCGGTGGACGCGCCCGCGCCGGTCGAGGTGCCGCGCGGCAGCCGCAAGGCCGCGCGCCTGGCCCGCGACGCCGCGCGGACCGGCGCCCGCGGTCGGCGGCGCCGCACCGCACCCTCCGACGCCCCGGAGACCGCAGCGCCTCCCGCCGAGGCCCCCGGTGTCGCCGGTTCCCCCGCCGGATCCCAAGCCCGGCATCGGGCCGACATCCGGGCGCTCCCTACACCGGAGGACCACGCACCCGCCGACACCCGTACCCCCGCCACCGCGCAGGCGAGGCGGTGGGCCAGGTTCGTCACCGTGGTGGCCTTCTGCGCGGCCTCCGCCGCCGGCAGCATGCTCGTGCTGCGCGGCAACGACGCACTCGACCGCCTCGCCTCCCCCGCGGCCCCCGACAGCAGGGCCACCGCCCCCGCGGCCCCCGCGGACGCGCCCGATCCCGGCCGGGTGCTGCAGATCGTCGCCCACCCGGACGACGACCTGTACTTCATGAATCCCGACCTGCGCTATTCCATATCCGCCGGCCTCCCCGTCACCTCGGTCTACCTCACCTCCGGCGAAGCCGACGGCGTCAACGCCGGCTCCGCCAAGCAGGCCGTCGCCGCCCCCGACAAACCCGCCTACGCCGAGGCCCGCCAGAACGGCATCCGCGCCGCCTACGCCAAGATGGCCACCGGCGACCGCGGCAGCGCCTGGAAGCGCACGGTCGTGCCCACCAAGGGCGGCGGCCACGCCGAGGTCGACGTCCTGGTCGCCAAGCCGCAGGTCAACCTGGTCTGGCTGCAACTGCGCGAGGCCGGCAACGTCTACACCGACGTCCCCGACAGCCTGCACGGCCTGTGGGACGGCAAGGTCCCCCGCCTGGAGTCGATGCTCGCCTCCGGGACCCCGGTCAAGCAGCGGTTCGCGTACACGAAGGACCAGGTCGTCCAGACCCTGGTCGGCATCCTGGAGCAGTACAAGCCGACCACGATCCGCTCCCAGGACCCGACCCCGGGCCGGCACCCCGGCACCAAGCGGTACACCGACCACCAGGACCACTTCTACGGCGCCCGCTTCGTGCAGCTCGCCACCGCCGCGTACGCCGAAACCGTCAAGGACCGCCCGCACTTCGCGGTGCAGAACTACCTCGGCTACTTCAACGGCTCCCTCCCCAGTGCGCTGGACCCGGACGAGGCCAAGGAGAAGCTGGACATCCTCGGCACCTACGCCTGGCTCGACCAGCAGAACCACTGCGGCAGCGACGCCGGCTGCGGCGACCTCAAGGTCGCCGACCACCCGGCGGGCAACCGCTGGTCGGACTCCATCAACTACGCCCGCGGCACCAGCACCTCCTGGCTGGTCTCGGACGAGGAGCACGGGCTGTGGGCGTTCAAGGTGCTCGACGGCCAGGTCGCCCTCTGGCACCGGCCGGGCCTCATCGGCCGCTGGAGCGGCCCGACGCTGCTGCCCGGCACCGGCATGGACCCGGGCGTGTCCACCGTCACCCTGCCGGACGGCCGGATAGCGGCCTTCGCCACCCGCACGTCCTTCGGCACCGCGCCCGCCGACTACCGCCGCGAGGTGGTCTACGCGCTCCAGGCGGCCCCCGGCTCCGAGCAGTTCGGCGCATGGCAGTCGCTGGGCACTCCCGAGACCGCGGACGAGAACTGGACCTCCGACATCAGCGCCCCCGCCGTCTCGGTCGACGGCACCGGCCGGCTGGCGGCGTACGTCCGCGACGGCGCCTACACCCTGCGGGGCCGGGTGCGGCAGGCGGACGGCAGCTGGGGCCCGTGGGAGCAGTACGGCGGCTCCGACCTGCACGGCACCCCGGCCACCGGCACCGACGGCGCCGGACGCCGGATGGTGTTCTCGGCCACGTCCACGTCGGTGGTGGGCTGGGTGCAGCCGAAGCCGGGCGAACCGCTGGGGCCGGTCACCGCCACCGGGCTGCCCGAGACCACGCTCCCGCTCACCGCGGAGGGCCGCGAGGGCGGGGTGCGGCTGTGGTTCCGCAAGCCGGGCTCCGGCAACGTCCGTACCGCCCTCATGACGGGTGACGGCGGACTGAAGGTGAACAATCTCACCGACCTCGGCGGCCTCAAGGGCTTCGGCTCGGTGACGGCGAGCGGGCACGTGCTGGCGGGCCGCGCGGCGGGCGGGCAACTGGGGGCGGAAGTCGGCCGGGGCCGTCCGTGGGAGCGGTCACCGCTGATGTTCGTCGGCGGCCCGTCCTCGACGACGACCGGGAAGAACCTGGTCAGCCTGGCCGTGGTGGGGCTGGACGCGCGGCTGTACGTGACCTCATCGGCCGACGCGCCGGACGCGTACCTGGCGCCGTGGCAGCCGGTCGGCCCGCGCAACACGGGGCCGTAGCGCCCCCGCTCCTCCGCGCACCCATACGGACATAAGCCGCAAGATGCATAAAACCTATCGATTCAGCCGTTAACCCCACAGACCCGTAGGCCCGTTGCTCCACGGAGCGGACGAACTTCATCCACATCTCGGGCACATATCCGGACCTACCTCTTCACAGGGCACAATCACCTCCGGTCGTTTCCGGAAAGCAGCAGTCATCGCCGTAACCGGTGAACCAAGTCCGCCGGAATGGCCTCTCTCTGACTGCTCAGCGGTTTTCCGCCCGGACGATCGACCCCTAGGCGTGCCCGATGCCCATGACCCGACGCCGCTTCGCGGCCCTGCTCGGCGTACTGACCGCCGGCTCCACCGGTGTGCTCGCGTTCGCCTCCGGCCAGCAGACGTCGGCCGGGGCCGCCGAGGACAAGAACGCCGTCGCCGCGCTGCCCGCGAGCGTGACCGCCGGATCGGTCGTCCAGGTCGTCGCTCACCCCGACGACGACCTGTTCTTCATGAACCCCGACCTCAGCCGCTCGCTGCTGTCCGGGATCCCCGTCACCACCGCCTACCTCACCTCCGGCGAGGCCGACGGCCGCAACGAGGCGCGCGGCGCGGGCGTCCGGGACCCGGAGCAGCCCGCCGACCGCACGCACTACGCGGAGGCCCGGCAGAACGGCATACGCTCCGCCTACGCGCAGATGGCCACCGGCGACCGGACCAGCGCCTGGAAGCGCACCGTCATACCCACCGCGGGCGGCGGCCAGGCCGAGCTCGACATCCTCGTCGCCAAGCCGCAGGTCAACCTGGTGTGGTTCCAGCTCCGCGAGGCCCGCAGCACCGCCGCGGACAACCCCGACAGCCTGCGCGGCCTGTGGAACGGGCGCGTACCGGCGCTTGGCGCCCAGCTGGCCTCCGGCACCCCGGTCAAGCAGCAGTTCACGTACACGAAGGACCAGCTCATACAGGCGATAGCAGGGGTCCTGGCCCGCTACCGGCCGACGACGATACGGATGCAGGACCCGACACCGGGCCGGTACGGCGAGACCGGCCGCTTCACCGACCACCAGGACCACATGTACGGGGCGCGGTTCGTGCAGGCCGCCTCGGCCGCCTACGCCGCCCAGTACACCGACCGCCCGCGGTTCTCCGTCCAGAGCTACCTCGGCTACCACAACAGCACCCTCCCGCACGCGCTGGACCCGCAGACCGCCGAGGTGAAGACCGGCTACCTGCGGACGTACGCCTGGCAGGACCACCAGGACTACTGCGGCTCCCCCTCGGGCTGCGGGGACCGCAAGGTCGCGGGCAACCCCACCGGGCGCAACTGGGCCCAGTCGCTGCGCTACACCCGCGCCGACCACGCCTCCTGGCTGGTCGAGGGCACGCCCGGCCGGCTGTGGGCCTTCGCCACGCTGGACGGCCAGACCGCGTACTGGACGCGCGACCCGGGCGGCGCGTGGAGCGGCCCCTCCCTCCTCCCGGGCACGGGCATCGACCCGGGCGCGACCACCGCCCGCCTGCCGGACGGGCGGATCGCGGTCCTCGCCACCCGTACCGCCTTCGGCACGGCGCGGCCCGCGGACTACCGGCGCGAGGTCGTGTACGCCGTCCAGGCCGCGCCCGACGGGCCGTTCGGGCCGTGGCGCTCGCTCGGCACCCCCGAGCACTCCGACGAGGACGGCACCTCGTCCATCAGCGCGCCGGCCGCCGCCGTGGACGCGGACGGCCGGCTCACCGTCTACCTCCGCGACGCGCGGCGCACGCTGCGCGCCACCGTCCAGCAGCCCGACGGCAGCTTCTCCGCCTGGCGGCGGCTGGGCGGCGAGGACCTGCAGGGCGACCCGGTGGCGGCGGTCGACTCGGCCGGGCGCCGCCACGTCTACGCCACCACCACGACGTCGGTCCTGGCCTGGACCGAGGCAACGCCCGGCGCCGGGCTCGCCGGGCCGCAGCCGACGGGTCTGCCCGCCACCACGGTGCCCCTCTCGGCCGCCCCGGACGGCGCGGGCGTCCGGCTGTACTTCCGCCGCCCGGACTCCGGCGTCGTGCGCTCCGCCCTGGTCACCGCGGGGCCGGGCCGGCCGCAGGTCTCCAGCGTCACCGAGGCGGGCGGGCGGGCCGGGTACGGCGCGGTCGGCGTCGCGGGCCGGCACGTCGTGGGCCGTGCGGACAACGGCACGATCGGCACGACGGGCCTGGGCGGCCCGCCCGCGTGGACGGACTCCGGGCTGCTGTACGCGGGCGCGCCTGCGGCCGTTACCGAAGCGTCGGGCACGACCATGGCGGTGGTGGGCCTGGACGCACACCTCCACACGACGACACCGCCCGCACCCCCCACCCGCCCCCTCTGGCACCGCGCGGTCCGCTGACCCGGCGCGGTGACGGCCGGCATGGCTGGGGGCCGCTGAGACCCGGGCGGCTCCCGCCGACCGACGCCCCCACTGACCGCTAGGTGGTGGGTATCGGGAATCCCTGGAACCCGTCCTCCGTCTGGTAGACCAGAGCGATCTGCTGGGCGGCGAGCAGGTCCCTCACGTCAGGGGTCGGCGCACTCGGCAGGAGCACCGCAACCCGGAGCTTTTCGACGTTGTGGAGGTGTCGCCTGTAGTCCGCCAACTGTCCGATTGCCATCCGCACGTTGGTGCGGGTCGCCTGTCCCTTCGCCTCGTACAAGACGTGGTCGGTCTCGTCGTAGACATCCGGCGTGAGAGCGCCCGGCTCCCCCTCGATGGTGATCTGGAAGCTCTTGAAGGAGTGACCAGCCTGCTCCAAGTGGGACTCGAAGGCCTTCACGAGCTGTCCTTCACGGCGACGCATCGTGCGCGTACCGCCAGTGATGTTCGCGGTGGTCTCCGGCGTGCTGTGTTGCTCGGTCTTCTTTTCGTTCGTGCCGGATTGGGCCGGCAGCTTCGCGAGCTTCTGCTCCAAAGACACCTCGAGGACGGTCGTCTGTGCTGCTGGTTTCATCGCATCCTGCTCCAGCAGGAACAACTCCGCACCCTCAGCGGGCCGCAGCCTGAACACGATGATGCGGCGCAGCGTGCCGTCCCCCACCGGGCTCCAACGCACCTCGTAGGGCTCGATCGGATCGAGCACCACCCGCCCGATGTAACGCTGCCGCACTTCCTTCTTGCCGGGTACGCGGCTGTCCGCAACGAACAGGTGCACCTCTTGCCCGTTCGTCGCCGTCTCGAGCAGCGACTTGTTACCGCGGACGAACTCCTGATCCCCCTCCGCACCAGCCCCGGTGTACAGGTAAAGGGTTCCGAACTCGTCGTCTTCGGCCTGCCCGTCGAAGGTGTAGCCGAACTTCTCACCCACGGCCGGATCGGAGTACACGAACACCATGTTCGACTTCTTGGCCGGGACGATTCCCCCGCTGTAGATCGAACCACCGTAGGCCTGGGCGACCTTCTCGCGCGTCGTGATCAGGCCCGGAACAAGATCAAGAGTCGTCATGCGGTGAAGATATACACCGTCACCGACAGCCCGGCTTCGGCCCGCAGGCGGTCCGGGGTGAGCGGGACGGCTTCGGGCCGGCGGTGCTCGACCGCCGGCCCGAAGGGTCAGGACGGTGCGACAGTGGTCCTGAGCTGCGGCTACAGCACCGGGAGGTTCTTGCGGAGTTCGAAGGCCGTGACCTCCGAGCGGTATTCCTCCCACTCCTGCTTCTTGTTGCGCAGCGCGCAGGATCTCACTGACCTATGCCCGGACCAGGGATCACTCTCGACGCCCTGCGGAGGAGCAGAGATCGAGTGGTCATCAGTGGTCGCCATGAGTAGCCATGGGCAAGCCTTCGACGGCCCACAGACGGCCCGGCAGGGCCCGGCGGCTGGCCGTCACGGCGAAGGGCAGGAAGGACCACCAGCCGCGCTGGTAACCGTCCGAGGCGGCTGCCGCTCCACGTGGCTGGTTGTCGCTTGTCGCTTGTCGTCCCCGCGGCGGGCCCACTTCGGCCCTGCGGTGCTCCTGAAGGGCCGTCTGACTACGGGGCGACAAGCGACAAGACAAGCGACAACCCCGCGGGCAGGACTCGGCGCCCTGGTCCACGTTTCACCGTCTACCCCGGGCGTGAAGGCACGACAACCGTTAGGGGCGGACTTTGTTGAGCATCGGAGAATCCGGTCGAGGAGTGGCGGACATCAGCATCGCCCGGCGGAGAGGGGACAAGGTCGAGACCTTCCTGGACTGCCTACGGCACGCCAAACTCGGTGACGGCACGGCCGGGATCCATGGCACCCTGCCGGAGGCTGTGGCCCGCGAGATGCTCGTTCAAGGCTGTACGCGAGACGCCCTGGTTCCAGGAGGCCCTTGCGGTCGAAATGATCACGCGTCTGGTGGCCGAGGGGACCGGCGGTGGTGACTTCAAGGTCAAGCCGCCGGCGAAGCAGACTCGGAAGCAGAGCGGCTCTACTACTGGTTAGTGGGGACCCCAGTAGAAGCGCCTGTTCAAGGACATGATGCTCGCCGCACAATGGAGGCCGGAGCTGGTGCTGCTTGACCCGGGCCGCTCACGGCAGCTGCCGAATCCTTCCCCGGGGTTTCAACTCAGCTGGTCGCGAACGAGATCAAGGAATGCCTGTCGGCTCGGACGGATGTGTGCCCAGACCTTCTCATCCTGTGGCTCTCCCGGGTCTTCGGGACCCTTCCTGATCACCTCCTGTACTGCCCACGCGAGGCTATGTGCCGCTTCGCTGACCTCAGACGTGCACAGCACGTGGATCGTCTTCTGCATCACCCACACCCTGTCAAGGACCTGCCCTGCCCGGGCCTGCCACTGCTCGTCAGCCAGGTTGTGGTGATGCCGATCCACCGCGACTCGTTCAGCTTCCTGCACCGCAGACAGAAATTCGATGAGGTGGGTGAGACGCTCGTTGCGGCGCGCCTCGGCAAGTTCACGAACACTGCGGCGCGCCTCGCCGCGTTCCAAGGCGCGTCCTGCCGAGCGCTGGGCCAGCATCGACATGAACCCGCCGAGCAGGACGCCGATGAGCGGCGCAAGCATTGTCCACACAACGTCCGATTATGACACCGATGGCATGAGCATGGCTCGGGGTTCGGCGATCTCGGGCCGGACCGGGACACGCAGACGGCCAGCTCGACCTGGAACAACACGGCGGCCGGACCTCAGCAATGTGGCACAACCACAAGACCGGACAGCCAATCACACGGTCCCTGAGGACGGCCACGTGGGAGGGCGGGGCCTTCCAAGGAGGTGAGTGGTTGGGTGGCCTCTTCCCTCGGCTGCCAGCGGGCGACGGCAGGGGATGTAACCGGTAACCGCGTCCGATGTCTCTGACCGCTTCGCGCGAGCATGGGATGCACGCGCTGCGGCACTTCTACGCCTCGGTGCTGCTGGACGCCGGCGAGAACATCGAGGCGCTCAGCACCTACCTCGGGCACGGCGACCCGGGCTTCACGCTCCGCTCCGGACGTACACGCACCTGATGCCGAGTAGCGAGGGGCGGACCCGCAAGGCCGTGGACGGGATCTGCGAAGCCTCGGATTCTGCGGCGGACGGCCCACAGACGGCCCGGGGCGAGTGAGACGGCTCAGGACCAGCGGCCGAGTGCCGCTGGCCCTGAGTGTGGTTCTGACCCGAAAGGCCGTCTGACCTGCGGCTACAGCACCGGGAGGTTCTTGCGGAGTTCGAAGGCCGTGACCTCCGAGCGGTATTCCTCCCATTCCTGCTTCTTGTTGCGCAGGAAGAAGTCGAAGACGTGTTCGCCGAGGGTTTCGGCGACCAGTTCGCTGCGTTCCATCAGGGAGATGGCCTCGCCCAGGTTCTGCGGGAGGGGTTCGATGCCCATGGCGCGGCGTTCGGCGTCGGAGAGGGCCCAGACGTCGTCGTCGGCGCCGGCCGGGAGTTCGTAGCCCTCCTCGATGCCCTTCAGGCCGGCGGCCAGGAGGACGGCGTAGGTGAGGTAGGGGTTGGCGCCCGAGTCGATCGAGCGGACCTCGACGCGGGCGGAGCCCGTCTTGCCCGGCTTGTACATCGGGACGCGGATCAGGGCCGAGCGGTTGTTGTGGCCCCAGCAGATGTACGACGGGGCCTCACCGCCCGAGCCGGCCGTGCGGGAGGAGCCGCCCCAGATGCGCTTGTAGGAGTTGACCCACTGGTTGGTGACCGCCGCCGTCTCCGCCGCGTGGCGCAGCAGGCCGGCGATGAAGGAGCGGCCGACCTTCGAGAGCTGGTACTCGGCGCCCGACTCGTAGAAGGCGTTGCGGTCGCCCTCGAAGAGGGAGAGGTGGGTGTGCATGCCCGAACCCGGGTACTCCGAGAAGGGCTTCGGCATGAAGGTGGCCTGGACGCCCTGTTCCAGGGCGACCTGCTTCATCACGAGGCGGAACGTCATGATGTTGTCGGCCGTGGAGAGGGCGTCGGCGTAGCGCAGGTCGATCTCCTGCTGGCCCGGGGCGCCCTCGTGGTGGCTGAACTCGACCGAGATGCCCATCGATTCGAGCATGGTGATCGCCTGGCGGCGGAAGTCCATGCCCACGTTCTGCGGGGTGTGGTCGAAATAGCCGGAGTTGTCGGCCGGGACCGGACGGCTGCCGTCCAGCGGCTTGTCCTTCAGCAGGAAGAACTCGATCTCGGGGTGGGTGTAGAAGGTGAAGCCCAGGTCCGAGGTCTTGGCCAGGATGCGCTTGAGGACATAGCGCGGGTCCGCGAAGGACGGGGAGCCGTCCGGCATCAGGATGTCGCAGAACATCCGGGCGGTCCCGGGTGCCTCGGCGCGCCACGGCAGTATCTGGAAAGTGCTCGGGTCCGGCTTGGCGATCATGTCGGACTCGTAGACCCTCGCGAAGCCCTCGATCGCGGAGCCGTCGAAGCCGATCCCCTCGTCGAAGGCCTGCTCCAGCTCCGCGGGGGCGACCGCGACGGACTTGAGGAAGCCCAGTACGTCGGTGAACCACAGGCGCACGAAGCGGATGTCGCGCTCCTCGAGCGTCCGGAGGACGAATTCCTGCTGCTTGTCCATGCTTTCATCCTCGCAGTTCAGACGGCCTGTGCACCACTACCACCGGGGCCGGGGCACAGTCGGGCCGACCCAGTATCGCCAGTGGTGGTTTCCGCCACATTACGCACCCGGCACAGGTCGCGGCACCCCCGCACTGACCATGGACCCGTCATGAGCATTACCATCTGCGCCCATGGGGGGCCGGGAGCACACGCGCGGGGGGCGTCGTACACGCCGCGGCCTTCCACGCGCCGTCCTGCCCGCCGCCTTCGGCTTCTTCGCCGGCGGGCTCGCCTGCGTGGTCCTCGGGGTGCTGCTCCTGTGCGCCCGGCCCGGTGAGCCCCCCGCCCCGGCCGACGGGCGCCCCCCGGGCCACGGGCCCGCGCAGGCCGTCTGCGTGTCGCCGTACGACCCGCCCGGCTGCTCGGCCCTCGCGCACGTGCCGCCGGGGCTGCTGCCCGTTCCGCCTCCCGCCGTGGTCCTGGCCGGCGGCGACGCGCCGCCCGTCGCCGCGGCCGGCGGACCGGGCCGGATCCGGGCGCCCCTCGCGCTCGCGCGCGGTCCCGACCTGCATGCGCTCCAGGTGCTGCGGACCTGACCGGTCCGGTTTCGCGTCCGTCCACCCCCCTCTGAAGAAGGAACCAGGGCACCATGGCCAGCAAGTCCGGAAAGTCCACAGACCAGCACTCCCGCCAGGCGCGCATAGCCGAGATGCGCCGGGCCGAAAAGGCGCGCGACCGGCGCAACAAGGCCATCGCGATCACGACCTCGACGGTCGTCGTCGTCGGCCTGGTCGGTTTCGGCGCCTGGGTGCTGATCGACCAGAAGCAGGACGAGCAGCGCGCGAAGGACGCCATCGCACAGGCCCGCAAGACGCCTGTCGACGGCGAGCAGACCTGGGATGCGAAGAACCTCGGCCGCAACCACGTCGAGACCCCGGTGACGTACGAGATGAACCCGCCGGTCGGCGGCGACCACCACCCCCGCTGGATGAACTGCAACGGCGACGTCTACAAGAGCCCGGTTCCGCAGGTGAACGCCGTGCACTCACTGGAGCACGGCGCGGTCTGGGTGACGTACAACGACAAGGCCGCCCAGAGCGAGGTGGACAAGCTCGCCGCGACGGTGGGCAGGACGCCGTACACGCTGATGAGCCCGGTCAAGGAGCAGGCCGGCGCGATCATGCTGAGCGCGTGGGGCAAGCAGCTGACGGTGGACAAGGCGGACGACCCGCGCGTCGCGCAGTTCTTCACCAAGTACGTGCAGGGCCCGCAGACCCCGGAGCCCGGCGCGGCCTGCACCAACGGCGTGGCCGGCCAGTGAGCCGGCCGGTGACGGGGCCGGCGACGCAGTCCGCGACCGGGCCGGTCGCGGAGCCGTCCGGCGGGGCCCCCGCCGCCCGCCGCACTCCCCGTACGTACTGGGTCGCCGGATCGGCCGTGCTGCTGGCGCTGCTCTTCGCCGCGGCGGCGACCGTCACCGCCGCGTCCGGGGACAGCGGCGCGGCCGGGATGGCGGCCCGCACACCCGCGCTGCACTCGCCGGACGCGGGCTTCGCGCGGGACATGGCGGTGCACCACCAGCAGGCGGTGGAGATGTCGTTCATCGTGCGCGACCGCACCCAGGACGAGGCGGTGCGCAGCCTCGCCTACGACATCGCCAACACCCAGGCCAACCAGCGGGGCATGCTCCTGGGCTGGCTGGACCTGTGGGGGCTGCCGAAGGTGGTGGCGGACGAGCCGCCCATGTCCTGGATGGCTTCCGGGACCGGCGGGCACACCGGCGGCGGCGGTGGGCACACGGGCCACGGCGGCGGGCACACCGCCGCGCCCGGCGCACTGATGCCCGGCATGGCCACCAAGGAGGAGCTCGCCCGGCTCCAGGCGGCCTCCGGGCGGGACGCCGAGGTGCTCTACCTGCAGCTGATGACCGACCACCACGTGGGCGGTGTCGCGATGGCCGAGGGCTGCGCCCGGCAGTGCGGGACCCCGGTCGAGCGGGAGCTGGCGCAGGGCATGGTCGACGCCCAGCGCTCGGAGCTCACCCTGATGGCGGACATGCTCGGGCGGCGCGGGGCTGCGCCGCGCGGGTGACGGGGTACGCCCGTACGGTGGTGGGAGGCGCCTCCCCGCCGTGCGGGCGTGCACGTCCCGTCGCACTCCCCTTCGCGATCCCCCCTCCCCCACCGGCCCGGGGGCGCCGCGGCGGGCGCGTCCGCGCCTCACCGCACGACGGCGCTCAGGAGGTTGACGCGATGACCACCGCCGGAGAGATCATGCACGCCGGGGCCCAGTGGATCCCCGCGGGCGAGACCCTGGACCGGGCCGCACAGCTGATGGCCCGCCTGGGCGTGGGCGCGCTGCCCATCAGCGACGAGACGGAGCGGCTGTGCGGCATCCTGACCGACCGCGACATCGTGGTCGGTTGCGTGGCCAAGGGCCACGACCCGGCGCAGATGACGGCCGGTGACATGGCCCAAGGGACGCCGCGCTGGATCGACGCGAACGCCGACGTCTCCGAAGTGCTGGAGGAGATGCAGAGCCACCAGATCAAGCGGCTGCCGGTGATCCGCGACAAGAAGCTCGTCGGCATGATCAGCGAGGCCGACCTCGCGAAGCACCTCACGGAGGACCAGATCGCCGGCTGGGCGGAGGCGGTCTACGCCCGCTCCTGATCCGGGGCGGCGTCCAGGACCGCCCGGGCCACCTGGTCCGGGCGGTCCAGCATGACCAGGTGCCCGGCGGGTTCGGCCACCTCGAAGCGCGCCCCGATCGCGTCGGCCAGCGCCTCCTGCCGGGCCAGCCAGCGCCGGGCGCCGCGCCTCCCGGAACCGTCGTGGCCGGCCAGGACGGTGGCCGGCGCGGTCAGCGGACACCGCGCGCGCAGCTCCAGGACCTCGGCGGCCGTGTCCGGGTAGCGGGCGTTCTCCAGCAGGGCACCGCGCCAGACGCGGCCGGTGCGGTAGCAGCGGCGTACGAGGTCCCGCGCGGCCGGGTCGCCGCCGCCGGTCCGCGAGGCCCGTACGGCCGCCCGCCGGGCCGCGGGTCCCAGCGCGGCGGGCAGTCCGGCGGCGCTCGCGGCCCGGCCGAGCGCGCGGGCGGCCGCGGTCCGCAAGGCCGCGGGCAGCACCGCGCGGGGCGCCTCCTCCACGCTGGAGTCGAGGAGCACCAGGGCGGCGGTGCGCTCCGGGTGCAGCCGGGCGAAGGCCTCGGCGTGGAATCCGGCGATCGAGTGCCCGACCACGGTGACGGGGGCGGTGAGGTGGAGCGCGTCCAGCAGTCCGGCGATCCGGTGGGCCTCCCCGGAGGCGGTCGCCGGGTCCGCGGCGGGGCCGCTGAGGCCGTGCCCGGGGCGGTCGAACCGGACGACGGTGCGGCCGCGGCCCACGAGCAGCGCGGCGACCGCGTCCCAGTCGAACCAGGCCATGGCGAGCCCGGCGCTGAGCACCACCACCGGTCCCCGGCCCTCCACCACGACGTGCAGCGGGACCCCGTCGGCGCCCGCCCGCACGAACCGGCCGGTGCCGCGAGTGTCCGGGCTCCGCCTCCCCGTCCCCTTCTCCGTCGTGATCCCGCTCCCCGTCGCGGTGCCCTCCCGCGGGTCCCGCGCGCTCACGTACGGCGCTCCCGGTGGACGGAGTACGCCAGCAGGCCCAGCCACAGGGCCACCAACAGCACCTGCAGGCGCTGCCCGGCGCCCAGCGCCCAGGTCCCGCGCCCGGCCGTGTACAGGGCGATGGCGGACAGAGTCCAGGCCGTGGCGAGGAGTTCGAGGGCGACGAGCGCGGGGCCATAACGGGCGAGCGGGGCGAAGAAGCCGTAGCGGCGGGCGGCGACGGTGAGGGCCAGGATTCCGACCAGGGCGCCGGTCATGGCCAGGCTGCTGCTGACGGCGTGGGCCTGGTGGGTGGCCGGGACCAGCCCGGCGGTCTCCCGCGCCGCGCACTCCGGATCCGCGGTGGGCGCGCAGCTCAGCGGCAGCCAAGCGTCCGCGGCGGTGGCCGCGCCGAACAGGGTGACCCCGGCCCAGCCGGCCATCGTCCACGCGCCGCGGGATTCCGCGTGCCGCGCGAGCCGGAGCAGCGCGAGCAGCCCGCCGAGGAAGACGAGCAGTCCGGCGGTGAAGTCGGTGGCCCGGAACAGGCCGCCGAGCGGCCGGTCCTGGGCCGCCAACTCGCTCACGTACGCCTCGATGGGGTTGAGCCCGGTGGACAGGACGACTTCGAGCACCCAGGCGGTGTAGGCGGCGGCGCCCAGCCCGATGAGGACGGCGACGGGTACGGCGGTCCGAGGCGGGCGCGGGGGGAGGCCATGTGTGGACATAGTGGGACTGATCCTAGGCAAAACGTGGCGTCGCTCCTCGGCGCGGGTACCTGCCCCGGGTAACGTCCCCGCCGGACGTGCAGTTCCCGGCGGGCCCGCCGCGCCGCTCGGGGGTGCGGCGACCCCGGCCCGTGAGGTGCCCGACGCCTCCCTTCCCTCCCGCCGCGCCGTGCTCGGCGCCGGCGCCGCCCTCGCCCCGGCCGGTGCCGGTCCGGGACTGCTCGCCGCCTGCGCCCGCCCCCGGGACCGGACTCCGGCCACGGCCGCGACGGTTCGACGCACCACGGCTCGCCGCACCACGGCTCCGCGCACCACGGCTCCGCCCCGACGGCCCGGCCGGACACGTCGACCCGGCCGGGCCGGATGTCAAGGCCGCCGAAGCCGCCCGCAAGGCCACCGGGCCGGTCACCGAGGTCAGGCTCACCGCGACCGCCACCCCGCTCGACCGCGGCGGCGGGCACACCGTCCGCTCCTGGGCGTACGGGGACCGCGGCGAGGTGCGGTGCCGGGCGGTCACGGGCCGGGCGCGACGTCGACGACGGGGCCCGGGGCGCCCCCGGACCTGCGGAAAACCCGTCGGGGCCGGGGCGGCGGCATGGCACCCTTGCGGAGATCAGGACAGCCGCGAAAAAAGGACGCCTCCGCCGGTATGAGCACCCCGCCGAACCCGCCCACCCCTGCGCCCGGTCCGCCGACGGAGCCGGCCGGCACCCCGATACCCGAGGCGGCCCCCGCCCCGGAGCCGCTCCCGCAGGCCCCGGCGCCCGAGCCGCCGGTGTCCCTCGACAAGCCGACGCCCGTCGACAAGCCCCTGTCGCTGGACAAGCCGCTCGCCAAGCCGTTGTCGCTCGACAAGCCCCGGGCCGCCGCCCAGAACCCGCAGGCCGCGCCGCCGGCGGCCGAGCAGCCCGCCACGTCCACGCAGCCTCCGGCGCCGCCGGAGCAGCCGCTGGAGCAGCCGACGCCGGCGGGCTCCCCGGCGGCCGAGCAGCAGCAGCCCGCCCTCCCGTCGCCTCCGCAGCCCGGCCCGGCGCCCGAGCCCAACCCGTTCGCCCCGCCCTCCCCCGCGGCCGAGCCCCACCCGTTCGCCCCGCCCCACCCGTTCGCACCGCCCGCCCCGGACGGGCCCGGCGGGTTCGGCCAGGGCGCCCCCGGCGCCCCCGGCGGGTTCGGCGGGTTCGGCCCCGGCGGCCCGCACGGACCCGGCCCCGGCGGCCCCTGGGCCCCGCCCGGTGCCGGCTTCCCCGGGACCCCGTACCCCGGCTATCCGCAGGGCCCGCCGGCCACCAACGGGCTGGCCGTGGCCGCTCTGGTCGTCGGCATCGTCGGCATCCTCGTCGCGCTCGTCCCCTTCTTCTTCTGGGCCGGGGCGATCCTGGCCGCGACCGCCCTGGGCCTCGGCATCGGCGCGCTCGTCCGTGCCTCCAAGGGCGCCCCGCGCAAGGCGATGGCCGTCACCGGGACGGTCCTCGGCGTGGTCGGCCTGGGCGCCGCCGTCGCCGGCGTGTTCCTCTCCGCCTACGTCGTCGACAAGGCCGTCGACCGGGCCGGGCGCGACATCGGCCGGCAGGACCGCGAGCTGATCCCCTACCCCGACTCCTCGCCCAAGCCGATGACCCCGCCCTCGCCCTCCCAGGTGCCCGGCCTGACCAGCGCGCTGCCGTTCGGGGAGACCTTCAGTTACGACAACGGGGTGAAGGTGACCCTTTCGGCGCCCAAGAAGTACGCGCCCAAGGGCATCCTCGCCCGCGAGCGGGTGAAGAACGCGATCCAGATCACGGTGACCATCACCAACGGCTCGACCGAACCGCACGAGGTGATCTACGCGGTGCCCAACGTCCGCGACGACAAGGGCATGACCGCCGAGCTGGTCTTCGACAGCGGCGGCTCCGGCGGCGGCGTCCCGAAGATGATCAGGGGGTCGATCCTCCCGGGCGAGTCCGCCAGCGGGGTGGTGGCGTACGAGGTGCCCGAGGGCACGGCCGCCATCAGCGCGGACATCTCCGCGGGGACCCTGCTCGACGACGTGCAGTACGCCGGCCCGGTGACCTGACCGGGCCGCCGAAAACGGGAACGGGGCCGCGCCCAGGACATCGCGTCAGAAAGACGATTAGACTGGGCGGGTGCCTCAACTACGCCTCGCCCTGAATCAGATCGACGCGCACGTCGGCGACATCGCGGCCAACGCCGACTCGGTCGTCCACTGGACCCGCCACTGCGCCGAACAGGGCGCCCACCTGGTGGCGTTCCCCGAGATGATGCTGACCGGGTACCCCGTGGAGGACCTCGCCCTGCGCGAGTCCTTCGTGGAGGCCTCCCGCGCCGGCCTGCGCGCGCTCGCCGCGAGGCTGGCGGAGGAGGGGTTCGGCGACCTGCCGGTCGTCGTCGGCTACCTCGACCGCAGCGACGGGGCGGCGCCCCGGCTGGGCCGCCCGGCCGGCTCCCCGCAGAACGCGGCCGCCGTCCTGCACGGCGGCGAGGTCGTGCTGCGGTTCGCCAAGCACCACCTCCCCAACTACGGCGTCTTCGACGAGTTCCGGTACTTCGTGCCGGGCGACACCCAGCCCGTCGTCCGGGTCCGCGGCGTGGACGTGGCCCTGGCCATCTGCGAGGACCTGTGGCAGGAGGGCGGCCGGGTCCCGGCCACCCGGTCCGCCGGGGCCGGGCTGCTGATCTCGGTCAACGCCTCCCCCTACGAGCGCAACAAGGACGACCTGCGCCTGGAGCTGGTCCGCAAGCGGGCCAGGGAGGCCGGCTGCGCCCTGGCCTACGTGGCGATGATGGGCGGCCAGGACGACCTGGTCTTCGACGGGGACTCCATCGTCGTCGGCGCCGACGGCGAGGTCGTCGCCCGCGCCCCGCAGTTCTCCGAGGGCTGCGTGCTGGTGGACCTCGACCTGCCGGCGGCGCAGCCCGGCGCGCCCGACGGGGTGGTCGACGACGGGCTGCGCATCGACCGGGTGATCCTGTCCGAGGAGCCGGTCGAGGCGTACGAGCCGGTCGTCCCCGGCGGGTACGCCGACCGCCTCGACGACGACGAGGAGGTCTACGACGCGCTGGTGGTGGGCTTGCGCGCGTACGTCCGGAAGAATGGCTTCCGCTCCGTCCTGGTCGGGCTCTCCGGCGGTATCGACTCCGCGCTGGTCGCGGCCGTCGCCTGCGACGCCGTCGGCGCGCAGAACGTCCACGGCCTCTCCATGCCGTCGAAGTACTCCTCGGAGCACTCCCGCGGCGACGCGGCCGAGCTGGCCGAGCGGACGGGCCTGCACCTGCGCACCGTGCCGATCGAGCCGATGTTCGACGCGTACATGGCCGCGCTCGATCTCACTGGTCTGGCTGAGGAGAACCTCCAGTCCCGGCTGCGCGGCACGATGCTGATGGCGGTCTCCAACCAGGAGGGCCACCTCGTGCTGGCCCCGGGCAACAAGTCGGAGCTGGCCGTCGGCTACTCCACGCTGTACGGCGACTCGGTGGGCGCCTACGGGCCGATCAAGGACGTGTACAAGTCGGACGTCTTCCGGCTGGCCCGCTACCGCAACCGGGCCGCGGCCGAGCGCGGCGAGATCCCGCCGATCCCGGAGAACTCGATCTCGAAACCGCCGAGCGCCGAGCTGCGCCCGGGCCAGGTGGACACCGACTCGCTGCCGGACTATCCGGTGCTGGACGCGATCCTGGCCCTCTACGTGGACCGGGACAAGGGCCTGGAGGAGATCGTCGCGGCGGGCTTCGACCGGGAGCTGGTCGCGAAGACGCTGCGGATGGTGGACACGGCGGAGTACAAGCGCCGCCAGTACCCGCCGGGTACGAAGATCTCCGCGAAGGGCTTCGGCAAGGACCGCCGGCTGCCCCTCACCAACGGCTGGCGCGAGCAGGCGTAGCCGGAGGCCGGCCGGGGGCTGCTTCGCCGGTTACTTCACCGTCAGCCGGGCGGCGACCGGCAGGTGGTCGCTGCCGGTGCGCGGGAGGGTCCAGGATGCCTCCGGGGTGATGCCGCGGACCATGATCTGGTCGATGCGGGCCATCGGGAACGGGGCGGGCCAGCTGAAGCCGAAACCGTCGCCCGCGGCGCCCTGCGTGGAGCGCATCTGCGAGGTGACCTCGGACAGGGCGCGGTCGTTCATGGTGCCGTTGAGGTCGCCGAGCAGGACGACCCTCTTCAGCGGTTCGGCGGCGAGCGCGGCGCCCAGCGCGTCCGCGCTGTCGTCCCGCTGGTTGGCGGTGAAGCCCGCGTTCAGCTTCACCCGGACCGAGGGCAGGTGGGCGACGAAGACGGCCACCTGCCCGTGCTCGGTGTCCACGGTGGCGCGCATGGCCCGGGTCCAGCCCATCTTGATGTCCACGGGGCTGCTGGCGGTCAGCGGGTACTTGCTCCACACGCCGACCGTGCCCTCGACCGAGTGGTACTTGTACGTGCCCGCCAGTGCCTTCTCGTAGACCGGGACGACGCTGCCCTTGAGCTCGGTCAGCGCCAGCACGTCGGCCCCGGACTTCGCCACGGACTCGGCGGTCCCCCGCGGGTCGGCGTTGTCGGCGTCCACGTTGTGCGTGGCGACGGCCAGGTTGCCGCCCGGACCGGACTTGCCGGTGACCAGGCCGCCGAAGAGGTTCGTCCAGACCACGGCCGTCAGCAGGACGGCGATGAGCGCGCTCGCCGACCGGCGGAGGAGGGCGGCGGCCAGCAGCACCGGCACGGCAGCGCCCAGCCAGGGGAGGAAGGTCTCGGTGAGGCTGCCGAGGTTGCCCACGTCGTTGGGCAGCTGCGCGTGGAAGATCATGACCAGCGAGATCAGGACGGAGAGCGCGGCGAGCACCAGTCCGCGCCGCCAGATCCCCCGGTCGCCCCGCAGTTCGGCCAGCCGGCGCCGGAAGCGGGATGCGGAGGGCTCGGGCTCCGAACCGCCGTTCCCCTTTTCCGTCATGTACGCCTGTGCCATGCCGCTGCCCTCACTGCCGTGCTCGCGCTCCGTCCCCGCCCCTTGACCCTAGGCGATGCACGGAGCCTTCCGTATCTTCCCCACGACCGCCTGTCGCGGTCGTCCGTTCCGGAGGACGAACGCACGTGCGCCAGGGGTTCCGCTTGTCACGAAACGCGCACATTGGCTCGAGCGGGACTAGGCCGCGCCCGGCCCGGCGCCGCGGCCACTTCCGCCACGGGCCACCCGGGTGCGACCATGGGGGGTGAGTCCGGGGACGCCGTGAGGGCGCCTCGAGATGACACAAGGAGCAGTTGCAATGACGCATGCCGTTTCGCCTGCCCGCGAACCCGCGCCCGCGGCCGCAGCCACGTCGGGTTCCACCACCCTGTACGGGGGCTCGGGCACCCGGCGCATCACCATCCGCGACCTGAACCTCGCCAAGGAACGCGGCGAGAAGTGGCCCATGCTCACCGCCTACGACGCGATGACCGCGTCCGTGTTCGACGGGGCCGGCATCCCGGTGATCCTGGTCGGCGACTCCATGGGCAACTGCCACCTCGGCTACGACACCACCGTCCCGGTCACGATGGACCAGATGACCATGCTGTCGGCGGCCGTCGTCCGGGGCACGAGCCGCGCCCTGGTCATCGGCGACATGCCGTTCGGCTCCTACCAGGAAGGCGCCGTGCAGGCGCTGCGCAGCGCCACCCGCCTGGTCAAGGAGGCCGGCGTGGGAGCGGTCAAGCTGGAGGGCGGCGAGCGGTCGCTGGCCCAGACCGAGCTGATCGTGCAGGCCGGCATCCCGGTCATGTCCCACCTGGGCCTGACCCCGCAGTCCGTCAACGCCATGGGCTACCGGGTGCAGGGCCGCACCGACGAGGCCGCGCACCAGCTGCTGCGCGACGCCAAGGCCGCGCAGGACGCGGGAGCCTTCGCCGTGGTGCTGGAGCTGGTCCCCGCCGAGCTGGCCGCCGAGGTCACCCGGTCCCTGCACATCCCGACGGTCGGCATCGGCGCGGGCGCGGAGTGCGACGCGCAGGTGCTGGTGTGGACCGACATGATGGGTCTGACCGGCGGGAAGATGCCGAAGTTCGTCAAGCAGTACGCGAACCTGCGCCAGACCATGAGCGACGCGGCGAGGGCCTTCGCCGAGGACGTGGTGGGCGGAACGTTCCCGCAGGCGGAGCACGCCTTCCACTGAGCGGGATGCTCCCCCCTCCCTGACCCGCAGCCGGCCGACGGGCGCCCGTCGGCCGGCTGTCGGCCGTCTGTCGGCCGGCTGTCGGTGCTTTGTCAGTGGCGGCTGGTCCCATGGGGGTCATGACGCGAAACGACAAGAACCCCAACGCCGTGGAAGTACGGGGGCTGGTCAAGCACTACGGCGAGACCAAGGCCCTGGACGGGGTCGACCTGGACGTCCGCGAGGGCACCGTCCTCGGGGTCCTGGGTCCCAACGGCGCCGGCAAGACCACCCTGGTCCGCTGCCTGTCCACCCTGATCGTCCCGGACGCCGGGACCGCGACCGTCGCCGGCTTCGACGTGGTCCGCCAGCCGCGGCAGCTGCGCCGCACCATCGGCCTGACCGGTCAGTACGCCTCGGTCGACGAGAAGCTCTCCGGCTGGGAGAACCTCTACATGATCGGGCGGCTGCTCGACCTGTCCCGCAAGGACGCCCGGTCCCGCGCCGACGAGATGCTGGAGCGGTTCTCCCTGACCGAGGCCGCGAAGAAGGCCGCCATGAACTACTCCGGCGGCATGCGCCGCCGGCTGGACCTGGCGGCCTCCCTGATCGGCAACCCGGCCGTGCTCTACCTGGACGAGCCGACCACCGGGCTGGACCCCCGCACCCGCAACGAGGTCTGGGACGAGGTGCAGCGGCTGGTCGCCGAGGGGGCCACGGTCCTGCTCACCACCCAGTACATGGAGGAGGCCGAGCAGCTCGCCAGCGAGCTGACGGTCATCGACCGCGGCAAGGTCATCGCCAACGGCAAGGTCGACGAGCTGAAGGCCCGCGTCGGCGGCCGCACGCTGCGGCTGCGCCCCGTGGACCCGGCCGACCTGCCGGGCATGGCCCGCTCCCTGGCCGAGGCCGGGCTCGACGGCGTGGCCGGCTCGCAGGCCGTGCCGGACGAGGGCGTCCTGCTGGTGCCCATCCTCAGCGACGAGCAGCTGACCGCGGTGGTCGGCCTGCTGGCCGCCCGCGGGTACGCGATCGCGGATCTCGGCACCTACCTGCCCAGCCTGGACGAGGTGTTCCTGTCGATCACCGGCCAGAAGCCCACCGAGCTGACCGAGCTGACCGAGGAGGTCGCGGCATGAGCACCGCAACCACGACGAAGCCCGCCGACCGCGCGGCCGCCCCGGCCGCGGCCGCCGGAGCGCACGGCGAGGGCCGCATCGGCCTGCGCGCCAACCTGCGGCACATCGGCGCCCTGGTGCGCCGCAACGCCCTGCAGATCAAGCAGGACCCCGAGTCGATGTTCGACGTCCTGTTCATGCCGATCATCTTCACGCTGCTGTTCGTCTTCGTCTTCGGCGGCGCGATCTCCGGCAAGGGCAACCAGGCGGACTACGTCAACTACGTGGTGCCGGGCCTCATGGCCATGATGGGCATGAACATCGCCATGGCCGTCGGCACGGGCGTCAACGACGACTTCAAGAAGGGCGTGATGGACCGCTTCCGGTCCATGCCGATCGCCCGCTCGTCCGTCCTCCTCGCCAAGATCGTGGTCGAGCTCGGCCGGATGATGGTGGCCATCACCATCCTGCTCGGCGTGGGCTTCATCCTCGGCCTGTCCATCAAGTCCTCGGTGCTGGACCTGTTCCTGGCCATCGGCCTGTCCGCCGTCTTCGGCGCCTCGCTGATGTGGATCTTCATTCTGCTCGGTCTCACCATGAAGACCGCGCAGGCCGTCCAGGGCATGGCGATGCTGGTCCTGATGCCGCTCCAGTTCGGCAGCTCGATCTTCGCCCCGCCGTCCACGATGCCGGGCTGGCTGCAGGCCTTCACGGACTACAACCCGCTGTCCAACCTGGCCGACGCGGCCCGCGCCCTGATCAACGGGACTCCGGTCGGCGACTCGGTGTGGATGACCCTGGCGTGGTCGGTGGCCATCACGGCCGTCACCATGCCGCTCGCGGTGCGCAAGTTCCGCCAGAAGACCTGACCCGCGGACCGGTCCGTTCGGATCGCGTCCCGGGCGGGCCCCGGCCGGAGGCCGGGTCAGACGAGGGCGGTGGCCTCCTCCAGGGTGAGGCCGCCGCCTTCGGCGTACGCCGCCCCGTACCCCTCCTCGCCCAGGGCCGCCCGCGCCAGCTCCTCCGTGCGGGCGGCGTCCTCGCGTTCCGTGCTGACGGGGAAGTGCCCCGGCGGCAGCAGCGCCCGGTAGGCGCCGAGCAGCCGGACGGCGTCGTACGTCCGGCGCGGGCCGCCGAGCGAGGCCAGGGAGCGCGCCGCGGTCACCAGGTAGACCGCCGGCATCTGCGGGGCCACCATCCGGGCGAGCGGGTCCTGCACGCTGTCCATCGCCTGGCGCAGCAGGTCGAGCGCCTCCTCGTACGCCTCCTCCTGGTTCGACAGCCAGGCCAGGGTGCCGAGCAGGAAGCCGTCGAAGATGGCGAACGCGCCGAAGGCGAACTCCTCCCGCAGCCTCAGGAGCTGCGCGCGGGCCTGCGGGATCCGGCCGGTGCGGCCCAGGATGCCGGCCAGGAACATCCGGGCGGCCGGCATGGCCTCGTTGCCGTGACTCTGCACCGTGGCGACGATCTCGGTGAGGATCTCCTCGGCCTCCTCCATCCGCCCGGCCTCACTGAGCGTCCCGGCCATCCGCACCCGCAGGACCGTCACCTGCGCCTTGGCGCCCAGGCGTTCGGCGTACGCGATGGCCTCGCGGAAGTCCCGGGCGGCCGCCGCGTACGATCCGCGCTTCTCCAGGGACTCGGCGCGGGCGGAGAGCGCCTCGGCGCAGCCCCAGGCGTCGCCGAGCTCGCGGAACAGGGCCAGGCTCTCGTCGGCGTCGCGGGAGGCGTCGCCGGCCCAGTCGGCCCGGTTGGCGAGGATGTTGGCCCGCAGCTGGAGGGCGGAGGCCAGCTCCCAGCGGTAGCCGAGCTCACGGGCGGTCTCGACGGTCGCGTCGACGACCCGCTGGAGCCGGCCGGGATCGCCCGCGATCATCACGGCGTAGACCCACAGGGAGGCGGGGGTCCGGCAGGTCTGCGGCAGCCCCGGGCGGTAGGCGGCGATCACCCCGTCGACCTGGGCGCGCACCTCGGGGCTGTTCCAGCTGCCCTTGGTCTGGTCGCGGGAGGCCAGCCGGACCAGGTGGACGGCGCGCCATGCCTCGGCGCGCACTTCGCCGCTGTAGGGCGGGGGCGCGTCGACGAGCTGCTCGTACACGGGCTCCGCCGGGACCACGGGCGCCGCGAACGGGTCGGGGCCGAGGGCGCAGGCCGCCTCGGACCAGTGCCGGGACTCGGTGCGCAGGTCGTGCATGTGCCAGTACCAGCCCAGCGCGTGGACCAGGCACAGGACTTCGTCGGCGTCGCGGGCGGCGACGGCCCGGCGCAGGGCCGTACGGACGTTCTCGTACTCGGTGGCGAGCCGGTCGGCGGCGGCCCGCTGGCCGTGGCCGCGCAGCAGCGGCTCGCTGGTACGGGCCAGTTCGCGGTAGTGCACCAGGTGGCGGCGCTCGGTGTCCGCACGGTCCCGGCCCGCCTCGGCGAGGCGCTCGGCGGCGTACTCGCCGACCGTCTCCAGCAGGCGGTAGCGCATGCCGGAGCCGTCGGTGCCGGGGGCGGCCACGACGAGGGACTTGTCGACCAGGGAGCCGAGGGTCTCGGCGACGTCGTCCACCCCGCCGGCGCAGACCGTCTCGGCGGCGGCGAGGTCGCAGCCGCCCGCGAAGACGGACAGCCGGCGCAGCACGGTGCGTTCGGGCTCCTCCAGCAGCTCCCAGGACCAGTCCACGACGGCGCGCAGGGTCTGCTGCCGGGGCAGCAGGGTGCGGCTGCCGCTGGTCAGGAGCCGGAAGCGGTCGTCGAGGCGGTCGGCGATCTGGCGGGGGGTGAGCAGCCGCAGGCGGGCCGCGGCCAGTTCGATGGCGAGCGGCAGCCCGTCGAGGCGGCGGCAGATCTCGGCGCAGGCCGCCGGGTCCTCGGTCACGGTGAAACCGGCGCGGGCGGCGGCCCCGCGGTCGGCGAGGAGCCGCAGCGCGACCGGGTCGGGCAGCGGCTCCACCGGGCGCAGCGTCTCCCCCGGGACCCCGAGGGGTTCGCGGCTGGTGGCGAGGATCCGCACGCCGGGGCAGTGCGTGAGCAGCCGCTCGGCGAGCACCGCGGCCGCCTCCACGACGTGCTCGCAGTTGTCGAGCAGCAGCAGGAGCCGCCGCCGTGCGCAGTGTTCGGCGAGGCGGTCGAGGGGGTCGTCGCCGGTGCGGTCGGTCAGGGCGCGCAGCTCTTCGGCGGCGGCCCCGCGCAGTTTGGTCTCCCGCGCCCCGAGCGCGGCGAGGACGGCCTCGGCGACGTCCTCCGGATCGTCCACGGGGGCCAGCTCGACGAACCACACCCCGTCGGGCCAGCCGTCCGGTTCCTGTGCCTCGGCGGCCTCCTGGGAGAGCCGGGTCTTGCCCGCCCCGCCGGGCCCGAGCAGGGTGACGAGCCGGGCGCGGGCGAGGTCGGCGCCGATGACGCGGATGTCGTCCTCGCGCCCGACGAAGGTAGTGAGCCGGGCCCGCAGGTTGCCCTGCGCGGGCTGCCGGGAGGGTGGCTCGGTGTGCGGGGCGGGCGGCTCGGCCTGCCGACCGGGCGGCGGCGCCGGGGCGGCAGCCGCCCGGGCCGCCTCGCCGGGGTGCTGGGGCAGGGCCGGCTGCCTGCCCGGGCCCGGGGTGCCGAGGGCGGCGGGCGCGGTCTCGGGGAGGGGGTTCAGGAGCTCGGCGTGCAGGGCGCGCAGGGCCGGGCCGGGGTCCGTGCCGAGCCGGGCGGCCAGCTCGCGGCGTACGGAGTCGTAGGCATGGAGGGCCTCCGCCGGGCGGTGGGCGTCGCGCAGGGCCCGGATCCGCAGGGCCTGCAGGGGCTCGTCGAGCGGCCGGCGCGCGCACAGCGCGGTCAGCTCCGGCAGTGCCTGCTCCGCCCCGCCCAGGGCCAGGGCCGCGCCGAGCCGGCCCCGGCGCGCGTCCATCCGTACGGCCTCCCAGCGCGCGGACTCCGCGGCCGGGTCGGGCAGGTCGACCAGGGCGGGGCCGCGCCACAGCGCGAGCGCCTCCTCGTACAGGGCCGCGGCCTTGGCCGGGTCCCCGCTGTCCAGGGCCTCGGCCCCGGACCGGGCCAGCCGCTCGAAGCGGTACAGGTCGACGTCCTCGCCGTCGGCGGCCAGCAGGTAGCCGCCCTCGGCGGAGCGCACGGTCTCGTGGCCCAGCGCCCGCCGCAGCCTCGCGACCAGCGCCTGGAGGGCGGCCGGGGCGTCGGCCGGTTCGTCGCTGTCCCACACCTCGGCGACCAGCAGGTGCGCCGGAACCGCCCGGCCGGGCCGCAGGGCGAGCGCGGTCAGGAGCGCCCGCAGGCGCGCTCCGCCGACGGCGACGGGGCTCCCGTCGTCGCGCGTGGCCTGGGTCGTACCGAGAATCGCGTAACGCACCGGCCCATTGTCCCCGTAGCGGCGTCCGACCCCGACCGCATTTCTGCGCGGCGGTCGGGATAGGTTGCGCGGCATGGGTCACCAGGGCAGCCGCGGCGAGCGGCGGATCAGTTCCGTGTTCCTCGGCATCGCGGCCGTCATGGCCGTCACCGGCTGGGCCGTGTGGACGGGGTACTCGACGAGCACCGGGCTCGCCGTGTTCCTCTTCGTGACCTCGGCGTGGGTGGTCTCCCTCTGCCTGCACGAGTACGCGCACGCCCGCACCGCCCTGCACGGCGGCGACCTCTCGGTGGGTGCCAAGGGCTACCTGACGCTGAACCCGCTGAAGTACACGCACGCGCTGCTCAGCATCGTCCTGCCGGTGCTCTTCGTGATCCTGGGCGGCCTGGGCCTGCCCGGTGGCGCGGTGTACATCGAGCGCGACCGCATCCGGGGGCGCTGGAAGCACAGCCTCATCTCGGCGGCGGGTCCGCTGGCCAACGTGGTCTTCGCGGTGGTGTGCACCGCACCGTTCTGGCTGGACGCCCTGGACGGCGTCCCGCTCGCCTTCCGCTACGCGCTGGCCTTCCTGGCCCTGCTCCAGGTCTCGGCGGCGATCTTGAACTTCCTGCCGGTGCCGGGCCTCGACGGCTACGGGGTGATCGAGCCCTGGCTCTCCCACCGGATCCGCCGCGAACTGGCGCCGCTGGCGCCGTTCGGCCTGATCGCGGTGTTCGCGCTGCTGTGGATCCCCGAGGTCAACGCCTTCTTCTTCGACGTGGTGCGCGGCATCCTGACCGGCCTCGGCGCGTCGGACCTGGAGACGTACTGCGGCCACGACCTCTACCGCTTCTGGCAGGAGCCCGAGGGCCTGTGCGAGGTCCCCGGGAACTAGGAGGCGACCCGGGAGGCGCGCGCCTTGTCGGCCTTCGCCTTGCGGACGTAGTACCAGGCCATGTTGGACGTGAGACCGGCGAGCAGCACCCAGACGATCCCGATGAAGCTGCCCTCCACGAAGGCGACGACGGCCGCGGCCACGGCGAGGACGCAGACGACAACGGCGAAGACGGCAAGGCGGGGCATGGGAAGAGCTCCTCGAAAACACAGAACGGGGGCCGAGCCCCTCCAGTGTCCCCCATGCCCCGCAGTGTTCCCGTAAGGAGGACCGGGGCCCGCCGGCCCGCGGGGCCGTGGGGCCGCGGGGCCGTGGGGCCGCGGGGCCGCGGGGCCGCGGGGCCGCGGGGCCGCGGGGCCGCGGGGCCGCGGGGCCGCGGGGTCAGACGTCCGTGATGCGGAGGCCCGCGTGGGCCTTGTAGCGGCGGTTCGCCGAGATGAGGTTGGCCACCAGGGACTCGACCTGGTGGGCGTTGCGCAGGCGGCCCGCGAAGACGCCGCGCATGCCCGGGATGCGGGCGGCGAGGGCCTGGACGAGGTCGGTGTCGGCGCGGGATTCGCCGAGGACCATCACGTCGGTGTCGATCTCGTCGACCGACTCGTCCTGGAGCAGGACCGCCGACAGGTGGTGGAAGGCCGCGGTGACACGGGAGTCGGGGAGCAGGGCGGCGGCCTGCTGGGCGGCGCTGCCCTCCTCGACCCGCAGCGCGTAGGCGCCCTGCTTGTCGAAGCCGAGCGGGTTGACGCAGTCCACGACGAGCTTGCCCGCCAGGTCCTCGCGGAGTGCTTCGAGGGTCTTGGCGTGGCCCTCCCACGGCACCGCGATGATCACGATGTCGCTGCGTCGCGCGCACTCCGCGTTCTCCGCGCCCTCCACACCGAGGCCCAGTTCCCCGGCGGCGGCGTGCGCGCGGTCGGCGGCGCGGGAGCCGATGATCACCTTCTGGCCGGCCCGGGCGAGCCGGTAGGCCAGGCCGCGGCCCTGGTCGCCGGTGCCGCCGAGGACGCCGACGACGAGGCCGGAGACGTCCGGGAGGTCCCACGGGTCCTTGGCGGGCGCCTTGGCCGGGGGCTGCTGCGTGCTGTCTGTGGAGGTCATGGGGGCGAGAGTACTGCCGAGTACCGCAGAGGAGGAGACGAGGGACCGGGGCGGGCGAAAGGGAGGGAAGTGGTCGCCGATGTCCGGTTCATGCGGCAGGATGCCGCCATGGACGCCGTGAGAGTGGCGCTGCTGCGCGAGGTTCTCGCCGGTACGCAGTGGCCCGGCGCCGCGCGCCGCTTCGCCGGCTCGCTGCGGCGCTGCGTCGTGCCGGCCGGCGGGAACCTGCTGCTCGTGGGGACCGAGCGGTACGAGCCCTGGCACCTGGCGGCGCACCTGGTGGACGAGGCCGCCTGGTCGGGGCAGCCGGAGCTGGCGCCCACCCTCGTACGCCACCGGGTGCTGCCCGGTCAGCCGCCGCACCTGTCGGTGGGGCTGGGCAGGCTGGAGGCGGCCCGGCGCGGGCACACGCTGCTGGTGGTGGCTCCCGGGGAGCCGGGCGGGGGGCTGCTGGAGCGGGTCCACGACGCCCGGCGCGCGGGGGCGACCGTACTGTCCCTCGACGGCGGTGATCCGGAACTGGGCACGCTCGCCCACGACGCGCTGTCGGTGCCGGAGGGTTCCGCCGAGCTGGACCTGGACACCGTGCAGCACCTGGTCAGCGCGGCGGCCGGGGAGAACGGCCTGCCGGTGCAGCGCGGGTCGCGCCGGTTCCGGGACCGGTTGGCGCGGCTGGCCGACCAGCTGACCGCGCCGCCGCCCAGCCGCTGGTAGCCGCCGTCAGGTCGCCGTGCCGCCCGCGCCGCCCCCGTCCTGCCGGGACGCGTCGTTCCACTTGGGGTCGTTCTGCCATTCGAGGTTGCGTTCCTGCGCCGTCTCCATGGCGTGGGCGGCCTCCTCCCGGCTGCCGTACGGACCGAAGCGGTCCTTGGCCGGGCAGTCGGGGCCTCCCTCGACCTTCTGGTGTACCAGGCAGTAGTACCACTCGCCCGGTTTGCCCACCTGACGCTTCTTGAACAGGGCCATCGCTGTCGGGCTCCTCTCGATACCGCCGCTTGCGCTCCTACGCCGCCATGCTGCCCCATCCCCGCTGGATACACTCGCTTGCATGTCTGGCCAGTCGCTGCTCGTACCAGGCGAGCTCTCCCCCGTCCGTTCCGTTCCCGGAAACATCCGCCGTCCCGAGTACGTGGGCAAGCCCGCCCCGACCCCCTACACCGGACCGGAGGTGCAGTCGGCCGAGACCATCGAGGCCATGCGCATCGCCGGCCGGATCGCCGCCCGGGCGATGGAGGAGGCCGCCAAGCTGATCGCGCCGGGGGTGACCACCGACGAGCTGGACCGGGTCGCGCACGCGTACATGTGCGACCACGGCGCCTACCCGTCGACGCTGGGCTACCGGGGCTTCCCCAAGTCGCTGTGCTCGTCGGTGAACGAGGTCATCTGCCACGGGATCCCGGACTCCACCGTGCTGCGCGACGGCGACATCGTGAACCTCGACGTGACCGCCTACATCGGCGGGGTCCACGGCGACAACAACGCCACGTACCTGTGCGGCGAGGTGGACGAGGAGTCGCGGCTGCTGGTGGAGCGCACCCGGGAGGCACTGAACCGGGCCATCAAGGCCGTCAAGCCGGGCCGCCAGATCAACATCATCGGCCGGGTCATCGAGTCGTATGCGAAGCGCTTCGGCTACGGCGTGGTCCGGGACTTCACCGGCCACGGCATCAATGCGTCGTTCCACTCCGGCCTGATCATCCCGCACTACGACAGCCCGCACGCGACCACCGTGATCGAGCCCGGGATGACCTTCACCATCGAGCCGATGCTGACCCTGGGCACCCACGAGTACGACATGTGGGAGGACGGCTGGACCGTCGTGACCAAGGACCGCAAGCGGACCGCGCAGTTCGAGCACACGCTGGTCGTCACGGACGACGGGGCGGAGATCCTGACGCTCCCGTAGGGGCACCCGCGTTTTACCGACAAAGCGTCGGGAAGCCATTGACTTCAGGCTCCCGAGTAGGAAGATCAGACGTGGTGGCCCTGCCGCCACGTCTGATTCCTCTTCCTGGAGGTCCGTCTTGGACGCCTTCTCTACGGTCATTCGCGTCGCCTCGCACGAACAGCACACCGAAGCGGAGACGTCGACCTTCATGAGCGACCTGCTCGGCGGCCGGCTCGGTGTGGATGCCTACACGCGCTACACCGAGCAGCTGTGGTTCGTCTACCGGGCCCTGGAGGACGCGGCCGCGGCCCTGCGGGACGACCCCGTCGCCGGTCCCTTCATCCGGCCGGAGCTGCTGCGGGTCGCCGCGATCGAGCGCGACCTCGCGCACCTGCTGGGTCCGCAGTGGCGGAGCAGCGTGGTGGCGCTGCCCGCGACCGAGGCCTACGCCGCCCGGGTGGCCCGGTGCGCGGCCGAGTGGCCCGGCGGCTACGTCGCCCACCACTACACCCGCTACCTGGGCGACCTCTCCGGCGGCCAGATCATCCGGGACAAGGCGGAGCGCACCTGGGGCTTCGAGCGCAAGGGCGACGGCGTGCGCTTCTACGTCTTCGCCGACATCGCGAACCCCGCCGCCTTCAAGCGGACCTACCGCGAGTTGCTGGACGCCATCGCGGTGGACGATCTGGAGAAGCAGCGCATCGTCGACGAGTGCAAGCGCGCCTTCGACTACAACGGCGCGGTCTTCCGCGAGCTCGGCGAGGAGTTCCGGCTCAGCGCGTAGCGCGCGCCGGGAGGGCCGGCCCCTGCACACGCGCGGGGCCGGCCCTGCCCGCACGTCCGGGGCCGGCCCGCGAGCCCGCCCGGGTCCGCCCTCAGCCGCGGGAGGCGGGCGGCGGTGCCTGCCGGGCGAAGCGGACACGGCCGCCGATCTCCACGGTGCCGTCGGGGTTGGGCGCGGTGAGGATCTGCGAGCCCCCGCCCTGCGTGATGTTCAGGGCGCGGTTGAGCTGGGCCGTAAGCAGGATCGCCGCCGAGCCGGTGGCCTCGTCCTCCGCGATCACCCCGTCGGGGCGGCGCGGGAAGCCGCGGGCGCGCACCCGTCCGGCGGTCTCGTCCTCCCAGGCCCACGCGTACAGCCAGCCCTCGCCCGGGGGCGGGGCGGGCAGGGCCTCGACCTCGGCGGCCGACCCGTACTGCTCGGTGCGCTTGCCCTCGACCCACTCGGGGCGGGCCGTGATCCAGGTGAACTCGCCGTCGTCGCGGGCCCCCACGGGCCCGGCCGGCGGCCGGAGCTCCTCGATGTCCAGCAGCCAGGCGAGCCCGACCAGCGGGTGCCCGGCGAAGGACATCCGCGTGCCGGGCGTGCGGATGTCGACGATCCCGCGCTCGGGATCGTCGACGAACACCGTCTCGCTGTAGCCGAGTCCGGCGGCCAGGGCCTGCCGCGACGCGTCGTCGGGGCAGACCCGGCCGTCCCGTACGACACCGAGCAGGTTGCCGTGCCGGCCGTCGCCCGCACAGAACACCCGCAGCACGTCGAGTTGATCGTTCACGCGGGCATTCAAGCACGGCCCGGCACCCGGCCGTGTGCCGCCGGGCGAGGAGGCACGGGCCCCGCCGGCGGTCTACGGGGGGCTTCGTCCCGATCCGGCGCAGCCTGGTCAAGGGCGATGTCCTCAGCGCATACATCCAGCACGTGGGTTCGGCCGTCTTCGCCGTCCCGCCGGGCGTCCGCGACAAGGACGACTGGTGCTGTTCTTCGCCGGGCGGGCCCGCCCGGCGGCCGCGGCGCCGCAGGTGCCCGACGCCCAGGACGCCACCGCCGGCTGACCGCCGCCCGCCCGCGCTCAGGCGATCCGGACCGCCTCGCCGCCCACCCGGACCCGCGGGTCGCCGGCGCGCAGCTCCACCGTGAGCACGCCCGGCCGTCCGAGGTCCGCGCCCTGGTGCAGGGTGAGCACGGCGTCCTGCGGGACCAGTCCGAGCTCGCGGGCGTACGCGCCGAAGGCGGCCGCGGCGGCGCCCGTCGCCGGGTCCTCGACCACCCCGCCGACCGGGAAGGGGTTCCGTACGTGGAACTCCGCCGGGCCCGCCCGCCACACCAGCTGCACGGTGGTCAGGTCCAGGCGCCGCATCAGCGCCTCCAGCCGGGCGAAGTCGTAGGCGAGGTCCGCGAGCCGGGCCCGGGTGCCGGCGCCGAGCACCAGATGGCGGGCTCCGGCGTAGGCGATCCGGGGCGGGAACGCCGGGTCCAGGTCGGCCTGCGGCCAGTCCAGTGCGGCCAGCGCCTCGGCGAGGTCGGCCGCGCCGATCTCCTCGGTGTGCGGCTCCACGCTGGTCAGCGTGGCCCGCAGGTGCCCCTCCCGGGAGGTGACGGACACCGGGACCGTTCCCGCCCGTGTCGCCAGCAGCAGCTCACCGGGGCCGATCCGCTCCCCCAGCGCCACGGCGGTGGCGACGGTGGCGTGCCCGCAGAAGGGCACCTCCGCCTTCGGGCTGAAGTAGCGCACCGTGAACGCCCGGCCCGGCTCCCGCTCGAGCCCCTCGGGCGGGGCGGTCAGGAAGGCCGTCTCGCTGTAACCGAGCCCGGCGGCGAGGGCGAGCATCTCCGAGTCGTCCAGTCCGGCCGCGTCGAGCACGACACCGGCGGGGTTGCCGCCCTCCGGGTCGCCGGAGAAGGCCGTGTAGCGGAGTACCTCAGTCGTCGTCATGATCGCCTCAACTGCCGTGCCGGGGCGGGCATTCCCGGCGGCCGGGACGCGGGCTCAGCCCCGCCCGATGTAGGGCATTGCCGTCGCCATCACCGTCGCGAACTGCACGTTCGCCTCCAGCGGGAGTTCCGCCATGTGGCGTACCGTGCGCGCCACGTCGGCGGCGTCCATCACCGGCTCGACGGCCAGCTGCCCGTTGGCCTGCAGGATCCCGGACCGCATCCGCTCGGTCATCTCGGTGGCCGCGTTGCCGATGTCGATCTGCCCGCAGGCGATCCGGTACGGGCGGCCGTCCAGCGACAGGGACTTGGTCAGACCGGTCATCGCGTGCTTGGTCGCGGTGTAGGCGACGGAGTTCGGGCGCGGCACGTGCGCCGAGATCGAGCCGTTGTTGATGATGCGGCCGCCCTGCGGGTCCTGCTCCTTCATCTGCCGGAAGGCGGCCTGTGCGCACAGGAACGAACCGGTCAGGTTGACGTCGACCACCGAGCGCCAGGCCGCGTAGGAGAGGTCCTCCAGCGGGACGCCGCCGGGACCGAAGGTGCCCGCGTTGTTGAAGAGGAGGTCCAGGCGCCCGTAGCGCTCGCGCACCGCCCCGAACAGCGCAGCCACCTCGTCCGGATCGCTGACGTCCGTACGGACGCAGAGCACGTCCGCGCCGGCTCCGGCCGCCTCGGCCGTCTCCTGGAGCGGCTCGGCCCGGCGGCCCGCCAGCGCCACGGACCAGCCGGCCGCGGCCAGGACCAGGGCCACGGAGCGGCCGATGCCCGACCCGGCCCCCGTCACTACAGCGATCTTCGTCGTGGGTTCGTCCATGGGGCCGCAGAGTACGTCACACGGCGCCCCGCCCCCCGGACGTTCCGATTGCTGAGAGCATGGGCCGGTCAGGGGTGCATGAAGCAGACAAGCAGACTGGAGTTCCGCATGTCGGAGAGAGGCCCCGTGACGGCCCGCACGCAGGGACCGTCACCCGAATCGCCCTCCGCGCCCGCCACCGCCGCACCCCTGAAGGCCGCACGCCGCACGAGCCTGCTGGTCACCTTCATCCTCGGCGGGCTCACCGCCCTGCCGCCGCTGTCCATGGACATGTACCTCCCGGCTCTGCCGGAGGTCACCACCGCCCTGCACAGCCCCGCCGCCACCATCCAGCTCACCCTCACCGCCTGCCTCGCCGGCATGGCCCTGGGCCAGCTCGTCATCGGCCCGATGAGCGACAAGTGGGGCCGCCGGCGGCCGCTGCTCGCCGGCATGGTCGTGTACGTCCTGGCCACCGCGATCTGCGCCCTCGCCCCGAGTGCCGAGCTCCTGATCGCCTTCCGCCTGCTCCAGGGCCTGGCCGGCGCGGCCGCGATCGTCATCGCCCGGGCCGTCGTACGCGACCTCTACGACGGGGTCGAGATGGCCCGGTTCTTCTCCAACCTCATGCTGATATCGGGCACCGCCCCGATCGTCGCCCCGCTCATCGGCGGCCAGGTGCTGCGCTTCGCCGACTGGCGGGGCGTCTTCCTCGTCCTCACCGCCGTCGGCCTCGTCCTCACCCTGATGGTGTGGCGCGGCCTCGGCGAGACCCTGCCGCCCGAGCGGCGCCACACGGGCGGCGTCGGCGCGGCCCTGCGGACCATGCGGGGCCTCCTCGGCGACCGCGTCTTCACCGGCTACACGCTCGCCGGCGGCTTCGCCTTCGCGGTGCTGTTCTCCTACATCGCCGCCTCCCCCTTCGTGGTGCAGGAGATCTACGGTGCGTCGCCCCAGGCCTTCAGCCTGCTGTTCGGCGTCAACTCCTGCGGGCTGATCGCCGTCGGCCAGATCAACGGCAAGCTGCTGGTCGGCCGGGTCGACATGGACAAGACCCTGACCGTCGGCCTCGCCGTCATCACGGCCTCCTCGGTGGCCCTGCTGCTCATGGCGACCGGAGTGTTCGGCAGGGCCGGGCTGCTCCCGATCTCCGCCGCGCTGTTCGTGCTGATGTCGGCGATGGGCCTGGTGCTGCCCAACACCAACGCGCAGGCGCTGATGCGCACCCCGCACGCCGCCGGTTCGGCGTCCGCGCTGATCGGCACCTCCTCCTTCCTGGTCGGCGCGGTCGCCTCGCCGCTGGTCGGGATCGCGGGCGAGGGCACGGCGGTGCCGATGGCCGTGGTGCAGCTGACCTGCTCCCTGCTGGCGGTGGCCTGCTTCGCCGCCCTGTGCCGCCCCTGGCGCAGCCGTGAGACCGCCGCGCCCGGGGCGCCGTAAACTTCGCAGGTGAACGCCTCCGCCCCCACCACAGCCGACACCCTGCGCAGCGCGCTCGGCGGGCTGCTCGACGGACTGCCGCCCAAGCAGGCCGCGGCCGCCGTCGAGCGGCTCATCGCCAGTTACCGGGGGCAGACCCCCACCGACGCGCCGGTGCTGCGCGACCGGTCCGACGTGGCGGCGTACGCGGCCTACCGGATGCCCGCCACCTTCGAGGCCGTCCGGGCCGCCCTGCGCGGCCTCGCCGGGGCGGTCCCGCGGTGGGCGCCGGACTCGCACGTGGACGTGGGCGGCGGCACGGGCGCCGCGACCTGGGCGGTGGACGCCACCTGGGACGGGCCGCGGGACACCACGGTGCTGGACTGGGCCGAGCCGGCGCTGACCCTGGGCCGTGAGCTGGCGGCGGCCTCCACCTCGCCGGCGCTGCGCGGCGCGGCCTGGCGGCGGGCCGTCATCGGCGCCGGGCTGACGCTGCCCGAGGCCGACCTGGTGACGGTCTCGTACGTGCTGGGCGAGCTGACCCCGCAGGCCCGCACGGCCGTCGTCGCCGAGGCGGCGCGGGCCGGCCGGGCCGTGGTGCTGGTCGAGCCGGGCACGCCGGAGGGCTACCTGCGCATCCGCGAGGCCCGCGACCAGCTGCTCGCGGCGGGGCTGCGGATCGCCGCGCCCTGCCCGCACGACGGGACCTGCCCGATCGCGGTCGGGCAGGACTGGTGCCACTTCTCGGCGCGGGTCAGCCGGTCCTCACTGCACCGGAAGGTCAAGGGCGGCTCCCTCGCCTACGAGGACGAGAAGTTCGCCTACGTCGCGGCGACCCGCTTCCCGGCGGAGCCGGCCGCCTCGCGGATCACCCGCAGGCCGCAGATCCGCAAGGGGCTCGTCCAGCTCGACCTGTGCGGTCCCGAGGGGGAGGGCCTGACCCGGGCCACCGTGACCAAGCGCCACGGTGACCTCTACAAGGCGGCGCGGGACGCCGACTGGGGCCAGACCTGGCCTCCGCCCGCTTCCGAGGGCCAGCCGGCCCCCTAGGCCCTGTCGTCGAAGTCCCGCCTGGCCCGACGCCCGGCACCGCACCTCGCCGCGTTGTCGCGGCGCCCGAGTACGTCCAGTACACGGCCGCCCCTCCGCCTTGCGATGCACGGCACCGGACGCCGCGGGCCTGACCGGCGCTCCTTCGACGCCAGGACCTAGGGCCTCAGCTCCTGGGTGCAGCACTTCACGCTGCCGCCGCCCTTGAGCAGCTCGCCCAGGTCCATCGGGACCGGCTCGAACCCCCGGTCCCGCAGCGGGTCCAGCAGCCCGGTCGCCGCCTGCGGGAGCAGCACGTGCCGGCCGTCGGAGACCGCGTTCATGCCCAGCGCCGCCGCGTCCTCCTCCCCGGCGAGCAGCGCGTCGGGGAACAGGCGCCTGAGCACGGCCTGACTGCCCGGCGAGAACGCGGCCGGGTGGTACATGACCTCGTCGCCGTCGAGGACGCACAGGGCGGTGTCGAGGTGGTAGTACCGCGGGTCCACCAGGTCCAGGCCGATGACGGGACGGCCGAAGAACTCCTGCGCCTCGTCGTGCGAGAGCGGGCTGGAGCGGAAGCCCCGGCCGGCCAGGAGGTAGCTGGCGGTGACGGCGAAGTCGCCCTCGCCCTCGTTGACGTGGGACGGCTCGTGGACGTCCCGGTATCCGTGCCGGCGGAACCACTCGAGGTGGATCTCGGCCTCGGCGGCCCGCTCCGGGTGGGCGAACCGGGCTCCGAGCACGCGGCCGTCGACGACGACCGCCCCGTTGGCCGCGAAGACCATGTCGGGGAGCCCGGGGTGCGGTTCGAGGGTCTCGACGGTGTGCCCGAGGGAGAGGTAGCGGTCCCTCAGGTCCTCCCACTGGGCGAGGGCGAGCGGCAGGTCCACCGGTTTCGTGGGGTCCATCCACGGGTTGATGGAGTAGGTGACCTTGAAGTGCACGGGTGGGCACATCAGATAGCGCCGGGGTGTGGCGTCTCTGCGCAAAGAAAGCTCCTCACGACTTACGGCGGGTGTGGAGAGAATCGTCTCGCCTTACGCCGGGCACCGCAGTGAACTGATTGGGTGGTTTAACGGACAAGAGGAAGACGAGACGTCTCGGTTGATAGTTTCAGGACATGACCAGGACCCCTGACGCCAGCCGCCGCAGCGACCGCTCCCGGCGGGCCATCCTCGACGCCGCGCTCGCGCTGGTCGGGGAGGTCGGCTACAACAAGCTGACCATCGAGGCGATCGCCGCCCGGGCCGGGGTCGGCAAGCAGACCATCTACCGCTGGTGGCCCTCCAAGGCCGCCGTCCTGCTCGACGCCTCCCTCGCCCTGGCCGGGACGGCGGAGGAGGACGCCGCGTGGACCGGCTTCCCCGACACCGGGGACCTCGCCGCGGACCTGAAGCACGTCCTGCGGGCCACGGTGGACGAGCTGTGCGACGAGGCCTACGAGGCGCCCGCGCGCGCCCTCACCGCGGCCGGGGCGACCGACCCCGAGCTCGCGGCCCGTTTCCGCGAGCGGCTGCTCGAACCGCAGCTCGCCCTGTACGAGGCGCGGTTGCGGACGGCGCGCGAGGCCGGCCTGCTGGCCCCGGACACCGATCTGCGGCTGACGGTGGAGATGCTGCTGGGCCCGCTCACCTACCGCTGGCTGCTGCGCACGCAGCCGCTCACGCACGCCTTCGCCGACGCGCTGGTGGACCGGGTGCTGGGCGGGGTGGCCAACGTCACCACCCAGCGACCGGAGGCCGAAATGGCTTGATCCTGCCGGTATGCGGGGGTCGCCGGTCACCCGTTCCCAACCCCCCGGTCCCCGAGACCGGTCACCCGGGGCGCAGGATGGTGGGACCATGTGGAGGTCCGCCGGGAATACGGTGAGGTGAGGGGATAGATGGGGTCTGAGTCCGGCCGCGTCACGCGCGGCCAGCAGAGCAGGATTTCCCAGTGGCTGCGCCGGCGCCCGAAACCGGCCGCCGACGACCCCGGACCGGAGCGCGAGGCGCTCCTCCTGGCCGTCGCCGCCGCCGGTCTGCCGCTCGCACCCGCCGCCCATCCCGTCGGCTACCGGTGCTCGTGCGACCGGATCGGCTGTCCGACGCCCGCGCGCCACCCGCTGTCCTTCGCCTGGCAGACCCAGTCGACGACCGACCGCGCGCAGGTCGAACGCTGGGCCCGCGAGCAGCCGCAGGCGAACTTCGTCACCGCGACCGGCATGGTCCACGACGTGCTCGACGTCCCGCTGGAGGCCGGCGCCGCCGCGCTCGCCCGGCTGCTCGGGGCCGGCATCGAGGTCGGCCCGGTCGCCGAGTCCGGCGGGGCCGGGGAGCAGGGCAGGATGCTCTTCTTCACCGCCACCCGCGGTACCCCCGAGGACGAGGACGAGTGGTGGCCCTGCGAACTGGACTGCCATCCCGAGACCATGGACGAGCACCCGGGCCTGCGGTGGCACTGCCGGGGCAGCTACGTCCTGGTCCCCCCGGCGGCCCTGCCGGGCGACCTCGCGGTGACCTGGGTGCGCGGCATGGAGCACCCGCTGCCGGACCCGCTCACCCTGCTGGAGACGCTGACCGACGCCTGCGCCGCCTACGCGGGCAGCGCCAACCTGACCCCGACCGCGGTGGCCTGGCCCCTGGGCCAGTAGGCCGGGGGCCGGGCAGCGGTGGCGGCGGGCCGGTCAGTGGTGGATCTGGGTGACCACCACGTCCAGGGACCACGGCTTCGCCGGCTTCGCGGGGGCTTGCGCCTCGACCACGTAGCCCAGGTCGCGCAGGGCCCCGACGAGTTCGGCCGGTGTGGCGGGGACGGCTCCCGCGAGCAGCAGGTCCCGCACCAGCCTGCCTTTCGTCGCCTTGTTGAAGTGGCTCACCACCGACCGCTTCTCCACCCCGTCCACCATCTGCGCGTGCAGCACCCGCACGGTGGCCGTCCGGCCCGCGACCTCGCCCTTCGGCTTCCACGCGGAGGCGTACGCGGCCGACCGCAGGTCGAGCACCAGCCCCTGCCCTGCCACGGCCGGCAGCACCTGCGCCATCGGCTCCCGCCAGTACGCCCCGAGCGCCCCGCACCCCGGCAGCTTCACGCCCATCGAGCAGCGGTACGAGGGGATCCGGTCGGTGATCCGCACGGCGCCCCACAGGCCCGAGAACACCAGCAGCGCCTCCTCGGCCAGCGCCCGCGCCGGCGGGGTCAGGTCCGCCAGCCCCAGCGCGTCGTACAGCACGCCGGTGTAGACCTCCCCGGCCGGCCGGGCCGGGGAGGTCTGCAGCTCCGCGTTCTTCGCGACCTCGCCGCGCAGGCCCTCGCTCAGGCCCAGCACCTCGCGGGCCTTCGTCTCGTCGGCCGCGCACAGCTCGACCAGTTCGTCCAGGACCGCCGCACGGGCCCCGGCCAGGCCGGGCAGCGACAGCGACCGCGGCTCCAGTGGTGCACCGGAGCCGCCGACGGCCTTTCCTTCGGACGGCGGCAGCAGCACGAGCACGGTGGATCTCCTTCGGTACGGCACGGCGCGGGGGTGCGGCCCCCGAGCCAGGGTAGACGGCCCGTGGGCCCCGCCCGGACCGCCGGACCGGCGGCCGCCGGTGCGGGCGGGGCCCGTCCCCGACCGCGCAGATCGCCCGGCCAGGCCCTAGGCTCGGTCCCATGCCACGCCGCCACATGCACCTGACCGGCGCGGACGGGGCCGCCCTGACGGCTGCCCTGCGCGCACTGCGGACGAAGCCGGGCGTGCCGGGGGAGTTCCCGCCCGAGGTGCTCGCCGAGGCCGAACGGGCCGCCCGGGACCCCCTCCTGCCCGACGCCGATGCCACCGACCTGCCCTTCTTCACCGTCGACCCGCCGGGCTCCCGCGACCTCGACCAGGCCATGCACCTCGCGAGACGGCCCGCCGGCGGCTACCGCGTCCACTACGCCATCGCGGACGTGGCGGCCTTCGTCACCCCGGGCGGGGCGCTCGACGCGGAGGCCCACCGCCGCGTCACCACCCTCTACTTCCCCGACGGCAGGGTCCCGCTGCACCCGCCCCTGCTCTCGGAGGGCGCGGCCAGCCTGCTGCCCGACCAGACCCGCCCCGCACTGCTCTGGCGGCTCGACCTCGACGCCGAGGGCCGGGTGGAGACCACCGACGTCCGCCGCGCCCTCGTACGCAGCCGCGCCCGGCTGGACTACGACGGCGTCCAGAAGGCCGTCGACACCGGCACGGCCGAGGAACCCCTCGCCCTGCTCCGGGACATCGGCCGGCTCCGCGAGGCCCTCGAGGTGGAACGCGGCGGGATCTCCCTGAACGTGCCCGAGCAGGAGATCGTCGCCCGCGGCGACGCCTACACCCTCGCCTACCGGGCCCCGCACCCCGCCGACGGCTGGAACGCCCAGATCTCCCTCATGACCGGCATCGCCGCCGCCGACCTCATGCTGGCCGCCGGGACCGGCATCCTGCGGACCCTCCCCCGCGCGCCCGACGGCGCCGTCGGCAGGCTCCGGCGGACGGCGAAGGCCCTGCGGATCGACTGGCCCCACCACGTCCCCTACGCCGAACTCGTGCGCTCCCTCGATCCGCACCGCCCGGCCCACGCCGCCTTCCTCCAGGAGTGCACGACCCTGCTGCGCGGCGCGGGCTACACGGTGTTCACCGGCGGCCGGATCCCGGACCCGGCGGTCCACGCGGCGGTCGCGGCCCCCTACGCCCACTGCACCGCCCCGCTGCGCCGGCTCGTCGACCGCTACAGCGGGGAGCTGTGCCTGGCGGCGGTGGCCGGGGCCGAGCCCCCGCGGTGGGCGGTGGAGGCGCTGGACGCGCTGCCCGAGGAGATGGCGCACGGCGCACGGCTGGCGAACACCGCCGAGCGGGAGTGCGTGGACCTCGTCGAGGCCGCCCTGCTCAAGGACCGCGTCGGGGAGACCTTCGAGGCGACGGTGATCGACGTCAAGGACCGTGAGCCGCTGGAGGGAACGGTCCACCTGCGGGAGCCGGCGGTGGTCGGCCGCGTGGTGTCCGCCGTGCGGGAACTGCCCCTGGGCGAGCGGATCCCGGTCCGCCTGGTGGCGGCCGACCCGGGCACCGCGAAGGTCCTGTTCGCCCCGGCGTGAGGGGGCTACGCGGGCTGCCGCAGTGCGCTGACCAGCGCGCGCGGGTCGTCCGCGTGGAAGCGGATGGTCCGCGCCTCGGCCCGGGCGCCGAGCGGGCGGGTGAAGGGCAGCGGCCGGGTCAGCTCCAGAGTCACCGTGGTCTGGCTGCCGACGATCAGGTCCAGCACCCCGTCCCCGGAGAGCGTGACCAGCCGGCCCTGCGGATAGCGCCGGTCGACGCGGGCCGAGGCCACCGCGTCCGGCGGGACGACGAGGTCGAACAGGGCCCCGTACCGGATCCGCAGCGAGCCGTCGGCCCGGGCCACGTGCGGTCGGGTGACGCAGGCGGCGTGCAGGGCGAGCACGGTCAGCATCCCGTACACGTCGAGGACGAGCACCGCCCGGTGGACGGCTGGCCAGGGGATCAGCACGGCCAGGGCGGCCGTCTCGACCGCCGACACGAAGAGCAACCCGTACATCAGGGCGGTCTGCGGGCCGGTGTACCCGGCGGCCACGTCCCCGGCCCGTACCCCGTGCCTGCGGCGCAGCGCCCACCGGCCGAGCGAGGCGGTGGAGCGCAGCTCGTGCCGCAGCAACCGCCGCACCTGGACGGGGACGACGGCGTGCACGGCCTCCCGCCGGGCCTCCCGGGGCCCGGCGCCCCGGGCGCGGGCGGCGGCGTACAGCGAGCGCAGCAGCCAGACCTCCAGCAGGAGCACGCCGAGCACCACCACCTCGGACGCCATCACGGCCCACTGCGGCAGCCGTACCCCGGCCCCCAGGCAGCAGACCAGCGCCAGCTCTCCCGGTACGACCACCGCGGCCGCCATCCGGGCCCCCCGCACCGCCCCCGTCATCCCCGCCCCCGTCATCCCCGGCCCCTCTCCATGAACGCCTCCATCACCCGGCGGACGACTTCCGCCTGCGCGGGCGGGAACTCGGCGAGCAGTGCCTCCTTGAAACCGGGTACGACCGCGCCCTCGGCCGGGACCGCGGCGAACACCTCGTCGGGGACGACCGCGACCAGCTCCGCCGCCAGGCCCGCGATCCGCGGATCGTCCGGGGCGGCGCCGGCGAGCGCGTCCAGCCTTTCGTACAGGGCGAGCAGCGCGGGATCGGCCGCCAGCGGTCCGAGGGCCGCGTAAAGCTCCTCGCCACCGGAGCCCGGGGTGTCGAGCAGCGTGAGGTGCTCGCGGTCCAGGGCGGCGGACGGCGAAGCGGTGGGCGGCGCCTCGGCGAGCAGCGCGGCCAGCGCCGGCGAGAGCGGCCCGGCCTCCCCGGGCGGGGCGGCCGACAGCGCCGCGAGCCGCTGGCGCCGCTCGCCGATCTCGGCCTCCTGGCGGGCGAGGTCCGCGTCGAGCTCGGCGAGTACGTCGGCCAGGGTGCGCCCGGCGTCGTCCGCGAGGATCTCGCGCACCTCCTCCAGGCCGAGCCCGAGCTCGGTGAGCCGGCGCACGCGGGCCAGCAGGACGGCGTCGCGGACACCGTAGGCCCGGTATCCGTTGGGGCGCCGCTCCGGTTCCGGGAGCAGCCCGACCTGGTGGTAGTGCCGGATCGCCCGGGTGGTGAGCCCGACGAGCGCGGCGATCTCTCCGATCCGCATGCCCCCCAGTAGAGACCCTGCCGCTGCGTCAAGGTCAAGCCGCGGTGCCACAGCCGGTAACATGGTCGCCACGGCAGACGAGTCGGCCGGGCGGCCGCGTCGGGATCCTCGGATCCCGCCGAGGAACGTCCGGGCTCCACAGGGCAGGGTGGTGGGTAACGCCCACCCGGGGTGACCCGCGGGACAGTGCCACAGAAAACAGACCGCCGGGGGCTTCGGTTCCCGGTAAGGGTGAAACGGTGGTGTAAGAGACCACCAGCGCCTGGGGTGACCCAGGCGGCTAGGTAAACCCCACCCGGAGCAAGGTCAAGAGGATCCGTCCCCGGACGGGTCTGCGCGAACGCTCGAGGGCTGCCCGCCCGAGTTCGCGGGTAGACCGCACGAGGCCGGCGGCAACGCCGGTCCTAGATGGATGGCCGTCTCCCCGGCGACCGCGAGGTCCCCGGGCGACAGAACCCGGCGTACAGGCCGACTCGTCTGCCACCTCCTCCCCCCGCCGGACCCCGACGGGGCCCGCACGCCCGCGCGCCCTCCCGGCAGGACCGGCCCCGTTCGCGGAACCGAACGGGGCCCGCCCCGATGCGGCTCACGCCGGCATTCCCTCCTGGAGGAACGCGACGCGTCGACCATGCCGCCCGGCAGCCACCACGTTCCGCTGGCGCCTCCCTGGCCGGGGCCGTACCGGAGCAGGAGCATACGGTCCTGGTCGTCCAGCAGCATGACGCACGACGCCACCAGGGCGTGCGGTTGCGTCTTCACCCATTCCGCGCGGGGGATCCAGCCGGTCCGCTCGTGCGAGGGCTGGGCGGTGGGGTGCCGGGTCGTCTTGTCAGGTCGGTCGTGTCGTCCAACGAGGAGGCGGGACCGGTGATGTGGTCGTCGAGGCCCTCGATCAGATCCCCGGGCCGGTACCAGGAGCGCATCTCCTCCTGGTCGAACTCGGCCGCCTGCGGCCGGGTCGCGCGGCGGGCCGGGGTCACGGCGAACGGCACGTCGAGGTAGGACGAACCCGCGCAGATTGTCCTGCCCCACGGTCGCGACACCGCGCCCGTGGCGGGCGCGCAGGCCCGGGCGACGCTCTACTTCCCCGAGCCCGACGGGCCGCGCAGGAGGATCAGCGTCGGGGTGGGTGCGCGCTCGGCAGCCACGGGCGCCCTTCGCGTCGGGGTGCCCCGCGCACGGACACCGCCGCCCGGCCGGGGCTACCGGTCGGGCGGCGGTGGCGCGTCAGCGCAGGTGGGACGTGTCGTTCAGGAGGCGGACCGAGGCGTTGCCGTCCTTGTAGTACGCGACCGCCGACAGGGAAGCCGCCGACAGTTCCATGCGGAACAGGGATTCCGGCGGGGCGCCCAGGGCGAGGCGGACCAGGATCTTGACCGGCGTCACGTGCGTGACCAGCAGCACCGTGCGGCCCGCGTGCTCGGCCAGCAGCCGGTCGCGGGTCGCCGAGATCCGCCGGGTGGCGGCCGTGAAGCTCTCGCCGCCGCCCGTGGGGGCCGCCCGCGGGGAGTCCAGCCACGCCTTGAGGTCGGCCGGGAACCGCTCCTGCACCTCGGCGAAGGTCAGCCCCTCCCAGGCTCCGAAGTCCACTTCGCGCAGGCCCTCTTCGACCGTCACCGTCAGACCGAGGCGGTCGGCGACGGCCTGGGCGGTCTCGCGGCAGCGGCGCAGCGGGGAGCTGACGACCCTCTGCACGGTGCCGCGCGCGGCCAGCGCCTCGGCCACCGCGGACGCCTGGCGCCGTCCGGCCGGGGACAGTTCGGGGTCGCTGCCCCCACTGCCGGAGAAGCGCTTCTGCGGGGTGAGGGCGGTCTCCCCGTGGCGCAGCAGCACGAAGGTGGCGGGCGCGCCCAGGTCGGGGCCCCAGCCGGGCGCTGCGGTGGCGGGGCGGAGCAGATCGGCTCCGGCCGCGGCCTCACCGGAGACGGCGGTGGCCTCACCCGCGACCCCCGCCGGGGCGGGAATCAGCCGCGGCTCGGCGAACAGCGTGTCGAGGCCGGCCGGTTCGGCGGACGCCGCGACGCGGGCGGCACGCGCGTCCGCGTCCTCGGCCGCGTCCTCGGCCGCGCCCGCGGAGCCCCCGCGGACGGACTCCGCCGCGGCCGCCGGCGCACCGGCCCGGGCCCCGCCGGTGGCGAGCGCGGCCCGCACCGCGGCCGCGCCCCTGGCCGCGTCCCCGGGGGGCCCGGCGGGGGCGACGGCACGGTGGTCCAGGGCGGCGGAGGACGCCGACGGCTCCCACTGCCTGCCGCGCTTGCCCGCGTCCATCGCCTCGTTGGCGAGCCGGTCCGCGTGCTTGTTGCGCTCGCGCGGGATCCACTCGTAGGTCACCTGGGCGCGCGGCAGGATCGTCGCGGCCTCGGCGGCGAGCGGCTTCATGTCCGGGTGCTTGATCTTCCAGCGGCCGGACATCTGCTCCACGACCAGCTTGGAGTCCATCCGGACCAGGACCTGCGCGTCGGACGCCAGTTCGCGGGCGGCGCGGAGCCCGGCGATCAGGCCCTTGTACTCCGCCACGTTGTTCGTCGCGACGCCGATGTACTCGGCGCGCTCGGCCAGCGTCTCCCCCGACGCCGGGTCGAGGACGACCGCGCCGTAGCCGGCGGGCCCCGGGTTGCCCCGGGAGCCACCGTCCGCCTCCACGACAAACCGGGGCATCAGATGCCCGAGTCGGCCGTACGGACCAGGATGCGGCCGCAGTTGTCGTGACGCACGACCTGGTCGCGGGCCGCGGCCTTGATCTCGTTGACCTCGGCCATGTCGAGCTCCAGGCGGCAGCCCTCGCAGCGGCGCTGGTAGAGGCGCGCGGCGCCGACCCCGCCCTGCTTGACGCGGATCTTCTCGTACAGGGCCATCAGGTCGGCCGGCATGGACGCGACGATGACCTCGCGGTCCTTGGTGGCCTTGGCGGCCTCGGCGTCGAGCGCGCCGGCGGCCGCGTCGCGGCGGGCGGTGGCGTCGGTCAGCTTCGCCTCCAGCGAGGAGACGCTGCCCGTGAGTGCGGTGACCCGCGCCTGCGCGGCCTCCAGGCGCTCCATGACCTCCAGGACCACGTCCTCCAGGTCACCCTGCCGCTTGGCGAGGGAGACGACCTCGCTCTGCAGGTTGGCCAGGTCCCGGGCCGAGACGCCCACGCCGGAGTCCAGGCGCTGCTGGTCGCGGGCGGCGCGCTGGCGCACCTGGTCCACGTCCTGCTCCGCCTTGGTCTGCTCACGGGCGGCGTCGCTGGCCTGGGTCTGCGCGGCGACGAGCAGGTCCCGCTGCTGGCTGAGGTCCTTGGTCAGCGAGTCGACCTCGGCGTGCTCGGGCAGCGAGTTGCGCTTGTGGGCGAGCTGAGACAGCCGCACGTCCAGGGCCTGGACGTCGAGAAGTCGGATCTGGTCGGCGGGCTCGGCGTTCAGTTGGGGGCTCCAGGGAGAGAAGGGTGTGTGACGGACGGCGCGTGCGCCGTCCACGGGTCGGTGACCGTGCGCGAGACGTGGGTGCGCAGACCCCAGCCGTGGCGCTCGGAGATCGCGTCGAGCTGGGCCGCGGCCTGCTCGCACCAGGGCCACTCGGTCGCCCAGTGGGCGGCGTCGACGAGGGCGAGCGGGCTCTGCTCGCGGGCCTCGGAGACCGGGTGGTGGCGCAGGTCGGCCGTCAGGAAGGCGTCCACGCCGGCGGCGCGGACCTGCTCGAAGAGGCTGTCGCCGGAGCCGCCGCTGACGGCGACGCGGCGGATCAGGGCGTCGGGGTCGCCGGCGACGCGGATGCCCTGGGCGGTCTGCGGCAGCCAGGCCGCGGCGCGGGCCGCGAACTCGCGGAGCGTCTCGGGCTGGTCCAGCTCGCAGATCCGGCCGAGGCCGCGGCGGCCGGCGGGGTCGGTGGGGTCGGGCACGAGCGGGCCGGTGATCCGCAGGTCCAGGGCGCCCGCGAGGGCGTCGGAGACCCCGGGGTCGGCGGTGTCGGCGTTGGTGTGGGCGACGTGCAGCGCGATGTCATTCTTGATCAGCGTGTGCACGACGCGGCCCTTGAAGGTGCCGGCCTCGACGGTGGTGGTGCCGCGCAGGTAGAGCGGGTGGTGGGTGACGATCAGGTCGGCGCCGAGCCGCACGGCTTCGTCGGCGATCTCCTGGACCGGGTCCACGGCGAAGAGCACCCGGGTGACCTGGGCTTCGGGGTCGCCGCAGACGGTACCGACGGCGTCCCACTGCTCGGCCCGCGAGGGGGGCCACAGAGCGTCCAGCGCGGCGATGACTTCAGAGAGACGGGGCACGGGGCCAAGGCTACCGTCCGTGGCGCCCGCCCCACGGCCCGCCCGCTCGCGGGCCGTCCCCCGCCCCCACCGCCGACCCCGCCCGCCACGCCCCGCCCGTCCGCGACTCCCGCCGCAGCGAGCACATGCGCCGCCGTCACTCGCCGGGAACGGACCGGCGGCCACCCGTACGTGTGAAGCGGACTTGGACCTGTTGTTCGGCAGGAAGTGCGAAAACTAGCTTCCTCACCGGAGGTGAAGCACGGATGACTGTCTGTGCCATCGGAACGACGAGCACGGCCCCGTTCACGATCGCCGCGGACGGCACGTACGCCGCCCGGCTCGCCGGGGACGGCGAAGCGCTCTACGCCGAGCGCTGGACCCTGGCCGGGCCCGAGCCCTACGCGGTGCCGCTGCCCCTCGCACAGCCCGAGGAGGCCGACAGCGAGGTCCTGCCGCTGGCCGACGGGCGGGTACTGATCCACCGCCGGGTCGCGGAGCGGCACGCCTTCGCGCTGCTCTACCCGACGGGAGCCGCGGCGGGCCCGCGCACCGGCGAGCTCCAGCTGGGCGGGGTGGAGCGGGAGGACGGCGTACGGGTCCGCCTGCTGCCGCCGTCCCCGGACGGCCGGGGCGCCTTCGCGCTGGCCGCGGGCGCCGGCGGGACCACGGTCTGGCAGGTCGCCGGGGGTCCCTTCGGGCCGCGGCGGGTGGCCGTGGTCCCGGGCCGCTGCTCCGGCGGGGTCTGGCTGGACCGGACGGGCCGGCTGCTGGCCCTGGACCGCGAGCTGGACGGCGCCGTGAAGGCCGTGGCCGTGGACCTGGCGCGCGGCGGCGAGGTGTTCCCGCTGCTGCAGATCACCGAGGACAGCGAGGACCGGCTGCTGCTGGCCGACCCGGACAGCGGGCTGCTGCTGATCCGCTCCGACGCCCCGGGCGAACCGCGCCTGGGCTGGGGAGTGCTGGGCAGCGCCCTGCCGGTCCGCTTCCCGGAGTGCCTGCGCGGGGGCGGCACGACCCCGTTCGCGCTCCAACCGGGCCAGGCGCTGATGCCGGAGACCTGCGGGGTCGCCTTGCGGATCGGTCCGTCCGGGGAGGACGGCATCGGCCTGTGGCGCCCCGCCGACCGGCACCTCTTCCGGGTCGCGGCGCCCCGCGGCTGGCTGGGCGGTACGGGGCTGTGGAGCCCGCGGGGCCGCCTGCACCTGCCGTACGCGACCCCGGAGGTGCCCTGCGGGATCGCCGGGTTGAGCATGCCGCCGAGCCCTCCCCCGCCGGCCCGCCCCGAACCCGCACCGGCCGCCGCGCCCCGCCCCGTACCCCTTCAGCAGGCGCCGCTCAACCGTGCTTGAGGCCCAGCACCTCGGCCGCCGCGAAGGTCTCGTTCGCGGGGCGGGAGTCGAAGTGCGGGGTCAGGACCCCGTCGAGTTCCTCGAAGGAGAACGCCTCCTTGGCCGTGTCGAACTTGGCGGCCACCCTGGGGCGTTCCATGACGGCCACGATCCCGCCGTGAACGACGAACAGCTGCCCGTTGGCCCGGGCCGCGGCGGGTGAGGCCAGGTAGCCGACGAGCGGGGAGACGTGCTCGGGGGCGAGGGCGTCCAGCTTGCCCTCCTCCGGGACCTGGAACCCGGCGAAGACGTCCTCGGTCATCCGGGTGCGGGCGCGCGGGCAGATGGCGTTGGCCGTCACCCCGTACTTCGCGAGGGCCAGGGCGGTGGAGGTGGTCAGGCCCACGATGCCGCCCTTGGCCGCCGCGTAGTTCGGCTGTCCGGCCGAGCCGCCGAGGAACGCCTCGGAGGAGGTGTTGACGATCCGGCCGTAGACGGGGCCGCCCGCCGCCTTCGACCGTTCCCGCCAGTGCGCCGCCGCGAAGCGGGTGGTGTTGAAGTGGCCTTTGAGGTGGACCCGGATCACCGGGTCCCATTCCGCCTCCGACATGGAGAAGACCATCCGGTCGCGCAGGATGCCCGCGTTGTTGACCAGGATGTCGAGCTTGCCGAAGCTAGCGACGGCCAGTTCGACCAGCTCGCGGGCCTGCTCGAAGTCGGCCACGTCGCCCAGGTGGGCGACGGCCCGCCCGCCCGCGTCCCGGATCTCGGCGGCCACCTCCTGCGCCGGGGTGGCCGACGCCTCCCCCGAGCCGTCCCGGCCGGGCTGCCCGAAGTCGTTGACGACCACGCTCGCGCCGAGCCGCGCGAGTTCGACCGCCTCGGCCCGGCCGAGCCCGCGCCCGGCGCCGGTGACGATGGCGCTGAGCCCCTCAAGTGGCAGTGACATCCCTACGGTTCCCCTCGGGGTCGGTGGAACGGGTCAGAGTTCGATGCAGGTGCGCAGGGCCACGCCGGTGCGCATCTGGTCCAGGGCGTCGTTGATCTCGGCGAGCTGTACGCGGTGCGTGATCAGGCCGGCCAGGTCGACCCGGCCGGACCGCCACAGCGCGATGGTCCGCTCGTAGGACCGCAGCACGTCGCCGCCGCCGTACATGGACGGGAGGATCTTCTTCTCGTCGAAGAAGAGGGAGAACATGTCGATCTGGAAGGTGTCGTCCATGGCGCCCGCGCCGACGATGACGACGCTGCCGCCGCGCCGGGTCATCTTGTACGCGGTCTGCGCGGTGGCGGACTTGCCCACGACCTCTAAGACGTAGTCGAAGCCCTCGCCGCCGGTGATCCGGTTCCTGGCGTCCTCGAAGGCGTCGGGCGCGACCGCCTCGGTGGCCCCGAAGCGCACGGCGGCCGCGCGCCGCGACTCCACCGGGTCGACGGCGATGATCTGGGCCGCGCCCTGGACCTTGGCGCCCTGGATGACGGATATGCCGACGCCGCCGCAGCCGATGACGGCGACCGAGGAGCCGGCCTCCACCTTGGCGGTGTTGATGGCCGCGCCGAGGCCGGTGGTGACCCCGCAGCCGATGAGCGCGGCGATGTCGAAGGGCACGTCGTCGGGGATCGGCACGGCGCACGCGGCGTCGACGACGAGCTCCTCGGCGAAGGTGCCGGTGGCGGCGAAGCCGAAGACGTCGCCGCCCGCCCGCTTGAAGTTGGGGGTGCCCGCGTTGACCAGGCCGGCCAGGCACAGGTGGCCCTGGCCGCGCTTGCAGGACGGGCAGTGGCCGCACGGCGGCAGCCAGCAGACGAGGACCCGGTCGCCGATCGCGTGGCCGGTGACGCCGTCCCCGACGTCGCAGATCACCCCCGAGCCCTCGTGGCCGGGGATGAAGGGGGCGGGCTGCGGCAGGACGCCGTTCATCGCGGAGAGGTCGGAGTGGCACAGGCCGGTGGCCTTGATCCGGATCTTGACCTTGCCCGGGCCGAGGCCCACGGTCTCCATGTCGTCGACGACTTCGAGCTTGTCCTGGCCGATCTCGCTCTGCAGTGCTGCGCGCACGGTGCGGCTCCTTGGGGTGCTTGCGGTCGCGGGGCTAGGAGTGTTCGACGACGGTGTCGGCGAGGACCGGCGCGTCGTCCCGGTCGGCGGCGCCCACGGACACCAGGACGCGGCCGGGCTCCCGCCACATCCGGATGCGCAGGGTCTCGCCGGGGAAGACGATTCCGGCGAAGCGCGTGCGGTAGGAGCGGACCCGGGCCACGTCGGAGCCGAGGACCGTGTCGACCACCGCCTTGAGGGTCATCCCGTACGAGCACAGGCCGTGCAGGATCGGCCGGTCGAAGCCGGCCGTCTTGGCGAAGTCGGGGTCGGCGTGCAGCGGGTTCCAGTCGCCGGAGAGCCGGTAGAGCAGGGCCTGGTCCTCGCGGATCGTGCGTTCCTCGATCCGGTCCGGTGCGCGGTCGGGCAGCTCCTCGCGGACGGAGGGCCCGCGCTCGCCGCCGAACCCGCCCTCGCCGCGTACAAAGATCTGGGCGTCGCTGGTCCACAGCGGCCCGTCGGCGTCCGCGACCTCGGAGCGCAGCACGATGACCGCGGCCTTGCCCTTGTCGTAAACGGCGACGACCCGGGAGCGGGAGGTGGCGCGGCCCTTGACGGGGATCGGCCGGTGCAGCTCGACGGCCTGGCCGCCGTGCAGGACGTTCGCGAGGTCGACCTCGATGCCGGGCTGGCCGAGACCGCCGAGCATGGCCATCCCGGCGCCGGCGACGGTCGCGAAGCTGGGCAGGACGTGGAGGCGGGACTCCAGGGTGTAGCGCAGCTCGTCGGGGTCGGTGGCCCCGCGCTGCCCGTTGAGGGACGTACCGGCGCCGAGGCCGAGGTGGTAGAGCTGGATGTCCTTGTGGTCCCAGCCGATGTCCCCCTGGCGGGGTTCTGCGGCGAGGGCCTTGGCGGCGTCGATCGGCATGGGGATGCTGCTCCCTGTCGTGGAAACGGGGGCCTGGGAAGACCTCGGCGCGACCGTCCGCACCGTCGGCCGCACCGAGGTCGTGTGCGGGCCGGCCCGTGGCGTGTTCTAGAACGCGTTCTAGGACCGGTGAAGGAATGTATAACGCACGCCCCAGCAGTTGGGAAGACTCCTGACTTCGCGTCAGATAGGCTGCGCCGGTGGACGAAATGCCCGTTGAGCACCGCCCTGTCCGATCCCTACGGGTCCTGCTGCACCCGCCGAACCCGGCCCTCGCCCTCCAGCTCGGCCTGCGGCCCGACATCGAGGTCGTCCGGGACCTCACGGCCCGCCCGATGGTGGCCCTGGTGGAGGACACCGACGCCGTGGCCGCGTTGCTGGCGGACGATCCGGAGTGCCGGGTCCTGGTGCTGGCCGGCTGGGCCCGGCCGGGGCTGCGGGACGCGGCCCTCGCGGCGGGCGCGGCGGGACTGGTCCTGCGCGACGGCCCCGTCGAGGAGCTGGCGGAGGCGCTGCGCCGCGCCGCGCAGGGCGAGACGGTGATCGACCCGGCGCTCGGCGGACCCTGATCCCCCGAGCCGCGGCACTCCGGAGGGCGGCCCGCCGGGGGCCGCCCTCCGGGGTGCGGAGCGTCAGGCCGCCGCGGGGGTGAAGGGGAACATCGCGTCCGCCCCGGGCCGCACGATGCCGTAGCTGCTCTCCGGCACCTCGTTCCAGGCGCCGGGCAGGTCCCCGAGCGGCTCGGACACGATCAGCCGCGTCTCGTCGGACACCTCCCGCAGGAACGCCATGTCCGGGTGGAGCCTGCGCAGCGCCTCGACCTTGCTGCTGTAGAAGAGCGACCGGGACGTGTGCTCGGTCGAGTAGCGGAAGGCCCAGACGCTGGTGCCGTCGGTGACGGCGAGGGTCATCTGGAGCGGGAACTCCACGCCGTGGGCGCGGCCCGCCCGCTCCACCACTCCCGCCATCGCGGCGACGGCCGCCGGCGGGTCGTCCTCCAGGCCGAAGGTGAGGGCCAGGTAGAACATCACCTCGGAGTCGGTCGTGCCCTCGATCTCGCCGAACAGGAGGGGGTCGACGAGCAGGCACAGCTCCCGGCGCATCAGGTGGAACCCGCTGATCGACCCGTTGTGCATGAACATCCAGCGTCCGTGCCGGAAGGGGTGCGAGTTCGTCTGCTGCACGGCCGTGCCGGTCGACGCCCGGATGTGCGCGAAGAACAGCGGGGAGCGGACGTGGTCCGCGATCTCCCGCAGGTTGCGGTTGTTCCACGCCGGGCCGATGTCCCGCAGCACGGCCGGGGTGTCTGTCTCCTCCGTCTCCGTGTACCACCCGACCCCGAAGCCGTCACCGTTCGTCGTCTCCACACCGAGCTTGGAGTGCAGGCTCTGGTCGATCAGCGAGTGGGCGGGTTTGTACAGGATGGTGTCGAGCAACATCGGCGTTCCGGAATACGCGAGCCATCGGCACATGCGGCCTCACCTGTCGTCCCCTGGTACCTCGGACCCCTGGAACCTCGGCCCCCGGGGCCCCGACGCGGCCCGTCCGCCGCGAACGGGCAGGCCCGGCGCGGGCGCGGCCCGGCCCTCCCATTCTCGGCTCCTTCCCCGGGCCGCGCCACGCGAGGCGGGCCGGGTGCCTACCGCCGCAGCAGGGTCACCACCGCGGCGCCGCCCAGCCCGATGTTGTGGGCCAGGCCCACGCCCGCGCCGGGGACCTGCCGGGGCCCGGCCTCCCCGCGCAGCTGCCACACCAGCTCCGCCGCCTGCGCCAAGCCCGTCGCGCCCAGCGGGTGGCCCTTGGAGATCAGGCCGCCCGAGGGGTTGACGACCCAGCGTCCGCCGTAGGTGGTGGCGCCGCTCTCCACGAGCTTGCCGGAGGCTCCGTCCTCGCACATGCCCAGCGCCTCGTACGTGAGCAGTTCGTTGACCGAGAAGCAGTCGTGCAGCTCGATCACGTCGACGTCCTCGATGCCGAGCCCCGAGGTCTCGTACACCTGCCGGGCCGCGGCGGCCGTCATCGGCTTGCCGACGACGTCGATGCACGAGCCGCCGAAGCTGGCCCCGGTGTCGGTGGTCATCGCCTGCGCCGCGATCTCCACCGCCTTGCCGTGCAGGCCGTGCCGGACGACGAAGCGCTCCGACACCACCAGGGCCGCCGCCGCTCCGTCCGAGGTCGGCGAGCACTGGAGCTTGGTCAGGGGCGCGTGGATCTCCTTCGCCGCCAGGACCTCCTCGACCGAGTACACGTCCTGGAACTGCGCGTTCGGGTTGTTCGCCGAGTGCCGGTGGTTCTTCGCGCCGACCGCCGCCAGCTGCGCGGGGGTGGTCCCGTAGCGCTCCATGTGCTCGCGCGCCGCGTTGCCGAAGATCTGCGCGGTGGGCGGCGACATCTCGAATCCGTGCGCCGCCGCCATGATCCCGTAGTGTCGGGCCACCGGCGAGGTGGCGAAATCGCCCCCGTCGGCGCCGCCCCCCAGGGCCCCGCGCTTCATCTTCTCGAAGCCCAGCGCCAGCACGCAGTCGCTCAGCCCACCCTCCACGAACTGCCGCGCCATCATCAGCGCCGTCGAGCCCGTCGCGCAGTTGTTGTTCACGTTGTAGACCGGGATTCCGCTCAGGCCCAGCTCGTACACCGCCCGCTGGCCGGCCGTGGACGCCTGGAAGCAGTAGCCCACCGCCGCCTGCTCCACGAGTCCGTAGTCCACCCCCGCGTCCGCGAGCGCCGCGGACCCCGCCTCCCCGGCCATGTCCCAGTACTGCCGGTCCCGCGACTCCGGCTTCTCGAACCTCGTCATGCCGACGCCCACGATGTACGACTTCATGCCCGACAACTCCTAGTCCCTGGGAAGGCCGAGGATCCGCTCGGCGACGACGTTGAGCTGGACCTGCGTGGTGCCCCCGGCGATGGTCAGGCAGCGGGACATGAGCATCCCGTGCACCGCCCGCTCCCCCGCCCCCTCGCGCACCGCGCCCGCCGGGCCGAGCAGTTCGAGCGCCAGTTCCGCGGTCCGCTGCTGGTGCGGGGTCTGCACGAGTTTGCGTACGGAGGCGCCCGCGCCCGGCTCCAGCCCCGACACCTGCTGCAGCGTGGTGCGCAGCCCGATGCAGGCCAGTGCGTGCGCCTCGGCGGCGAGCACTCCGATCCGGGCCCGGCAGGCGCCGTCGAGCTCGCCCGAGCGGGCGAGCAGCGCCTCCAGGCCGACGCCGAAGGCCATCTGGTCGGCCATGTGGACCCGTTCGTTGCCGAGGGTGTTGCGGGCGACCTTCCACCCCTCGTCGGCCGCCCCGACCAGCGCGTCCGCCGGGAGCTCGACGTCGTCGAAGTACACCTCGTTGAAGAGGGCCTCGCCCGTGATCTCCTTCAGCGGCCGGACGTCGATGCCGGGCGTGCGCTTCATGTCGACGACGAAGTAGCCGAGCCCCTTGTGCTTGGGCGCGTCCGGGTCGGTGCGGGCCAGCAGGATCCCGTAGTCGGCGGTGTGCGCGGAACTCGTCCACACCTTCTGCCCGTTGACCTTCCAGGAGCCGTCCCCACCGCGTTCGGCCCGCGTGCGCAGCGAGGCCAGGTCGGATCCCGCCCCCGGCTCGGAGAAGAGCTGGCACCAGGTCATGTCCCCGCGCAGCGTCGGCAGGACGTAGGCCGCGCGCTGCTCCTCGGTCCCGTAGGCGAGCAGCGAGGGCACCACCCAGGTGGCGATGCCGAGGTCGGCGACCTCGACCCCGGCCGCGCGCAGCTCCTGCTGCACGACGAGCTGCTCGACCGGGCCCGCGCCCAGGCCGTACGGCGGCGGCAGGTGCGGGGCCGCGTAGCCGGTGGGGGCCAGGGTCCGCCGGGCGGCCGCCGGGTCGAGGCCGCGCGCGTCCTCGATGGCGGCCCGGGCCCGCGCCCGGTGGGCCTCGGCCTCCTCGGGCAGCCGCAGCCGCAGCTCCCGCCGGGCACCCGCCGCCGCGAGCCGCACGGCCCGCAGGCGGTGGCCGTCGCCCGGCCCGAGGAGCTGGCGGGCGACCAGGGCCCGGCGCAGGAAGATGTGGGCGTCGTGCTCCCAGGTGAAGCCGATCCCGCCGAGCACCTGGATGCAGTCCTTGGCGCAGGAGTAGGCGGCGTCCAGGGCGGTCCCGGCGGCCAGCGCCGCGACGAGCGAGCGCACCGGGGCCGGCTCGTCCGCCGCCCGGGCCGCGTCCCAGGCCAGCGCCGTGGCCTGCTCCAACCGGACCAGCATGTCGGCGCACAGGTGCTTGACGCCCTGGAACCGGCCGATGGGCCGGCCGAACTGCTCGCGCACCGTGGCGTGGTCGGCGGCCGTGCGCAGGGCCCAGGCCGCGGTCCCGCAGGCGTCGGCGGCGAAGAGCGTGCAGGCCAGGTCCCGCACCAGGGCCGCGTCGAGCTCCAGCACCCGGCCGGGCGGGACGGTGACGGCGCGCGCGTGCACCTCGGCGGTGGGCCGGGTGGGGTCGGCGCTCTCGTGCGTACGGATGTCCAGCGCGGCGGCGTCCACGGCGAACCAGCGGGTGCCGTGCGCGGCCTCGGCCGCGAGCAGCACGAGATCGGCCTCGCCGGCGCCGAGCACCGGGGGCGCGGCGCCGTCGAGCAGGTAGCCGCCGCCCTCCACGGCGACGGCGGTCACGCCGCCGGGCCCCAGGGCGACCGCGCCGACCCGTCCGTCGAGCGGTTCGGCCCCGGCCCGGTCCAGCAGGACGGAGGCCAGCGCGCTCGGCAGGTACGCCCCCGGCAGCGCCGCCCGGGCGGCCTCCTCGACGACGACCGCCAGGTCGAGCAGGGTCCCGCCCTCCAGGTGCGGCTCCAGCAGCCCCTGCTCGCGCATCGCGTCCCAGTAGGCGGGCCGCACGCCCGTCCGCGGCGGACCGTCGAGGAGCTTGCGCACCTCCCCCGGCGGTACGGTTCGCGCCACCCAGCCGCGCACGGCCTCGGCCAACTCCCGGTGCTCGCCAGTGATTCCGATGCCCATGAACAGGCAGGCTAGAACACGTTCCAATCTGACGGAAGGTCAGAACAAGAACGTGTTCTCACGGTGCGGCGGGGGCTCGGGCCCGACGCCCTCAGGCGGACAGCGACCCGACGAAGGTCCGGAAGGCGGCCGCCCCGACGGTGAAGGCGGGGCCGGCGGGGTCCTTGGAGTCCCGGACGGCCACACGGCAGGGCTGGGCGGAGACTTCCACGCAGTCGCCACCCGTGTCACCGCTGTAGGAGGACTTACGCCAAGTGGCGCCGTTGAGGGGGGCGCACTCGACGCAGTCACCACCGGTCGTTCCGCTGTACGACGACTTACGCCATTGCACGCTCGACAGGATCAGGCCGTTCCCCATAGCGTTCCTCCATTACGCGAGCGATCAGCGCGGCCGAGCGCTCCGGAGGGAGAGCTGCGGCTTGCAGGCGAGCGTAGCCGACCGAGCGTTCCTTGATCAGAGACGCGTTGGCCGTCATGTGCCCTTGTCCGTAGCCCTCTTGGTAGAACAAGTCCGGGTCGTCGGCAAAGCGCAGGAGGTTGAACGAACCCAGCATTCCGGTGTGTTGTCCACCCGCGAAGGGCAGCACTTGAACCTGCACCCACGGTCGTTCCAGAAAGGTCAACAGGTGGGCGAGTTGGTTTCGCATGACGCCACGTCCACCGACCTCCTGATGCAACGCCGCCTCGGCAAGCACCACCCACAACGCAGGCGGCTGCTCACGCTCAAGGATGCGCTGCCTCTCCATACGGGCCGCCAGCAACTCCTCGACTTTTGCAGGACGGTCCACACCCAGCAGCGCCCGCGCATAGGCTTCGGTCTGCAACAGCCCGTAGACCAGCTGAGCCTGGTACGTCGAGATGTAGGCGGCCTTCGCCTCCATCTCCGCGTACGCCTGGAACCAACTCGGCAGTTGACTCCTCAGCACCAGCCCCACCAGCCGCGAGAACACCCCGCCCGTGCCCAACGCCGCGTCGACCCGTTCCGAGAAGTCCCGCGTGGGGACCTTCCTCGCCGTCTCGATCTGGCCGATCAGCGAGGCCGTGCAGAAGATGATGTCGCCCAGTTGCTGCTGCTTGAGCCGCGCGTCCTCCCTCAGGCGGCGCAGTTCCGCGCCGTAGTAGTCCAGCGGCGAGGCGCTGGGGTCCAGATCGCGGATGTTGACCACGAGGCGGTCCCCCTCAAGTTCACACGGTGCGGCGTTCGTTTCAGCCCGTAGCCGAGCGTAACCACGCCACCGCAGCCTGGTGACATGAATCACGCAACTGACGCCCCCGCGGCGGACCTTGGCGGCAGCTACCGGATGGGCTTCACCGTCGGTGAGCACTCGGCCCGGCACATGCGCAGGATCCTGCGGGCCTTCCTGGGCCGCTGGGGCCTGGCCGCACTGGCCGACGACGCCGAGTTGGCGCTGACCGAGCTGGTCGCGAACGTCGTACGGCACGTGCCGGGCCGCCGGTGCACCGTGCTGATCCTGCGCCGGCCGGAAGGGCTGCGGGTCGAGGTGGCCGACGCCGACCCCCGCACACCGCACCCGGTGCACGGCGGCGACGACCTCGCCGAGGGCGGCAGGGGGCTGCTCCTGCTCGAGGCGGTCACCGACCGCTGGGGTACGGCGCCGCAGGGAGCCGGCAAGACGGTGTGGTTCGAGTGCGACGCGAAACACCCGTGCCGCGTACAACCATGACCCGGCGCGGCCGGTCTACCCAGCGATCTCCCCGCTGAAGCCGAAGGACCCTCCATGCGACCGACGTTGCGCACCGCCCTCGCCGCCCTCACCGTGGCCGCCGCGGCCGGTGGCGGCCTGGTCCTGCCCGCCGGGGCAGCGGCGGCGGCTCCGGTTCCGGCGGGCGCCCCGAAGGCCGACTTCAACGGCGACGGCTTCACGGACGTCGTCGTCGGCACGCCCTACGCGCACGTGGGCGGGGTGAAGGGGGCGGGCCAGGCGGTCGTGCTGTACGGGTCCGCCGCCGGAGTCACGGCGGACGGCCGGCAGCTCCTGGCCCAGGGCGCGCACGGCATACCCGACGGCCCGGAGGCGTACGACGGCTTCGGCGGCGTCTCCGCGGCCGGCGACTTCGACGGCGACGGCTTCTGCGACCTGGCCGTGACGGCGCACGGGGAGAACGACCACACCGGCCTGCTCACGGTCGTGTGGGGCTCCAGACGGGGCCTCGGCGGCGGCGTCACGCTCGACGATCCCGACCGGCTCGCCGGTCCCACCATGCAGAACCGGCGCACCTGGGGCGCGAAGCTGGCCGTCGGTGACTTCGACGGCAACGGCCGCGACGAGCTCGTGGTGGCCGCCTCCTCCCACGCGACCGCGGACAGCACGCTCTACACCTTCGGGAACATCGACAGGACCGGCGCGCAGGGCCCGCCCGTCGAGACCCGGCTGGGCTTCCGCCTCTCGCCGTACCCGGAGGGCATCGAGAGCGGAGACGTCAACGGCGACGGCCGCGACGACCTGGTACTGGCCGGTGCGGGGTCCGGCCCGAACCACTACGTGCCCGGCGGTCCCACGGGCCTGCTCCCGGGTGCCGCGCAGGTCCTCGCGTCCGGCGACGAGCAGGCCGTGGGGGACGTCGACGGCGACGGGTACGGCGATGTGGTCGTCGGTGACAGGTCGGGCGGCAAGGGCGGCCGGATCCTCGTCGCCTACGGCTCGGCCGCCGGACCGTCCCTGACGCCGGTCGTCGTGCACCAGGACACCCCCGGAGTGCCCGGCGCGAGCGAGCCGGGCGACGGCTTCGGGGTGTCGGTCGCGTTGGGTGACGTCGACGGCGACGGGTACCAGGACCTGGCAGTGGGGTCCCACGGGGAGTCCCTCGGCGCCGTCGCGGTCGCCGGCGGGGTGCACGTCTTCCGAGGGTCGGCGGCCGGCCTGGTCACGGGCAGCGGCGTGCAGGCGGTCAACCGGACCTCCGCCGGGGTGCCCGGCGACGCGCGGCGGGCCGAGCAGTTCGGCATCGAGGTGGCGCTGACGGACGCGAACGCCGACGGCAGGGCCGACCTGGTGGTCGGCGCCTCCGACGCGGACGGGCTGAACAGCGGCTCCGTCACCTACCTCCCCTCCCGCGGCGCGAGGGTGGCCGCGCCCGGTGCCCGGCTGGTGCTGCCCGGCCAGGCCGGCCTGCCCGTGACCCGCGGACTCGCCTTCGGCGCCCACTTCGCCCGCTGATCCGCCGCCGAGCACCGGTGCGCGGGGCACCGGGGCCCCGGCATGGACCGCTACCGGGCGGTAGGGCACCATGGGCCGCCACAGCGATCACCACCGCCGGAGGAACCATGGCCACCCCCAAGCCGGAGACCCTCGCCGCCTTCGAGGCGGCCAAGGGCTTCATGCCCGTACGGGAGGGGCTCGCCCTGTACGAGGCGGCCGTCGCGGCCGGGGCGCTCGGGCTGCCGCTGCTGGAGGTCGGGACCTACTGCGGGCGCTCGACGATCCTGCTGGCCGACGCGGCGCGCGGGGCCGGGGTGGCGGCGATCACCGTCGACCACCACCGCGGCAGCGAGGAGCAGCAGCCGGGCTGGGAGTACCACGACCCGACGGTCGTGGACCCGGAGGTCGGACTGATGGACACCCTGCCGACCTTCCGCCGGACCCTGCACCGGGCCGGGCTGGAGGAGCACGTGATCGCGATCGTGGGCCGCTCCCCGCAGGTCGCCGCCGCCTGGGGCGGCCCCCTCGGCCTCGTCTTCATCGACGGCGGCCACACCGACGAGCACGCCACCGGCGACTACGAGGGCTGGGCCCCGCACCTGGCCGAGGGCGGGACGCTGGTCATCCACGACGTCTTCCCGGACCCGGCCGACGGCGGCCAGGCCCCGTACCGCGTCTACTTGCGCGCGCTGGCCTCGGGCGCCTTCGAGGAGGTCTCGGTGACCGACTCCCTGCGCGTCCTGCGCCGTACGTCCCACCAGGCCCGCCCGTAGGACACGCCTCCGGGCAGCGGGAGCCCGCAGGGACGTCCCCGCAGGCCGAGCGCGCACCAGGCCCAGCGACCGGGACACGTGCGCAAGCCGAGGAGACGCCCCGGAGGGGCCCCTCTCCCAGCCGCGCACCCCGACCCCGCCCCAGGGGACCACCCGTCACCAGGCCCGGCAGGCCGATCCCCTCAGCCGGACCACCCCGGACGGGGGCCAGGCAGGCCGATCCCCTCAGCCGGACCACCCCGGACGGGGCCCCGGCAGACCGATCCCGCCCGGAGGGACAAACCCCCCATAACGCCGCCGGGCCGAACGTATAAACACACCACGCCCCCAGATGGCTCACGGTCCGAAACACCCGGCGAAGCCGGGTCTAGCATCGCGGCGTGCGCAACGACGACAGCCCCCCACGCCCCGAAGCCGCCGCGCCGGCCGGGCCGGACCCCCGGCCCTGGTTGACGCGCCGCTCCACCCTCGTCATCGCGGTCGCCGCGCTGGCGCCGACCGCTCTGGCCGGCTGGGTCCTGACCCAGGTGCTGACCGGATCCGGGCCGGACGCCCGCGACGCGAAGCCGGCGGCCGCGCCGAAGGCCGCCGCGACCGCCCCGCCGTCCTCCCCGGCCGCCTCCCCCGCCCCGGCGAAGGGCCCGCTGTCCGGCCGGACCGTCGTCATCGACCCCGGCCACAACCCCGGCAACTTCGAGCACACCGACGAGATCGACCAGCAGGTCGACGTCGGCACCCACCGCAAGGAGTGCGACACCACCGGCACCACCACGAACTCCGGCTACCTCGAGGCCGAGTTCACGATGGACGTGTCCGTGCGGGCGCGGGAGATCCTGGAGGATCAGGGCGCCAAGGTGGTCCTCACCCACGAGACGGGCGACCGCGCCTGGGGCCCCTGCATCACCGAGCGCGCCCGCATCGGCAACGAGGCCGGCGCCGACGCCGTCGTCTCCGTCCACGCCGACGGGGTGTCCGCGGGCAGCCGCGGCTACCACGTCATCCTCCCGGCCGAGGTCAAGGGCGGCGCCGCCGACACCGCGGCCATCGTCGGGCCCTCGCGCCGCCTCGGCGAGCGGATCGCCGCGAACTTCGCCCGGACCACCGGCTCCTCCCCCGCCAACTACCTCGGTGGCGGCACCGGCTTGGTGGTCCGCGACGACCTCGGCGGGCTGAACCTCTCAACCCGGCCCAAGGTGTTCATCGAATGCGGCAACATGCGTGACGCCAAGGACGCGGCGCAGCTGACGAGTCCGCAATGGCGGCAGAAGGCAGCCCAGGGGATCGCCGACGGCATCGTAGGCTTCCTCGGCGGGTAGTCCCCCCGGGAGTCCCGGACCGGGGCCGCCCGCAGCCCCGCTCCGCTCGGCCGCGGGACACTCCGTACCATGGTGCCGCCCGCCCCGCTCCAGGAACGTTCTGCGACCGCGGCACCACGAGACGACCGAGACCGAGAAGGACACCTAAGACGTGAACATCCGCTCCCTCACTCGAGGCGACGGCGTGGTGATCGGAGCAGCGGTGCTGCTGTTCATCGCCTCGTTCCTCGATTTCTACTCCGCCGACGGTGGCGACTTCCCGAGCGCGTGGGACACCGACTCCTACCGTCTGGTGCTCCCCAGCGTCTTCCTGATCGGCTTCATCGCCGCCGGTCTGCTGATCGCCGGCCGCTTCCAGCCCGACACCCGCAAGGTGCTGGGCCTGCCGCTGACCGCGTGGGGCGCCGTGCTCGCGGTCTCGGCCGCCTGGTCCGCGCTGTGGGCCCTGATCACCTGCCCGAGCCAGGTCGACCTCGGCGCCGGCTCGATCATCGCCTTCCTCGCCACCCTGGCCCTGGCCGGTGTCGCCCTGTTCGCCGCGAAGGTGCCGGCGCTCGCCGGCCCCCTGATGCCGGAGCAGCGGCCCGCCGCCGTCCCGCCGTACGGCGGCCAGCCCCAGCCGGGCGCAGGGTACGGCTACCCGGGCGGTCAGCAGCAGCCGTACGGTTCGACCCCGCAGCCGGTCCCGCCGTACGGGGGCACCCCGACGCCGGCGCCCGCTCCGCAGGAGTCCGCCCCGGCGCCCGCCGCCGACTTCACCCCGTTCTGGTTCGCGGTCCCGGTCGCGCGCCCGCTCTTCGCCGAGGACGGCTCCCCGTCCCCGATCGCCGAACTGGCGCCGGGCACCTGGTACCTGGCCGTCGAGCAGCGCGGCGCGTCGACCCTGATCGCCCAGACCCAGGACGGCCGCCGCGGCGTCCTGAACGACACCTCGGGCATCCAGCGCGGCTGAGTCCCCCCGCGCCCGGCGTCTTCGTCAACGGCCCCCCGCCCTTCCGGGCGGGGGGCCGTTGCCCTACAGTCGCCGATGACCTGACGCACCGTCAGGATTCGTAGGCCGGAGGGGACCGCATGCGCCTCGGACTCGCACTCGGCTACTGGGGCCGCGGCCCCGGCCGCGACCACCTCGCCCTCGCGACCGAGGCGGAGAACCTCGGCTACCACTCGGTGTGGACCGCCGAGGCGTGGGGCTCCGACGCCTTCACCCCCCTCACCTGGATCGCCGCCCACACCTCCCGGATCCGGCTCGGCACGGCCATCGCGCAGATGGCCGCCCGCTCCCCCACCGCCACCGCCATGCACGCCCTCACCCTGGACCACCTCTCCGGCGGCCGGATGATGCTGGGCCTGGGGCTGTCCGGCCCGCAGGTCGTCGAGGGCTGGTACGGCCGCCCCTTCCCCTCCAGCCCGCTCACCGCGACCCGCGAGTACGTCGACGTGATCCGGCAGGTGCTGCGCCGCGAGGGGCCCGTCCGCCTCGAAGGCCGCTTCCACCAGCACCCGTACCGGGGGGACGACGGCACCGGCGTCGGCAAGGCGCTGCGGCCCATCACCCACCCGCTCCGCGCGGACCTGCCGCTCCTGCTGGGCGCGGAGGGGCCGAAGAACATCGCGCAGACGACCCGGATCGCGGACGGCTGGCTCCCCCTGTACTGGTCGCCGAGCCGCACGGACGTCTACCGGGCTTCGCTGGCCGACCTCCCCGACGGATTCGTGATCGCCCCGATGGCCCGGGCCAAGGTCTGCGACGACATCGCGGAGGGGCTGCTCCCGGTCAAGGCGATGCTCGGCTTCTACATCGGCGGCATGGGCCACGCGGCCCGCAACTTCCACGCCGACCTGATGGCGCGGATGGGGTACGCGGAGGAGGCCCGCCGGATCCAGGAGCTGTTCCTCGCCGGCCGCAAGGAGGAGGCGGTGCTCGCCGTGCCGGACGCGTTCGCCGACGAGATCTCGCTGGTCGGTCCGCGCGAGCGGATCGCGGAGCGGCTGGAGCTGTGGCGGGGGGGCCCGGTCACCGACCTGCTTCTGACCGCCCCCGACCCGCACACCCTGCGCGTCCTGGCGGAGCTGAACGGCCAGTAGGACCACGGAGTGCCTTTCGGATCAGGCCGGGCCCGCGGCGTCCGGCGCGTCCCCGGGGGGAGCGACCGCCGCCAGCAGCTCGCGCAGGTCCAGCGGCATCACGGCGATCTCCATCGTCCCGTCCGCGTCGTAGGCGCAGTCGACGATCCGCGAGCCGGGGTTGATGGCGAGGCCCTCCTTCACGGACGGCACCCGCACCCCGGTGGCCCGCCCGCCGGACAGGAGCACCGGCTCGCCGCGCCCCGGCACCCAGCGGGCGCCGTCCGCGCCGGGGTACACCCGGCCCGGCCGCCAGCGCCCCCGGCCCGCCGGATGCCGGGCCATGCACGGGATGCCGGGCGCCGGCCCGGCGGCCGTCCGCGCCCGATGCTTGCGCCGCAGGAGCCATCCGGCTCCCGCGGCGCCGAGGACGACCACCACGATCTCGATCACACGACCATTGAAACAGGCCGCGGGGCCCGCGCGAGCGCGCCCTGTTCGGCTATCCGCCCAGCTGGGACAGGCTCGGCACCTTGTCGGTCACGGGGGCGCCGGAGTCCTTGCCGGCATCCTTCACCCCGCCGATGACGTTGTTGAAGGCGTCGATGTCGGCGTCGCCCGCCTCGCCCTTGCGCAGCTTGCTGCCGAGGCCCTTCAGCGACTCGATGCCCGCGGTCAACGGGACCATCGCCTTCGACAGCAGCGGGTCCCCCTTGGCGTTCTCGGCGGCAGCCTTCAGCCGGTTGTACGCGAAGGCGCCCGCGAGACCCGCCTTGATGAGGGCGAAGGTGCGGCCCTTCGCGCCCTTCTTGAACGTGCCCGCCTTGTACGGCTTGATGATCCACTGGTAGGTCGCCCCCGCCGCCAGACCGGCGTTGGCGACGAAGCGCGTCTTGGCGAACTTCTGCCTCTCGGCGGACGTGCTCGGCGACGGCGTCGGAGCGGCTTCCGCATCGGCTTCGATGGCGGCCGGCAGCGCCGCCGCGAGCGCGGCCAGCTCCTCGGCCTGCGCCATCGAGACCACGTCCTGCGCCGGTGCTCCGCTGCGGCCGCCGCTGCCGCTGCCACACGCGGTTCCACCGGCCAGCAGCGCGGTGGACAGGAGCAGCGCCGTGAACACACGGCGGATCGGAATGGTGGTACGGCGTACGGCCACGGTTTCCTCCGGTGATGAGGGGTCCCGAGCAGACTCGCCCCGGCCCCCCGCCCCCGCCACCCGGGGCGGCCCGTTCGGGTTTACGCCACCCCTACGCGGCAACACGCTTGACATGAGCACTCACACGCGAGCACGTACCAGGGGAAGCAGTCAGGCAGGACGGGCCGTCGCACTGGTGGCCGACGTGCTCGCCTTCATCATCGGCCTCTGGATCCTCCTCTATCTCCTGGACGCCAACCAGGGCAACGGCCTCGTCGACTTCATCCACGACGCCGCGAGCTGGCTGGCCGCCTGGTCCTACGACCTGTTCACCTTCAGCAAGGAATGGGTCCAGGTCGTCATCGGCTACGGCATCGCCGCGGTCGCCTACCTCCTCATCGGCCACGCCGTCGCCGGGTGGCTCTACCGCCGCTGATCAAGCGCAGCAGTCGGGCTCCAGCCCGGTCGGGAGCGAGGCCCCGCCGAACACCTCGGTGGTGGCCTCGTCCCCGCCCAGGGCCGCGACGGCGAGCAGCAGCGAGCCGGCGGTCCAGGTGGTCTGCTCGACCGGCCACACCGCCGCGTCGTCGAACACGTAGCCCGTCCAGTACATGCCGTTCTCGGCCCGCAGGTGCGTGATCGAGCGCAGGATCTCCAGCGCCCGGTCCGACTCGCCCGTCGCCCACAGGGCGAGCGCCAGCTCGCAGGACTCGCCGCCCGTCACCCACGGGTTGGGCAGAACGCAGCGCACCCCCAGGTCCGCCACCACGAACTCGTCCCAGCGCTCCTCGATGCGCGCCGCGGCCTCGGGACCGGTCAGGGCCCCGCCGAGGACGGGGTAGTACCAGTCCATCGAGTAGCGGTTCTTGTCGAGGAAGCGCTCAGGGTGGCGGCGGATGGCATGACGCAGCGCGCCCGCCGCGAGCTCCCAGTCGGGCTGCGGCTCCTCGCGGTGCTCGGCGACGGCCAGCGCGCAGCGCAGCGCCTGGTGGATGGAGGAGGAGCCGGTCAGCAGGGCGTCGGTGACGGGCGTGCCGTCGGCCTCCCGCTTCCAGCCGATCTCGCCGCCGGGCTGCTGGAGGGCCAGCACCCACTCCACGGCCGCGTGGACGGTCGGCCACATCCGGTCCAGGAAGGCGTCGTCGCCGGTGGACAGGTAGTGGTGCCACACGCCGACGGCTATGTACGCGGTGAAGTTGGACTCCCGGCCGGCGTCCTGCGGCCGGGCGGTGTCCACGCCGTCCGGGCGGTCGGCGTAGGCCGCGTACCAGGATCCGTCCCCGTTCTGGTGCCGGGCCAGCCACGCGTACGCCCGCTCGGCGGCCTCGTGCTCCCCGGCCGCGTCCAGAGCCATCGCCGCCTCGGTGTGGTCCCACGGGTCGAGGTGGTGGCCGCGGAACCACGGTATGGCCCCGTCGGCGCGCTGCGCGGCGAGGATCCCCGCCACCGTCCGGGCGGCCTGCTCGGCCGTCAGCACCCCGTCCAGGACGAGGTGTTCGGTGCGCCCGGGCGAGCTCACTGGGCGCCGCCGTCGGCGAGGGCCGGCAGGTGCGGCTTGGTCGCGTACGCCACGAAGCTCTTGCCGATGACCGGGTTGAGGGCCTGCTCCGCGAGGCGGGTGAGCGCGGGCTTCTTCATGATGTCCCACACCAGGAGCTTGTGGTACGCCTTCACGGGCAGCGCCTTGTCGTTGTCGACGCCGAAGGCGCACTTGAGCCACCAGTACGGGGAGTGCAGCCCGTGCGCGTGGTGGGTGCCGTACGGCTTGAGGCCCGCGGCCTCCATCTTGCCGAGGAGCTCGTCCGCCTTGTAGATGCGGATGTGGCCGCCCTCGACCTCGTGGTAGGCGTCGGAGAGCGCCCAGCAGACCTTCTCGGGGCCGTAGCGCGGCACGGTCACGGCGATGCGCCCGCCCGGCTTGAGGACGCGGACCATCTCGGCGAGCACCCCCTTGTCATCGGGGATGTGCTCCATCACCTCGGAGATGATGACGACGTCGAAGGACTCGTCGGGGAAGGGCAGGGCCAGCGCGTCGCCCTCCATCGCGGTGGCCGTGGCGCCGGCCGGGGCCTCGCCGGCCTCCTTCATCGCGGCGAACCACTTGGCGACCTCGCGGATCTCCTCGCCGTTGCGGTCGACGGCGACCACCTGGGCGCCTCTCCGGTAGCACTCGAAGGCGTGCCGGCCTGCGCCGCAGCCCAGGTCGAGTACGCGGTCGCCTGCGGCGAGCGGGAACCGGGAGAAATCGACGGTCAGCACGGGGTCCTGCCTTCGCGGTCGCGGGGGTGGTGAGGGGGGAGCGGGGTCGGGTGGGACGTCACCGCGTACGGCGGGTGCGGGCGGCCGCCTGCTCGATGGCGGCGCGGTAGTGCGCGGCGGTGCCCTCGGCGGCCTTGGCCCAGGTGAAGCGGGTCAGGACCCGTTCACGGCCGGCGGCGCCGAGGCGGGCGCGCAACTGCGGGTCGCCCAGCAGCCGGCCGAGCGCGGCGGCGAGGGCTCCGGCGTCGCCCGGGGGCACCGCGAGGCAGGTCTCGCCGTCGGTTCCGGCGACCTCGGGGATCGCGCCGCCGGTGGTGGCGACCAGCGGGGTGCCGGTGGCCATGGCCTCGGCCGCGGGGAGCGAGAAGCCCTCGTAGAGGGAGGGCACGCAGGCGACCTGGGCACTGCGCACGAGGTCGACGAGTTCGGCGTCGGTGACGCCCTTGACGAACCGGACCGCCTCACCGAGCCCGTACGTCTCGATGGCGCGGGCGACCGGCCCCTTCTCGGCGCGCTTGCCGACCACGACGAGGTGGGCGTCGGGCTGCTCGGTGCGCAGCTTCGCCAGCGCCTCGACGAGGTGGACGAGCCCCTTGAGCGGCACGTCGGCGCTGGAGGTGGTGACGATGCGGCCGGGCACCTCGGCCACGGAGGCGTCGGGCGACCACAGGCCGGTGTCCGCGCCGATGTGCACGACGTGGATGCGCTCGTCGCGGACGCCCAGGTGCTGGGCGATCTCCTGCTTGGAGGAGCCGGAGACGGTGAGCACGGAGGGCAGCCGGCGGGCGACGCGGCCCTGCATGCGGGTGAAGCCGTACCAGCGGCGCACGGAGAGCCGCTTCTTGCGGTCCGCGGCGGCGTCGAGGTCGAGCCGGCGGTCCACGGTGATGGGGTGGTGGATGGTGGTGACCAGCGGCGCGCCGAGGTCGCCCAGCAGCCCGTACCCCAGGGTCTGGTTGTCGTGGATGACGTCGAACTCGCCGGCGCGGGCGGCGAGGTGGCGCCGGGCCCGCAGGGAGAACGTCAGCGGCTCGGGGAATCCGCCGGTCCACATGGTGGCGACCTCGACGGCGTCGATCCAGTCCCGGTACTCGTCGCGCTTCGGGGTACGGAAGGGGTCGGGGCTGCGGTAGAGGTCCAGGCTCGGCAGCTCGGTGAGGGTGGCGCCGGTGTCGAGGACGGGGTAGGGCTGCGCGCCGATGACCTCGACGCGGTGTCCCAGCTTCACGAGCTCGCGCGAGAGGTGGCGGACGTAGACGCCCTGGCCGCCGCAGAACGGGTTCCCCTTGTAGGTGAGGAGTGCGATGCGCAACGGGCGGTCGCCGTCGGTGGCGGAACCCGCGAAAGGGCTCGTCACCATGGCCTCAGCGGTCACTCTCGGCCCCCTTCTCCCTGCAACTTTCGCCGGAGCGTAACCGCTCGCATAATGTAGAACAAGTTTCAGACTTGATCCGTCGAAGACCATTGAATCTACCGGCCGGAAACTACACCGTAAGAGGCGGAGCAGGTGATTCGCGCCACGGCTGCGGCGCCTGCCATGCTGGCTCCGATCGGCCCCGGAATCAGCTCGCGCAACGACACGGAACGGGACAACGCGACACATGACAGCGGAAGTGAAGGCCGTCACCACACCGGCGTCGCCTCCCCTGACGGAGCGCCAGGAGGCGCGCCGCCGCCGGATCCTGCACGCCAGCGCCCAGCTGGCCAGCCGGGGCGGCTTCGACGCGGTCCAGATGCGCGAGGTCGCGGAGTCCTCCAGCGTGGCGCTGGGCACCCTCTACCGCTACTTCCCCTCCAAGGTGCACCTGCTGGTCGCCACCATGCAGGACCAGCTCCAGCACATGCACACCACGCTGCGCAAGCGCCCGCCGGCCGGCGAGGACCCGGCGGCGCGGGTCGCGGAGACCCTGATGCGGGCCTTCCGCGCCCTGCAGCGCGAACCGCACCTGGCCGACGCCATGGTCAGGGCCCTGACCTTCGCGGACCGCAGCGTGAGCCCCGAGGTCGACACGGTCTCCCGGCTGACCACGGCGATCATCCTGGACGCGATGGGCCTGGACGCCCCGCCGACGGCGGAGCAGCTCTCGGCGGTCCGCGTCATCGAGCACACCTGGCACTCGGCCCTGATCACCTGGCTCTCGGGCCGCGCCTCGATCGCCCAGGTCAAGATCGACATCGAAACGGTCTGCCGCCTCATCGACCTGACGACCCCGCCCCCCACCCCCGAAAAGTCCTGAACCCGCCCGTCGCGGGGCGGCTCCGGCCCTGCGCTAGGCGACGGGCTTGCGCGACGGCTCCGCCTGCGGGGCCATCAGGCGCCGCAGCGCCCGGGTGAGGGGGCGCTCCACCACGCGGTGCAGCAGCCAGGAGAGCAGCACCATGGCCGCGGTCACCCCGATCAGGGTCGGCCAGGCGCCCCACTGCTCGTTCCACCGCCAGATCACGCGCACCCCCAGCGACTGGTGCACAAGGTAGAGCGGGTAGGAGATCGCCCCGGCGACCGGCAGCCAGCGCCACTGGATCCGGTCCAGCTTCCCCAGCGCGATCAGGCCCATCACCAGATACATGACGGTGATCGCGGCGAGGCAGACCTTCCAGTTGATGCCGTGCCCCTCCCACGCCATGACCGCCGGCAGGCGATGCTGCATCAGCAGCCAGGACAGGGCAAGAAGGCCCAGGGTCTCGGCCTCGAACCGGCCGGCGCGGCGGACCAGGTAGAAGACGATCCCGGCGATGAAGAAGGGCGCCCACAGAGGTACGAGGAGCTGCTCCAGCAACGGGATACCCGACGCGGGAGCCAGGACCGATCCCAGGGCCCAGATCCAGCAGAAGGTGGCGATCCGTCGGTAGCTCGTGCCCAGCAGGACCACCAAGGAGAAGATCAGGTAGAAGCGCAGCTCGACCCAGAGCGTCCAGTAGACGGTGTCCACGTGGCTTACGCCGAGGGGCTCGTGCAGCATCGTGAGGTTCGTGAGCATCTGGCCGACGGTGACCTTGGGCTCGCCGGGCGTCTGCGGGCCCAGGCGTCCGGCCAACGTGGAAAGCACGACCGCCGCCCAGTACAACGGGAACAGGCGCAGAATCCGGCTCTGCCAGAACTGCTGCAGCGACTTGCCCCAGCCGGACATGCAGATGACGAACCCGCTGATCATGAAGAAGAAGACCACGCCCAGCCAGCCGAACCCGGCTATCCGGTGCAGCGCGGGAAACAGCTCGACCGCGGTGCCCTGCCAGGGAACCGTCCCCGAGCCGGCCAGGTAGTGGAACAGCACCACCGACAAGGCCGCGAGCAGCCGCATACCGTCCAACACGGCGATCCGCGGCGCCCGCCCGGCCCGGCCGCGCCTCGACCACCTCCTCCGGTGACGGGCCGGGTCGGGGGCTGCCTGCGGTACCCCGGGAGCGGGGACGGGGACACGGTCCTCGCCGAGGACGAGCCTGTCGGACATGACACCTCTGACATTCCTGCGGTGTCCGCGACACCGGTACGTTCGGCGCTATACCCCGACGATCGTATCGATGCTGTATGCATGCTCTGCGCACCCACGGCTATGCGGGGAACCCGACAAGCCTGCTGCTCGAGGCATTCCACGAGCCGTACACGACGATGAGCCTCCTGGACGATGGATTCTCGGCAAAAATCGCCCCTCGGTACGTACGACCGTCACGGCGTCGGCTGGCCCTCACCACCACTGGCCGCGGGGACCGCCCTGCTGAGCCACCTAAGCGCTGCGCGGCTCCTCGCCCCCCGCACGGACCGGTTGTATGAGGCACTTAAGATCAACTTTGTTTCACCACGCTTGTGCGGTGGTGAAGGGGAAAGGACCGTCCGGGGGATCTGCCGACTGGCTGCATGGGTCATTTTGCGGCACAGGCGCACTGTGACCGGAGCACCGCTCCCCTATGCCCACGCACGAGCGAGGCCACATCAAGCTAGGGGGAACCGCCGTATGCGACGGCGAACAACAAACACATCTGGAGCCTCAGGCTCCGCTCCACGGTCGGGGATGGCGATAAGAGCGCTTCGCGGTTTCTGCGGGGTCGTTCTGCCCGTGGCACTGACCGCAGGCATGCTGGGGGCATGGCCGGCGGCTGCCGCCGACGAAGGGCCGCCACCTGCCTCTGGCAGGCGGCTCGCCGTCGAATACTGGCAGTCCGGTGGTCCGGGACTCAAGGAGGCGGCCGAGCTCGCCCTCACCGGCACCGACGAGGACATCAGGAAATTCCTCGCCGAGGCGCCCGAGATCCGGTACGACGATGACTACGTCTATGCCAGCCGGGTGTTCAACACGGGTGGCCCTGAGGTGCGGGCCGCCACCAAGCAGGCGCTGCGCGGCACTCGCAGCGAGCTGAACATTTTCCTCATCAACGGCTGGCAGCAGCCGCTGGCGAACGACCGCGAGGTCGAGGCGTCGACGGTCATCAACTTCGGTGGACCGAGCGTCAAGGAAGCGGGCAAGGCCGCACTCAAGGCCGGTCCGGACGCGGTCGCGAAGTTCTTGGAGAAGGGCCAGTACAACGCGCGGGAGATCGACAACGAGGTCGAGCTCTCGAAGCTGATCAACTCCGGCGGCCCGAACATGAAGCTCGCGGGCAAGAACGCCTTGCGGGGTTCGGCTGACGACATCGCGGAGTTCTTGGAGGTGGGGCAGTACGTCGCCCGTAACCGAGATCAGGAGCACGCCACCGTCGCTCAGCTGGTGGAGCAGGCCAAGCAGGCCGGCACCCAGACCGAAGCGGCGACGAAGAAAGCCGAGGCGGCCTCCGCCAAGGCCGTCGCCGCCGCCGACCAGGCCAAGGCAGCCGCCGCGAAGGCCGCCAAGGAGATGGCCGAGGCTGGCAACGACGCCAAGCGCGCCGCCTACAAGTCCCAGCAGGCGGCCGAATCGGCGCGGCAGGCCGCGGCTGCGTCGCAGCAGGCCATCACGGCTGCCAATGCGGCCAACCGTGCCGCGCGTACGGCCGCAATCGCAGCGGCGCAGACCGCGAATGCCGCCGCCGCTGCGTCCGATGCCGCCAATGACGCCTACAATGCGGCCATCGCGGCAGCCAGTGACGCGACCAAGGCCGAGGCCGCCAAGCAGGCCGCCGCCATCGCACGCAATGTCACGTTCCTGACGCGTGCTTCGGCCGATGCCGCAAACGTGGCGGGTATCGCCTCGCTGGCCGCGGGGGTCGCCGGTGACGCCGCGCGTGACGCAGGCAACCACGCTGACAGTGCCGCGGGCTCCGCCGAGGAGGCCAACCGCCAGGCTGAGGCCGCCGGCGTCTACTCGGCCGAGTCCCGTGCGGCCGCCGCCGAGGCCCGCCGCTACGCCACCGTCGCGAAGCGCGCCGCGAACAACGCCGCCGCGCTCGCGCGGCGTGCGGCCCAGCAGGCCTTCGACGCACGCGACGCGGCACGTTCCGCCGCGAACCACGCGGAGAAGGCGGCCGCGGCCGCCGAGTTGGCCGCAAAGTACGCAGGTGAGGCGACACAGGCCGCTGCGGACTCCCGCAAGTGGGCCGAGGACGCGAGGCTAGCCTCAGCGGAAGCGACCAAGGCCGTGAACACGGCCAAGCAGGTCCACCAGGTCGCTCTCGACGTCGAGAAGGAAGAGCTCGCCACCCGCAGCGATGCCGCTCTGGAACGGGCCCGTTCAGAGAAAGAGCAAACCCAGGGCCTGATCTCTGCCAGCGCGACCATCGCCCGTGACGCCCGCGCACTGGACGCCACCGCTCAGGCGCTTGCCGTCGAGGCGACCAAGCCGGGCGTTGACGTCGCGGCCACCGCCGCCAAGGGCCGCAAGCTTGCCCTGGACGCCCTCAACCTGCGCGGTGCCTGGCACGGGCAGGCAGCCGCCACCGCCCTCGGTGGCACGGACACCGAGGTCCTGGAGTACCTCCGCAACGGTTGGAAGAAGGCCGGCCTGGAGGAGGCCCGCGACCGAGTCCTGCAGCTCAGTGTGAACAGCCCGCACCCCTCTATCCGAGCGGGTGCCATCGCAGCACTCAAGGGCACCCCCCAGCAGATCGCCGACTTCTACACCACCGGCCAGTACGCGGTGGGCGCGGACGACCTCGCGGTCGCCGTCTCCAAGGTGAACAACGACGGCGGCGACAGCGTCAAGAAGGACGCCAAGATCGCCCTGGCCGACGGCTCCGGCAAGGCGCTCGCGACCTTCCTTGAGGTGGGCCAGTACTCCGCCCGCCTCAGCGACGAGGAAGTCATCGCCTCAGCCCTCGTCAACAAGAAGGACGCAGCGGACGGCACCGAGACCAATGCCGAGGTGCGCAACGCCGCCAAGGCCGCTCTGGCCGGCACCCCGCAGAAGCTGCACGAATTTATCGTCTCCGGCCAGTACGTGGCCGCTCGCAAGGATGATCTGACCGACCACCACCGGGCGCAGATCGGCCGGATGCTGGCCGAGGGCGAGATCATCGCCGCCAATGCCCAGGCCAGCCGCTGGCGTGCCGCCGAGGCGGCCGAGCGGGCCAACAAAGCCGAAATCGAAGCGAACAAGGCCGCCGGCGAGGCGCAGAAGTCCGCCGACCTCGCCAATGTCCACGCCGTTGACGCCCAGAAGTCCGCCGCCGCGGCCACGAAGAGCGCCGACCAGGCCAAGGCATCAGCCGCCACAGCTCGCACGGCGGCGAACAACGCCGAGCGCGACGCCGACGCCGCCGAGGCCTCCGCCGCCCAGGCCGCATTCTCCGCCAGCTACGCCCGCGAATCCGCCCGCCAAGCCGACGCCTCCGCGGCACGTGCCCGCGAGTCGGCCACCGCGGCCGGCAAGAGCAAGCAAGAGGCCGAGACCGCCGCCTCCCAGGCTTGGGCCAACGTCCAGCAAAAGCGCGAGGCGGAGATCGCCGAAGCCAAGCGCATCGCCGAGGAGCAGCGGAAGCAGCAGGCCGAGGCAGAGAAGAACAAGAAGAAGCCCTGCATCATCCCGTTCAACCGCGACCACCTCCCGCCGTGCGCGCTGAATCAGGACAAGTACGAGCTCGTCCACAGCAAGCCCAACCTCGAACTCGCCAAGATTATCGGCACGGGCATCTGGGAGATCTCCGGCGGCGCCGACGTCGAGAAGTGCATCAAGGAACCCACCTGGGGCGGCTGCATCATGGCTGGCGCAGGTCTCCTGCCCGTCGGTAAGATCAAGCTCGCTGGCAAGGCCTGGGACGGCATAGACAACCTGGCCAAGCGCTCGCGACTGGATGAACTGCCGCCTTGCCTGGTGCCGACGCCGAAGCACAGCTTCCCGGCGGGTACCCGCGTACTGATGGGCGACCGGACCACCCGTCCGATCGAGCAGCTTGCCGAGGGCGACCAGGTCCTGGCCACCGACCCAGAGACCGGCATTACCGGCTCGCGCCGCGTCGACGCGACGATCTACACTCCGGACGACCGCGAGTTCACCGACATCACTCTCGACCAGGAACACGGCGGCGGCTCGCTCACTACGACCGAGCACCACCCCTTCTGGTCCGAGAGCGACAAGACGTGGAAGAACGCCGCCGACCTCACCCCCGCGGACACCCTCCGCACCCCGGACGGCAACACCGCGCAGATCAGCACTGTCCGCCGCTGGACCGGCCTGGCCCCGGCCTACGACCTCACGGTCAATGATCTCCACACGTATTATGTACTGGCCGGCAATGCTCCCGTCCTCGTCCACAACACGACTGGCAACTGCGGTGACCTCGGCGATGCTTGGAAACCCGCGAAGACCACGACGATCTGCGGTAGCACTGGCTGCGAGGACGTCGCACGGAAGATTCAAAGCCAGATCGGCGGCACACGCCACAGGATCACTGATGCCTCGGGTGGGCCCTCACTCGGCAAATACCGAGGTCAAGACACGATGTGGTCTCATCACGATGTAGTTATCAGAGACGGACGAGTGTACGACGGCTGGACGGATCGATATGGCGAACCCTTCGACGTCTACCGAAGCCGTTTCGAGTACGGTGATTACCTGCGATTCGACCCCTTGGACTGAGTGAGGATCATGGAGTATCGACAACTGTTTGCCGACGTCCGGAGACGCCCTGGCAGCTATGGATTGAGCGGCTCCTTTCCGGAAGCCGTGGCATTCATCAACGGGTGCGATGCTGGAAATTCATGGGGCCTACTCATCGGCTTCCGCGAATGGCTCGCCCTCAAAGCGGACACTGAGGCGAACCTGGCGTGGCCCTTTCTCGTCTTGAAGATCGCAAAAGCTTCGGACGGGGGCAGGATGGAACTATCTGGCGCTGATGAGGCAAGTGCACTCGAAGTATTGTTCGAGGAATTGGACTCATTCCTGTCCGCAAGGAATGGCGCTCACGGAGCAACCGTCATCATCGCAAAGTATCTAACGGCGCACGCCTGACAACCAGAAACCCCACCGAACCTGCTCGGTGGGGTTTCTGCATGTTCAAGAAAAGCGATGTCATTCGTGCAACGGTTCGACGTTGCAAGCGGCGTCGTACGTGAGCGTAGACATGGGCCGGGAGGCCGATGCGGAAATGGTCTCGGGGCTCTTGACTGCGAGTGTCGCCGTACGGGGACGTTCTGGCAGGATGCAACCGGCGGCGGGGGCGTAGCCGACGACCGACTCCCGGCCCTGGGCAGGCTCTTCCCGGCGTGCTGGGCATAGGTGGTGAGGGCGCGGACGGAGTTGCGGTGGGCGGGTCGACGGTGCGGGAAGACCGGGTGGTGGGTGGGCGGGAGGTCTTACGACTCCACCCGCGATGATCATGGCTGTCGTGGCTTGAGGGGCCAAGCCCTAAGCGTTGTCCCGTAACTCGGGACCGAGGCCGGTGAGTCACCACAGCCGCATAGGCTCGTCCGGTTTCGCCCCGACTCGCGGCCTCGATGGGATCGGGCCAAGCAGGTCGAACCGGGCGCCAGCAAGCAGTCTCCAGAGTTGCGGGACAGCCCTTAGCTGCATTGATCACGAGCGTTGTTGACAGGCGGGGTCTTGATCACGGCGAAGACCTCCGGTGTGGTGGAGGTGTCTAGGCTCCACACCACACACAGAGGTCTTCGTGTCCGTTCCGGCCGTCCGGTCGCGCACGCCGCGGCCGAGATGGGCATCTCCCGGCCCACCCACTACAAATGGGTCCGGCGTTGGAAAACCGAGGGCGATGCGGGCCTGGCCGACCGCTCGAGCCTTCCAGGCACAACCCCGTACCGGAGAGCGGCGGCGGAAGAGCGGGTCTGTGACCTGCAGCGGACCCGCAAGCTCGGGCTCACCCGGATCGGCTCGATCGTGGGACTGCCCGCATCCACCGTCCACCGGATCCTGACCCGCTACCTGCTCAACCGGCTGGCCTGGCTCGACCGTCCGGCCGGCACCGTGATCCGGCGCTACGAACGCGACCAGCCCGGCTACTGAGTTTGAACTCGTGAAGTCGTAGGGGCTGACGACTCGTCGCCCGTGCGGTATCACCGAAGGCATGCGGATCCACGAGGGGGCGGGCTGACCGCCGAACGGAACAGTTCCGCGAGGAGTTGCGGCTCACGGCGGGCGAGAGGTTTTCCCAAGGGGAGGCGAGCTCCGCGATCACGAAGGACCTGCGGGTCAGCGTCCGGTCGGTGCAGCGGTGGCGGCAGATGTGGGACGAGGGCGGTCCGCGGGCTCTGCAGTCGCATGGGCCAGCCTCGCTTCCGAGGCTAAGCCAGAAGCAGTTCACGCAGCTGGAGGCGGAGCTGGCCAAGGGGCCGGCCGCGCATGGCTGGGAAGACCAGCGTTGGACGCCGACGCGGGTCAAGACGGTGATCGGCCGACGCTTCCACCTGACCTACACGGTCCCGGGCGTGCGCAAGCTCCTGCTGCGTAATGGCTGGTCCTGCCAGGCTCCGGCCCGACGGGCCATGGAACGGGACGACGACCCGGTCGCGGGGTGGGTCAAGGAGGTGTGGCCGTGCGCGGAAGACTCGCAGCGGCCCGTGGAGCCTGGCTCGTCTTCGAGGACGAAGCCGGTTTCTCCATGACGCCGCCGCAAGCGAAAACCTGGTCACAGCGCGGCCGGACCCCGGTCGTGCGGGTCCGGGGCCGTTCCCGCAGGCGAGTGTCGATCGCCGCGCTGACCTGCTACAAGCCCGGCCACCGGTCCCGGCTGATCTACCGGCCGCGCCGGGACGACGGCCGGCGCGACGGCCGCAAGAGTTTCTCCTGGCGCGACTACCGCGACCTGCTGATCGCCGCACATCAGCAGCTCGGCGGCCCCATCGTGCTCATCTGGGACAACCTCAACGTCCACAAAGCCGCTGATCTGCGGGAATGGGCGGAAGCCCGGGACTGGCTGACCATCTACTACCTGCCGCCCTACGCGCCCGACCTCAACCCCGTCGACGGGATCTGGTCCCTCCTGCGACGCGGCTGGCTCTCCAATGTTGCTTTCAGCACTCCCGAACACCTCGTCCAGCGCATCCGACACGGCCTACGGCACATCCGTACCGCAGCCACCTCATAGACGGCTACCTCGCCGAGACCGGCCTGGCCGTCAGATGCGCCTGACCAACAGCACGACATCACGAGTTCAACCTCAGTCACTCATCCACGTGGACGCGAAGAAGCTCGGCCGGATCGCCGACGGCGGTGGCCACAAGGTACTGGGCCGCCAAGGCCGCTGTTGGTTTCATGACTACGTCCACTCCGCCGTCGACGACCACTCCCGCCTGGCTTACAACGATATCCGCCCCGACGAAACGGTCGCGACCTGCGGGGGGGCTGCCTCACCCGCGCGGCCGCCTTCTTCCACAGCCAGGACATCGACCGCGCCGAGCGGGTCCTGACGGACAACGCGTGGGCTTACCGCAAGGGTCTCGCATGGAAAGCAGTACTGGCCGGCCTCGGCGCGAACGGCAAACTGACCCGCCCCTACCGGCCACAGACGAACGGCAAGGTCGAACGCTTCAACCACACACTCCTCGAGGAATGGGGCTACCTTCGGCCCTACACCATAAACAACGAGCGGACAGCAGCCCTGGCAGACATCCTCCACACCTACAACCATCACCGCTGCCACACCGCACTGGGCGGACACCCACCCATCAGCCGAGTCAACAACCCTGCAGGGCAATACACGCTGGCTCGTGACTGATCGTGGTTACCGGAGAAAGGGACGCCAAGGCCGCAGGGCGGTGAGCAGTTCGTCGTTGGTCGGACGCGTGCACTGGCAACCGGCTGACGCGCGTTGCTGTGTGCGAGCACCGAGGTGATGATGGACAAAGAGTCGCTAGCAGAATGGCTTGAGGCAGTTGTCCTACTTGGCAGCACCAGACAACAGCTGGCGACAGAGGCGCAACAGGACGCCCAGATGATCTTGCCTGTGTTTTACTGCTGTAAACGGGGGGACCGTTCGGCGTCTTCCCCCTGCCCTGAACCAGAAGGAAGACTGTGGCGAAAACCCCTGCCCGCAAGGCATTTCTAACCGGGCTCGTCGGCGCAAGCGCAGCCCTTACCGTGGTGACCCCCCTCGGCGTCGCCTACGCCAGTCCACATGCAGCCGCCACGGCCGCAAACGAGATGCCTGTCGCGATCGAGGACTTCACCTACCCCGACGCCGCGAAGATCCAGGCTGAGCAGAAGATCCTCCTCAAGCGGGGCGACGGTCACATCACCCTCGTGGATTGTGCTGCCGGAACCCCCGACATCCTCGTCAAGTCCCGCGCCGGCCTGAAGAACTACTGCTTCGACGTCAACGCCCCCAAGGGCTTCGTCACCCTCGAGCTCCCCAGCGCTTTCGGCATATGGACCGAGGACTTCCCCGTCAAGGCGACCATCACCACCGACGGCACCGACAAGACCATCGTGGACGCCCCGGCCAACGACTACAAGCCCTTCGGCGAAGCAGGTGACTCCGGTGCACCTTCGATCCTCGTTGAGCTCCGGGTCACTGGTGAGCCCGTCAACCCGCCTGTCCCCTCGGGCGACATGACGCTCTCCTTCACCGGCAAGCTCAGCATCGGTGACAGCAAGCGGTCGTGCACAGCGGCGTTGGTCGACCCGTACTGGGTCCTCACGGCCAAGCACTGCTTCGCCGACAATCCCGCCGACACCAGCACCGTCAGCGCCGGGGCACCCAAGGACAAGACCACCGTCACCGTGGGGCGCACCGATCTGACTACCTCCGGCGGTCACACCACCGAGATCGCCCAGCTCGTTCCGCACGCCGACCGCGACCTCGTGATGGCCCGCCTGACCAAGCCTGCCACGGCTGTCGCTCCTGTCGCACTGTCTTCTGCGGCACCCATCGCAGGCGAGACCCTCACTGCCGTCGGCTTCGGCCGCACCCGCACCGAGTGGGTCCCCTCCAAGCTCCACTCGGCAGCCTTCACTGTCGGCGCTCTCAGCCCGACCAGCTTCCCACTGACGGCCAAGGCTCCCGCCGACGCCACGATCTGCCAGGGTGATGCCGGCGGCCCCGCCGTGCGCACCGAGAACGGGAAGCCCGCCCTGGTTGGCATCACCGGCCACTCCTGGCAAGGCGGGTGCCTCGGCAGCGGCACCACCACGGCCGGCGCGTCCGACATCCGCGTTGACGGCGCTCAGAACTGGGTCAAGCAGGTCAGCTTGACCACAGCCTCCATAAAGAACGTCAGCAGCAACCGCTGCCTCTATGTCCCGTGGCAGTCGGCCGGCAATGATGCCGTCGTCAAGCAGTACGACTGCGCCCCCGAGTACGCCGACCAGCTCTGGAAGGTCGAGCCGGTCGCCGGCGGCAACTACCAGATCCGCAACGTCAACAGCAACCGCTGCATGTGGGTGCCGTGGCAGACGGCCGGCAACGATGCCGTCGTCAAGCAGTACGACTGTGACTCCAGGTACGCCGACCAGCTCTGGAAGGTCGAGCCGGTCACCGGCGGCAACTACCAGATCCGCAACGTCAACAGCAACCGCTGCATGTGGGTGCCGTGGCAGACGGCCGGCAACGATGCCGTCGTCAAGCAGTACG
>NZ_JBWKLE010000001.1:0-369155 GCF_056430495.1 Streptomyces sp. NPDC045967 | reverse complement strand
AGTACGACTGTGACTCCAGGTACGCCGACCAGCTCTGGAAACTCTGACACCACCCCTGAAAGCCACTCCCCGCCGCACGTGGGGGGTGGCTTTCGGCACTGTGGGCCGTCTCCCACACAGCGGCCCGGCGGAACCTGAGCACACGTCGTGCCGTCGTGCGGTTCCGCGCCTATTCCTCCGGGGGGAAGACCGGTTCGCCGGTTGCGGCCAGGGTGATCGTGATGGCTTCCACCGGGCAGCCCTCCGCCGCCGTCAGGACCGGCTCGTTGGCGTCCGGGTGCGGGGTGCGGGGGTGGGACTGGCGGGCCGCGTCCAGGACGAAGCCCTCCGGGGCGTGGTTGACGCACATGCCCGAGCCGATGCAGACGCCCCGGTCCACCTCGACCTGCCAGCGGTCCCCCATCAGGCACCCGCCCCGTAGCCGGCGGGCAGGTGGATCATCTTGTGCTCCAGGTACTCGCCCAGGCCCTCCGGCCCGAACTCCCGGCCCAGGCCGCTGTTCTTGTAGCCGCCGAACGGGCCCAGCATGTCCAGGCTGAAGGTGTTCACGTTGAAGGTGCCGGTGCGGACCCGCCGGGCGAAGCCGATGCCGTGCTCCACGTCTGCCGTCCAGACGCTGCCGCTCAGGCCGAACTCCGAGTCGTTGGCGACCCGTACCGCCTCCGCCTCGTCCCCGTAGGGGATCAGGCAGACGACCGGTCCGAAGATCTCCTCGCGGGCGATCCGCATGGAGTTGTCCACGTCCCCGAACAGGGTCGGCTCCACGTACCAGCCCCGGTCCAGGCCCGCCGGGCGGCCGCCGCCGGACAGCACCTTCGCCCCCTCCTCCTGGCCGATGCGGATGTAGTCCAGGGAGCGCTGCTGCTGGCGCCGGGCGACGAGCGGGCCGAGTTGCGTCGCCGGGTCCAGCGGATCGCCGACGACCAGGGCGCCGGCCGCCGCCGCGAGGGCCTCGGCCACCTCCTCGTACCGGCTGCGCGGGGCGAGGATCCTGGTCTGCGCCACGCACGCCTGGCCGTTGTTCATCCAGGCCGCCGGGACGATCCCGGCGACCGCGCTCTCCAGATCGGCGTCCGGCAGGATCACCGCGGCGGACTTGCCGCCCAGTTCCAGGGTGACCCGGGTGAGGTTGCGCGAGGCCACCTCCATCACGCGCCGGCCCGCGGCGACCGAGCCGGTGAAGGCGACCTTGTCGATGCCGGGGTGGCCCACCAGATACTCGCTGACCTCCCGGTCGGCGGGCAGGATCGACAGCACACCCTCCGGCACCCCGGCCTCGCGCGCGATCTCGGCGAGGATGTAGGAGTCGAGGGGAGCCTCCGGGGAGGGCTTGAGGATGACGGTGCAGCCGCTGAGCAGCGCGGGGGCAAGCTTGGCCGCCGCGACGAACTGCGGCACGTTCCACGGGATGACGGCCGCGACGACCCCGACCGGCTCGCGCCGCACCAGGATCGGGCCGAGGGCGCCCTGGCGGTGCTCCTCGTAGGGGTAGGCGCGCGCGACGGTGATCGCGGCGTCGTAGACCATCATCGGCCCGAGCGCCTGGGCCAGCACGCTCCAGGAGTAGGGGGAGCCGTTCTGGGAGCTGATCGAGCGGGCGATCTCCTCGTGCCGGACGGCTATCGCGTCCTTGATCCGGGAGACGACGGCGATGCGCTCCTCGAGGGTCATCCGGGGCCAGGGCCCCTCGTCGAAGGCCCGGCGGGCGGCGGCCACGGCCCGGTCCACGTCCCCGCGGGAGGCGTGCGGGACGGAGCCGATGACCTGCTCGGTGTGGGGCGAGACGATCCGGATCGTGTCGGTGCCCAGCGGATCCGTCCATTCCCCGCCGATGAACAGTTGTCCGTGTTCCACGAGCTCGGTCATGGCTGAGGCCTCCTGCGGCTTGGGCGTTGCAGAACTGATACCAGTTCTAGTTGGAGGAGTCCACGGCCAGGACGGAACCGCCCGGGAGGCGGTCCGGAAGATCGAACGACTAGTCAGGGGAACGGGAAAGTGGTCGACTTGGGCTACTACTGAAACAAGTTCTCGTGAGCGGGTCGAGCAGCACGAGCGGGCAGGAGATCGCATGCCAACGGACGAGACACCGGGTACGCGGCAGCATCCGGAAGGGGCCACCGAGCCCGGCACAGCCCGGCAGCCGGACGCGCCGCCCCCCGCACCCCCCGTCACCGATCACGGCGGCGGAGTGTGGGGGATCAAGGTGCCCATCCCCGACAACCCCCTCGGCCACACCCTCGTCCACGTCCTCGACACCGACCGCGGGCCGGTCCTCGTCGACACCGGCTGGGACGACCCCGACTCCTGGGACGCCCTCGCCGCCGGCCTCGCCGCGCTCGGCATCCCCGTCGCCGACGTGCACGGCGTCGTCATCACCCACCACCACCCCGACCACCACGGCCTGTCCGGGCAGGTGCGCGAGGCATCCGGTGCCTGGATCGCCATGCACGCCGCCGACACCGAGGTCGTCGTACGGACCCGCTCCGCCGAGCCGGGCGTGTGGTTCGACTACATGAGCGAGAAGCTCGCGGCCGCCGGAGCCCCCGAGGAGCACATCGCCCCGCTGCGCGCCGCCCGCGCGAGCGGCCGGCTGCGCACCCTGCCCGGGCTGCGCGCGGCCGTCCCCGACCGGGAGATCGTCCCCGCCGAGCTGCTCCCCCTCGCCGGCCGCCGGCTGCGCGCGATCTGGACGCCCGGCCACACCCCCGGCCACGTCTGCCTGCACCTGGAGGAGGCCCATCCGGCGAACCTCCCCGGCAACGGCCGCCTCTTCTCCGGCGACCACCTGCTGCCCGGGATCTCCCCCCACATCGGCCTGTACGAGGCCCCGGACGAGAACGGCGTCACCCGCGCCACCGACCCCCTCGGCGACTACCTCGACTCCCTCGAACGCATCGGCCGCCTCGAACCGGCCGAGGTGCTCCCGGCCCACCAGCACGCCTTCACCGACGCCGCCGCCCGCGTACGGGAACTCCTCGCCCACCACGAGGAGCGCCTCGCGGGCCTGCGGGAGCTGCTGGCCGAGGCGCTGACCCCGTGGGACCTGGCCGAGCGGATGGAATGGAACCGGCCCTGGGAGCAGATCCCGTACGGCTCGCGCAACATCGCCGTCTCCGAAGCCGAGGCCCACCTGCGGCGGTTGGTGAAACAGGGCCGCGCCGAAGCCGTCCCGGGCAGCGACCCGGTGACGTACCGCGCGCTGTAGCGCCGGGCCCGCGCCCCGGCCGCGCACCCTACGGGCCGGTAGAGTGAAGGCGTCGTCCACACTTCCGTACGGGGGAAAGCCGGTGCGAATCCGGCACTGACCCGCAACCGTGACCCGCCCCGGCCCGCCCGGCGGCGGGGAGTCGGAACGCCCCGTGTCGGAGGTGCGCGGCTCGCGCCGCCGGAAGCCTCCGGCGGCCGGCACCGTCGAGGTATACGGGGCCGGAGCCCGGTGCCCCAGCGTGCCTGCCTCCGGCTCCCCAGCAGGAGAGGCACCCGCCCCCATGAACGTCCGCCGCAGCGCCGCCGCGCTCGCCGCCTCCGCCGTGCTCTGCGCGGGCGCCGCCCCCGCAGCCCTCGCCGACACCGCGCCGCCCGCCTCCCCCTCCGCCCCGCCGGTCGTCCCCTCCGGGCTGTACGGCAAGAACGACCCGACCTACGACGGCGTGTGGCGGCAGTCCTTCGCGCTGCTCGCCCAGCACGCCGTCGGCCTGCGGCCCGCCGCGCAGGCCGTGGACTGGCTGGAGGGCCAGCAGTGCGCGAACGGCGGGTTCGCCTCCTTCCGCGCCGAGCCGGGTGGGGCGTGCGCGGCGACGACCGTGTTCGACACCAACGCCACCGCCGCGGCCGTGCAGGCTATGAAGGCCCTCGGCGACCGGGACGCGGCCGTCACCCGGGCCGTGGACTGGCTCAAGTCCGTCCAGAACGAGGACGGCGGCTGGGCCTACGTGCCCGGTTCCCCCAGCGAGGCCAACTCCACCGCCCTGGTGATCAGCGCTCTCGCCGTGGCCGGCGAGAAGCCGGCCGAGGTCAGGTCGAAGGCGGGCAGGTCCGCCTACGAGGGTCTGCTCGCCTTCCAGCTGGGCTGCTCCGCCGAGCCGGCCGCCGACCGCGGCGCGTTCGCCTACCAGCCGGTCGACGGCAAGCTGCTCGCGAACGCCGACGCGACGGCCGCCGCGACCCTGGCCGGCCTCGGCAAGGGCACGGCCGTCGTCCCGTCCACCACCGACACCCCGGCCGCCCCGCTCGCCTGCCCGGCGACCGGCGCCGCGGACCCGGCGGCCGCCGCGCAGGGCGCCGCCGGCCACCTGGCGCGGGCGCTGGAGAAGGACGGTCACCTGACGGCCGTGACCCCGGGCGCCGAACAGCCGACACCGGACACCGGCAACACCGCCGACGCGGTCATCGCCCTGGCCGCGGCCGGCCACAAGCAGTCGGCGACCGGCGCGCTGGAGTGGCTGAAGACCCATTCCGCGGAGTGGTCGAAGGGCAGCCCGGCGGCCCTGGGCACGCTGATCCTCGCCGCGCACGCGACCGGCACCGACCCGAAGTCCTTCGGCGGCACCGACCTGGTCGCGGCGCTGAACGCGACGGGCCCGGCCCCGCAGGGCGCGGACACCTCCGCGACGACGGTGGACAGCGAGAAGGACAAGCCGTCCGGCGGCCAGAGCGTGTGGTGGGTCGTCGGCGCGGGCACTGCCGCCGGCATCGGCATCGGCATCCTGCTGAGCGGCCGCCGCAAGAAGAACCAGCTCTGATGGGCGGCCGCCGTCTCCTCGCCCTCGCCCTCGCCTTCGGCGTCGTCCTGGCCGTACTCGCGGCCGGGCCGGCCGCGGCCGCGAGCTACCGCTACTGGTCGTTCTGGGACGGCGCCGGCGGTACGTGGGCGTACGCCACCGTCGGGCCCTCGATGGCCCGCCCGGCGGACGGCTCCGTGCAGGGCTTCCGCTTCGCGGTGAGCAGGGACGCGGCGGCGGAGGCGGCGCGGCCGCGGGCGGCGGCGGACTTCACCGCGATCTGCGGAGCGACCCCGGCGGCCGAGGGCCGCAAGCGCGTGGCCCTGGTCATCGACTTCGGCCTCCCCGAGGACGCCCCGCAGGACGAGGCCGCCCCGCAGGCGCAGCCGCGAACGGCCTGCGCCCAGGTGGCCCCCGACGCCACGGCCGCCGAAGCCCTGGCCTCGGCGGCCGCACCGCTGCGCTACAACAGCGCCGCCCTGCTGTGCGGGGTGTCGGGCTACCCGAAGCAGGGCTGCGGCGAGCCCCTCCCGGACACGCCCGCGCAGCCGGAGACCGCCGAGGACGCCAAGGCCGCGGAGGACGCCGGCGCGGGCCCGTCGGCGGGCCTGCTGGCCGGCCTCGCGGCGGTGGCGGTCCTCGCCGCGGCCGCCGTCCGGCAGTCCCGCCGCCGCACCCGACGATGACGAACCCCCCACCCCCGGACCGCACCGCCGACCCGAACACCCCCACGGCCGCACCGGACGACCCGACCCGCGCCCGGCCCGCCCCCACCGGCCCCGCCACCGGACCGGCACCCGGCGACACGACCCCGACCCGGCGGAGCCGGCCCGGGGCGCAGCGTCCCGAGCCCCGGTCGTCGTACGAGAAATGGCGGGCCCCGCTCGCCCGCCGCGCCACCGCCCTGCACGCCGGGGCCTGGTGGCTGTGGGCCCTCGGGCTGGCCACCGCCGCCTCGCGGACGACCAACCCGCTGCTCCTCGGGCTGATCACCGCCGTGGCCGGCTACGTCGTCGCCGCCCGCCGCACCAGCGCCCCCTGGGCCCGCTCCTACGTCGCCTTCCTGCGGCTCGGCCTCTTCGTCATCGGCCTGCGCCTGCTCTTCTCCATGCTCCTCGGCTCCCCCATCCCCGGCTCTCACCTCCTCTTCACCCTCCCCGAGGTGCCCCTCCCCGCCTGGGCGCAGGGCATCCGCTTCGGCGGCCGGGTGACCGCCGAGCAGTTGGTCTTCGCCTTCTACGACGGCGCGAAGCTGGCCACGCTCCTCGTCTGCGTCGGCGCCGCGAACGCCCTCGCGAACCCGGCCCGGCTCCTGAAATCGCTCCCGGCCGCCCTGTACGAGGCGGGGGTCGCCGTCGTCGTCGCGATGACCTTCGCACCGAACCTGGTCGCCGATGTGGTCCGCCTGCGGACCGCCCGGCGGCTGCGCGGCCGCCCCACCGGCGGGATCAAGGCCGTCCTCCAGATCGGCCTGCCCGTCCTGGAGGGCGCCCTCGAACGCTCCGTCGCGACCGCCGCGTCCATGGACGCGCGCGGCTACGGCCGCACCGCGCAGGTCCCGCCCGCCGTCCGGCACACCACCAACGTCCTCACTCTCGGCGGCCTGCTCGGCATGTGCGCGGGCACGTACGGGCTGCTCGCCGCCGAGGGCGCGGTGTACGGCCTGCCCGTCCTCCTGATCGGCCTGGCGCTGGCGCTGGCCGGGCTGCGCCTGGGCGGCCGCCGGTCGGTGCGGACCCGCTACCGGCCCGACCGCTGGGGCGCGCGCGCCTGGCTGGTCTCCGGATCGGGCGCGGCCGTCGCCGCGCTCCTGATCCACGCGGGCAGCGTCGACCCCGCCGCCCTGCACCCGGGCGTGGTCCCGCTGGCCGCGCCCGCGTTCCCGCTGTGGCCGGCGGCCGCGGTCCTGATCGGCCTGCTGCCCGCCTTCGTGGCACCCGTACCGCCCGAGGAGGCGTCCCCGTGATCCGGTTCGAGCAGGTCTCGGTGACGTACGAGGGCGCGGCCCGGCCCTCGCTCCAGGGCGTCGACCTGGTGATCCCGGAGGGCGAACTGACCCTCCTCGTCGGCCCGTCGGGTGTCGGCAAGTCGACTTTGCTGGGCGCCGTCTGCGGTCTGGTCCCCCATTTCACCGGGGGCAGGCTGCGGGGGCGGGTCACGGTCGCGGGCCGTGACACGCGCACGCACAAGCCGCGGGAACTCGCGGACGTGGTCGGCACGGTCGGCCAGGATCCGCTCGCGCACTTCGTGACGGACGTGGTCGAGGACGAACTCGCGTACGGGATGGAGTCGCTGGGCCTGGCCCCCGCGGTGATGCGGCGGCGGGTCGAGGAGACCCTGGACCTCCTTGGCCTGAACGAGCTGCGCGACCGCCCCATCGCCAGTCTGTCCGGGGGCCAGCAGCAGCGGGTGGCGATCGGTTCGGTCCTGACCCCGCACCCGAAGGTCCTGGTGCTGGACGAACCCACCTCCGCCCTCGACCCGGCGGCGGCGGAGGAGGTCTTGGCGGTGCTCCAGCGGCTGGTGCACGACCTCGGCACGACCGTCCTGATGGCGGAGCACCGGCTGGAACGGGTGGTCCAGTACGCGGACCGGGTGCTGCTCCTGCCGTCCCCGGGCGCGGCGCCGGTACTGGGCACGCCGTCGGAGATCATGGCCGTCTCCCCGGTCCACCCGCCGGTGGTGGCCCTGGGCCGCCTGGCGGGCTGGTCCCCCCTCCCCCTCTCCATCCGCGACGCCCGCCGCGAGGCGGCCCCCCTCCGCACCCACCTGTCGGCTCCCACCGGGGCCCCGCGCCCTGCCTCGGCTGCGACCGGCGCGTCTCCCGCCACGGCTTCCGCCGGAGTCCCGCGCCCTGCCTCGGCTGCGGCCGGCGACTCCCAGGGCTCCGCCCCGGACCGCGCGCCTCAAACGCCGGCGGGGCCGGAATCCCCCTCCGGGCGCTCAGCCGACGTCCGGCCGGGGCCCCACCCAGCCTCGCCGGCGTTTGAGGCGCGGGTCCGGGCGGAGCCCGGTTTCGGGAAGGGGCGGGGTGGGGAAAGCCGCCCGCAGGGCCCCCACCCCACCCCACCGGCGCCCGAGGCGCAAGGCTCCAGGGACCGGACCCGGACCGGCCACGGCGCCGCCCGACTGCTCGCGCGGCTCCTCCGCCGCGCCACGCCCAGCCCGGACCCGACCACGCCCCCGGCCACACCCCCCGGCACACCGGTAGCCACGGCCCGCGGCCTCGGCGTCCGCCGCACCCGCACCGACGTGCTCCGCGACATCGACCTCACGGTGGCTCCGGGCGAAACCATCGCCCTCATGGGCCGCAACGGCGCCGGCAAGTCCACCCTCCTGGCCGCCCTCACCGGCACCCTCGCCCCCTCCACCGGCACCGTCACGGTCGCCGGCGCCACCCCCCACACCACATCCCCCGCCCGGATGGTCCGCCGCGTCGGCCTCGTCCCGCAGGAGCCCCGCGACCTGCTGTACGCGGACACCGTGGCGGCCGAGTGCGCGGCCGCGGACTCCGACGCCGCCGCGCCCCCCGGCACCTGCCGGGACCTGGTCTCCGCCCTGCTCCCGGACGTACCCGACGACACCCACCCCCGGGACCTGTCCGAGGGCCAGCGCCTGGCCCTGGCCCTGGCGCTGGTCCTCACCGGCCGCCCGGCCCTGCTGCTCCTCGACGAGCCCACCCGCGGTCTGGACTACGCGGCCAAGGCCCGCCTGATCGACATCCTGCGGACGCTCTCCGCGCAGGGGCACGCCGTCGTGCTGGCCACGCACGACGTGGAGCTGGCCGCCGAGCTGGCCCACCGGGTGGTGATCCTGGCCGGCGGGGAGATCGTCGCGGACGGCCCGACCGCCGAGGTCGTCGTCTCCTCCCCCGCCTTCGCCCCCCAGGTCGCGAAGATCCTGGCCCCCGGCCACTGGCTCACGGTGAGCCAGGTCGCAGCCGCCCTCGCGACCGCACCGACCCGCACCACCCCCCGTACTCCGCCCCCCGGCGCCTCCCCCGACGAGGCCCCGGGTGCCGCCCCCGGGCAGGCCCCCGCATGAGCCGCGCCGCGACCGGCGCGTCCCGCCCGGCCCCGTCCCGCCCGGCCCGCCCCGTCCGCATCGGCCCCCGCGCCGCCGCGGCCCTGGTCCTGGTCACCCTCATCGGTGTCGCCGCCTTCGGCTGGCCGCTCCTCGCCGACCGGCAGTCCGGCCTCGCCCACTCCCAGGACGCCCCCTGGCTGTTCGCCGCGCTGCTGCCGCTGCTCGTCGCCGTCGTCGTCGCGACCATCGCCGACGACGGCATGGACGCCAAGGCGGTGGCGATGCTCGGCGTGCTGGCCGCCGTCGGGGCGGCGCTGCGGCCGCTCGGCGCGGGCACGGCCGGCCTGGAACCCATGTTCTTCCTGATGGTGCTCAGCGGCCGCGTCCTGGGCCCCGGCTTCGGCTTCGTGCTCGGCTCGGTGACGATGTTCGCGTCCGCCCTGCTGACCGGCGGAGTCGGACCGTGGATGCCGTTCCAGATGCTGGCCATGGGCTGGTTCGCGCTGGGCGCCGGCCTGCTTCCCGGCCCGGGTCGCATCCGGGGCCGGGCGGAGCTGCTGATGCTGGCGGCGTACGGCTTCGGGGGCTCCTTCGCGTACGGCACGATCATGAACCTCCAGGGCTGGGTGCTCCTGCAGGGCATGGGCCAGGGCATCTCCTTCCACCCCGGTGACCCGCTCGGCGCGAACCTGACGCGCTTCGCCGCCTACTGCCTGGCGACCTCGGTGGGCTGGGACCTGGGCCGGGCGGCGCTGACGGTCGTACTGACCCTCGCGCTCGGCGGGACGCTGCTGCGGGCGCTGCGCCGGGCGACGCGCAAAGCAGCGTTCGACGCCCCTGTCGCCTTCGATTCGGGGGCGGAAGGTGGCCCGCACCACACCGACAAAAGGCATTAACCGGACACATAGGGTGAGATCGGGGCGGCCTGGCGGTGACCCGCCCCACAGGACCCACGTCACATACGAGCCGCGGTAGTAGCCGCGGCAGGTCCCTCACCGGCCCCCGTGCACGCCCCGCCGCCTGCCCGGCATCGACTTCCCCGCCGAGGGGCCATCGGCCCCCTCCTGCGAGGCCGGGTAGTAACAAAGCTCGTTGCCAGCGGGGTGGGCGGTCGGTAGAACTGGATGAGTCGCACGGCGGCCGGGGTGCTCCACTCCCCGCCGACGAACCCCTCTCCTTCGCGTGAGTGGCTCACGCATGCCTCGGCATGCCGCGACCGCCCCCGTCCCCTTCGGAAGGTCTCCTCCGTGTCCCACGCCGTCATCCGCCGCATCGCCGCTTCGAAGAAGGCCCTCGCGGGCAGCGCCCTCGCCCTGGGCGTCGCCGGCTCCATGCTGGCCGCCGTCCCCGCGCAGGCCGCTCCCACCAGCGCCAAGGCGATCGCCCGGCAGATGATCAAGGACCCGGCCCAGTTCGCCGCCTTCGACAAGATCATCTCGCGCGAGAGCGGCTGGAACCACACCGCCACGAACTCCTCCTCCGGCGCCTACGGCCTGGTCCAGGCCCTGCCGGCCTCGAAGATGGCCTCGGCGGGCTCGGACTGGAAGACCAACCCGGCCACCCAGATCAAGTGGGGCCTGACCTACATGAACGAGCGCTACGGCAGCCCCGTCGGCGCCTGGAAGTTCTGGTCCGCCAACCACTGGTACTAAACCGCCGGCCGGCAGCCCCGCACCCGCGCCGCCCCGCCCCGCCGATCAAGCACGCGGCGCACACGAAGGCCCCGGCGGCCGACCTCCCCAGGTCCGGCCACCGGGGCCCTTTCGCATCCCATCCCACGGGGTCTGCGGGCAGCGCCTCTCGGGCCACAGGCGCTGGCCTCGGCGGCCACAAGCGCTGGCCTCTGCGGCCACAGGCACTGGTCCAGGTGGCTACAGGCACGGGTCTCGGCGGCTACAGGCGCTGGATGATCGTTCCGGTCGCCAGCGCGCCGCCCGCGCACATGGTGATGAGCGCGAACTCCTTGTCGCGGCGCTCCAGCTCGTGCAGCGCGGTGGTGATCAGCCGGGCGCCGGTGGCGCCGACGGGGTGGCCCAGCGCGATGCCCCCACCGTTGACGTTGACCTTCTCCAGATCCTGGTCGAAGACCTGCGCCCAGCTGAGGACGACGGAGGCGAACGCCTCGTTGATCTCGACGAGGTCGATGTCCTTGAGCGACATGCCGGCCTTGCCCAGCACGGCGCGCGTCGCGTCGATCGGCCCGTCCAGGTGGAAGTGCGGGTCGGCCCCCACCAGGGTCTGGGCGACGAGCCGCGCGCGGGGCCGCAGCTTGAGGGCGCGGGCCATCTTGCGCGAGGCCCACATCACGGCGGCGGCCCCGTCGGATATCTGCGAGGAATTCCCCGCCGTGTGCACGGCAGTCGGCATGACGGGCTTGAGCCGGGCCAGCGCCTCCATGGAGGTGTCGCGCAGCCCCTCGTCCCGGTCGACCAGCCGCCACATGCCCTGTCCGGCGGCCTGCTCCTCCTCGGTCGTCGGCACCTGCACGGCGAAGGTCTCGCGCTTGAAGCGCTCCTCGGCCCAGGCGGCCGCGGCCCGCTCCTGCGAGAGCAGTCCCAGCGCGTCGACGTCCTCGCGGGTCAGGCCCCGGTGGCGGGCGATCCGCTCCGCCGCCTCGAACTGGTTGGGCAGGTCCACGTTCCACTCGTCCGGGAACGGCTTGCCGGGCCCGTGCTTCGATCCCGACCCCAGCGGTACGCGGCTCATGGCCTCGACGCCGCAGGCGATGCCGATGTCCATGACACCGCCGGAGATCATGTTGGCGACCATGTGGTTGGCCTGCTGGGAGCTGCCGCACTGGCAGTCCACCGTGGTCGCGGCGGTCTCGTACGGCAATCCCATGGCGAGCCAGGCGTTGCGGGCGGGGTTCATCGACTGCTCGCCGGCGTGGGTGACGGTGCCGCCGACGATCTGCTCGACGCAGTCGGGCTGGATTCCGGTACGCGCGAGGAGCTCCCGGTAGGTCTCGCCGAGCAGGTAGGCGGGGTGGAGGTTGGCGAGCGCGCCCCCGCGCTTGCCGATGGGGGTGCGTACGGCTTCGACGATGACGGGTTCCGCGGCCATGAGCTCGTCCTCTCCTGCACTGCGACAGCGCGGCGGGCCGTCCCGGCGCCCCGCCTTGAACTAGTACGCGTTCTAGTTCTCCCCGCAGTCTTATGACCTCAAGCCCCGGCACGCAAGGGTCTTGCACGCGCCCTGCACGTATTCCCCACGCACCAGTTGGCGCGCGGACCCTTGTCACTTGTAGAACTCGTTACTACCTTCAAGCCAAACTTCTGATGGGCCGTCAGACTTTGGAGTCGCCCGATGTCCTGCCCCGCGCTGCCCGAAGGCTTCGACGCAACCGACCCCGACCTGCTCCAGAGCCGGGTCCCGCTCCCGGAGTTCGCGCAGTTGCGGCAGACCGCCCCCGTCTGGTGGTGCCCCCAGCGCCGCGGCATCACCGGCTTCGACGACGAGGGCTACTGGGCCGTGACCCGGCACGCGGACGTCAAGTACGTCTCGACGCACCCCGAACTCTTCTCCTCCACCACCAACACGGCGATCATCCGCTTCAACGAGCACATCCAGCGCGACCAGATAGATGCCCAGCGCCTGATCATGCTGAACATGGATCCGCCGGAGCACACGCGCGTGCGCCAGATCGTGCAGCGCGGATTCACCCCGCGGGCCATCCGCGGGCTGGAGGCCGCCCTGCGCGACCGGGCCCACAAGATCGTCGAGGAGGCGGCGGCCGGGGCGGAGGACGGCAGCTTCGACTTCGTCACGCGTGTGGCCTGCGAGCTGCCGCTGCAAGCCATCGCGGAGCTGATCGGCGTCCCGCAGAAGGACCGCACCAAGATCTTCGACTGGTCCAACAAGATGATCGCCTACGACGACCCGGAGTACGCGATCACCGAGGAGGTCGGCGCCGAGGCGGCGATGGAACTCATCGGCTACGCCATGAACCTGTCCGCCGAGCGCAAGGAGTGCCCGGCCCAGGACATCGTGACCCAGCTGGTCGCGGCGGAGGGCCAGGGCAACCTCGGCTCCGACGAGTTCGGCATGTTCGTCCTGCTCCTGGCGGTCGCGGGCAACGAGACCACGCGCAACGCCATCAGCCACGGCATGCACGCCTTCCTCACCCACCCCGAGCAGTGGGAGCTCTACAAGGCGACCCGGCCCGCGACGGCGGCGGAGGAGATCGTGCGCTGGGCCACGCCGGTGGTCTCCTTCCAGCGCACGGCCACCCAGGACACCGAAGTGGGCGGCCAGAAGATCAAGGCGGGCGACCGGGTGGGCCTGTTCTACTCCTCCGCCAACCACGACCCGGAGGTCTTCACCGACCCCGACGTCTTCGACATCACCCGCGACCCCAACCCCCACCTGGGCTTCGGCGGCGGCGGCCCGCACTTCTGCCTCGGCAAGTCCCTGGCCGTCATAGAGATCGACCTGATCTTCAACGCCCTGGCCGACACCCTGCCCGACCTCCGCCTGACCGGCGAACCCCCGCGCCGCCTGCGCGCGGCCTGGCTCAACGGCATCAAGGAACTCCGCGTCAGCCCCTCCTGACACACCCATCCCGAACCGGCAGGGCCCCACCTCCCACGCCCGGGCCCTGCCACCCCGGCCGGCCCGAGCCGATCCCGGCCGAGCACGACCGACCCGGGTCGATCCCGACCGACCTCGGGCCGCCGGGCCGAAACGTGCCAGACTGAAACCATGACCACGCTCAGCCAGTCCTTCCGGGGGCGGCTGGTGCAGCCCGGGGACCCGACCTACGACGAGGACCGCCGGGTCTGGAACGGCTCCGTCGACCGCTCCCCCGCCCTCATCGCCCACTGCACGGGCGTCGCGGACGTCATCGAGGCCGTGCACTTCGCGGCGGGCCCCGCCGCCGGCCTGCCCGTCGCGGTCCGCGGCGGCGGACACAGCTTCCCCGGCCAGTCCGTGTGCGACGGCGGGATCGTCGTCGACCTCTCGCCCATGCGCGGCATCCGGGTGGACCCCGACGCCCGGACCGTCCGGGCCCAGGCCGGGGTCCTGCTGGGTGAACTCGACCACGAGACACAGAAGTTCGGGCTGGCCGTACCGGCCGGGATCGTCACCCACACCGGCCTCGCCGGGCTCACCCTCGGCGGCGGGATCGGCTGGCTGATGCGCAAGTACGGACTCACCGTCGACCAACTGCTCTCGGTGGACCTGGTCACCGCGGACGGCTCCTTCCTCAAGGCGAGCGCCGACGAGAACCCGGACCTCTTCTGGGGCGTCCGCGGCGGCGGCGGGAACTTCGGGATCGTCACGGAGTTCACCTTCCGGCTCAACCCGCTCGGCCCGGTCGTACTCGCCGGCCCCGTCATCTGGCCGATGGAGGAGTCCCCGCGGCTGCTGCGCTTCTACCGCGAGTGGATCACCGCCGTGCCGGACGAGCTGACCACGGCCGTCATCCACCGCAAGGCGCCTGCGACCCCGTACCTGCCGGCCCGCCTGCACGGCAAGCCGGTCGTGATGGTCGTCTGCTGCTACGCGGGCCCGGTCGAGGAGGGCCAGGAGGTACTGCGGCCACTGCGCGAGGACGCGGGCACGGCGCCCCTCCTGGACCTGTGCACGCCCAAGCCGTTCACCGAGCACCAGGCGATGTTCGACCCGTCCTTCCCGCACGGCCGCTGGTACTACTTCAAGTCGTGCGACGTCGCCCGGCTCACCGACGAGGTCATCGACCGCACGGCCGAGCACGCGGCCCGTATCGCCTCCCCGCTCACCGCCTTCCCGATCTTCCAGCTCGGCGGGGCCGTCGCCCGCGTCGGGGAGGAGGAGACCGCCTTCGGCGGACGCGGCGCCGGACACACCTTCAACATCAACGGCACCACGGAGGGCGCCGAGGGCTTCGAGCGGGAGCGGGCGTGGGCGCGCGGCCTGTGGTCGGCGCTCGCACCGCACCACACCGGGGTCTACCCCAACTTCCTGATGGAGGAGGGCGCGGAGCGGGTCGAGCAGGCGTACGGCCCGGAGAAGTACCGGCGCCTGCGCGAACTCAAGCGCCGCTACGACCCCGGCAACCTCTTCCGCCTCAACCAGAACATCCCACCCGCCGCCCCGGCGACCACCCCGGCCACCCCGACCTCCCCGCCCGCCCGGCGGACGGCCGGCGCGGGCTGATCACGGCTGATCACGGCTGATCCGGCTGCCTGATCCGGGCTGATCCGGACCGAAGCTCGCGCGGACTAGGAGGCTCGCACGCCCGCCGGAGCCTTGAGTCCCGGTCCCGTCCCGCCGTCCGGGTCGCCGCCGCCCGCCGTGCGCTGCGCGGGCAGCGGCGCCCGCAGCCGCCGCGGCCCGGAGAGCGCGTACACCAGCCCGAATCCGGCGCCGACGACGACCGCGCCGCCCACCGCGTCGAGGACCCAGTGGTTGGCGGTGGCGACGATCGCGCACACCGTGATCAGCGGGTGGAGCACGCCGAGCAGCTTCTGCCAGCCCTTCGGCGCCAGGACGACGATCACGATCCCGCACCACAGCGACCAGCCGAAGTGCAGCGAGGGCATCGCCGCGTACTGGTTGGAGATCGCGGTCATGGCCCCGTACGACGGGTTGGCCAGATCCTGCGGACCGTGGACGGTGTCGATGAAGCCGAGGCCGGGCATCAGGCGCGGCGGCGCGAGCGGGTACAGCCAGAAGCCTATGAGAGCCAGGACGGTCGCCAACCCCAGCGAGGCCCGGGCCCAGCGGTAGTCGCCCGGGCGGCGCCAGTACAGGACGGCCAGGATCGTCAGCGGGACCACGAAGTGGAAGGAGGTGTAGTAGAAGTTGAAGAACGCCTCCAGCCAGGGAGTGCCGACGACCGCGTGGTTCACGGCGTGTTCGATGTCCATGCCCAGGGCCCGCTCGATCCCGAGGATCTGGCTGCCGTTGCCCTCGGCGAGGTCGCGGCTGGTGGGCGCGGCGGCCCTGATGTGCGAGTAGAGCGAGTAGCCGACCCGTATCAGCAGCAGTTCCAGCAGCAGGTTGGGCCGGGAGAGCACGCGCCGCCAGAACGGCAGCAGCGGCACCCGCTGCCACCGGGCGGCCGCGGGCTTCCCGTACGCCGTCGGTACCGGCTCGCGCCAGTACGTCGAGGAGCGCGGCAGGAACGGTACGGCGCAGGCGGCGGCCAGCGCGGCGAGCAGCAGCACGTTGTCGCGTACGGGCGCCAGCGCGGCCAGGTTGGGCAGCAGCACCGCGCTGGGCAGGGTCATGATCAGGACGACGGCGACGGGCCACACGGGCCGGTCGGCGGCGCGCCTGCCGACCTTGCCCGCGACGGCGAGGAGCACCCACAGCAGCTGGTGGCGCCACCCGGCCGGGGACACCGCGACGGCCACGCAGCCGGTGATCGCGACGGCGAGCAGCAGCTGCCCGTCGCGGGCGTAGCGGACGGCGCGCCGCAGCCCGACGAAGGCGATGCCGGCCGCGAGGGCGGCGTAGAGCACGATCTCGGCGGGTCCGGTCAGGCCGAGGCGCAGCAGGGCGCCGTGCACGGACTGGTTGGCGAGGCTGTCGGGGCCCTCGCCGAGGCCGGTTCCGGCGAGGTGGTGGATCCAGTAGGTCCACGAGTCGCGCGGCATCGCCGCCCAGGACAGCGTGGTGGCTCCGGCGAAGGTGACGGCGGCGGCCCCGGCGGCGGGCCGGCGGCCGGTCAGCCACAGGAGCGGGGCGAAGAGCAGCAGGGCGGGCTGGAGGGCGGCGGCCAGACCGATGAGGAAACCCGCCTGCCGCCCGCCGCCGGGGACGCGGAAGACGCCCAGGAGCACCAGGAGTACGGGCAGGACGGCGGTCTGGCTCGGTGAGGCGGCGTCACGGACGGGCAGCGACACCATCATCAGGGCGGTCAGCACCGGCGCGGCGAGCAGGGCGGTGCGGCGCGGCACGGGGTCGGGCAGACCCCGGGCGGCGACCAGGCCGACCGCGGCGACGAACAGCAGCGTCAGGGAGATCCAGGCGACCTCCAGGGACGGCGCGGCGAGGGCTACGAACGGTTTGAGGACCAGCCCGGCGAAGGGCGTGCCGGTGAAGTGGCCGGAGTCGTAGAGCGAGCCCGGAAGACCGCCGGGGAGGTGGAAGCCGCTGAGCCACTGGCCCGGTGGGACGCTCAGCACGACGGCGGCCTGTCTGACGGCGAGTGCGCCCGCCAGCGCCCACAGCAGGAGGCGCGCCGCCCCCAGTCTGCTGTCGTCCCCGCTACCGCCTATGACTCCGGCATGTCCGTGCCCACCACCGTGCTCCGCCGCGTTAGCCACGCCTCGCCGGCCTCCCGCCCTGTTGACGCAACCCCGACTTCGCCCGGCTGCCGCGTTTCGTGCCCCGTTCCGTTACGGGGACGACGATATCCCGCGCGCGATACCTAGGATGGCCCGCATGAGCATCGTGAAGATCAACGCACTGACCGTGCCGGCCGAGCAGCGGGAGGTCCTGGAGCAGCGTTTCGCCTCGCGGGCGGGAACGGTGGAGAACTCGGACGGGTTCGAGTGGTTCGAGCTGCTGCGGCCCGTGGAGGGCACCGACCAGTACCTGGTCTACACGCGGTGGCGCTCGGAGGAGGACTTCCAGGCGTGGATGGAAGGGCCGATGAAGGCGGCGCATCAGGGCGGCGGCGGTGCGGGGGCCGGGGCTGGTGGTGCGGGTGCGGGTGCGGCCGGTGGCGAGGGCGCCGGGCGTCCGAAGCCGGCGGCCACGGGTTCGTCGGTGTGGTCGTTCGAGGTCGTGCAGCAGGCGGCGCCGAAGAAGGTGTGACGGTGGGGTGAGGAGCGGCGGGGCTTGTGACGGCCCCTCGGGCAGGGGCGCGCGAGCGGCTCTGGCCAGGGTGGCCGGGTCAGGCGGAGGCTTCGGGCCGGGCGGGCCGGGGCTACGGGTCGCTCCTCCTCCGCAGCTGCCGGCCGATCGGGGCTTCGGCCCGTCCGGCTGCCGTTCACCCCCGGTGGGCTGCCGGCCGGCAGCAGTCAGCTGTCGGCTTTGTCGGCTGTCAGGTTTGTCAGCCGTCAGCTGTCAGCTGTCGGCTGTCAGCTCCAGAAGGTGTCTTCCTCGTCGAGGTCGGCCGTGCACTGGTCGATGTCGGTGATCTTGTGGCCGACGATGGTGAAGAACAGGCCCTGCCGGATCTCGATGCCGCGGTCGCCGCGGTCAGCGCGCGCCGTGTGGAAACTCATGACGTGGCCGCGGCCGTCGGCGAGGACCGACTCGAGGTGGAGGTCGAGGGTGCCGCCGGTCTCCTCGCCGAGGCGGCGGTAGAGGTCCATGACGTTCTCCCGCCCCTTGTGGTGCCCGGAGAGCGGGTTGTCGCCGGGCACGTGGTGGATGACGTCGGCCGTCATCAACGAGGCCAGCACGTCCATGTCGCCCCGGGCGAAGGCCTCGTAGCCGCGGCGGATCAGGGCACAGTCGGGATGCTCGGACATGGTGTGTCACACCCTCCGGAACGCATGGTTTATCCGTTTTTCCCATCATCCGCCCGCGCCTGTGGATATTGCACGCCAGAGATCCGCAGCGAACTCCACAATGACGCCATGACCACACACAGCGAACACCCCGCACAGTCAGGTACGGGCGCGGCCCCTCTGACGGGCACGGCCCCTCTGACGGGCACGACCCCTCCCCCAGGGACCCCTCCCCCAGGGACCCCTTCCTCATGGACCCCTTCCTCATGGACCCGTTCCTCATGGACCGTCGCCCCCGAGTCCTTCACCACACCCGCCGCCACGAGCCTGCGCCGCGCTTACTACGCCGAGGTCGCCGGACGCTACTGGAAACGGTCCGTCACGGAGGCCGAGATCGATCAGGGGCTCCTGGACTTCCCCGACGAGGGCCTGGCCCCACCCACGGGGCAGTTCGTCGTGGGCCGGTTGGAGGGAGAGCCCCTGGCGTGCGGCGGCATACGCCTCATCGACCCGATCACCGCCGAGCTCACCCGGGTGTACGTCGACCGGCGCGCCCGCGGTACCGGCGGCGGCGCGGCCCTGCTCGAGGTCCTGGAGGAGCAGGCCCGCGCGCTGGGCGCCGAACGGATCCGGCTGGACACCAGGTCCGACTTGGTGGAGGCCCGAGCCCTGTACGCGCGGCAGGGGTATGCGGAGATACCGGCGTACAACTCGGGCCCGTATGCGGAGCACTGGTTCGAGAAGCACCTGGTCTGACGCTTCGCGGCCCTCCGCGGCCGGTCGAGCCGAGCCCCGGCCCGGCCCGCCCTCGACCGGCTAGTGCGCGGCGTGGTCGCGGCGCGACGCGGCGCGGTAGGGCTCCTCTTCGTCCGACCCGCACAGCTCGGCGTTGATCTCGTGGACGAGCTTGACCAGGTCGGTCGGGCGGTCGGGGCCCCACCAGTCGCCGAGGAGCTCGGCGAGGGACTCCTCCCGTGCGGCGGAGAGCCTGGCCGCCGCCTCGCGCCCCTGGTCGGTCAGGGTCAGCGCGAGCCCGTCCCGTACCGCCAGGTGGCGCCCCTCGACCTGGCGGGCGGCTTCGGTGATGGTCTTCAACGGCACGATGGTGCGCTCGGCCAGTACGGCGGGCTCCGCCGACCCGTACTTGTTGATCCGCAGCAGCAGCCAGCTCGCGGCGGGCAGCAGGTCGTAGCCCGCCTTCTCGGTGATCTTCTCGTACACGTGCCGACGGCCCTCCCTGGTGCCGAGCACCGACAGCGCCCGGGCGACCTCGTCCCGGGAAGACCGCTCGACGGGGTTCGAGGCGAGGGTCTCCGTCACATCGGGCGCGGTGACCGAGGCGCGCAGCTTGTCCTCCTTGAGGAACCAGGCGATCACGAACGCGATGAGGACGACGGGCACAGCGTAGAGGAAGACATCGGTGATGGAGGTGGCGTAGGCGTCGAGCACACGGGGTCTCGCTTCGGCGGGGAGCGCACTGATGGCCCGCGGGTCGGCCTCCAACTGCGCCGCTCCCGCACCGGGCGGCAGCGGGACACCCGCGAGGGCGGTGGCCAGCTCGCCGGCGAGACGGTTGGTGAAGATCGTGCCGAAGATCGCGACGCCGAAGGAGGCGCCGATGGAACGGAAGAAGGTCGCCCCGGAGGTGGCGACGCCGAGATCCGCGTAACTGACGGAGTTCTGCACCACCAGCACGAGCACCTGCATGACCAGGCCGAGTCCCGCACCGAAGACGAAGAAGTAGACGCTCATCTCCCAGGTGGAGCTGGTCCGGTGCAGTTGGTGCAGCAGCAGCAGGCCGACGGCGGTGACGGCGGTTCCGGTGATGGGAAAGACCTTCCACCGCCCGGTACGGCTGACGATCTGACCCGAGGCCGTGGAGGAGATGAGCATGCCGAGCACCATCGGCAGCATGTGGACCCCGGACATCGTCGGCGAAACGCCCTGGACGACTTGGAGGAAGGTCGGCAGATAGACCATCGCGCCGAACATGGCGAAACCCACGACGAAGCTGATCACCGAGCAGAGGGTGAAGGTGCGGATGCGGAACAGCTTCAGCGGGAGCACCGGCTCCGCGGCCCTGCGCTCCACGAGGACGAAGGCGACGAGCAGCACCGCGCCGAGCACGGCGAGCCCGATGATCTGGACCGAGCCCCAGTCCCAGGTGGTACCGCCGAGGGAGGCGACCAGCACCAGACAGGTGGCGACGGACGCGATGAGGAAGGTGCCGAGGTAGTCGATGGTGTGCTTGGAGGAGCGCACCGGAATGTGCAGCGCGGTGGCGATGACGGCGAGCGCGACGAGACCGATCGGGAGGTTGATGTAGAACACCCAGCGCCAGGACAGGTGGTCGACGAAGAGGCCGCCCAGCAGAGGGCCCAGCACACTGGTCGCACCGAAGACACCACCGAACAGGCCCTGGTACTTGCCGCGTTCACGCGGTGGCACGATGTCGCCGACGATCGCCATGGACAGCACGATCAGTCCGCCACCGCCCAGTCCCTGGAGCGCTCGGAAGCCGATGAGCTGCGCCATGTCCTGGGCGATGCCGCACAGGGCGGAGCCGACGAGGAAGAGCACGATGGCGTACTGGTACAGCTTCTTGCGCCCGTACTGGTCGCCGAGCTTGCCCCACAGGGGGGTGGCGGCGGTCGAGGCGAGCATGTAGGCGGTGACGACCCAGGACAGGTGCGCCATGCCGCCCAGCTCGCTGACGATGGTCGGCAGGGCGGTGGAGACGATGGTCTGGTCGAGAGCGGCGATCAGCAAGCCCAGCAGCAGGGCGCCGATGGAGACGAGAACCTCACGGGAGGCGCGCTCGGCGGCGGGTCCGGAGTTCTGCGGGCCCCGGCCGTGGCCCGCGGCATCCGTGGTCACATCCTGAGCCATCGATTCCTCCTCAGGGCGGATCAACATCTCCATCGTGCGCGGTGTGTCCGGTTATGGCCTGTCGGCGGGGCGGGCGGAGGGTTGGGAGCCGCCCGGCGGGTCTGCATAATGCCTGGCAGTGTCCAGGGAGGGATTCCAGTGAACGGTGAGCACTGTCCAGATTGCGGCGCCCGCAGTGCGCGCTGCCGGTGCGTGCCGGGTGCGGGTTTCGACCCCTTGCGCATCCGCCCGTACGTCTCGCTGCCCGACCCGGGCGAACCACACGCCGAGGACGAGCTGCCGCCACCGCCACCGATAGCCACCCCGATACGACCCGTCCGACCCGTCCAGCCCGTCCGACCCGTCGTGACGTCGGCCTCCGAGGCCGACACCCCGGTACACGGAACACCGGCGTTCCCCGGACCCCAGGCGCACCGGCCCTGGCCCGACATCGAGCCTGACGACCGCCGCCACGCCAAGGCCGAGACCCCACGGCACGACACCGAGCCGGGCCGGCGCGACGCCGAGGCCGAGGCCGGGCCGCGTGACGCCGGGGCCGAGGCCGGTCCGCGCGGGGCCGGGGGCGAGGCCGGGCCGCGTGACGCCGAGGCCGGGCCGCGCGGGGCCGGAGCCGGGCCATACGAGGGTCGGGCTGCGGAGGGCTGGCAGGACGGGAACGTCGGACGTGCCGGGCACGCCCCGGGCGACGGGCCCGCCCCGCGCGAGGCCGGGTACGCGCCGGACGCGAGCCAGGGGCTCGGGGCCGGGCAGGCGCCGCACGGAGGGCAGGAGCCGCCTGCGGGACAGGTACCACACGGCGGCCATGGGCCGCATGCCGGGCAGGCGCCACACGGTGAGCAGGCGCTGGACGCTGGGCAGGCGCCGCACGCTGGGCAGGCGTTGGACCCGGCCGAGACGATGCAGCTCCGTGCTGTCCCGGAGTCCGGGACGGTCCCGAGCGCATTCGGGGGCGGGGGGAGGGGAGGGGGAGGGGGCCCCGAGACGCGGACCAGCCCCGCCTTCCGCCGACTGCTCCCGCTCCTCATCGCCGCAGCCGCGGTGGTCGTCCTCGGGGGGACGGCCATGGCCCTGTGGGCGCTCCCGGGCTCCGCGGAGAAGGACACCGCCCTCCTGGACGCGAAGGCGTCGACCCCCGTGACGAGCGCCGCCCAGGCCGCCCCGTCCCAGAGCCCGACCACCACCGGCTCCGCCAGCCCCTCCCCCTCGGCCTCGGCTTCGCCGTCCCCGTCGCCCAGCGCGTCCAAGTCGCCCTCACCCTCCGCGAGCGCATCCCGCTCGTCGGCACCGCCTTCCCCCAGCGCCTCACCGAGCACCAGCCCGACCCCCAGCCCGACACCGCCTGCGGCGGCCCCCACCCTGCGCTACGGAGACTCGGGCGCCGAGGTCGAGAAGCTTCAGCGCCTCCTGGCCGCGAGGGGCATGTACACCGGCAAGATCAACGGCAGGTTCGACTGGAGGGTGGAGAACGCCGTGTCGACCTTCCAGTACCAGAACAACATCGACGACGAGGAATGGGGCGTCTACGGCCCGATCACCCGCAAGGCGCTGGAGGGCTGAGGTCCCCGCCGAGCGAGCACCGGCCACGCGCTCCTTTCGGGCCTACCGGGCCCGGCGGCGTTGTCAGTGGTGGCGTGCAGGATCAGGGCGTCAGTATTTCTGCGGAGATGGGAAGCGCCACGCCGATGACGAACCAGTTGGTAGCGGGACACACGTTTCTGCGGGAGATGTACCAGGACTCGTACTTCCCCGATCACATCGTCGACCGGGGTGCGGCGATCCTGTTGCGCCTCTGCGAGCGGGTTGAAGCTGAGCAGCCGTCGGACCTGGAGGCCCTCTACGCGCTCACGCAGGCCGCGACGGAGGAGTTCAACCTGCTGGACGCGGAGTTCGCGGCAGCCGGCAGCGGGATCGAGACGACGGCGCGTGAGGCGATCGCCGAGGGCTTCTGGTTCGTCGCGTCGGCGTACGGATTCGCTGACGCGGATGTCGAAAAGCTGATCGCCACCCGGGACTGGTGAGGACCGGAAGGCTGTTTGCCCGACCGGACGAGCTCACAGGTTGAGGGCAGCTCCGATCAGCATGCCGTTGTGGGGCTGACGGGCCTGCGGCACTTCCACCACCAGCCACCACCACCGCCATGGGCGCTTCCCATGCGCCCCCTCCTGCCCCCGGCCTGACCTCGCTTCCGCTCCCGCTCCTGGACACCACCGGCTGCGGGGGTTCCGAAGCCCGAAACGACAGGGCCTCAGGCCAAAGGGGACCGGCGTCACACCTCCGGTGGTGGCGCCGAGCGCCAGTATTTTGTATCGTGGAGGAACAAAGTGGTTCCGTCCTCACTCCCTGACCGGGGGACGGAACCACTTGTTCTCCTTTCCCACCCGTCTGGAGCCCGCCGATGCCGGCCAGCACCACCGCCACCAACGCCCCCACCACCGCACCCGTCGTCCTTACCGCCAAGGCCTTGCTGCTGGACATGGACGGCACCCTGGTGAATTCCGATGCGGTGGTCGAGCGTTGCTGGCGGGAATGGGCGGTGTCGCACGGCCTTGATCCGGAAGAGGCCCTCAAGGTGGTGCACGGCCGGCAGGGCTACGCGACCATGGCGATCCTCCTGCCGGACCGCCCCATGGAGGTCAATCACGCGGAGAACGCCGTGATGCTGGCGCGCGAGACCGCCGACACCGACGGCGTGGTACCGGTTCCCGGCGCCCCGGACTTCATGGCGTCCATCGCCGACCTGCCGCATGCCCTGGTCACCTCCGCCGACCTGGCCCTGGCGACGGCACGGATGTCCGTCGCGGCCCTGCCGATGCCGGCGGTACGGGTCACCGCCGAATCCGTCCACGCCAGCAAGCCCCACCCCGAGGGCTTCCTCAAGGGGGCCGCCGCCCTCGGCATGGACCCGGCCGACTGCATCGTCTTCGAGGACTCGGCCGCAGGCATCGCGGCCGGCCAGGCGGCGGGCATGCGCGTCATCGGCATCGGCCCCCGCGCGGCGGCGCACCACCCGACGGCCCACGTCCCGGACCTCACATCCCTCCGCGTCACGGCGGCGGCAGACGGCTCGATCGAGATCACGGTCCACGCGGGGGCCTGAGCGGGACGGGTGTGCGCCGGCGGGCATGAGCCGGTCGCGGGTGGCCTTGTTTCACTCGAGCCTGGTCAGCGAGGGTTCGGGATTTCCCGCCCGTCCCACTGCCTCGCCAGGTCGGGCCACCCCGCCAAGGGCGCTGCTCCTTCGTCGTCGCGTCGCTGCGCGATGGCCTGCGGCCGTCCTCGACAGGCCGTCCCGCCCCGGAACGACGAGGACAGGCGGGAACCCCCCAAGGAACGGTCCATTCGTGGAATCACGAAGGCACATCAGGGACCTACGCCTGGCTCCGGGGAGACAGCCGCCAGAATCCCGGCTCGGGGCGACAACCACCCGCTCCCGGTCGGGGCGCCCCAACCGCGCCTGGCCTCGACGAGATGCCCTTGGCAGCGAGGCAGCGGGGCGACGTGCGCGTCCGACCGCTGGGTGATTCTCGTCGCTCAACGTCCGAGGGCCGCCCTGGGCATCGGAACGGGGCTGCCTCGGATGACCGTGCGGCGGGTGAGGTGATCCGGCAGCGGTCAGTGCGGAACGGGCCGAGACGGGCGACGCCACGTGCGGTCATGGGGGCGTTGTGGATGACCGCGCCGGGGAGGACGTCCGCCTCATTCCGGCTTGGTACGTCGGGTTACCTGACGGATCCAGGGAGGCCGCCCGGGCTCCTGAGCAGGTAACCGTTCTGGTGCGTCCAGGCGCGTATGCGCGCGTGCTCCGCTGACTCCGGCTCACAGCGCAAGGATGTCGCCTTGACGGCTGAAGACCCGTCACCCCGCGTGCGGGCCTGCTGCTTCGCGTCCGTTGGTCGCTGATCGGTCATGTGTCGACCGTACGGGTTGGCACTGACAACGGGGCCGGGTGCGGGTGGGGGTGGGGCCGGCTGGGGCCGGGGGGGCCGGGGGGCCGGTTGCCGATGGTCCGGCCCCCGCCGCGCGGCGTCAGCCTGCGATGGCCTCGTAGAGCGAGAACGCCGCCAGGGCTGCCATGACAGCCGCCGCGATCTTGGTGATCAGGCGCAGCGGGACGTACTTCATCAGGGTGCGGCCGCCCAGGATGCCGATGCCCGCGACCGCCCACAGGGCGAGTACGGCGCCGATGCCGACGGAGACGGGGTTGTCGTAGCGGGCGGCCAGGTTCGCCGTCATGATCTGGGTCAGGTCGCCGAACTCGGCGACCAGGATGAGCATGAAGCCGGCACCGGAGACCTTCCAGAAGGACTGGTCGGCGGGCGGCTTGACCTCCTCTTCGCCGTCGTCCTTCTTCCACAGCAACATGGCCGCGCCCGCGAGGAAGAGGACGCCGACGACGGCCTGCACGAGACGGTGCGGGAGCAGGGTGAGGACGCTTCCGGCGGCGATGGCGAGGGCGACGTGGACGGCGAAGGCGGCCGCGACGCCCGCGAAGACGTACGAGGCGCGGTAGCGGGTGCCGAGCATCAGGCCGGCGAGGGCCGTCTTGTCGGGGAGCTCGGCGAGGAAGACGACGCCGAAGGCGATCGCCGTGACGCTGAAGCTGAACACGGGGTGGAACCTCAATCGGTCGGGCGGGGGCGCCGTCTTACCGAGAGACCTGGTGGTGCGTGTGCCAGGGGTCGCTTCGGCTCGGCGGCGCCCTGGCTGCGTATGCGCGCATACGCGTGGACAGGACACTGCGGCCGAAGGTCTCGCTGGCCGGCCGCTGTGCGGCCTGCCTCCGGGCGCCGGCTGGGGTGACCCAGCAGTATGTCGACGGTCCGGCGAAGAGCTACTCCCCTTCTGCTCGGACCAGGGTACGCGACGTCGGGGGGCGCCCGGAATGGGCCCTTGGTCCTGCTCTATACGCGGCATCGAGCCCCACGGCGACGGAATCCCAACTTCCGCTTGAAAGAACCGGGTTGCTTGGCTTGATCTGACGTGCCCATGTCGCCAGGCTGTCACCCGGCGCCCCTCCCCGCGACACCTGGCGCCGCGATCATGGCCGCGCCCCGCCGGGGCCGCACGGCCACACCCCCCGCACCCAGGGAGCCCCTCATGGCACTCATACCCACCGTCTACGCGCGTCGAATTGGCGTGTTCGCATCAGCCGTCGCTCTCGCGTCCCTCACCTCCCTCGTCAATGCCCCCGCCGCCCAGGCCGCCCCGCCGGCTCCCATCAGCGCGTCGGCCGCCCGCTCGTACCTGGCGACGGTGACCCCGCGCGCGGAAGGGTCCAGCAGTGGTTACAGCCGCGACCTCTTCCCGCACTGGAGCACGGTCTCCGGCAGCTGCAACACCCGCGAGACCGTCCTGAAGCGGGACGGCGTGAACGTCGTACAGGACTCCTCATGCGCCGCGGTGAGCGGATCCTGGTACTCCGAGTACGACGGCGCCACCTGGACGGCCGCCGCCGACCTGGACATCGACCACGTCGTGGCGCTTTCCGAGGCCTGGCGCTCCGGCGCCGCCTCCTGGACCACCGCCAAGCGCCAGCAGTTCGCCAACGACCTCACCCGCCCGCAGCTCATCGCGGTCACCGACAACGTGAACCAGGCCAAGGGCGACCTCGACCCCGCCGAGTGGATGCCCTCGCGCACCGCCTACCGCTGTACGTACGCGCGGATGTGGGTGCACGTGAAGCAGTACTGGGCCCTCAGCATGGACTCGGCGGAGAAGAACTCCCTTGTGAACGTCCTCAACGGCTGCTGATTCCGGGCGGGCAGGCCCCCTCCCCCGGGCGGGGGAGGCTTTCCCCCGCCAGGGGGAGGCTAGGCTCCCCCTCCACGTCGTACCGTGATCAAAGGGGCTACGGAGGAGGGGGAGTTACATGGCCGGATTGCGTCTGGGGCCGCTGCTGCGCCACGTCGATTGGGACACGGGCGGATCCGCCACGATATGGGTCGAGGCGGACCGCCCGTGCACGGCCGAGGTGCGGTGTGCGGGCGGGGCCCGAGGCAGTGCGCGCACCTTCCAGGTCGCCGGTCACCATTACGCGCTGGTACCGGTGACCGGCCTGACTCCCGGGACGTCCACGGCGTATGAGGTGCTGCTCGACGGGGTCCGGGTGTGGCCGCTGGAGGGCAGCGGATTCCCGCCGAGCACGATCACCACTCCTGGCATGTCCGGGAGCGATCCTGGTCTGCGCGTCACCTTCGGATCCTGTCGGCAGGCCGCGCCGCCCGCCGGGAAACGCGGGCCGCACGGGGCGGACGCGCTCGACACCCTCGCGGCGCACCTGGCCGCCGACCCGGAGGCGGTGCGCCCGGACGTCCTTCTGCTGCTGGGGGACCAGGTGTATGCGGACGCGCTGTCGCAGGAGACCCAGCAGTGGCTGGCGGCCCGGCGGGACTTGCGGGATCCGCCGGGCGCGCAGGTCGCGGACTATGAGGAGTACACGCGGCTCTACTACGAATCCTGGCTGGATCCGGAGATCCGCTGGCTGCTGTCGACGGTTCCGAGCCTGCACATATTCGACGACCACGACGTCATCGACGACTGGAACACGAGCGCGGCGTGGCTGGCGGAGATGCGGGCGACGCCGTGGTGGCAGGAGCGGGTCATCAGCGGACTGATGTCGTACTGGGTGTACCAGCACCTGGGCAACCTCTCCCCCGCCGAGCTGGAGGCCGACGGGTTGTACGGGGCGGTGCGTGACGCCCCCGACGGCACGGATCTGCTGCGCTCGTTCGCCTCCGCGGCCGACACCGACCCGGCGACGGTGAGCTGGAGCTACCGGCGGGACTTCGGCCGGACGCGGCTGCTGATGGTGGACACCCGCGCCGCGCGCGTGCTGGCCGAGGACGATCGGGCGATGCTCGACCCGGCGGAGCAGGGGTGGTTGCGGGAGAACGCGCTCGCGGGGCTCGGAGGATTCGACCATCTGCTGATCGGGTCGTCGCTGCCGTGGCTGATGCCGCCGTTGATCCATGACGCGGAGACGTGGAACGCCGCGCTGTGCCGCGGGGAGCGGGGGCCTCGGTGGGCGAGCATCGGTGAGAATCTGCGGAGGCGCAGCGATCTTGAGCACTGGGCGGCGTTCCCCGCCTCGTTCGCGGCGCTGACCGATCTGGTCGAAGAGGTCGGGACGGGGCCTCGGGCGCCGGCGACGGTGTGCGTGCTCTCGGGGGACGTGCACCACGCGTATGTGGCCGAGCCGCTCATACCCAGCACGGCGCGGGTGTTCCAGCTGACGTGCTCGCCGGTGCACAACTCCATCCACACGGCGGTGAAGCTGGGCTTCCGGCTGGGCTGGTCGCGGTGGGGGCGGTGGCTGGGGCGCGGCTTCTCGCGGCACGGGCGTACGGGGCGGCCGCCGGTGAGCTGGCGGCGTACGGGCGGGCCGTGGTTCGGGAACCAGTTGATGACGCTGGCGCTGGCGGGTCGGACGGCCCGGTTGCGGCTGGACCAGGCGCGCGGGGGCGACCGGAAGCAGGGCGGTGCCCGGTTGGTGACGGTACTGGACCGGGAGCTCACCGGGGCGGAGTAGGGTGCGGGCCTGCCGGAGGTGTCGCGCCGGGTGTGGGGTGCCGGGCGGGTGGTCTGCCGGGTGCGGTGTGCCGGTGTGACAGCGAGGTCTGACGCACCGGAGGTCCGGGGGCGCCCCGGGCATCCGGTGGGTGGACGCCGGGCGTACGCTGTGTGGCTGTCAAGCCGCTCCTGCCGCTCCTGCCGCTCCCCCGCGTCGTCGCGGCGCTTCATGCCGCTGCACGTCAACCGGACTGGGGAGTCCCGCTTTGTTTGAGACTCTGGGGTCGCTGACCGCGAGCCCATGGATCTACGCCGTGGTGGCGCTGTCCGTCGTGCTCGACGTGTTCCTTCCGGTTCTGCCGAGCGGGGTTCTGGTGATCACCGCTGCGGCGGCGGCCGCGGCCGCCGGGGCGGCGGGGCCGGTGGGGCCGGTGGGGCCGGTGGCGGTGCCCGCGCAGGTGCCGGACATCCTGGCGCTGCTCGTGATCGCCACGACGGCTTCGGTGCTGGGTGACATGGCCGCGTACCGGCTGGCTCGGCGCGGGGGTGCCCGCCTGGACCGGGCCATCGCCCGTTCCCGCCGGCTGTCCCGGGCCCACGAACGCCTCGGTACGGCGCTGGCCCGGGGTGGCGGCGCCCTGGTGGTGATCGCCCGCTTCGCCCCGGCCGGGCGCTCGGTGGTCTCGTTGGGCGCGGGCAAGACGCACCGCAAGGTGAAGGAGTTCCTGCCCTGGTCGATGCTGGCGGGAATGGCCTGGGCGGGGTACAGCGTGGCCCTGGGCTATTTCGGTACCCAGTGGCTGGGGACGCAGTGGCTGGGGACGGCCGTCTCCATCGTGGCGTTGTTCGCGGCGGGTGCGCTGGCGGCGTTCCTCGTACGGCGCCCGGCCGCGCCGGCGGCAGCAGCCGCAGCGGCGCCGGCGGCATAGACGGGAACGGACTCGACGGCCCCAGGGCGGGTGAGTGCTCGAGGCTCCCTCGGGTGGAGTAGTGGCTCACCCGTTCACCCGGCCCCGATCGCCTCCCCCGTCCTGGGCTTCTAGCGTCCAGAGCACGGTGCGCAAACGAAGCCGCGTCACGCCCGTGCCGTGGCCGCGCCGCGTCGAGGAGCCGAGGAGTTCTCTCCATGCCCGCCAAACCGCCCGCCACACCCCTCGCCGAGCCGTCCGTCCACCCGGCCGCCGATCCGGCCGTCCTGCCGTCGGTCCTGCCGTCGGTCCCGCGTGGCACGGGGGCGCGCCGCATGCTGGCCGCCGCGGCAGCGGCGCTCGCCGTCACCGCCGCCGCCCCCGCCACGCTGGCGTACGCCGCCCCCAGCGCCACCGTCGCCCCCAGCACCGTCGCTCCGGGCGGCCGGGTGTCCCTGAACCTCGAGGGCTGCGGCACGACGGTCGGCCGGGCCACCTCCCGAGCGTTCGGGGAGGTACGCCTGACCCCCGCGAACGGCCGGTCCAACAACCTCACCGGGAGCGCCACCGTCTACGGCAACGCCGGCCAGGGCATCCACCCCGTCACCTTCGAGTGCGCGCCCGGCGGTCTGCGCGTCACCGTGTCCCTGACGGTCGCCCCGGGCGGGGCCCGCGGCGGGATGGGCGGAAGCATCGGCTCCAGCAGCACGGGGCAGATCGCCGTGGGCGGCGCCCTCGCCGCGGGCGCGCTCGGGGCAGGAGTCTGGGTCCTGCGGCGACGCGCGTCCGCCTGACCGCGCGTTTCGCGGAACTGGCCGCCGCCCGGTCATGCGGAGGCGGCCTGCCCCCGTACGTGCATCCCGTCGAGCAGCGCGGCGGTGGCTTCGGCGATGGCGTCCACGGCGGCGTCGAACACCTCGCGGTTGTGGGCGGCGGGTGCCCGGAAGCCGGACACCTTCCGTACGTACTGCAGCGCGGCGGCGCGGATCTCCTCCTCGGTGGCCTTCTCGGGGATGACGGGCGGGCGCAGGGTCTTAATGGAGCGGCACATACTCCTACTATCCCGCTACCGGGGCAGCTCGGCCCCGGACAACTTCATGATCAGCCCGGCCTGGAGGCGGCTGCGGAGCTCCGGGTCGGCGACCTCGTCCAGCAGTCCGATGGCCTGCTGCGTGGTCTCGGCGGCCCGCCGGTCGTCGCGCAGCGAGGCGGTCTGGGCGGCCATGTGCCTGAGTGCGATGTCGGCGCGCCGGTGGAAGAGCTGTCCGACCAGGGTGGTGACCAGCCCGACGGAACTGGTCACCACCCCGAGGTACAGCTCGCCGCCGCTTTCCGCCTTCCAGACGGCCAGGGCGATCCCGGCGAGCAGGATCGCCGCGCCGACGCCGGCGAACCGCTGGCTGGTGGCGAAGCTGCTGCGGGCCTGGGTCAGCCCGTAGGCGTAGTACTCGACAAGGATCGGCGTGAACTCGTCCCGCCGGTCGCCGAGTTGGCCGACCGCCGGGTGCTGGATGCCGCCGACGTCATCGAACTTCGGATGCCCGGGCGGGCGGGCGGCGGGTTCGGCTACGTGCGCGAGCAGTCTGGACCTCTCCTCGGCCCGCTTGCGCTCGAAGCCGGCGCTGGCCGCCCGCTCCAGCATCACCAGTGCCGCCGACGCCGCGGCGACCGCCGCGACCACCCCGCCCCACGCGAGCCACTCGCCCATCCCCCGAGGTTCCCACGGCGGAGACGTCCTAGTAACCCCAGCGGGGCTGGCCGCCGTCCTGGCGGCAGTGGATGATGCGCCCGTTCGCGGCGTGCGTGGACCGTCCGACGTCGACCTTGCGGCAGAACTGGCCCGCGCTGTAGCAGTTACCGGCGTTGGAGACGATCTCGCACTCCACGTCGGCGGGCTGGGTTGCCGCCCTGGTGGGCGCCTGGGTCGGGGCCTTGGTCGTCGGCTTCGGGGCGGGCTTGGTGGCGACCGGTGCCACGGGCGCGGCGCCGGGCGCCTTCTGGTCGACCGTGGGCGACACGGTCGCCACGGGCGGCGGAGTGGGCGAGGGGGGCGGAGGGGTCGGGGTGGGGGTCGGCGATGCGCTGGTCGGCGCCGCCGAGGTGACGACGGGCGGCGGCGCGGACACGCCGGACCCCCCGCCCCCGGGCGGCCCGCACGCGACGGCGGCCCCCGCCACCACGACCACGACCACCGCCCGCCGCACGGCCCGCCCGACCCGCCCGGCCGGTCTGCTCCCTCTGCCGCCCTCACCGGTGTCGTTGCTCATCGGTACCCCCACCCTAGAAACGGTTCACACTTCAACGAAGGGCCACATCCTACGAACACCCGCACGACTCCGCTGACTTTTCCCGAAATCCCGCGAACTTCCCCACTCCCGACCGCAGTCGGGCCATGCGCGGCCCGCGCCCCCGTGCCCCCTTGCGCGCCCGCCCAGCCGCCCTCACCGTGTGAAAAGGGAACGCAGCTCGGCGTTCCGACCGCGCAGGGGGAGGGCGAGGCATGGTGAGTCCGGCGACGCAGTGGGCGACGAAGACGTTCGGCGCCGTGGCCGGCCGACTGGCCGAGACCGTACCGGCCTGCCTGGTGCAAGCCCATGCCCGGGCCCGTCACGCCCACGAAGGGGTCCACACCCAGACCCTGGAGGCGTACGGCCACGGTCTCCACGCGGCGCAATATGAAGCCCTCGCCGCGGGCCTGACCCCGATCGAGGGCACGAGCACCCGTCGACTACAAGGCCGCACCGTGGTGCTCGTCGGCAACAACGTCCTCTACCCGATCCGCTACGCGAAGCGGGACGTGCCGGTCACCGAGGCCCGCCTGCGCAAGGCGGCCGGCTTCCGAGCCGACCTGATCCGCCGCCACGGCCCGGAACCCATGCAGCAGGCACTCGACCTCGGCCTCGACGAACTGGACGAAGAGCACGTACACCCGGATGTGGCCCTGCTACCGCCCGACCTACGCCTGATCATCGTCGCCTACGCCTGCTCGATGGAGCGCGGCGTCATGCGCATCGAATGGGGCTCGGCCGAACTCCGCCGCGACGACCGCTACCTCCTGTGGCACCACCACGAACCCCTCCACCCCCCAACCCCCCGCCAGGCCGCCTGACCGCCCCCTCAAGCAACCACGCAAACGCCGGAAGGCCCCCGACCAAGATCGGTCGAGGGCCTTCTGATGCGGTGGGCGCGGACGGTTTCGAACCGCCGACATCTGCTTTGTAAGAGCAGCGCTCTACCCCTGAGCTACGCACCCGTGGATGAGTGGACAGCCTACATGCCGGGCGCACCCCCGACGCAAACCCCTTCGCTTGGGGGAGAATGGTCCGGGGCATGGTCCGGGGCATTGCGGACGCGGTACGGGAGAGGGATTGTGACGACGGCATCCCGGCGGTGGTTCGGTGGGCGGGACGAGAGTCGGCGGGCCGAGGCGCAGGCCGCGAAGGATGCCGCCGCCGCGGCCTTCTACGAGCTGGACAGTGCGCAGCGGGATCTGCGGATCTCGATCGAGACGATCGCCGCGGCGGATGGTTCGCCCGCCGGGCGGCAGGCGCGTGAGGGGTTCGCCGCGCTCGGGCAGCGGATCGACCAGGTCAGCCAGGTGTACATCGAGGCGGTCGACGCGCACGACCTGGACCGGGTGGATCTGGAGGCGTCCGCGGCGTCGCGGGCGCGGGAGGAGCTGACCCGGGCACGCGAGGAGCTGGTGCGGGTCCAGGGGGAGCTCGACCGGTTCGCGCAGGGGTTGCAGCCGCTGCTGGACAAGGCCGAGACGCAGCTCGCGCGGGTCGCGCCGGCTCGGGAGCGGGCGAAGGCCGCGCTGCTGGCGGCGAGTGACGCGCTGGATGGCGTACGGGCCAAGGGGATGCGGGCCGATGATCTGGCGGCTCGGCTGGCGGCGCTGGGTCCCGAGTTGACCAAGCTGAACGAGGGCGCGGGCCGGCACGGGGTGCAGGAGACCGTGCAGCGGGCCGACCGGATCCTGCGGGACGCGGAAGGCGTGCGGGCGGAGGCCGCGCGGCTGCCGGAGCGGGCCGCGGAGATCGACCGGCGGCTGGTGAGTCTGCGGACGCGCGCCCAGGCCCTGCGCAACCGGGCGGATCGGGTGGAGCCGGTCCTGAGCGAGCTGCGCCGGCGGTTCAGTGCGGCGTGCTGGCAGGACCTGCAGCAGGTGCCGGACGAGGCGATACAGGATGTGGCGAAGGCGGAGGACCGGTTGCGGGAGGCGTCGCGGGCCCGGGACGAGCAGCGCTGGGCGGATGTGGCGGTGCTGATCGACGCGGTCCGGGATGCGTTGGAGGCCACGGACGAAGCGGTGTCGGCGGCGCAGGACCGTCTGACGCGGCTCGAGGAGGTGGCGCGCGATCCGCGGGCGGAGGTGGACCGGACGCGGTTCGCGATCCGGGACGCGCAGCGGCTGGCGATGGCGGGCCGCAGTGTGCCGGATCCGCGGCACGCGCGGCCGCTGGACGAGTCGGTGGCCCGGGTGGAGCGGGCGCTGGCCGGGCTGGAGGGGCGGCATCCGGACTACTGGGCGTTCCTGCTCGAGATGCAGGACGTACGGGAGGCCGTGAATCGCGTGGTGAACGGGATCCGTGCTGAGCGGGGCCACGGCTGAGCCTGTAGGCCTTCCTGCCCCCTGCCATTCCGATCAGTCGCGTCGGGTGACGGGTAGGGCGCCGGGCTCCGGTGGGTCGGGGCTCGGCGACCGGCCGACGGGCGGTGAAGGCGCGACCGGCCGCTGCGACGGAGCCCGAAGGACTCCGGCTCGAGCCGAGTCGACCGGCCGGGGGCAGCGGCGGCATCCGACCGGCCGGCCGGCCGGGGTGTGCGAAACCGGCCGCTGGTGATGCCGGCGGCACATAGTCACACATAGCCGGCTGACCGGAACCGGCGGCGCCCGAAACCGACCCATGGGGGCGGGAGGGCACGGCCGGTCGCCGGAAAGCGGGGCTCGCAGCCGGCCGCTGGGCGGGCCCCAGCCGCCGGCCTGAGCCGAGCCGAGCCGGTCAGCTCGAACCGGGCCCGCCGGCTTGAGCAGGCTTGCCGCCGGTCGGGTTGTTTCCCTCGGGGTGGCGGCGGATGCTGGAGGGGCCTGGTATGAGCAGAGGAGGGCGCGATGGCTGCCCACACGTCGCCTAGGCGCAAGCACGACCTCCCGTCCGAGCATCCGCGCGGGGCGTACGCGCCGCACGCGCTCTACGGGTGTACCGAGCCCCACGAGTCCTACGCGCCCTACGTACCGCACGAGCCCTCCGCGCCCCGCGCGCCGCAGCAGCAAGGGCCCGGACTGTTGCAGCGCGCCCTGCACCCGGTCAACGCCCGGCTCGACGAGCATCTGCCGGTCCATCACAAGCTGAGCACCGTCTACCGGGTCGGGGCCGGTCTGACCGGGCTGCTGCTCGTGGTGTTCGGGATCCTGGGGCTGATCGACCGGGTCGGGTTCTTCGACACCGGCGGGGACACCGTGCTGACGCTCAACACGAACGGCGCGCTGAGCGTCCTGTCGATCGTCATCGGGGCGTTGCTGTTCGCCGGGACGGTGATCGGCGGGACGTTCGCCTCGACCCTGAACATCACGTTGGGCCTGCTGTTCATCGCGAGCGGGTTCGTCAATCTCGCGCTGCTGGACACCGAGCTGAACTTCCTGGCCTTCAAGATCCCCAACGTGCTGTTCAGCTTCGTCGTCGGCGTGATGCTGATGTGGTTCGGGATGTACGGACGGGTGGGCAGTGCGCTGCCGCACGACAATCCGTACTGGCGGGCCCGCCATCCCGAGCAGGCCGCCCGGGAGGACAGGGGCTACCGCCCGTACCGGGGACCCGCGCCGGGTCGCCCGTAGCCGTCGGGGCCGCGGCGGCATAGCCTTGGCCGCATGCCTCGATACGAATACCGCTGCCGGACCTGCGACGACACCTTCGAGCTGAGCCGGCCGATGGCCGAGTCCTCCGCGCCCGCCGACTGCCCCGCCGGTCATGCCGACACCGTCAAGCTGCTGTCCGCCGTCGCCGTGGGCGGGACGGGGAGCGGCAGTGCCCCCGCGCCCGCTCGTGCCATGGGCGGCGGGGGCGGCGGGGGCTGCTGCGGCGGGGGCGGTTGCGGCTGAGCGCTCACGGCGCCGGAGCCCCCCGGTCGCAGGCCCGGCGCTTCCCGCTCGCGGACAGCGCCCCGCAGCCGCCGGCCCGCGTTACCGCTTCCGGGACAGCGTCAGCCCGTCCGAGATCGCCAGCAGGATGGACTCCATTCGCGGATCCGCCGAGACGTGGTCGTTGAACGCGCGGACGCCGGCCGCCGAGCCGGTGGCCGACTCGTCGAGGACCGAGCCGTGGAAGAGCGTGTTGTCCGTGACGATCAGGCCGCCGGGACGCAGCCTCGGCACCAGTTCCTCCCAATAGGCGATCTGGCTCTCCTTGTCGGCGTCGATGTACGCCATGTCGATGTGCGGCTCGCCGGGCATCGCGCGCAGGGTGTCCAGGGCGGGCGCGATCCGCAGTTCGATGCGGTCCGCGACGCCCGCCGCCTCCCAGGCCGCCCTGCCGTACGCCGTCCACTCCTCGGAGACATCGCAGGCGATGAGGCGGCCGTCGGCGGGCAGTGCCTGGGCCATCGACAGGGAGGAGAAGCCGGTGAAGGTGCCCACTTCCACGATGTGGCGGGCGCCGGTCAACCGGACGAGGAAGGCCAGCAGCGGTCCCTGCTCCTGCGCCGACTGCATCCCGGCGACGTCGGGGAACTTCGCGTAGGTCGTCTCCACGAGCCCCCGCTGGACCTCGTCCAGCGGGGGGTTGTGGGCGAGCATGTACTGGTAGAGCTCGTCAGTGATCTTGGTGCTGTTGCCCTTGGTCATGCGGCCAGTCTCGCAACGCGGCGGCCGCGCGTGCGGTCGCTCGGCCGAATTCGCGGACGATTTCCTCGCCCGCCAGGACTCCCGCCGCGGCCAGGGCGGTGACGTTCGGGGCGTGCCACCGGGCGTCGGCGAGTTCGCCGTGGCCCGGGCGCCATGCCGCGTCCGCCGCGAGCAGCAGGTCGGCGTCCAGCAGGGAGTCGCCGGCGGCCAGGGTCGTGGTGGCGCCCGTACGGCGGGCCACTTCGCGCATGGCCGCGCTCTTGGTCAGCGGGCGCGGTACGGCGTAGATCTTGCGGCCCTGGAGGGACACCGTCCAGCCGCGCGGCTCGGCCCATTCGACCAGGGCCTTGAGCCAGGTGTCGGGGACGAGCGCGCGTTCCACGACGAGGTAGGCGAAGAGGTCCTCGGCCAGTCGCGCCTTGCGCAGCCAGGCCGGGTCGGCCGTGGTCAGCAGGTGGGCGTGGACCTCTTCCAGCGGGGCGCACTCCGAGGCGAGGCGGGCCGCTACCTGCCGCCGCCAGTCCCGGTCGGGCACCCCGTCGACCAGCAGCTGGCCGCCGTTGGCGCAGATGGCGTACGTGGCGGGGCGGCCGGGGAAGCGGATGCGCTGGTACTGCTTGCGGGTCCGGGTGGTCGTGGGGACGAACACGACCGAGGGGTCGGCCGTCAGGTCCGCCAGCAGTCCCGCCGCCGTCTCCGTCATGTAGGACAGCGGCTTGCTCTCGTGGACCTCGACGCACAGCAGCCGGGGGGCCACCGGGTCGGGCATGGTCAGTGCGAGGGCCGCCGCCGAGTAGATGAGCGTACGGTCGAGATCACTGGCTACCAGGACAGTCACTTCGAGGCCACAGCCTTTCCGTCGGCGCCGGTGGCGCCGCGCGTGTATCGGGGGTGGATGAGCCCGACGCAGCTGTAGGGCAGGCCGTCGACCTCCTCCACCGGGACCCCGCGCTGCTCGGCGAGCAGCCGTACGTGGTCCAGGTCGGCGCCGGCGCCGCGCTGGGCGAGGATCTTCCACGGCACCCGGCGCAGCAGGACGCGGGTGGTCTCGCCGACTCCGGGCTTGACGAGGTTGACGTCGTGGATGCCGTACTCCTCGCTGATCCGCTCGACGGCGGCCCAGCCCTCCCAGGTCGGGGTGCGGTCGGCGGCGAGGAGTTCCCCGACCTCCTCGGCGACGGCGCCGGCCACCTCGTCGAAGTGGGCGGCGACAGTGTCGACGAAGGCCGTGGAGACGTCGGCGCCGGCGAGTTCGCGGTAGAACTTCGCGCCGTGGAAGTCGGCGGGCCCGACCAGGTCGGACCGCAGGACCGTGCGCGAGATGAGGCCGGAGACGGTGGAGTTGAGGCAGGCGGAGGGGATCAGGAAGTCCTCGCGGGTGCCGTACGTCCGCACGCAGGAGCCGGGGTCGGCGAGGACGACGATCTCCGGGTGGAAGCCGGGGTACTCGGCGAGGGCGGCCGTCAACTCGCGGGTGATGGCGCCCTTGCCCGTCCAGCCGTCGACGAAGACGACGTCGGCCGGGTCGTGCCGGTCGGCCAGCCAGCGCACGGCGTTGGCGTCGATGCCGCGGCCGCGCACGATGGAGACGGCGTAGTGCGGCAGGTCCAGGCCGTGGCGGACCTGCGCCCAGCGGCGCATCAGGACGCCGACGGGCGTGCCGGCGCGGGCCAGGGAGACCAGGACCGGGGAGGGGCGGGGGCCGTTCCCGCGCCGGCCGCGGCGCAGGGGGACCTCGGCGAGGACGGTCTCGGTGACGATGCCGACGGCCCGGGCGATGCGGGCTGCGGAGGCGGTCAGGGCGCTCTGGTAGAGCTCCTGGTACTGGGGGGACGGCTGGTACTCGACGGGCAGGGACTCGGCGTAGTGCGCGCCGCCCGCCTGGATGGCCTCCTCGCGTTCCTCGGTCGGGGCTTCGAGCTCGACGTCGGAGAGGTCCTGCAGGAGCCAGCCGACGTCCTCGGGGGCGTAGGAGGAGAACGCGGGGCCGCGCAGCGGCTCGGGCAGGGGCTCGCGCCGGGAGGTGCCCGCGGTCGGGTCGGTCATGGTCGGCTCGTGCTCCTGCCGGTGGGGTGTGTAGGAGGGTACGACGGCCAGCAGGACCCGGCCGGTGTGCGGGGCGAGGCTCGCGAGCAGTCCGGCGTGCAGCTCGGGGGTGTCGCCGGTGGAGTCCACGACGGCGACGACGGCGTCGAAGCCGGCGCCGGCGACGTTGTAGGCGTACCGGTCGCCGGGGCCGTCGGCCGCGGGGGCGGCCCCGGCGGTGGCCGGGCCGTCGGCCGTGGCGGTGCCCCCGGCGGTGGACGGGGGTGCGTCGTGGGCGGGGAAGACGAGCCGGGTGCGGATGGCGTAGCCGGGGTCGTCCACGGCGAGGACGGGCGAGCGGGTGGTGGTGGAGAAGCGGACCTCGCGGGCGGCGCCCGCCTCCTCCAGGGCCTGCGCGAGGCGCAGGGGGGTGTACATCAGTTCCTCGGTGCCGAGTACGAGGACGCGGCCGGGGTCGTCGCCGAGGGCGGCGCCGAGCCGGGCGGCCAGGTCCGGCAGGGCCTTGTCGAGGGCCGCGCGGTGGGCGGGGGTGTAGCCGTGGCGGCCGCCGTCGGGCAGGTCGGCCGGCCAGGCCAGGTCCACGCGGGTGACGGGCCGCGGGCTCCGCTCGGTGCAGACGGCGGTGGCCGGGGTGCCGGTGGCGGCGGCCCGGGCTTCGTACTCCTCGACGAGCGCCTGCCCCTTGGCCAGCACCCCGTCCGGGAGGGTGACCGTGCCCGAGGCCAGGGATATGAGGTCGACGCGGGCGCCGAGGTCGGCGGCGAAGGCGGTGAGGCGGTCGCGGTCGGCGGGGGAGCGCATGTCGACGAGGGCGACGACCACGTAGTGGGTGCGCGGGTGGCGGGCGTGCAGGTCGCGGATGGTGTTCAGGACCGTGTTGCCGGTGGAGAACTCGTCGTCGACGAGGACCAGCGGGCCGCTGCCCGCGAGCAGCTGCGGGTCCTCGGGCAGCAGCAGGTGGGAGGTGGCGTGCGAGTGCGCCTCCTCGAAGCCGCCCGCGGGCCGCACGCCGGGGACGGGGCGGCGGGTGGAGTGCAGGTAGGGGGCGCTGCCCAGGCCGTCGGCGACGCAGTGGCCGAGGCCGGTGGCCGTCTCGGCGTATCCGAGGACGACCGCGCGGGCGGCGCCGTCGGCGCCGAGCAACGCGCGGACGCGTTCGCCGAGCCCGTACCCGGCGGCGTAGACGGTCGCCGGGGACTGCGGCACGTGCTTGCCCAGCACCTGCGAGACGAGCAGGTGCGCCCGCTTGGGATTGCGCCGCAGCGCCAGGCCGAGCAGTTCCTTGAGCCGCGGTGAGCCCGCGGTGGCGGCCTCCTCCAGGCTGACGCCCAGCCGGTCCGCGACCCAGGTTCCCGTCCACTGCGCTTCGATCGTCTTGCCTTTCCTCGTCGTCGATGCCGTCACCAGCGGGTTCACACCTGGAGTCCGGCCGTGAGGAGGTCGACGAAGCCGATCTCCTCCCTCGCCACACCGAAGACCTCGGCGCGGCGCATGGTGCGCTCGGCCCAGGCCCGGTGGGGCTTCACCTCGTTCATTTTGTTCGTATAAGCGGACCGCATGACGCCGCCGCCGCCGCGTTCGGGGCGCAGGATGTCCTCGGCGTCGCAGTACTCCTCGTGGGAGACCACGGACAGGGCGTGGACGGGCGGGACGTGGGCGGGGTGGATGCAGGTCTTGCCGAGCAGCCCGTTGGCCCGGTCGAGTTCGATCTCGCGCAGCAGCCCGTCCAGGTCGTGTTCGATCAGCGCGGTGCGCAGTTCCTCCACGCCCTCCGCGAGGAAGGGGCTGCGGCGCAGCTGGGGCTTGAAGAGGCGCTGCTGGCTGCGGAAGTACTCCCAGACGGGTCCGGTGACGGTGAAGCCGGTGCCGTCGGCACGACTGAGGACGTTGACCACGTCGGCGATGACGCCGGCGACGATCTGCACGTCGTAGGCGGTCATGTCGGGGGTGCGGCGCAGGCCGTAGGCGGAGCAGAAGTCGGTGACGCCGAGCCGCAGGGCCAGGACCCGCTCGCGGTGGCTGCCGACGGTGCGGGCGATGCCTGCGAGCGTCGCGGCGCGGGTTTCGAGGTGGAGCAGGTCCGGGGTCTCCAGAACGGGCATGGCGTACAGGCGGGCGTGGCCGCCGACGGCCTCGGCCTGCACCAGGGCGTCGAGGAAGGCGCTGCCGCTGCTCTCGTTGAACTTGGGGAGTACGAATCCGGACAGCCGGTGCGCGGAGCCGCCGAGGCGGCGCACCAGGTCCGGAATCTGCTCGGGGGTGCGGACCCGGATGAACAGCAGCGGCAGCTCGGTGCTGTCGGTGTCGAGGTCGGCGAACTGCCGGACGAGGTTCTCCTCGGCTCCGGCGACATCGCCGTCGCTGATGGAATCCTCCAGGCAGAGGACCATGGAGACCACTCCGCGGCCGGCCTGCTTGCGGATGTCGCGGGCGAGCTGGGGGCGGGTGGCGGGGCTGTAGAGGGTGGCTCCGAGGGCTGCGGCGAGGGTGTGGGCGGGGGAGGCTCCGGTGAATTCCGCCGGTTCCTGGTGGAAGAGGTCCTTACGGACCGTGGGCGATATGTGCCCAAAGTGACGCATGTGCTTCCCCCGTACTGCTCGGCGGCCCTACTGGCATGGCCGGTAATAGTACGTACGAACTTGAGTCAAGAGTTCCTCAAGCACATGAAGTTCAGATAACCCTCTTGCACCATGCCCAGCTCTCGCGTTCGGGACACGGCCGTACGGGGGGCCGCATTGTCCCGCCCGACCCGGGGAGGGCAGGATGACGGGCATGACGCACGCGATGCAGAAGGGCTCGAACATCCCGGTGGCCGCCGCAGCGGTCCGGGCGGTGCTGCGCTGGACTACCGGCCCCGAGGTGCCCGACGTGGACGCCTCCGCGCTGCTCGTGGGCTCCGACGGCCGGGTGCGTTCGGACGAGGACTTCGTCTTCTACAACCAGCCCCGCCACCCGTCGGGGGCCGTCTGGCGGCTGGGCAAGAAGCAGCTGGGCGAGGCGGTCACCGACGCCGTCCAGGCTGACCTGCGGACGGTGACCCCGGCCGTGGACCGGATCCTGGTGGTCGCCTCGGCCGAGGACGTGCCCTTCGAGCGGGTCCGCGACCTGCGGATCCTGCTGTACGACGCCACCGCGACCGGCGGCGCCGAACCGCTCGCCTACTTCGACGTACGCCCCGAGACCGGCGCGGAGACCGCGCTGATCTGCGGGGAGATGTACCGCAGGGGCGAGGGGTGGAAGTTCCGCGCGCTCGGCGAGGGCTACTCCGACGGGCTGGTGGGGCTGGCCACCGACCACGGGATCTCGGTCGACGAGAACGCCCCGGGCGCCGACGGCGCCGGGAGCCCGGCGGCCGGAAGCCCGGCGGCCGGGCCCACCGCCGACCAGACGGCCGCCATGGCGCCGCCCACCCAGGCGCCGCCGTCCTTCCCGCCCGCCTACGGCTACCCGCAGCCGGTGTCCCCGGCGCCGCTGCCCGGTCCGGGCGCCGACCCGTCGTTCCGGCTGCCGGTGCAGGGCCCGCAGTTCATCCGCCGCTGAGACCGCCGAGGCCGCCGAGACCGCTGAGGCCGCTGAGGCCGCTGAGGCCGCCGAGACCGCTGAGGCGACTGAGGGAATGCGCGAATGAGGCGAATGAGGCGACTGAGGCCGCGGCACCGCCACCGAGGGGCTTGCGTCAGGCCTTGGTGCTCTTGTAGCCCCGGCCCCACTGGAGCCCCCAGCCGTACAGCCGGTCCAGCTCGGCCTGGAACCCGTACACGAACTTCACCTCGCGCCGGACGATGAACTCCCCCTTGACGTGCTCCAGGGAGACCACCGCGCAGGAGCGGGCCTGCGGATGCCGCTCCTCCAGGGGGATCTCGACGCGCGGGCCGGTGACGGGGAACAGCGTGACCATGGCATGGGTGCGGTCGAACGCCGGGGTCTGGTCGTAGATGTAGACGAAGACCAGCAGTCGCTTGATGTCCCCGGCGTGGTCGAGGTTGACGTAGAGGGTCTCCCCGGACGCCGAGCCGAACCGGTCGTCCCCGCTGAGTTTCACGTACGGCGGGTCGTTGATGTCGCCCAGCAGGTTGCCGAGCGGCTGGACGACGCCCCGGGAACCGTCGTTCAGCTCGTACAGGCAGCCCATGTCGAGGTCGACGTTGACCACGCCCTGGGTGTGGGCCTGCACCATGTCGGGTTTGAACAGCTTGAACGGGTGGCGCAGCAGACTGCCGCTCTGCCCGTGGCTGCCCCCTCCAATGTCGGAGGTGCGCATGCGCCAGGACAGGTTCACGCGCAGATTGCCGTGCACCGCCCCCTGTTTGGTCAGTGACACCGTCGGCTGCCGCTTGGTCAGCTCGATCGCGTGCGACGAGGTGCTGCCCGACTGGAACTGCCTGGCCCGGCTGCCCATGATCCCGTCGAAGAATCCCATTCCCCTACCCCCCTGGTTCCCCTGCACCCACTACGGAAGCGGGGCGGCCCGCCGGATCCGTGGACCCGGCGGACCGCCCCGCCATGGAGCGTTCCGCATTACCGGCGCCGTCATGCCTCGGCGGCGGAACCCTCCCGCTCCAGGCGCTTGTTGCGGCGCACCGAGGACCAGAAGGACGCGGCGATCAGCACCACGCCGATGAGGCCGGTGATGATCTCGCTGATCTCGTGCTGGATGGTGATCAGCAGGATGACCGCGAGCGCGCCGATGGCGTAGTGCGCGCCGTGCTCCAGGTAGACGTAGTCGTCCAGCGTGCCCTGGCGGACCAGATAGACGGTGAGCGAACGGACGTACATGGCGCCGATGCCGAGACCGAGCGCCATCCAGAAGATGTGGTTGGTGATGGCGAAGGCGCCGATGACCCCGTCGAAGGAGAACGAGGCGTCGAGGACTTCGAGGTAGAGGAACAGGAAGAAGGCGGCCTTGCCGGCCAGGCCGACGGCGGAGACGGGCTTGCCCGCGGCCTTGGCCTTCTCCTCCTCCTCGTGCTCGCGCTCCTCTTCCTCCTCCAGCTTGTCCTCGAAGTACGAGGACAGGCCGCCGACGACGAGGTAGGTGATCAGGCCGGCGACGCCGGCGAGCAGCACGGTGGCGGACTTGTCCGCGTGGCCGGTGCTGGTGTGGGCGTGGACGGCGAAGGTCATCGCCGAGACCAGCAGCGCGATCAGGGCGATGCAGACCGACAGCATGTCGACCTTGCCGAGCTTGGCCAGCGGGCGCTCGAGCCAGGAGAGCCACTTGTGCTCCCGCTCCTCGAAGATGAAGTCGAGGAAGATCATCAGCAGGAACATGCCGCCGAAGGCCGCGATGGCCGGGTGGGCGTCGGTGACCAGCGCCTCGTACTGCTCGGGGTTGTCCAGCGCGAGCTGGACGGCCTCGATGGGACCGACCTTGGCACTGATGGCGACGATCGCCACCGGGAAGACCAGCCGCATGCCGAACACGGCGATCAGAATGCCGACCGTGAGGAAGATCTTCTGCCAGAAGGCGTTCATCTTCTTCAGGATTCCGGCATTGACGACCGCGTTGTCGAAGGACAGCGAGATCTCGAGGATCGACAGGATCAGTACGACCCCGAACGCCTCCCACCCCCACTGCCACGCGGCAAAGGCGAGGCCGAGCGCCGTGATGGCGAACGACCAGCCGAAGGTTTTCAGAACCACTGGCACCTGGCACCCCATGCGTCTTGTTGCGGCTTTACGAAACGTTGACCCCGAAGTCTAGAGCGATGCCCCTCAGGCCCGACGCGTACCCCTGCCCCACTGCACGGAACTTCCATTCACCTCCGTACCGGTAGACCTCTCCGAAGATCATCGCGGTTTCGCTGGAGGCGTCCTCGGAGAGGTCGTAGCGGGCCAGTTCCTGGCCGTCAGCCTGGTTCACGACCCGGATGAAGGCGTTGCTGACCTGCCCGAAGCTCTGCCGGCGGCTGTCGGCCTCGTGGATCGAGACCGGGAAGACGATCTTGTCGACACGCTCCGGCACCTTGGTGAGGTCGATGATGATCGACTCGTCGTCGCCGTCACCCTCGCCGGTGAGGTTGTCGCCCGTGTGCTCGACCGAGCCGTCGGGGCTCTTCAGGTTGTTGTAGAAGACGAAGTACTCGTCCCCGAGCACCCGGCCGCTGTTGCACAGCAGCGCGCTGGCGTCGAGGTCGAAGTCCGCGCCCGTGGTCGAGCGCGCGTCCCAACCGAGGCCGATGAGGACCCGGGTCAGGTTCGGTGCGGCCTTGGAGAGGGAGACATTGCCCCCCTTGGCGAGTGTGACGCCCATGTTGTGGTCCTCCCCGAACGACGGTGTGCCTGCGTGACGGTATGGCGGTGTGGCGGTATGGCTGCGTACGGCGTGCTGCCGGTCCGAAACGGGCCGCAAAGCCGGTCCGGCGCCGTACACACAGTGCACGGCGCCGGACGGACGAACTGCCTTGGGCTCAGACGTTGACGCCGAAGTCCTGCGCGATGCCGCGCAGGCCCGAGGCGTAGCCCTGGCCGATGGCGCGGAACTTCCACTCCGCGCCGTTGCGGTACAGCTCGCCGAAGACCATGGCGGTCTCGGTCGAGGCGTCCTCGGAGAGGTCGTAGCGGGCGAGCTCGGTGTTGTCCGCCTGGTTCACGACGCGGATGTAGGCGTTGCGGACCTGGCCGAAGCTCTGCTGGCGGCTCTCGGCCTCGTAGATCGAGACCGGGAATACGATCTTGGCGACGTCGGCCGGGACGCCGGCGAGGTTGACCTTGATCGCCTCGTCGTCGCCCTCGCCCTCGCCGGTGGTGTTGTCACCGGTGTGCTCGACCGAGCCGTCCGGGCTCTTGAGGTTGTTGAAGAAGACGAAGTTCGCGTCGCTGGCGACCTTGCCCTGGTCGTTGGTCAGGATCGCGCTGGCGTCGAGGTCGAAGTCGACACCGGTGGTGGTGCGAGCGTCCCAGCCGAGACCGACGATGACCGCCGTCAGGTTAGGCGCGGCCTTGGTCAGCGAGACGTTGCCGCCCTTGCTGAGGCTGACTCCCACGGGTCCTCCATTGGGTTCTGTGTGTGGGGCGGTGCCCCGTCGTGCACTGGCCCCCCGGCCGCGGCCGGGGGAGCTACCGGATCAACGTGTCGATCCTAGTGACGGGTTCCCGCCTGTATACGGTTTTCGCGACGGAACTGCGGCGAGGGGCCCGAGGGCCCCTCAGCGGCTTCAGAGGCTGTCGAGCGCCTTGATGTACTCGTTCAGGTCACGCGCGTCGGGCAGTCCGTTGACGACGGTCCAGCGGACGACGCCGTCCTTGTCGATGATGAAGGTGCCGCGGACCGCGCAGCCCTTGTCCTCGTCGAAGACGCCGTACGCGCGCGAGGTCTCCCCGTGCGGCCAGAAGTCCGACAGCAGCGGGTAGTCCAGGTTCTCCTGCTCCCCGAAGACCCTCAGGGTCGGCACGGAGTCGTTGGAGACGGCGAGCAGCTGGACGTCGTCGTTCTGGAACCGCGGCAGCTGGTCGCGCAGCTCGCACAGCTCGCCGGTGCAGACGCCGGTGAAGGCGAACGGGTAGAAGAGCAGCACCACGGCCTTCTCCCCCCGGAAGTCGGAGAGCCGTACCGTCGCGCCGTGGTTGTCCTTGAGCTCGAAGTCCGGGGCCTTGTCGCCGACCTCGATCGCCATCTGTCGCATCCCTTCGTTCCCGGGTTCCCCCGGATCGCCCCCGGTGGGCCGTTCGGGTGAGGCACAGCCTAGGCGGGGCGGGGCCGGGAACGCACACACCCCGCCGACCGGGGGCGACGGGGTGCGAAACGTGTCCGCCGGGAAGCGGAGGGCGCGGCTTAGCGCTTGGACTTGACGGCCGACTTGGGCGTCACCAGCTTGGTGGCGCCCCACTCCTTGCCGACGGGCAGCCCCTTGGCCAGCGAGAGCCCGGCGGTCTCCGCGGCCTCCTTGATGTCACTGGCCTCGACGTAGCCGGGGCGGCCGGTCTTGGGGGTCAGCAGCAGGATCAGTGCGCCGTCCTCGATCAGCTCGGTGGCATCGACCAGGGCGTCCGCCAGATCGGCGTCGTCGTCCTCCCGGAACCACAGCAGTACGGCGTCGGCGACGTCGTCGTAGTCCTCGTCGACGAGCTCGCCGACGAGGTCCTCGACGACGTCACGGAAATCCTGATCGACGTCGTCGTCGTAGCCGATCTCCTGGACCACCTGTTCGGACTGGAAACCCAGCCGGGCGGCCAGGTTCTCCGCGTGGTCCGCGGTCGCGCTCACGGGGTGCCTCCTGCTCATGTTCGGTGATTGTCTTCTGGCGGCGCGCGTACGCGCAGCATGGGACGTAGTCCACACGGGCGCGGCGGATCGCGCAAGTACCCGGCCGCCGAGACCGTCGAAACGGTGACGATTGCGGCCGTCTCGCCGCAACTTCCAGCCTTCCCGTACGGGGCTCTGGTGATTCATCCCACACCATTGCGGGTCATTCGGCATCATCGGCAACGCCTCGGGACTTTCCTACCTGTTTGAGGGACGAACGTCCTGCCCGGTTCGCCGGCCGGCGCCGACCGGCTTGGGCGTAAGGTTGCGATTTGGTCGGACCGCCTTCTGATCGCCGGTTCCGACTTCCTGCCGCCTCCAGGGATTACCCAGCGGTAAAGATGACGATTTCGGCCCAGCGTAAGACCATGGGAGGCGGCGAACCCAAGGCACGACTCCCCCGACAGCGAAGGAACAGCGTGGTTTCCGCATCCGATCGCAACCCGATCATCATTGGCGGTCTGCCCAGTCAGGTCCCGGACTTCGATCCGGAGGAGACGCAGGAATGGCTCGACTCGCTGGACGCGGCGGTCGACGAGCGGGGCCGTGAGCGTGCCCGTTACCTGATGCTGCGGCTGATCGAGCGGGCTCGCGAGAAGCGCGTGGCCGTGCCCGAGATGCGCAGCACGGACTACGTCAACACGATCGCCACCCGGGACGAGCCGTTCTTCCCCGGCAACGAGGAGATCGAGCGCAAGGTCCTCAACGCCACCCGGTGGAACGCGGCCGTGATGGTCTCGCGCGCCCAGCGCCCGGGCATCGGCGTCGGCGGCCACATCGCGACCTTCGCCTCCTCCGCCTCCCTCTACGACGTGGGCTTCAACCACTTCTTCCGGGGCAAGGACGAGGGCGACGGCGGCGACCAGATCTTCTTCCAGGGCCACGCCTCGCCCGGCATCTATGCGCGCGCCTACCTCCTGGACCGGCTCTCCGAGCAGCAGCTCGACGCGTTCCGGCAGGAGAAGTCGAAGGCGCCGTACGGCCTTTCGAGCTACCCGCACCCCCGGCTCATGCCGGACTTCTGGGAGTTCCCGACCGTCTCGATGGGCCTGGGCCCGCTGGGGGCGATCTACCAGGCCCGGATGAACCGGTACATGGAGGCGCGCGGGATCGCGGACACCTCCAAGTCCCACGTCTGGGCGTATCTCGGTGACGGCGAGATGGACGAGCCGGAGTCGCTCGGCCAGCTGTCGATCGCCGCTCGCGAGGGCCTGGACAACCTGACCTTCGTCGTGAACTGCAACCTGCAGCGCCTCGACGGGCCGGTGCGCGGCAACGGCAAGATCATCCAGGAGCTGGAGTCGCAGTTCCGCGGCGCCGGCTGGAACGTCATCAAGCTGATCTGGGACCGCTCCTGGGACCCGCTGCTGGCCCAGGACCGCGACGGCATCCTGGTCAACAAGATGAACACCACCCCCGACGGGCAGTTCCAGACGTACGCCACCGAGTCGGGCGCGTACATCCGCGAGCACTTCTTCGGGGACGACCAGCGGCTGCGCGCGATGGTCGAGAACATGACCGACTACCAGATCCAGCACCTGGGCCGCGGCGGGCACGACCACAAGAAGGTGTACGCGGCGTACGCGGCGGCCAAGGCCCACAAGGGCCAGCCGACGGTGATCCTGGCCCAGACGGTCAAGGGCTGGACGCTGGGCCCGAACTTCGAGGGCCGCAACGCAACGCACCAGATGAAGAAGCTGACGGTCGACGACCTCAAGCGCTTCCGCGACCGCCTGCACATCCCGATCACCGACCGGCAGCTGGAGGACGGCGCGCCGCCGTACTACCACCCGGGCCGCGACTCGCCCGAGATCCAGTACATGCACGACCAGCGCAGCTCGCTGGGCGGCTACGTGCCGACCCGTGTGGTGCGCGCCAAGCCGCTGCAGCTGCCGGGCGACGCGACGTACGCGGCCGCCAGGAAGGGCTCGGGGCAGCAGTCGATCGCCACCACGATGGCCTTCGTCCGCATCCTGAAGGACCTGATGCGGGACAAGGAGATCGGCAGGCGCTTCGTGCTGATCGCGCCGGACGAGTACCGCACCTTCGGCATGGACGCCTTCTTCCCGAGCGCCAAGATCTACAACCCGCTGGGGCAGCAGTACGAGGCCGTCGACCGCGAGCTGCTGCTGGCCTACAAGGAGTCGCCGACCGGCCAGATGCTGCACGACGGCATCTCGGAGGCGGGCTGCACGGCCTCGCTGATCGCGGCGGGTTCGGCCTACGCCACGCACGGCGAGCCGCTGATCCCGGTCTACGTCTTCTACTCGATGTTCGGTTTCCAGCGGACCGGCGACCAGTTCTGGCAGATGGCCGACCAGCTGGCGCGCGGTTTCGTCCTGGGCGCGACCGCCGGCCGGACCACCCTGACGGGTGAGGGCCTCCAGCACGCCGACGGCCACTCCCAGCTGCTGGCGTCGACGAACCCGGGCTGCGTGGCCTACGACCCGGCCTACGGCTACGAGATCGCGCACATCGTCAAGGACGGTCTGCGGCGGATGTACGGTCCGGACTCCGAGGACGTCTTCTACTACCTGACCGTCTACAACGAGCCGATCCAGCACCCGGCGGAGCCGGCGGACGTGGACGTGGAGGGGATCCTCCAGGGCGTCCACCGGGTGTCGCAGGGCACCGCGGGCACCATCCCGGCCCAGCTGATGGCCTCGGGCGTGGCGGTGCCGTGGGCGCTGGAGGCGCAGCGGATCCTCGCCGAGGAGTGGGACGTCCGGGCGGACGTCTGGTCGGCGACCTCCTGGAACGAGCTGCGGCGCGAGGCCGTGGAGGTGGAGGAGCACAACCTGCTGCACCCGGAGGAGGAGCAGCGCGTCCCGTACGTGACGCGCAAGCTGTCGGGTGCGCAGGGCCCCTTCGTGGCGGTGTCGGACTGGATGCGGGCGGTCCCGGACCAGATCTCGCGCTGGGTGCCCGGCCCCTACACCTCGCTGGGTGCGGACGGCTTCGGTTTCGCGGACACCCGCGGCGCGGCCCGGCGCTTCTTCCACATCGACGCCCAGTCGGTGGTGCTGGCGACGCTCACCGAGCTGGCCAAGGCGGGTCAGCTGGACCGTTCGGTGCTGAAGCAGGCCGTGGACCGCTACCAGCTGCTGGACGTCACGGCGGCGGACCCGGGCGCGGCCGGCGGCGACGCGTAGGCGCCGTCGCACCGGGGCGCCGGGAGCGCGGGTGCCGGTCCGGCTGAGCCGGGGCGGCGCCCGCGCTCCGTCGCGTTCCTTACGATGCTCGGCATGAAGGAACCCACCTCCCAGGCGCGCTGGGAGCGCCGCACCCAGGCTCCGCTGCTGGTGCTCGCCGTGTGCTTCGCCGTCGCGTACGCCGTGCCGATCGTCGTGCCCGACGCGCGTCCGTGGGTGCACCGGGCGTGCACCTACGCGGAGTGGGTGGTGTGGGCGGCGTTCGCCCTCGACTACCTGGCGCGGCTCGGCCTCGCCGCGGACCGCCGGCACTTCGTGCGGACGCACTGGCTGGACCTGTGCGCGGTGGTGCTACCGATGGTGCAGCCGCTGCGGCTGCTGCGGCTCGTCTCGACGCTGCTGCTGGTGGGCCGGCGGGCCCGGATGGCTCCGCAGATCCGGCTGACGACCTATGTCGCCGGCGCCGTCGTGGGGCTGCTGATGTTCGGCTCGCTGGCGGTGCTGAGCGTGGAGCGGGACGCTCCCGAGGGCAACATCAGGAACCTGGGCGACGCGGTGTGGTGGTCTTTCACCACGATGACGACGGTCGGGTACGGCGACCACTCCCCCACCACGGGCCTCGGCCGCGTCCTGGCCGTCGGGCTGATGCTGTCGGGGATCGCCCTGCTCGGTGTGGTGACGGCGAACATCGCCGCCTGGTTCATCGCCCGGTTCGAGCGGGACGACCGGGTGGAGCGGCTGCAGCTGGCGGCCATCGAGGAGCTCCACGCGGAGGTGCGGGCGCTGCGCGCGGAGGTGTCCCGGCTGGGCGGTCCGCAGGCCGGGCGGCCGGCGGCCCCGGCGCCGCGCGAGGCGCCGACGGGTCCCCCGGCCGGTCTCGGCGCTAGCTCTCCCACACCTTGAACGCCCTGACCTGGTAGGGGGACAGCGGGAGCCAGACCCCGTCGCCCGGGTAGGTCTGGAACTCGCCGGTCTCCGCGCACACGGCCGACTGGTAGGTGGTCACCGGGCGCCCGGTGCGGTTGGCGAGCGACTGCGCGCTGGTCCCGGCGGGCAGCGCGGTGCAGCTGTCGATCTCCAGGGTGCTCAGTTCATGGGTCTGCCGGGTTCCTTTGAACTCGGGTTTCGCCCACAGGCACAGCTGGCCCGTGGCGCATGTCCCGAGCGCCGCCCGGCCCGCGGCGTGCGCGGAGCCGGCCGTGCTCGGGATGAGGGCGGTCAGGGCGAGGGCGAAAGCGGCGAGAGGGGTGCTCCACGTACGCATGACGGATCGACTCCTTGTGGACGGGCGGCGCCCGGACCGTTTCCGGGGCTTCGCCGACACCACGCTGACCTGCGCGGACACCCGGGCGGAAGGGGGCTCGGCCGGGTCCACCCTGATAGGCGACGGCCCGGCCGGAACCGTCCGGGGGGCCCGGGTGCGCACGGAGTTGACGCCTCCGCGAGACCGCCGCCGGGCCCGCTCCCCCGGCGCCCGCCGGACCGCGCCGCGCTGCCGGCCGGCCCCGCCCCCGCTGCCAAAGGGACCGCACCGCGAGCCGGCCGTCCCCGAACGGGTTGCCGCCCCTTCACCAACGGCGCAACGGGACGGCCTGCGCTGGCGAGGTCACCGGTAGCCTGACCGCCCACCCGGCGTCAGAGAGGAGCCCCGCGGTGAGGACCTACGAGCGGACGGCACCGGCCCGACCGGCGGGGGGACTGCGCGAGCGCAAGAAGCGGCGCACTCGGGACGCGCTGCTGCGCGCCGCCCTGCTGCTCTTCGTCTCCCAGGGGTACGAGCGCACCACCGTCGAGGAGATCGCCGGCACGGTGCACGTCTCGCAGCGGACCTTCTTCCGGTACTTCGCGAACAAGGAGGAGGTCGCCTTCGCCGTGCAGGACCTGGTCGAGGCGCGCTTCCTCGCCGCCCTGAAGGCCCGGCCGGGCGCGGAGGGCCCGCTCGAAGCGCTGCGCGGTGCGGTGCTCGCAACCTGGGACACCCTCGACGAGGCCCTGGGCGGGGTGGTGCCCGTCGAGCTGTACATGCGCGGCTGCCGGCTGATCGAGCGCACCCCGGCCCTGCTCGCCGTGCACCTGCGCCGGTCCACGGCTCTGGAGGAGCGGATCTCCCGGCTGCTGGCCGCCCGGGAGGGCCTGGACGTGGACGCGGATCCGCGCCCGCGCGTCGCGGCCGCCGCGTTCTGCGGCGTGATGCGGGTCACGGGGCGGCTGTGGGGGCAGGGGGAGGACACCGGCGTGGCCTCGATCCGGCGGATGACCGAGGTCTACCTGGACCAGATCCGCCCGGCGGTGGCCGCCGACTGGCGCGACGCGCCCACCCGGTGCACGGCCGGGCCGGCCGGCCGCTGATCGGCAACTCGCCGTGTGACCGTCCCCGTTCGGCCGTGAGACCCGTCACCCGGCGCGCCCCGGCCGGAAACGGTCTCCTACGCTGGTCCCTAGTGAACCTGCCCGGCCTCGCCCTCCCCACCGCCCCCGGCGCCGACGCGCGCCCCGCCGCCCTGCGCACCCTGCTCGTGCTCGCGGTGGTCTTCATCATGCTGGCGACGACCGGCTGGACGGCCGTGCACCGCCCCGAAGGCGGTACGCCGCTGCGCGCCGCGGCCCTGGCCGCCTGGGCCGGCGCCCGTATCGGCGGCCGGCCGGTGCCGCCCGCGGACGCCCCCGCGGCGACGGTGGCCCGTTTCTTCGGCGGGCTCGACGGAGCCCAGCGGGCCCGGCTCGCCGACGGCTACCCGCTGGTCGTGGGGAACCTCGACGGGGCCCCCGCCACCACGCGCTACCGCGCCAACCGGCGCGGCCTGGAGCAGGCCGGCCGGGTCGAGGAGTCCCGCAGCCGCGACGTGGCGCTGGCCCCGGCCGACCGGGTCGCGGCCGCCCGCCGCGCCCACCGCTTCGCCTCGCTCGCGGAGCCGGGGCGGCAGATCCTCGCCTTCGACCCCACGGGCGGCGGCCTCGTCGCCGAGGTCTTCGGGGACCTGGACCGGGCCCGCCGGGTCTCGGTGGTCGTCCCCGGCGTCGACACCGACGCGGTCACCTTCGAGCGGACGCAGCGCCGGTTCAGCGCACCGGCCGGCATGGCCCGGTCCCTGTACGACGCCCAGCGCGCGACCGCCCCGGCCGGGCGGACCGCGGTCATCGCCTGGGCCGGGTACAGCGCGCCCGCCGGGGTCGGCGTGGACGCCGCCACCGGCCGCATGGCCTTCGTCGGCGCCGTCCGGCTGAAGTCGCTGACCACCGCGCTGCCCGGGCACTCCACGGTGGCGCTGTTCTGCCACAGCTACGGATCGGTGGTGTGCGGGGTCGCGGCCCACGAACTGCCGCGCCGGGTGACGGACGTGGTGGTGGCGGGCAGCCCCGGGATGCGCGCGCAGAACGTCGCCGGGCTGCGCACCTCCGCCCGTGTCTGGGCGACCCGGGACGAGGGCGACTGGATCGCGGACGTGCCGCACCTGGAGTTCGGCGGGCTGGGCCACGGAGCCGACCCGGTCTCGGCGGAGTTCGGTGCGCGGCTGCTGTCCTCGGCGACCGCCCGGGCCCACACCGGCTATTTCGAGCCAGGGACCGATTCGGTGGACAACTTCGCCAAAATCGGAACCGGCGCATTCGGTTCCGTCATGTGCGCGACCGGGGACGATGCCTGCCGGGACGGCCTGAGCGGCGCGGAGAGCGCCTGACGCGCGTAGAGGCCCGAAAAGTGGGGCCCGCGCCGAGGGGGACGCGCGAGGGGCCCGCCCTCTACCATGTGCCGCATGGGTGACGTACTGGCCGGAAACCATGCCGTCTGGGAGTTCGACTCGGACTCGGTGCTCATCCGCTTCGCACGGGGGATACGCACGCCGAGACAGCCGAGACTCCTGCACGCCCTGGGCGCGCGCCGGATCCCCCTGGAAGCGGTGTCCGAGGTGACCGTGACCGCGGGCAAGCGGGACACGGTGGTGGTGCGTGCCGTTCCGCGGCCGGGCGCCGATCCGCTGGTGGAGGCCGCCGCCGGGCAGCTGAAGGAGGTCTGCGACCCCTACCGGCTGGTGCTGCCGGCCGGTCGGGCGCCGGACGCGGAGGTCTTCGCCGAGACGCTGCGCTCCCGGCTCGGCCCGCGGGCCGCCGAACCCTGCGAGCACTTCCTGGTCGACGTCCCGCCGCCGCCGCTCCAGCTGAAGGCGTACGACGCCCGCGTGGCCTTCGACGGCTCGGCCGTCACCTTCCACTGGTCGCGGACGGGCGCCACCAGCACCAAGTGGAAGGCGGGCGACCAGTGTTACCCGCTGGCCGACCTCGCCGGCGTGGAGTGGAGCTCCCCGGACGGCCCCGGCGGCCACCTGCGGCTGCTGCCGCGCGAGCCCCGGGGCACCGGGGCCGATCCCCGTCCCAGCCACGACCTCGCGACGGCCGTCTTCGCGCTCGGCTACGGCTCGGTGCACGAGTCGCTGCCGTTCGCCGCGGCCGTGCTCGCCGCCCTGCGCGGCCGCACGCCCGTCGCCGCCCTGCCCGCGTCCCGGCCCGCCGGCGACCGGCTGGAGCACCTGAGCGAGCTGCACTCCGCCGGCCTGCTGACGGACGCGGAGTACGTGACGCTGCGGGACCGGTTCACCGCGGGCAGGCCCTGAGGGGCGGGGGCGGGGCCGCACTCACCGGGCGGTCCCTCGCCGCCGCGTTCCCCGCCCGGATCCTCAGACCTCCGCCTCGCGGGACGCCGAGGTGAAGGTCATGTCCGGGTACCGGTCCCCCGCCACCCGGGACGCGATCGGCTCCAGCAGCGCCAGCTCGGCCGCCGTCAGGGTGATCCGCGTCGCCGCCGCGTTCTCCCGCAGCCGCGCCGCCCTGCGCGTGCCCGGGATCGGGACGACGGCCAGGCCGTGCACCCGCGCCCGCTGGTGCACCCAGGCCAGGGCGATCTGCGCCGGGCTCGCCCCGTGCGCCGCGGCGACCTCCCGCACCGGTGCCAGCAGCGCCGCGTTCGCCTTCGCGTTCTCGCCGGTGAACCGCGGCTGGTGACGGCGGAAGTCCCCGGAGGCGAGGTCCGCCCCGGCGTCGGTGAAGGCCCCCGCCAGGAAGCCCCGGCCCAGCGGGGAGTACGGCACGAAGGCCACGCCCAGCTCGGCCGCCGCGCCCACCGCGCTGCGCTCCACGTCCCGGCTGAACAGCGACCACTCCGACTGCAGCGCGGTGATGGGGTGCACGGCGTGCGCCTCGCGCAGTTCCGCGCCGGTGACCTCGCTGAGCCCGAGGTGGCGCACCTTGCCCTCGCGCACCAGCTCCGCCATGGTGCCCACCGACTCCGCGAGGGGCACGGCCGGGTCGCGGCGGTGCATGTAGTACAGGTCGATGACCTCTGTGCCGAGCCGGCGCAGGCTGCCCTCGACCGCCTGCCGGATGTGGGCGGGGTCGTTGCGCACGCCCCGGTAGTGCGGGTCCTCGTTGCGCTCCACGGCGAACTTCGTCGCCAGGGTGATCTCGTCGCGGTGCGCGGCCACGAAGGGGGCGAGGAACTCCTCGTTGCGCCCCAGCCCGTAGGTGTCGGCGGTGTCGAAGAGGGTGACCCCGGCGGCCAGCGCCGCGTCCAGGGTCCCCCGGGCCGCCGCCTCGTCGGTGTCCCCGTAGAACTCGCTGATGCCCATGCACCCCAGGCCCTGGACGCCGACCAGCGGGCCGCCCTTGCCGAGTTCGACCTGCTCGACGGGTGTGCCGTCGTATTCCCGGACGGTTGTCGTGGCTGTCATGTCCTGCCCTTCCCCGCGACCGTGTTCATCGCATAAAGATCGATCTTGTAGTCCAGCACGGCGAGCGCGTCCGTCAGCTCCGAGATCCGCGCCCGTACGTCGCGCCGCGTGGCCTCCAGCAGTTCGCGGCGGTCGTCGCGGGTGTGCTCGCCCTCGCGGACCAGTTCCGCGTAGCGGACCATGTCCGCCACCGACATCCCGGTGGCGCGCAGCTTGCCCACGAAGGCCAGCCAGTCGAGGTCCTGCTCGCTGAAGCGCCGCTGCCCCGAGTGGGAGCGGTCCACGTGCGGCATCAGGCCGATCCGCTCGTACCAGCGCAGCGTGTGCTGGGTCAGACCGGTCCGGGCCTCGACCTCGCTGATCGTGTACCGCGTCTGCGTCAGGCTCATGGGCCACACGCTAAAACCCTTGAGCGCACTCCAAGCAAGTAGGCTCAACGCCATGCAGAGCTTGCGGATCATCGAGAACTGGCCGGTGCCGACGGCCGCCGCGGCCGTCGTACGCGCCGACGGCGCCCTGGCCGGCTCCCACGGACCCGTCGACCACCGTTTCGCACTGGCCTCGGTCACCAAGCCGCTCGCCGCGTACGCGGCCCTCGTCGCGTACGAGGAGGGGGCGATCGAGCTGGACGAGCCGGCCGGGCCGGAGGGTTCCACGGTCCGCCACCTGCTGGCGCACACCAGCGGGCTGGCCTTCGACGAGCACCGGGTGAGCGCGCCGGCCGGGCAGCGCCGGCTGTACTCGAACGCCGGTTTCGAGGTGCTCGGCGACCACATCGCCAAGGCCACCGGCATTCCGTTCGCCCAGTACCTGCACCAGGCGGTGTGCGAGCCGCTGGGGATGACCTCGACCACCCTCGAGGGCTCGCCGGCCAAGGACGGCGTCTCGACCGTCGCCGACCTCGTACGGTTCGCCGCCGAGCTCCAGGCGCCCCGCCTGCTCGACGTGCGCACGGTCGCGGAGGCCACCTCCGTCGTGCACCCCGGCCTCAAGGGCGTCCTGCCGGGCTACGGGCACCAGTCGCCCAACGACTGGGGTCTGGGCCTGGAGATCCGCGACGGCAAGTCCCCGCACTGGACGGGAACCTCCTCCTCCCCGCGCACCTTCGGCCACTTCGGGCAGGCCGGCACCTTCCTGTGGGTGGACCCCGACGCCCGCGCCGCGTGCGTGGCGCTGACGGACCGGGCGTTCGGGCCGTGGGCGGTGGAGGCGTGGACGCCGTTCACCGACGCGGTCCTCGCCGAGCTCCGCGCCGGCTGACCGGCTGCCGGTCAGGCCGGCAGTTCCCAGATGAGCAGCTCTCCGGGGGAACCGGCGACGATCTCCAGTCCCTTCTCGCCCGTGATCCGGGCCGCGTCACCCGGACCGAGCTCCTCGCCGTCCAGGCGCAGATCCCCGCGCACGACGTGCAGGTAGACGTGCTCCGCCGCCGGTACGGTGACCCGCTCGCCCGCGCCCGGCCGGCGCACGTGGAGCACGGCTCCCGCCCCCGGGACCTCGTAGGGCGTGCCGTCGCCGATGCCCCTGACCACCTCGTACGCGGGTTCGCCGCCCGCGGCGAGCGGCGCGAGCCAGGTCTGCACGAAGCGCAGCCGGGCCGTGCCGTCGTTGCGTTCCACGTGCCGGGCGCCGGATCCGGCGCTGAGCCGCTGCACGTCGCCGGGCCGGACCACGCCCTCCTCGCCGGTGTCGTCGCGGTGGGTGAGCTCGCCCTCGACCACCCAGGTGACGATCTCGGTGTGGCTGTGCGGGTGCTCGTCGAATCCGGCGCCCGGGGCGAGGGTCTCCTCGTTGCAGGCCAGGACCGTGCCGAAGCGCAGGTTGTCCGGGTCGTAGTGGGGCCCGAAGGAGAAGGCGTGCCGGGTGGTGATCCCGGCCGCCGGATCCCCGCCCTCGTACCGGTCGGCGCCGCGGCGTACATCAATCATGGGGGCCACCGTAGCCGCCGGGCAGGGGCCGGGCGCGGGGACCGGACTCCGCGCGGCCGTGCCGATAAGGCAGTCTTGTCCCGTGCCCCAACCCGAACGTGAGCATTCCCCCGCCACACAGACCGCGCATCCCGCTCCCGCGCATCCGCACACCGCGACGCTGCGCCGACTGGAGAAGTCCTCCGGCCGGCTCGCCGCGAACGCGATCGCGCGCATGGACGAGACCCTGCCGTGGTACCGGGCGATGCCCCCGGAGAACCGGTCGTGGATCGGCCTGGTCGCCCAGGCCGGCATCGCCGCGTTCACGGAGTGGTTCCGGCACCCCGAGACCCCGCAGGCGATCTCCACGGACGTGTTCGGGACGGCTCCGCGCGAGCTGACCCGGGCGATCACCCTGCGCCAGACCGTCGAGATGGTCCGCACCACGATCGAGGTCATGGAGACCGCGATCGAGGAGGTGGCGGCCCCGGGCGACGAGCAGATCCTGCGCGAGGCGCTGCTCGTGTACGCGCGGGAGATCGCCTTCGCGACGGCCCAGGTGTACGCGCAGGCCGCCGAGGCCCGCGGGGCATGGGACGCGCGCCTGGAGTCGCTGGTCGTCAACGCGGTGCTGTCCGGCGAGGCCGACGAGGGCGCGCTCTCCCGGGCCGCGGCGCTGGGCTGGAACTCGCCCGAGCACGTGTGCGTGGTGCTCGGCACGGCGCCGGAGGGGGACAGCGAGCTGACGGTCGAGGCGATCCGGCGCGCGGCCCGCCACCACAAACTCCAGGTCCTGACGGGGGTGCTCGGTGACCGCCTGGTCGTCATCGCGGGCGGCAGCGACAACCCGATGCGGGTGGCGAAGTCGCTGATCGGGCCGTTCGCGGCGGGTCCGGTGGTGGCCGGCCCGGTGGTGTCCGACCTGCTGAACGCGACGAAGTCGGCGCAGGCCGCGGCGGCCGGCTTGAAGGCCTGTACGGCGTGGCAGGATGCTCCGCGCCCGGTTCTGGCGGACGATCTGCTGCCGGAGCGGGCGATCGCCTCGGATCCCGCTGCACGGGAGCAGTTGGTGGAGGAGATCTACAGACCGCTGGAAGAGGCGGGCTCGGCGCTGCTGGAGACGCTGAGTGTTTATCTGGAGCAGGCGAGCAGTCTTGAGGGCGCGGCCCGCATGCTGTTCGTGCACCCGAACACGGTGCGCTACCGGCTGCGACGTGTGACCGACGTCACCGGATGGTCTCCTTCGGATGTCCGCTCGGCGTTCACGCTGCGGATCGCCCTGATTCTGGGGCGTCTGGCCGACGGCGATCCCCAGTCCTAGACTTTTGTCGGACATCAACAATTACCCCGACGGTTCTTGGTCCCTGTCCCCACGGGCGGCAGGGACCATCCACAAGAGAGAGTGTGAGGGTGCTCGTACTCGTCGCTCCCGGCCAAGGCGCTCAGACGCCCGGCTTCCTGACTCCCTGGCTCGACCTGCCCGGCGCCGCTGACCGCGTCGCCGCCTGGTCGGACGCCATCGGGCTCGACCTCGCCCACTACGGCACCAAGGCCGACGCGGAGGAGATCCTCGACACCGCCGTGGCGCAGCCGCTGCTGGTGGCCGCGGGCCTGCTGTCCGCCGACGCGCTGGGGCCGTCCTCCGTGTTCGGCGCCGTCGCGGGCCACAGCGTCGGTGAGTTCACCGCCGCGGCGTACGCCGGTGTCGTCTCCGACGCCGACGCGCTGTCGCTCGTGCGCACCCGCGGCCTGGCGATGGCCGACGCCGCCGCCGTCACGCGGACCGGCATGGCCGCGGTCCTCGGCGGTGACCGCGACGTGGTGGTCGCGCACCTGGAGGCGATGGGCCTGACCCCGGCCAACATCAACGGCGCGGGCCAGATCGTGGCCGCCGGCACCGCGGAGCAGATCGCCGCTCTGGTCGCCGAGAAGCCCGAAGGTTCCACCAAGGTCGTCGCCCTCAAGGTCGCGGGCGCCTTCCACACGCACCACATGGCCCCGGCGGTCGCCACGCTGCAGAAGGCCGCCACGGCCCTCTCCCCGGCGGACCCGGCCCTGAAGTACGTCTCGAACAGGGACGGCCTCGTCGTCGCCACGGGCGCCGACGTCCTCGCCCGCCTGGTCGGCCAGGTCGCCAACCCGGTCCGCTGGGACCTGTGCATGGAGAGGTTCGCCGAGCTGGGCGTCACGGGGATCATCGAGCTCTGCCCCGGCGGCACCCTGACGGGTCTGGCCAAGCGCGCGCTGAAGGGCGTACCGAACGTGGCGCTGAAGACCCCGGACGATCTCGACAAGGCCGCGGCGCTCATCGCCGAGCAGACGGCCTGAGAGAAGGAGCCCACACAGCATGTCCAAGATCAAGCCGGCCAAGGGCTCCCCGTACGCCCGCATCCTCGGCGTGGGCGGCTACCGCCCCGTCCGTGTGGTGCCCAACGAGGTCATCCTCGAGACGATCGACTCGTCCGACGAGTGGATCCGCTCGCGTTCCGGCATCGCCACCCGGCACTGGGCCTCGCCCCAGGAGACCGTCGCCGCGATGTCGGTCGAGGCCTCCGGAAAGGCGCTGGCCGACGCCGGCGTCGCCCCGGAGCAGATCGGTGCCGTGATCGTCTCGACGGTCTCGCACTTCAAGCAGACCCCGGCCGTGGCGACGGAGATCGCGCACCGGATCGGCGCGGTCAAGCCCGCCGCCTTCGACATCTCCGCGGGCTGCGCCGGCTTCGGCTACGGCCTGACGCTGGCCAAGGGCATGGTGGTGGAGGGTTCCGCCGAGTACGTGCTCGTCATCGGCGTGGAACGGCTCTCGGACCTGACCGACCTGGAGGACCGCGCGACGGCCTTCCTGTTCGGTGACGGCGCCGGCGCCGTGGTCGTGGGCCCCTCCAAGGAACCGGCCATCGGACCCACGGTGTGGGGTTCGGAGGGCGACAAGTCCGAGACCATCAAGCAGACCGTGCCGTGGGACGAGTTCCGCAGCAAGGACAGCGCCGAGAAGTTCCCGGCCATCACGCAGGAGGGCCAGGCGGTCTTCCGCTGGGCCGTCTTCGAGATGGCCAAGGTGGCCCAGCAGGCGCTCGACGCCGCCGGGATCACCGCCGACGACCTGGACGTCTTCATTCCGCACCAGGCAAACATGCGGATCATCGACTCGATGGTGAAGACTCTGAAGCTGCCGGAGCACGTCACGGTCGCCCGTGACGTGGAGACCACCGGCAACACCTCGGCCGCCTCGATCCCGCTCGCTATGGAGCGGCTCCTGGCGACCGGAGCGGCGAAGAGCGGCGACACCGCGCTCGTCATCGGCTTCGGGGCGGGACTCGTCTACGCCGCGACGGTCGTTACCCTCCCCTAGGGTCCGGATCCAGCATCCGGACCGAATACCCAGTTACCCAGAGAAGGAGCGCCACATGGCCGCCACCCAGGAAGAGATCGTCGCCGGTCTCGCCGAGATCGTCAACGAGATCGCCGGCATCCCCGTCGAGGACGTCCAGACGGACAAGTCGTTCACCGACGACCTCGACGTCGACTCCCTCTCCATGGTCGAGGTCGTCGTCGCCGCCGAAGAGCGCTTCGACGTCAAGATCCCGGACGAGGACGTCAAGAACCTCAAGACGGTCGGCGACGCCGCGGACTACATCCTGAACCACCAGGCCTGAGCCTGACGAGCGTTTGTCGCCACCCCGCGGTGGCGCCGTGACAATTCAGCACCCCCTGAGACGTGGAGAAAGAATTCCTGTGAGCCCGACCAATCGCACCGTGGTCGTCACCGGTATCGGCGCAACCACTCCGCTGGGTGGCGACAGCGCTTCGACCTGGGAAGGTCTGCTCGCCGGCCGTTCCGGCGTCAAGCCCCTGGAGGGCGAGCGCTTCGCCGAACTCCCGGTCCGCATCGCCGCAGCCGCCGCCGTGGACCCGAGCGAGGTCCTGCCCCGGCCACTGGCCCGCAAGCTCGACCGCTCGGCGCAGTTCGCCGTCATCGCCGCCCGCGAGGCGTGGGCCGACGCCGGCTACGCCGACCCGGCCGGCGCGGAGACGACGACGGGCGCGTCCATCGCCCCCGAGCGCCTGGGCACCGTGATCGCCTCCGGCATCGGCGGCGTGACGACCCTGCTCGACCAGTACGACGTGCTGAAGGAGAAGGGTGTGCGCCGGGTCTCCCCGCACACCGTCCCGATGCTCATGCCGAACGGCCCGTCCGCCAACGTCGGCCTGGAGGTCAACGCCCAGGCGGGCGTGCACACTCCGGTCAGCGCCTGCGCGTCCGGCGCCGAGGCCATCGGCTACGCCGTCGAGATGATCCGCACCGGCCGCGCCGACGTGGTCGTCGCCGGCGGCACCGAGGCGGCGATCCACCCGCTGCCGATCGCCGCGTTCGCCAACATGATGGCGATGTCCAAGAACAACGAGAACCCCGAGCGGGCCTCGCGCCCCTACGACAAGGGCCGGGACGGCTTCGTCCTGGGCGAGGGCGCCGGCGTCGTCGTCCTGGAGTCCGCCGAGCACGCCGCCGCGCGCGGCGCCCGGGTCTACTGCGAGGTGCTGGGCCAGGGCCTGTCCGCGGACAGCCACCACATCGCGCAGCCGGAGCCGACCGGCCGCGGTGTCGCGGCCGCGGTGCAGAACCTGCTCGACAACACCGGCCTGGACCCGGCCGAGCTGGTGCACCTGAACGCGCACGCCACGTCCACCCCGCAGGGTGACACGGCCGAGCTGAAGGCCCTGCGCAAGGTGCTGGGCGATGACCTCGACCACATCGCGATCTCCGCGACCAAGTCGATGACCGGCCACCTGCTGGGCGGTGCGGGCGGCATCGAGACCGTCGCGACCGTGCTGGCGCTGTACAACCGGCAGGCCCCGCCGACGATCAACGTCGACGAGCTGGACGACGACATCGACGCGGACATCGTGCGCGACGAGCCGCGCAAGCTGCCGGCCGACGGCCCCATCTCCGCGATCAACAACTCCTTCGGCTTCGGCGGCCACAACGTGAGCCTCGCGTTCCGGTCCGTCTGACCGTCCGTCTGCCCCCGTACGCGAGAAGGGGCCCGGACCGGCAGTTGCCGGTCCGGGCCCCTTCTCGCGGGCTTCAGACGACCTGGTGGAGCCAGCGCACCGGCGCGCCCTCGCCCGCGTGGCGGAAGGGCTCCAGCTCGTCGTCCCAGGGTTTGCCGAGAAGCTTGGCGATCTCCGCCTCCAGGTCCGTCTCGCCCCGGCCGGAGCGGGCGAGGGCGGCGCGCAGCCGGTCCTCGGGAATCAGGATGTCGCCGTGCAGGCCGGTGACGGCGTGGAAGATGCCGAGCTCCGGGGTGGAGCTGTAGCGCTCGCCCTCGGCGGTCGGACAGGGTTCCGCGGTCACCTCGAAGCGCAGCAGGTGCCAGCCGCGCAGTGCGGAGGCGAGCTTCGAGGCGGTGCCCGCCTCGGCCTGCCAGGAGAACTCGGCTCTCCAGGTGCCGGGGGAGGCGGGCTGCCTGATCCAGTCGAGGTTCACCCGCACCCCGAGCACGCCCGCAACAGCCCATTCCACGTGCGGGCAGAGCGCGCGCGGTGCGGAATGCACGTACAGAACTCCACGTGTCGTCACCGGGACCTCCAGTGTGGGACGAGGTCGGGAATAAACTCCAGAAAACGGACAGTATGTGACGTGATGTAATGTAACGGAAATTTTCTGACATTGCGCCACGGGACCTGCGGCCGAAACGCCACGGGAAAAAGCTACCGTGCGTCAGGGGTCTCGGTGTGACGTACGGTCTCTCAGAGGCCGGTGAACACAGAGCTTTCACTCAGCAGGACCCCCCGGACGGCACGGGGGTGTCGAGGAGGAGACCAACCGATGCGCACCACCGCTCCGCGCCTCCGCGCGAGCCGGACCCTCGCGGGCGCGGGAGCGGCGGCGGTCGTGCTGGCCGGGGCCCTGACGGGGTGCGGGCCGGGCGGTTCGGACGAGGCCGGGCGGGGGGCGCACGCCGCGCCGCGCTGGAACACGGCGCCCACCTCGATCGCGGCCGTCGGCGACTCCATCACCCGCGGGTTCGACGCCTGTTCGGTCCTCGCCGACTGCCCGGAGGTCTCCTGGGCCACGGGGAACGACCCGGCGGTCCGCTCCCTGGCCGCGCGGCTGATCGGGGAGGCCGAGGCACCCGCCCGCAGCTGGAACCTCGCGGTGACCGGGTCGCGGATGGCGGACCTGGCGGGGCAGCTGTCGCAGGCGGCGTCCTACGGGCCCGACCTGGTCACGGTCATGGTGGGCTCGAACGACGCCTGCCGGCCGACGGCTTCGTCGATGACGCCGGTGGCGGATTTCCGGGCCGGTTTCGAGGCCGCCCTCGCGCAACTGCGGGCCGCGTCCCCCAAGACCCAGGTCTACGTCTCCAGCGTGCCGGACCTGCAGCGGCTGTGGGAGCAGGGCAAGGACGACCCGATGGTGCGCAGGGTGTGGAGCCTCGGCATCTGCCAGTCGATGCTCGCCGACCCGCTGTCGGCGGGGCCGGGGGCCACGACCCGGCGGGAGCAGGTCCGGGCGCGCGTGGTGGAGTACAACGAGGTGCTCCGCGAGGTGTGCGCGAAGGACGAGCTGTGCCGCTATGACGGCGGCGCGGTCTTCCAGTACCCCTTCTCGACGGATCAGCTGAGCCGCTGGGACTGGTTCCATCCGGGCCGGGAGGGGCAGGCACGGCTCGCGGAACTGGCGCACCGACAGGTGACGGCGGCGCAGCCGCCACGTTGACGCGGTGGTCCGGAGGCGGGAGTCAGGGCCCGCCTCCGGACCGGCTTCGAGGGACAAGGCAGGGGTTATTTCCGGCCATGTCGCTCTTACGGCGTGTCGTAACGCTGTGTCACGATATGTCGAGTGCGGCGGTGAGGCGCGTGTCGCCGTGGGCGTGGCTGGCGCGGACCTCGTAGTCCCCGGTGACGCGCTGCCAGCGCTGGGCGTCCTCGTCCCAGACCTCGAAGGCCCGGGCGGGCAGGGCGACCACCGCCTCGACGCTCTCGCCCGGGCCCGCCTCGACGCCCGCGAAGGCGGCGAGCCAGCTGGCCGGCCGCTCCACGTCCGCACCCCGCGGGCCGCCGGACGCTGCGGCCGTGGGCGCGAGGTAGAGCTGGACGACCTCGCGGCCGGGCCGGGCGCCGGTGTTCCTGAGGCGGACGCGGGCCGTGGTGGGGGTGACCTCCAGGGACTCGTACGCCCAGTCGGTGTAGCCCAGCCCGTGCCCGAAGGGGAAGGCCGGCTCGATGCCCTGCCGTTCGTACGCCCGGTAGCCGATGAAGAGCCCCTCCCGGTACTCCAGGCGTCCGTCGGCGGGCACGACCTCGGTGACCGGCGCGTCGGCGAGCCGGGCGGGCCAGGTGGTGGGCAGCCGCCCGCCCGGTTCCGCGTCCCCGAGCAGTACGTCGGCCAGCGCGGCGCCGCCCTCCTGCCCGGGGAACCAGGTCAGCAGCACGGCGGCGACGTCCTCGCGCCAGGGGAGCTCGACCGGCGAGCCCGCGTTCACGACCACCACGGTGTTCGGGTTCACCGCGGCGACGGCACGCACCAGGTCGTCCTGACGGCCCGGCAGGGTGAGGTCCGTGCGGTCGAAGCCCTCGGACTCCACCCGGTCGGTGGTGGCGACGACCACGACGGCGGTGTCGGCGGCGCGGGCGGCCGCCACGGCCTCGGCGATCAGCTCGTCGGGGTCGGCCCGGGGACCGAGGTGCAGCAGCGAGAACATGATCGCCTTGAGCGGCAGCGCGGTCATGTCGGGGACGTGGAACGTCAGCGAGACCTCGACGGTCTCGCCGGCGGTCAGGTGCGCCGTGGCCCGTTCGCTGGGTGCGCCGAAGAACGCCTCGAAGGGGTCCGCCTCGTCGCCCGCCTCCTGGACGCCCTCCCAGAGCGTCCGCCCCCCGACGGCGAGGGTGAAGGCACCCAGACCCCTGGTGCCGAAGGCGTGCTCGCCGCTCTCGCGCGGCGTGAAGGTGCCGGTGACCTCGACGGCCGCCAGGGTCTCGTACGTGACGCCCGCGGGCAGGTCGCCGCCGATCCACTGGACCTGGCCGGTCGGCAGGCTGCCCTCGCCGAGGACGGCGCCGGAGGCGTCGCGGCAGACGGCGCGCAGCGAGAAGCCCTTGCCGGCGGGGGCCGGTTCGTCGGAGGGGTCGGCGCCGACGCGGTAGGTCAGCGCCCCCTCGGGGAGCGCGGCGGTGAGGCCGTCGAGCGGGGAGACGACCCGCTCGGGGAAGACGGTCGCGGAGCCGCCGCCGAGGACGCGGGCATCGCGGGCGGCGGCGCCGAGGAGGGCGACGGTGCGCCCGGCGGAGGCGTCGAGGGGCAGGGCGGGGCGGCCGCCCGGAGCGGTTTCGTTGCGCAGGAGGACGAAGCCGCGGGCGGCGAGCTCGCGGGCCAGCGCCTGGCCGTCGACCGGGGCGGGGAGCTCGGTGACGGCCGCGGGGGCGCCCTGCAGAGCGCCGACGCGGGCGGCGAGGCGCAGCGCGTTGCGCACGGCCCGGTCCACCGCGGACTCGGGGACCTCGCCGGCGCGTACGGCCTCGGCGAGGGCGGGTCCGTAGACGGTCTGCGGTCCGGGCATGGCCACGTCCAGGCCGCCCCCGATGCCCCCGGTGGTGGAGCGGGCGGCCATCCAGTCCGAGACGTTGCAGCCGTCGAAGCCCCATTCGCCGCGCAGGACCTCCTCGACCAGGTGGCGGTGCTCGGTCATCGTCATGCCGTTGACCTGGTTGTAGGCGGTCATCACGCCCCAGGGGCGGGCGCCGGCGACGATGGCCTCGAAGGGGGCCAGGTAGAGCTCGCGCAGGGGGCGCGGGGCGATGACGCTGTCGACGGTGAACCGGTCGGTCTCGGCCTCGTTGCCGGCGAAGTGCTTGACGGTGGTCGCGACCCCGCCGTCCTGGACGCCGCTCACGTACCCGGCTCCCACGGCGCCGGTCAGGTACGGGTCCTCGGAGTAGCACTCGAAGTGGCGGCCGCCGAGCGGGGAGCGGTGCAGGTTGACGGTGGGGGCGAGGAGGACGTGGACGCCCTTGCGGCGGGCCTCCTGCGCCAGGAGCCGGCCGGCCCGGCGGGCGAGGGCCGGGTCCCAGGCGGCGGCGAGGGCGGTCGGGGAGGGCAGGGCGACCGAGGGGTCGTCGGCGGTCCAGCGCACGCCGCGCACCCCGATGGGGCCGTCGGACATGACCAGGGACGCCAGCCCGATCTCGGGGACGGCGGGCAGGGACCACATGTCGTGGCCGGCCAGCAGGCGGGTCTTGGTGTCGAGGTCCAGCTTGCCGAGCGCCTCTTCTACGACGCTGCTGCGGACCTGATCGGCATCGGTCACGGCCGTGCCTCCTCATGGGGTGCGGGGCGGGTGCGGGGCGGGGCTGGTGCGGGTGCGGGCGAGCGGAATGCAGGCGCGGTGCGCGCGGTGCCCCCATGGTGGACCCGCTACCTGTAGAGCGGTAGGTCTCGTAATGTTTTCGTGATATTTAGATGTCGTACGGTGCTGTCGACGGGCGCGGACGGAAATGGGGTGCCGGGGCGATGGCCAGGGCGAGGAGCGAGGAGCGGCGCGAGGACATCGTGCGCGCGGCGGTGGAGGTCATCGCGGAGCGCGGCTACCGGGGTGCGTCGCTCGGTGCGGTCGCCGAGCGCGTCGGCCTGACCCAGCAGGGCCTGCTGCACTACTTCCCCACCAAGGAGGCCCTGCTGGTCGCGGTACTGCGGGAACGCGACCGCTGGGACACCGGCGGCGGTTCACGCGCCTCGGCGGACACCTGGCGCCTGGACCTGCTGGCCTCCTTGGTGGAGTACAACGCCATGCGCCCGGGCATCGTGCAGACCTTCTCCGCGCTGCTGGGCGAGAGCGTCACCGACGGGCACCCCGCGCGGGAGTTCTTCGCCGAGCGCTACGCGCAGGTCCGCGGTGAGATGGCGGCGGTCCTGCGCGCCGAGTTCGGCGAGCGCCTGCCCTCGGGCCTGACCCCCGAGGAGGCGGCCCCGCTGCTGACCGCGGTGATGGACGGCCTCCAGTACCAGTGGCTCCTCGCCCCCGAGTCCGTGGACATGCCGGCGGCGTTCCGCTCCTTCCTGGCGCTACTGCGGGGGCCGGCGGCGGGCTGATCCGGCCCGATCGACAAGACGCGCCCTAGGCTGAGCCGGGTGAAGATCGCCGCAGCGCAGCTGACCTGCATACCCGCCGACATCGCCGCCAACGCCGCACAGGCCGCCGCCCTCGCGGTCCGGGCCCGCGACCAGGGCGCCGGACTCGTGGTGTTCCCCGAGCTCACCCTCACCGGCTACGAGCCGGCCGCGCTGAGCGCCGACCCCGGGCTGTGGACGGCCGCCGGCGATCCCCGGCTGGACCCGTTGCGCTCCGCCGGCATCGCCACCGCCGTCAACGTCGCCGTGCCGGCCGGCGACGGGCGGCCCGCCCTCGCGACGCTGGTCCACGACGCGGACGGCGCGCACGTGACCACCTACCTCAAGCAGCACCTCTACCGGCACGAGCAGGACGTCTTCATCCCCGGCGACCGCGACGGGCGGTTCGAACTCGGCGGGATCCGCTTCTCGCTGGGCATCTGCTTCGACAACCACTTCCCCGAGCTGTCCGCCCGGGGCGCCGCCGACGGCTGCCGGGTGCACCTCGCCTCGTCCCTGTACGGGACGGGCGCGGGCGTGCGGGAGCGCGCGAGCGTCCACCCGGAGATCGCCCGCCGCCACGGTCTGTACGTCGTCCTGGCCAACCACGTCGGCCCGGCGGGCCCGTGGACCGGCTGCGGCGGCGCGGCCGTGTGGGCCCCGGGCGGGGCCCTGCTGGCCGAGGCGGACGACCGGACGCCGTCGGTGGTGACCGCCGAGATCCCCGGCGCCGTCTGACGGGAGCGGGTCGGTCGTCGGGCGTCAGGCGGGCGCCCGTCAAGCGGCGGACGTCAAGCGGGCGTCAGGCAGACGTCGAGCGGGCGCCCGCCGAACGGCGGGCGCCGGGGCTCGCGTCCCTCAGGCCGGCTCCGGCACCCGCGCGTGGCGGTCGGGCCGCGGGGTGTCGAGGTCCCGGGGATGCGGCAGGGCGGGCGCGCGGTCCGACATCAGGGCGACCACCACGACGGCGAGCGCCGCGGCGGTGTACACGCCGGTCCACAGGACCCAGCCGCCGGGCGGCGCCCAGTGGGCGTGGGTCGCCACCCAGGAGCCCTTGGTGCCGACGGCGAAGCGGCGCAGCGTCCAGTAGAACGACGCCGCGTTGGCCACCGCGAGGCCGACGACGGCGAAGCCGACCAGGCGCCGCCACGGGAAGCCCGGCCCGGGAGCGCGCGTGGCACAGACCAGCACCGCCATCAGGGGCAGGCCGACGGCGAACGGCAGCAGGTAGCGGCCCTGCCACACCATGCCGATCCGCTCCGCTTCCGAGGCCTGGGCCGCCACCGGGACCAGCACAATGGCGGCCAGCATGCCGAGGAGCGCCACCACGTCCCGCTTGCGGCCGAAGACCAGCGCCAGCACGGCGAGCGTGGCGAGCACCGCCATCCACACCATGTACACCAGGGCCGGGGCCGGGGTGTCGAGCCAGCCGAAGAAGCCGATCATCTGCTTCACGTACCAGTCGGTGTTGCCCATGGTGCGCTTCGCCGCCACCCCCGCGGTGAGCGTGTCGGGGATGCTTATCCGCGAGTTGTCGGGGTGCTTCGCCGCCCAGTACAGCGCCCCGGCCGTGGCCAGGCCCAGCAGGGCCGTCCACATCCACAGGGCCTTGCGGCGCAGCACCGGTCCGAGCACTCCGCGCCGCTGGGTCAGCAGCACGCAGAAGACCACGGCCCCGGCGAACCAGATCAGGCCGAGCGGCCGGATGTTGATCAGCACCAGTCCGCCGACGCCCAGCCGGGCGAGCCGGCGGTTCAGCAGCCGCGGATCGGGGGACAGCACGATCGCCAGCAGGGCCGTCCACACCAGGATCCCGGCGGCGATCTCACCGCCGCTGGGGTTGACCATGCCGGCCATGTACAGGGTCATGGGCGTGGCCGCGGCGAGCACGCCGAGCACCGCCAGCGAGCGCCGCCGCCACTCGGCGGCCGTGACCACCGCGCTGGCCAGCAGGGCCGCGCAGAGGAGCGCCGACACGAAGCGCATCAGGTACAGCCCCTTGGGGCCGTCGACGAGCAGGCTCGGCCAGCCGGTCGCCAGGTAGTAGGCCGGGTGGTAGCGGCCGGCCGCCGTGGTGGTCTGCACGGTCTTCTCGGAAGTGCCGAGCGGGGGCGCGCACGACGCGGGCCGCGACTGCTTCCAGGCGTAGCACTCGTGGACGGCCGGCAGGTTGCCGTACCACTCGGGGAGCCGCACGCCCGCTTCCGCGAACTGCCCCTCGATGCCCGCCACGGTGTGCGGGACCATCACCTGGGGCCCGCTGATCTGCCCGCGGGCGACGGCGGCGGCGCGGATGAAGTGGGCGTGCTCGTCGGGGGAGCTGCCGATGGGGCTGGCGGCGGACCAGGAACCCGCGAGCGCGCAGAACAGCGCGAAGGAGACCAGCCAGAGCCGTTTGGGCGTCCTGGCCGACCAGTCGGCCAGCCGCGTCAGTGCGGGGATCATCGGTTCCCTCGAGTCATCGGATGAAGCTCAGCCAGGTCTGGTCGCCGTCCTTGGAGCAGGTGCCGCCGGGTGCGTACTTCGGGCAGCTCCCGTCCTGCTCCGTGATGGTGTGCGAGACCCAGGGCAGGATGCGGTAGGTGTTCTCCTTGGCGGGCATGTAGCGGTCCGCCATCGAGGAGGAGACCGTGCCCAGGAGCAGCAGCAGGGCGCACAGCGCTCCGATCACGGCCCCTTCGCGGCTCGGGGAGCCGGGGCCCACCGCACTCCCCGCCGCGGACCCGGCGGCCTCGCCGTCGGCCGCGGCCCCGGCCCTGCGCGCGACCAGCCGCTGCGAGACCAGGTGGGCGACGAGCGCGCACAGCAGCAGCCCGCAGTAGAGCAGCTGGTTGTTGGTGCGGGTGTAGAGCTGCACGGTCTGCGTCTCGTACATGTGCGAGGCGATGTACATGCGCATCACCCACGCGCTGATGAACATGGCCGCGACGGTGACCACCATCGGCCTGCGGATGCCCAGCCAGATCGCGGCGCCCAGGCAGACAAAGGTGACGAGCGCGAACAGTCCGACTCCGCCGTACTCGCCGGGCGGCGGCCAGTCCCCCACCTTGCCCGGCATGTCGGTGCGCCACATGAGGTAGTAGGCGGGGTCGGTGAAGTTGTCGAACCGGAAGTTGTAGTCCTTGGTGGTCTGGCCCTCGGTCAGCATGACCGCCAGGTACCGTCCGGCGACCGCGAGGAAGGCCGCGAGGGTGGCGGCGAGGAAGCCCGCGCCCTTGAGCCGGCCGGAACGGCCGGTCCGCCAGGGGAAGTAGAGCAGCGCGGCGAAGAACACCCCGGCCGCGCTCCACAGGAACCAGCCCGAGTAGGTGAGGAACAGCAGGCCGAGCAGCGCGCCGAACCCGGCGCCCTTGACCAGGAGCGGCCGCCAGTGCTGCGCGGCGCTGCGGCTCAGCGACACCACCAGCGCCACCAGGACCGGCACCAGCACGACGAGGACGGTCTGGCTGTAGGGCTTGTAGGCGTCGATCAGCGCGAAGGCCGGGGCCACGCCGAAGGCGAGGGCCCGGACGGGGCTGAGCAGCATGCGCCAGCACAGGTAGACCAGCGGCCCGAAGGCGGCGGCCCCGAGGATCTGGAGGTCCTTGAAGGCGTACGCGGTGTTCCCGCCGCGGAACCACTCGGCGTAGTGGCCGAGGGTGTACAGGGGGGCCGGCGGGTAGACCGGGGAGCCCGAGGGGCGGCCGTTCGCCACCGCGTGGGCCCACTCCACGATGCGGCCGCTGTCGCCGTTGAGGCCGAACATCGGCCAGGGCGTGCCGTGCAGGGCGACGACCGCGCCGGCGGCGACGAAGCCGCTGGCCAGGCCGGCGATGGCGGCGGCCGCGATCCGGGCGGCGAGGTCGAAGTGCCGGCCTGCGCGCAGCCGCAGCGCCAGTCCGACCGCGGCGATGAACAGCAGTCCGACGAGCGCGAACCGCAGCTGGATCGCGGCGAGCCCGCTGACCTGGGCGATCCGGTCCAGGGGGTCGAGCCGGAAGCCGCGGGCGAGCAGCGGGAGCACCAGGGCGGCGGCGAAGGCGACGACGGCTTCGAGGAGCAGGAGGGTGCCGCGGGAGCCCGGCCTGCGCCGGGCGGCCGGTATCGGGCGGGCGGACGCGGCCGGTCCGCCCGGGGGCAGCACGGTCACCGTGCCCTCGGTACTGACTGTCACTGCTGGGTCCCTACTGCTGGTCGGTCCTCGGCCCGACGGCCGGTCCTTGCTCGGCAAGCCGCTGCCCGGCTCCGGCACCCGCGCCGAAGCTTCGGGCCCGGGCGGACTCAAGGGCAGTGGGAGACGGCCTCGGCAGTTGCTGCCCTGCATACTACGGGCCGCCGGTGGGTAGGGCAGGGCCCGGCACCGAGGACACCGCGGGGGCACCCGCCGTGTCCGAGCGCGCCCGGTGCGGCCGGGAAGCCTAGGAGTACGCGGGCGGCGGCGGACCGAAACCGCCCTGAGGGGTGCCCTCGCCGGCCGCGACGGTCCCGTCGCTCGTCCCGGTCCCGGCGGCGCCGTCGGCTCCCATCAGGTCCCGGGCCATCAGCGTGGCACCGGCCACCGCTCCCGGCATCAGGAACACCGCGACCAGCGGCACGACGAACGCCAGCACCAGCGGCACGCCGAAGCCCAGGACCAGCATCCGGCGCGACCGCAGCAGCGCCAGCCTCTCGGCCAGGTCCACCTTGCGCCGCTGGAGGGCGACGGCGGTGAGCTCCTGGGTCAGGAAGAAGCCGGAGACGCAGAACCCGAGGACGGGGACCGCGGTCTGCCCGACCAGCGGGATGAAACCGAGGGCGAACAGCACGATCCCGTACAGCAGCACCCGGCCGAGGACCCTGACGCTGTCGCGGGCCGAGATCCACAGTTCCCGCCACAGCGGCAGCCCCGACTCGGGGACGGAGCCGCCCTCGCTCCGGTCGACCTGCTCCGAGAGGGACTCGTAGAAGGGCTGGCCGATCAGCAGGGTCACGGCCGTGAAGGTGATGACGGAGAGGAAGAGGCCGAGGCAGAAGACCAGCCCGGTCAGGAAGCCCCGCAGCAGCCCGCCCCACGGCGCGCTCCAGCCGTCGGCGAAGGGCGTGGCCCAGGAGGCGAAGTCGTCGGCGCCGTAGCCGAGCCCGATGAGAGCGCCGGCGTAGAGGACGAGCGAGACCAGCCCGGGCAGCAGCCCGAAGCCCAGCCAGCGGCCGTGCCGCAGCACCCATCGCTGGCCCGCCAGCAGATACCGGAATCCCCCCGCAAGATCACGCATGGCGCCAGTCTACGACGAAGGCCGCACCCCGGTCCGGGGTGCGGCCTTCGCCCAGCGGCGGCCTGATCAGACGGCGAGCTCGACGGTGATGTTGCCGCGGGTGGCCTTGGAGTACGGGCAGACCTCGTGGGCCTTCTCGATGAGCTCCTTGGCGGTGGCGGCGTCCACGTTCGGGATCACGGCGGAGATCTTGACGATCAGGCCGAAGCCGTCGTCGTTCTTGCCTATGCCGACCTCGGCGGTGACGGTGGAGCCGGAGATGTCGGCGTTCACGTTCTTCGCGACGACACCCAGGGCGCCCTGGAAGCAGGCGCTGTAGCCGGCGGCGAACAGCTGCTCCGGGTTGGTGCCGGCGCCGCTGCCGCCGAGCTCCTTCGGCGGGTTCACGACGACGTCGAGCTGGCCGTCGTTGGTGGCGACGCGGCCGTCACGGCCGTTCTCGGCGGTGGCGACAGCGGTGTACGCGACGTCGGACTGCGTGATGGACATGAAGAAAATCCTCCAGATGAATCGCCGTGACTCGCGCCCACGACCACAGCGGTGTGGGGTGAGCCTAACCGGTGAAGGAAACGATCATCTTTCCGGTGTTCTCGCCGCGCAGCATGCCGAGGAAGGCGGAGGCCGCGTTCTCGACGCCCTCGACGACCGTCTCGTCGTAGCGGAGCTCGCCGGAGCGCAGCCAGCCGGCCACGTCCTGGACGAACTGCGGCTGGAGGCCGGCGTGGTCGTTGACGAGGATGCCCTGCAGGCGCAGGCGCTTGCCGATGACCTGCATCAGGTTGCGCGGGCCGGGGGCGGCCTCGGTGTCGTTGTAGTGGGCGATGGCGCCGCACAGGGTGGCCCGGCCGCCCACCTTCATCGAGGAGATCGCGGCCTCGAGGTGGTCCCCGCCGACGTTGTCGAAGTAGACGTCGATGCCGTCGGGGGCGGTGGCGCGCAGCTGCTCGCCGACGGGGCCGTTCTTGTAGTTGAAGGCGGCGTCGAAGCCGTACTTCTCCGTGAGGAGCGTCACCTTCTCGTCCGAGCCGGCGGAGCCGACGACCCGGGACGCGCCCTTGATCTTCGCGAACTGGCCGACGAGGCTGCCGACCGCTCCCGCGGCACCGGAGACGAAGACGGCGTCGCCCTCCTTGAAGGAGGCGACCTCGAAGAGGCCGGCGTAGGCGGTCAGGCCCGGCATGCCGAGCACGCCGAGGTAGGCGGAGAGCGGGGCGAGCGAGCCGTCCACCGCGGTGGCGTGCTGCGCGTCGAGCTCCGCGTACTCGCGCCAGCCCAGGCCGTGCAGGACGTGGTCGCCGACCGCGAAGCCCTCGGCGGCGGACGCCACGACCTCGCCGACCGCCCCGCCGTCCATCGGCCGGTCGAGCTGGAAGGGCGGAATGTAGGACTTCACGTCGTTCATCCGGCCGCGCATGTAGGGGTCCACGGACATGTGGAGGTTGCGCACGAGGATCCGGCCGGGGGCGGGCTCGGCGGAGACGGGGACCTCGCGCAGGGCGAAGTCCTCGGCGACGGGCCAGCCCTGCGGGCGGCGGACGAGGTGCCATTCGCGGCTGACGGCGGGGATCTGGGACATGCGGCGCTCCTCGTAAGAACGAAAATTGCTTCACTAGGTGAAACAACCATGCGCCTGGATATTTCATGTTGTCAAGTAAATGGGTACGCTGGTTCCATGCCCAGTCGTCGCGTAGACCCAGTGACCGTCGAGGTCGTCGAACTCATCGGCGACGTCGTGGCCCGCTACCACATGGAGTACGAGCACGCGGCCGCCAGCCACCAGCTGACCGGCGCCCAGGCCCGGGTGCTGAACCTGCTGGCGCTGGAGCCGCTGCCGATGCGCCGGATCGCACAGAAGCTGAGGTGCGAGCCCTCCAACGTCACCGGCATCGTGGACCGGCTGGAGACCCGCGGCCTGGTGGAGCGCCGCCCGGACCCCGCCGACCGGCGGGTCAAGCTGGCGGCCCCCACCGAGGCGGGCGTGCAGACGGCGGACCGGCTGCGCGAGTCCCTGGACTTCGCACGCGAACCACTGGCCGGCCTGTCCGCCGAGGAGCGGACGGCCCTGCGGGACCTGCTCAGACGGATGCTGGGCTAGGGCGCGTCCTTCGGACACACGACTCAGTCACCCCAGCACAGGAAGCCCAGGAAACCGCAGTCCTTGGGCGGCGGTTTCGGCGTGGGCCCGGGGGCGGGCGTCACGGAGGTGGACGTCGGGGAGGCCGTCGGGGAACCGCTCTGCGTCGACTGCCCCGACGCGGTGGGCCGTACGGAGCCCCGCGGACCGGGAGTGCCGGAGGCCGGCCCCGAGGAGGCCGAAGGCGCGGGGGCGGACGACGTGGGCGCGGGCTGCGTGACGGCCCCCGCGCCCGCCGCGGGCGCGCCCGTCGCCGGGGCGGCCCCGGTGGCCTTCCCGGCGCCCGACGCCTTGGCCGAGGCGGCCGGGGCGGGGGCGCGCGGGGTCGAGGCGTCCGGCAGGGGCGCGGGCTCCTGCGGGCCGTCATCGGTCAGCACCACCGTGGCGGCCCGGTCGCTGCGCTGCCCGTCGGCGGCCAGCCTGGCCACCGCCAGCGTGCCGGCGGTCGCCAGCAGCAGCCCGAGCCCCATGGTCAGGACGGTCCGGCGGCGCCGCCGGTGGACGGCGCGGCGCCTCGCTCCGGGCCGGCGCTCGTTCGGCGCCGACAGCACCACGAGCGAATCGGCGTACACCCCGGCCAGCGTGGACTGCGGCTCGGGTCCGGCGGCCCCCGGGGCGGCGGGCGCCTCGGGCGCGGCGTGCGGCGCGGGCATCAGGTATTCGGCCGGGGTTCCGCACCCGGCGCACGCCAGTGCGCCGTTGAGGTGCCTCCGACAAGCGGGGCAGTAGTTCATAGCGCCCGCAGGCTACGTGGTGCGCGGCAACATCCGGATCCCGCAAACGTAAGGATCCTGTGTGGAATCGTGGACTCCGTGACAGGGACATCCCCTCCGGGCGCCCGGGCGCCCTTCGGGCCGGGCGCCTTCCAGCTGGTGCTGCTGCGCCGGATGGCGGACTTCCAGCCGGACCTCGCCGAGGAGGCCCGGCGGCGGCTCGGCGCCTCGCTCGCGGAGCAGCGGGAGGCCAACAAGCGCTGGCAGGCCATGGTCCGCTCACCCCGGTCCCGCGGTGCGCTGGCCCGCTACCGCTCGGTCCTCGGCCCGCCCGAGTCGGCCGAGCCCCGGCGGATCGGGGACCTGGAGTGCGAGGCGCTGCTGTGGCCGGTGCCGCTCTGGCCGGACCTGCGCTTCGAGGTGCTGGCCGCGCCGGACGGAGCGGTGTGGAACGAGTGGCTGGTACGGGCACCCGGCGCGCGGGGACCCGTTCTGGCCTCGGCGTCGGACCTGCGGCCGTGGGCGGCGACGGTGGACGAGGTGGCGCGGGCCTTCGCGCCGGTCCGGCCGATGGAGGGCACCGCGCCGACCCGCTGGCGCCTGGCGTTCACCGCCGCCGGCAGGCCCGTGGTGGCGGAGTTCACCTACGGCCTGCTCCAGCGGGTCACCGTGGCGGAGGGCCGGCGGGCCGACACACCCTAGGAGGCGAGGAAGGCCCGCACCCCGGCCGAGGTCGCGTCGTCCCCGAGCAGGTCGTTGTGCTCCAGGCAGCCGACCGGCGTGTTGGCGGCTCCGGCCAGCGGCACGCTGTCGTCCGGATTGACGATCTCGTCGCAGTTCGACCAGAAGGTGGCGTACGCGACCGTGCCCGGGGTCTCGTCCCCGGCGTTCAGGTTCCGCACCACGTACGAGCCGGGGGTCATGTCCCGGCACGCCTGGTCCCACAGGGCGCAGGCCCAGGCGGTGGAGGTGCCGCGGTTGGGCCCGGCCAGGGACACCCAGTGGGCCACGGTGGACTGGCCGCCCCCGAACTTCACGTACCAGCGGCTCACCAGCGAGCCGAAGGAGTGCGCGACCACGTCGACCCGGGCGGCGCCGGTCTGCCGGCGGATCTCGTCGACGTACGCGCCGAAGCGCCCGGCCAGGACCTCGTTGACGGACTGGTGGGTGTCGTAGCCCCAGGAGAACAGGTCCGATTCCGCGTACCCGGCGGCCCGCAGGTCCTCGCGCAGGCCGCCCCAGACCCCCGGATCGGCGTTGTAGCCGTGCACGAAGACCACCGGAGTGCGCGATGACGCCCGGTCAGGGCCTGCCGCCGTCCCCCGGTCGGCGGCATGGGCGGAGAGGGGCGCCAGGAGCGCCGGGCAGATCGTCAGGAGTGCCAGCAGTCTCTGGCGTGCCGTCAGCATCGGGTCCCCTTTACCTTGTTACGGGTGAGTAGCGCGGGCGGTGCGCGCATGCTGCGGCCTGTCGGTACAGAAATCCACCCCCATGCAGGTGCGGAACGGCGCACGGAACCCCCGGCCGGAGCAGCCCAACGGGCAATAAGTCTGAAATGTCCGCGATGATATGAGCAGTGACCGGCATTTCCGCCGGTCCTCTTGCGTCAGCGCTCTCGGGAGGATCTGCCGTGACCGTCAGTCTTGAGCAGTTGCGCCGCTGCCACGTCGCCGTCGACCTGGGGGCGGCCCGGACCCGCGTGTACGTCAAGGGCGCCGGCCTCGTGGTCGACGAGCCCAGCGCCGCCGCGGTGAACACCCGGACCGGCGCGCTCATCGCCGTCGGGACGTTCGCCGAGCGGATGACCGGCCGCACGCCCGACTACATCCGGGTCGTACGCCCCGTCTCCGGCGGCACCGTCGTCGACATCGAGATGGCCCAGCGGATGCTGCGCCACCTGCTCGGCGAGAAGCTGCGGCGGGCCCTGCGCCGCAAGCCGCGGCTGCGGGCCGCCGCCTGCACCCCGCACGACGCCGACCCGCTGGCCCAGCGGGCGGCCGTGGAGACGCTCGTCGGGCTCGGCGCCCGGCGCGTCGAACTCGTCGACACCCTGATCGCGGCGGCCGTCGGCTGCGGACTGCCCGTGGAGCAGCCGACCGCGACGATGATCATGGTGTGCGGGGCCGCGGCGACCCAGGTGGCCGTCCTGTCCCTCGGTTCGATCGTCACCGCCGAGCGCATCCCCGTGGGCGGCGAGGCCATCGACCACGCGGTGGTCCAGCACCTGCGCCACGCGCACGAGCTGATGCTGCCCAGCCAGGCGGTCCGGCCGCTCCAGCTGGCCCTGCACGGCAACGGCATCACCGCCGAGGGGCCGGCCTCCACCCTCATCCACGGCCGCGACGTGGCCACCGGACTGGCCCGTTCCGTCCAGGTCGACACGGCGGCGGTGCGCGACGCCATCCACACCCCCCTCACCGCCGTCCTCGACGGGATCGGCAAGGTGCTGCGGGACTGCCCGCCGGACCTGGTCGCGGACCTGACGGACCGGGGAATCATGATGGTGGGCGGCAGCGCCCTGCTGCCCGGCCTCGACCAGATGCTCCGCGACGCCACCGGGATGCCCGTCGCCATCGCCGAACGGCCGGACGTGTGCGCCGTGCTCGGCCTCGGCGCGATGCTGGAAGGGAAGATCGCCCCCATGGTCCTCAACCCGCTGTCCGGATGACGGCTTCCGAGCCGGAGCAGTCGAGCCTCCCCGTCCTGCTGGAGGCGGTGCTGAGCGTCGGCTCCGAGCTGGAGCTGCGCTCGACGCTCCAGCACATCGTGGAGTCCGCCGCCGAGCTCTGCGCGGCGCGCTACGGAGCGCTCGGGGTCGTCGACCCCGAGCGCTCCCGGCTGTCCGAACTGTTCACCACGGGGATGAGCGAAGCCGAGCGGGCCGCACTCCCGCGTCTGCCCGACGGGCACTCCGGCGTCCTCGGGGCCCTGATCGACGACCCGCGCCCGCTGCTGCTGGACGACCTCGGCCGGGATCCCCGCTCCGCGGGCTTTCCTCCGGGCCACCCGCCGATGCGCAGCTTCCTGGGGGTGCCGATCCGGGTGCACACGGAGGTCTTCGGCAACCTCTACCTGACGGAGAAGCGCGGCGGCGGCCCGTTCACGGACACCGACCTCGCGCTGCTGCGCGTCCTGGCCGCGCAGGCGGGGATAGCGATCGGCAACGCCCGGCTCTACGAGACCGCCCGCCGCCGGGAGCGCTGGATCGAGGGCGCCGCCGCCGTGACCACGACCCTGCTGACCGGGCGCCCCGCCGCGGACGCGCTGAGGTGCGTGGCGGAACGGGCCCGGCTGCTCGCCGACGCGGCCGCCGGGGTGGTGCTCCAGCCCACGCCGGAGGGCGGCATGGAGATCGTGGCCGCCTCCACGCACGGGGACCCCGGGGGCCTGCTGGGGACGGCCATCGCCCCCGGTTCGCCCGTGCTGGAGCAGCTGCTGGGCGGCGAGGCGGTGTTCATAGAGGACTCGGCCACGGACCCCCGGATGACCACGCACGTCCGGGAGCGGTTCGGGCCCAGCATGATGCTCCCCCTGCAGAGCGGCGGCCAGCTGATCGGCACCCTGGCCCTGCCGCGGGCCCGGGGCGGGCGCCCGTACGACGCCGTGGACCGGCTGCTGGCCTCGCAGTTCGCCTCCCAGGCGGCGCTGGCCCTCGTCCTCGCGGACGCGCAGCACGACCGGGAGCAGCTCGCGGTGTACGAGGACCGCGACCGGATCGCGCGGGACCTGCACGACCTGGTGGTGCAGCGGCTGTTCGCGACCGAGATGATGCTGGAGAGCACCCGGCGCCGCTCCTCCAACGCCCCGTCCGGCGATCCGGTGGGGGACGACCTCAGCCGGGCCGTCGATGAACTGGACTCCACGATCCAGGAGGTCCGGACGGCCATCTTCGCCCTCCAGCAGCCGCCGACCGACGCCCCGACGACGTTCCGGGGGCGGGTCCTGCGCGAGACGGGCGGCGCGGCGGTGCTGCTGGGCTTCCAGCCCTCGGTGAAGTTCGCCGGCGCCGTGGACGCGCTGCTGCCGGAGCCGGTGGCGGGCGACCTGCTGGCCGCGCTGCGCGGCGCCCTGGCCGCGGCGCACCGGCGCACCGGCGTCACCTCGATCGAGGTGGAGGTGGACGCGAACCCCGCCGAAGTGCGGCTGACGGTGGTGGACGACGGGCGGACGGAGGCGGGGGCGCGGGGCACGACCCTGACGTGGTCCTCGGCGCTGTAGCCCTCCGGGGCGGGGCGGCGCCCCGGCCTCCGGCGGCCGGAACGAGATCCCCGGCCCGCCGCGCGACCTCCCCGGTGCCGGGCGGGGACCGTGCGGGACACCGTCTACGGCAGGGACGGCCTGGCGGCGCGGAGGGCGATGCGGGTGTGGGACTGGGCGACGCCCGCCTCGCGTTTCAGGCGGCGCAGCAGGGTGTCCAGGGCGGCGGGATCGGCGGCGCGGGCGCGTACGAGGTAGTCGTGCTCCCCCGTCACGTGGACCACCTCGGTGATCCCGGAGAGCCGGGCGGCCTGCCGCTCGAACTCCTCGTTGGTGGTGTCCTGGCGCAGGGTCACATCGATGAACACCACCAGCCCGCCCGCGGTGTCGGCGGCCGGATCCACCACCACCGTGAAGGCCCGGATCACGCCGTCTCGGCGCATCCGGCGCACCCGGTCGGCGGTGGCGTTGGCGCTGAGGCCGACGCGGACGCCGAGGTCGCGGTACGAGATCCGCGCATCCTGCTGGAGGATGCCGAGGATTTCCCTGTCGAGGCGGTCCATACCGCGATTCTCGCAGTCCGGGCCGATATCCGCGCCCGTTCGGCGGTTCACGGGCCGGACGCTCCCCCCATGGACGAACTGATGACGCCGGCCCTGGCCGGGGCGGCGGCGGGCCTGGGCGTGGCGATGCCGATGGGTGCGATGAGCGTGCTGCTGCTCCAGGAGGCGATGCGCCACCGCCGGACCGCGATGGCCGCCGCCGCCGGCGTCGCCGCGGTCGACTTCGGGTACGCGGCCCTGGCCACGGCCCTGGGACCCTGGGTGGCCTCCCGGGTCTCCCCGGTGGAGCCCTGGGTCCGGCTGGCCTCGGCGCTGATCCTGCTGGCCATCGCGGCCCACGGCCTGGCGAGGTCCCGCGGCGCCGCGCCCCCGGTCCGGGCCGCGGCGCACGGAACCGGCGCCGGAGACGGGCCCGGAGCAGGCCCCGCAAACGCGGCCGGCTCCCACCCCCGGCCGGGCCGTGCCTTCGCCCGGTACGCCGGCCTCACCGCGGTCAACCCGACCACCGCCCTGTACTTCGCTGCGCTGACGACCGCGCAGGGCGCGGCCCTCGGCAGCGGCACGGCCGGGGCGGCCTTCCTCGCCGGCGTCGGCGCCGCCTCGCTCCTGTGGCAGCAGACCCTCGTCGCGCTCGGCTCCCTCGCCGGGAGCCGGATCTCCGGCGCCGCCCGCGCCTGGACCTTTCGGCTCGGCTACGGCCTGGTCGCCGCGTACGCCCTGAGGATCGCCCTGCCCCTGCCGTGAGGCACCACCTAGGGTGACCCCGTGACGAACCGCCCCTCGGCCCGCGCGGCCATCGCCTCCGTGACCGACCCCGGCAGTTTCACCGAACTCCCCTCGCCGCCACGGAACTCGCCCGCCGACGGGCCCCTGGCCTGGACCGGCTACGACGATGCGCGCGCCCGCGCCGAGGCCAGGACCGGTGAGCGGGAGTCGGTCGTCACCGGCACCGCCCGTATCGGCGGCCGCGAAGCCGTGGTCGTCTCCTTCGAGTTCGGCTTCCTCGGCGGCTCGCTCGGGCAGCGCACCGGAGACCGGCTCGAAGCCGCGTACACCCACGCCCGCACCTGGCGCCTCCCCCTGGTCTCCCTCATCGCCACCGGCGGCTCCCGCATGCAGGAGGGCATGCTCGCGCTGACCCAGCTCCAGCGCGTGGCCCGGCAGAGCGTCCTGACCCGGGCCGCCGGGCTCCCCCAGATCGCCGTGCTGCGCGATCCGACCACCGGCGGCGGCTGGGCCACGCTCGGCGCGGGGGCGGACGTGGTCCTCGCACTGCCCGGAGCCCAGGTCGGCTTCGCCGGCTCCCGGGTGCGGCCGCCCGACGCGGACCCGGCCGCCTACTGCGCCGAGGGCCAGTTCGCGGCCGGTCACGTGGACGCCGTCGTGCCCCCGGCCGAGCTCCCCGGGACCCTGTCCGACTGGCTCCGCGTCCTGACCGCGCCCCGCGCCGACGGTCCTGTCGAGCCGCCGGCCGCGCTGGCCGGCGTCGCGGAGCCCGCCACCGGCTGGGACGCGGTCCTGCGGGCCCGGCATCCGGACCGGCCGCGCGCGGAGGCGTACCTGGACGCCTACTTCGCGCTGCGGCTGCCCCTGTCCGGGGACCGGGCGGGCGGCAGGGACCCGGGCGTGCTGTGCGGATTCGGGCTGCGGGAGGGCCGTGCCGTGGCGTACGCCGCCCAGTGCGGCACCGCCACCCGCCCGGCGGGATACCGCACGGCCGCCCGCCTCATCCGCCTCGCGGACCGGCTCGGCGTCCCCGTGCTCACCCTCGTGGACACCCCGGGCGCCGCCAACGACGCCGCCGCCGAACACGCGGGCGCGGGCGCGGCCATCGCGGACGCCTTCGCGGCGCTGGCCGAGGCCGCCGTCCCCGTCACCACCCTGCTGATCGGCGAGGGCGGCTCGGGCGGCGCCCTCGCCCTGGCCGCGCCGGGGAACACCTGGGTCACCCCGGACAGCTACTTCTCGGTCATCGCCCCGGAACTGGCGGCGGCCATCCTCAAGCGCCCTGCGGAGCAGGCCCCCGCCACCGCGGACCAGCTCCGCGTCCGCCCCCAGGACCTGGTGGACCTGGGGGTGGCCCGCGGAATCGTCACTCCCCCGCCGTCACGCCTGGGGTGAGCGCGCGTCGTAGTGGGCGAAGCCCCGCCACCGCAGGGCGAGGAGGCCCAGGACGAGGACGCAGGCGAGGCCGCCGCCGGTGATCGCCACCGCCGGGGAGGCCAGGTCCGCGGCCGATCCGGCGAGGAAGTCCCCGAGCCTGGGCCCGCCCGCGACGACCACGATGAAGACGCCCTGGAGGCGGCCGCGCATCTCGTCCGGGGTGCCGGCCTGGAGCATGGTGGTCCGGAACACCATCGAGACGGTGTCCGCGCACCCGGCCAGGGCCAGGAAGAACAGCCCGAGCCACAGGTTCCGGGTGAGCCCGAAGACCGCGATGGCCAGCCCCCAGGTGCCGACGGCGCACAGGATCGCCAGCCCGTGCCGGCGGATGCGGCCCTGCCAGCCGGAGAACAACCCGCCGAGCAGCGCGCCGACGGCGGGCGCGGCCACCAGCAGGCCGACCGTCTTGGCGTCGCCGCCGTACCAGAGCACGGCGACGGCCGGGAAGAGCGCCCGCGGGTGCGCCAGCACCATGGCGGCCATGTCGGTGAAGAAGGTCATCCGGACGTTGGGCCGGGTTCCGAGGAAGCGCAGGCCGTCGGCGACGGAGGCCCGCCCCCGCGTTCCCTCCGCGCGGTCGGGCTTCATGGACGGCAGCCGCCACATCGCGTAGAGGGCGGCGAGGAAGGTGACGGCGTCGATCAGGTACGCCGCCTGGTACCCCCACCAGCCGACGATCAGCCCGCCCAGCATTGGGCCCGCCATCGTCCCCGAGGTCATCGTCACGGAGTTCAGCGCGTTGGCGGCGGGCAGCTGCCCGGCCGGCAGCAGCCGCGGGATCATGGCGGCCCTGGCCGGCCCGGAGAGCGCCCCGCACACCGCCTGGAGGGCGACGACGGCGTACAGGAACCACACGCGGTGGTAGTCCAGGAGCGCGGCGGCGGCCAGCGCGATCGACAGCGCCGCGGCGCCCAGCGAGCTGTAGAGGCCGAGCGTGCGGCGGTCGACGGTGTCGGCGATGGCCCCGCCGTAGAGCCCGAAGGCGACGAGCGGGACGAGGGAGAACAGACCGACCAGGCCGACGGCGAAGCTGGACCGGGTGATGTCGTAGACCTGGAGCGAGATCGCGAGGGCCGTCATCGCCTGGCCCACCCAGGAGATGGTCCCGCCGACCCACAGCCGCCGGTAGTCGCGGGAGGTGCGCAGGGGGGTGAGGTCGGCGAATATGCGCCGCTGCGGGCGATCGGGGGCGGCGGTGGGGGTCACAGCGGATGATAACCGGCGGCCGGCGGCCTCCCCCGGGGATTTCCGCCGGGGCCCACCCCACCGGCACCAGTCACCCCACCCGGAACCGCGGCCCCATTCCGGACCGCTTCTTGCCGGTAAATCGCCACTATCGCTTGCTTTTTGACCGAATCGGCGTGCGCTCCTCCCCCGGTGCTCGGCTCATGATGAAAAGACTCGTATGTCCAGGGAGGCGCAGTGATCGAACCTGGCACCAGCACCACGAGCACCGGCACCGGCACCGGCACCGGCACCGGCACCGGACGGCAGGCGGCGCACCCCACCGCGCCCCTCACCGTCGGCGTCGAGGAGGAGTTCCTCCTCGTAGACGCCCGCACCCTCCGGCTGGTCCCGGCCGCCCCGCTCGTCCTCGCCACGGCCGCCGGCCTGCCGGGCGAGCTGCACCCCGAGGGCACCCGCTACCAGGTGGAGATCTCCACCCCGATCGCCCGGTCGGCGGCCGCGCTGCGCGAGGAGCTGGCCACCCTGCGGCGCACCCTCGGGCGGGCCGCCCGCGCCCACGGCTGCCGCCTGCTGGCCGCCCCCTCGCCGGTGGTGGCCGTGGAGGGGCCGCTGCACCTGACCGACGACGAGCCGCGCCAGCGGGAGCAGCACCGCCGCTTCGGCGCGCTGACCGACACCCTGGTGACCTGCGGCCGCCACATCCACGTGGGCACCCTCGACGTGGACACGGCGGTCGCGGTGTCCAACCGGGTCAGGCCGTGGCTGCCGACCCTGATCGCGCTGGCCGCCAACTCGCCGTTCTGGGGCGGCCGCGACACGGGCCACGCGAGCTGGCGGGCGATGGCCTGGGCGGGCTGGCCCTCGGCGGGGCTGCCGCCGCACTTCGCGTCCACGGCGCACTTCCGGCGCTCGGTGCAGACGCTGCTCGACTCGGGCGCGGCACTCGACACGAAGATGGTCTATTGGGACCTGCGGCCCTCGGGGCACTGGCCGACGCTCGAGATCCGGGCGTTCGACATGTCCCCGCGCCTCGACACGGCCGTCCTCCAGGCCGAGCTGGTCCGGGCCCTGGTCTCCACGGCGCTGCGCGAGATCGCGGAGCAGCGGCCCGATCCACCCGTACGGGACGACGTACTGCGCCTCGCGCGCTGGCGGGCGGCCCACGACGGCCTGGAGGGCTTCGGCCTCGACCCGTACACCGGAGCCGAACTCCCGGCGGCCGGCCTCGCGGAGGCCCTCCTGGACCTGGTGGCCCCGGCCCTGGCCGCCTCGGGCGACCTCGACCACGCGGCCAAGACCCTGGCGGATCTGCTGCGCGACGGCTCCGGCGCCCACCGCCAACGCGCCGCGTTCGCCCGCCGCCAGGACCTGACGGACGTCCTGCGCCACCTCACGGACGAAACGGAGGACTTTTAGCCCACGGCCGACGGAGACGTGACGCGTCAGTCGACCCCTCTCAGATAGACCCGGCTGCTCCGTTCGTCGATCTGTACCACTGCCACCTTGAGCCAGTTCAACTCGCCCTTGCAGGGAGCGCACACCTGTCCCTCCCTGACCTTGGGGAGGGAATCCGGTTCCGGGAGTCCCAGGCGTGCGAACGGCGTGGCCGGTGTCGCCTCCGCTGCGAAGGGCTGCTCGCGCAGCATGAGAGGCCGCTCCGGATTCAGCTGGGTGAGGAAGGGGTCCACGGCGTCCGCCGGCAGGACGAAGGACAGGATCAGCCCGTCGTCTTGGAAGCCCCTGCGGTGCGCTGCCCCGATTTGCGTGGCTGTCGAGGGAACCTGTACCTGCAAGGTTCGGGCGACGGAGTCCGCCGTGGCGCCCTCTTCCCACCCAGAGGGCCCCGTCTTCGCCGAGCGGCCGCCTTCCCTGCCGCTCGTAGCATCGGATGCCCCGGAGCATCCGGCGCCAAGCCCACCGAGCAGCACCGCTGCCACAGCGAGCGCCGGAGCGCGTCCAGGGCGTCGCGCGCGGATCATCGGGCGGCCGAGTTACGGCCGATGTCCGTGCGGGTGCCGTCCCGCCCGGTGGCCTCGGGTGCGGGCCAGGATCCTCCGGCCGACAGGTCGTGCCGCTGTACCGAACTGCTTCCTCGCATGTCGAACTCCCTGGCCAGTCCTGTCGTGTGCATACGGGCCATGTCGGCGTCGGTGACGGTGGTCGGTCCGATCGGCGTCGCCTTGCCCGGGTCCCAGTTGTAGCGGTCCCACACGTTGACCTGGTAGTCGATGCTGACCTGCGGCTTCCCGTCGGGTCCGGGGACGGCCGTGACCACCCCGGTCGTGTTGGTCATGCCGCTGCCCACGGCCAGGTACCAGTTGTTCGTGCCGTCCGGCCCCAGTTCGTGTTGGTATCCGCTACTACTCGATTCCACGGGGACGGCAACGGGCTTGCCCCCTGACTTCTCAAAGGCTTCCAGTGCCTGCTGCCGCCACTCGTCCTGCTCCGCGGCCCGGATCCGTGCCACCTCGTCTCGAAGCGCCGGGTCGTCCGCCAGCATGCGATCGACGTCCAGATCGAGCGTCTTGCCGCTGCCGTTGAGGTAGTGATCCATGTGTCGGGCCGCGTCGGTCTTGCCGATCACATCGCCGGAGTTGGAGATGCCGTTGGCCTGAATCTCCTTCCAGTAGTCCGATACTCCTGGCGATTTGACGTCATACGGTCCAGCGCCGTCGTCCGCGGCAACCTGCTTGACTTGGGGCCGGAGCAGGCCGGCCGCCAGGAGGTCGTCCCGGTGCCGGCTCCACAGCTGGGACCGGGCCTCGGGCCCAAGGGACTGCCAGAGCCGCTGCAGCTCCTTGCGCTGCTCGGCGTTGGCCTCCTCACCGAGTGCGGCCAGTTTCAGCGCCCGGGGGAACATGTCCTCGTCGAGGGAGGCGTATGTCCCATGGCCGGCGTTGTACGGATCCGCACCGTGGCTGCCGCGCAAAGCGCGTACGGCAGCGGCATCGACCTCGGCCGCGTGGCTCACCACTCCGCTCAGGGTGTCGGCGTACCAGCCCATGAGGTCCCGCTTGCGCTGGCCGGGACCGTCCACCTCGCAGATCAGGGGCGCGGGACGAAACCACCCACCCGTAACGGGCGGGAATCCGCCCCCTGGCGCGTCCCCTGGAGTATCAGAGAGGCACTCGTGAGGCCATGAGCCGGGACAAGCCCGGTTCCAGGCGGGTTCAGAGTCGCAAAGCTGCAGGCCAGAACGTTCCTGCAAGCTCGCGACGTGGTGGGGCGGGTGGGACTCGAACCCACGGCCGACGGATTATGAGTCCCCTGCCGGGTGACTCCCCCTCATGTCGGCTCGTGACACCTCATGTTAGCCACTGCCGGTAAGTGCTGGTCACGGGCCCGTTCCCCGGGAGCCCGCCTCCGCCTCCATGTCGGCTCGTGTTACTCCGTGACACTCCATTACGGGAAGTTCGGGCGAGCACGGGGCGAGCAGAGACCCCACGCGACCTGCACGGATACCCCCCTCCGGCGACACCCACGACCCTACTCGCCCGGGCCCGCGGGCGAGCCCTCCGGACCGTCCCCGGCCTCCTCGGCGGGCGCCGCCGGCGGCTCCTCCACGGGCGGGTCCAGGGGTCTGCGCGCCCGCGGTACGAGCCCGGCCGCGCGCTCCGCGATCTCCTGGTCAACCTGCGTCAGCAGAGACGTGTACGTGTCGCCGGCGAGCTGGATGGAGGAGTGCCGCAGCGTCTCCTTCACCGCGTGGAGGTCACCGCCGCCGCCGTGGATGAGGGTGGCCGCGCAGTGCCGGAGATCCCGGAGGTTGATCGGCGGGAGGTCGGCCCGCCGGCAGATCCGGCGGAACTCGTCGGACACCTTCTCCGGGTGGAGCCAGGAGCCGTCAACGTCCACGAACTCCTTCCCGGTCTCCTGCCAGTCCCGGGTGTCCTTCCCCTCCGCCCGGTCCTTCGCGGCCTGGATGTTCCAGGCCTCCCGCTCGGCGGCCTTCCGCCGGCGGTGCTCCCGCAGGACGGCCACGTTGAGGGAGTCCAGGGCGATCGTCGCCGCGCTGCCGTCCGTTTTCGGCGTGTCCTCGAACACCTCCCAGTTGTCCACCACGATCTCCGCCGCGATGGTGATGGCGCCGGCCTCCAGGTCCACGTTCCGCTCGTCCTGGCCCACGCCCTCCCCGCGGCGAAGGCCCCGGAAGGCGATGAGGTGAAAGAACGCGTAGAGCCGGGACTCCTCCGCGGCGTCGAGGAAGGCGCCGATCTGCGCCGGCGTCCAGACCATGACGGCGCTCGGTTTCTCGCCCGTCTTCCGCCAGTGCTCCACGTGCCGGTCCAGCCACAGCACGGCTTTCGGGCGCTTCCCGGACTCCAGCTCCACCCAGGCAGCCGGGTTGAACGTGATGTACTGCCGGCGGATCGCGGCGTTCAGCGCCGTCCGGAGCGTCGCCCGGATGCGCTGCTTCGTCGCCGGCCCCGTGATGAGCCGGTACGGCGGCATCGCCGCCAACTTCTCCCGCTCCACGGCCAGGCGCGCGGACTCGGCGGCCGGCGGCCGGGAGTTCTTCCCCCACTTGCACCGGGCCTCCTGCTCCCGGCGCGCGGCGTTCTCCGCGGTGATCGTCTCGTTCTGCTCGGTGATCCCGTCGAAGAACGCTTGGCAGTGGGCCACGTTGAAGCGGTCCAGCCGGTAGTGGCCGACGCCCGGTTTCAGGTGGACGCGGATGTGCGACCGGTAGCCGGCGGTGGTGGTGCGCTTCGTCTTCTTCGACTCCACCCATGTCTGGAGCCAGTCCCCTACGGTCAGGGAGACGTCCATGGGCACGCCGCCTGCCAGGCGCCGCTTCACGTCGGCGGTATCCGGGATCGGCTCCCGGTCCCGCATGACGGCCACCAGGAGGTCACCCACCCGGCGAGCCGCGTCCTCGTCGTCCTCCGCGAGGTCGAGGATCGCGCGGATCTTGTCCAGGTCGCTCTGGGCGTCCTTCACTTGGGCGTACCCGGTCCGCCGGAACGTCCGCCGGGTGCCCTTGTCATCCGGCGGCAGCTCCTGCCTCAACTGGTGGCTGCCGTGCGCCCTCTTCGACAGCTGCGGGCACTTCGTGCCGAGCCGTTTCCCTGCCTCGTCGCGGCACTCGCACCGCTTGGTGATGCCGCCGGCACGCCGTGCTCCGGGCATGGCTATCCCTCCGTAGGACCCAGGCGCGTCCCGCGCCCGAACGTGGCGGGCCGTCCCCGCCTGGACGCTAGGCCGGTCGGTCCAGCCCGCTGAGCGGGGGCAGGACCAGGCCGCGGCCGGCGATCTCGTCGCGCAGCTCGTGGAGGTCGCGGGTCAGCTCCTCCGCGACCTCCCGGGCCGCGCTGGCCTCCGGGCCTCCCGGCTCCCCGTGCCACCGGTAATCCGCGATGGCCGTCTCCCAGATCTGCTTGTAGAGCCGCCGGATCTGGGACTCCAGGCGGCGGTGCTTGCGGAGCAGGGTCAGGGCCCATTCCTCGTCGGCCCGCTCCCCGTTCCACCAGTCGGCTGCCTCCAGGGGCGTGGCCGCCTTGCCGGGCAGGTGCTCGACCTCAGCTTCGTACCCGACGGGGAAGACCAGGGCGGCCGGCGGCACCTCGAGTGCAGCGGCGAGGATCATCACCTCGGCCACGGTGACGTTGCCGCGTCGCCCGTTCTCGATGTTGGAGATCACGGTCCGTGGGAGGTTTCCCCCCAGTCGCTCGCACGCGTCCGCGAGCTGCTGCGCGCTCAGGCGCCGGGCCGTGCGGTGCCGACGCACCTCCTGCGCGATCGTCTTGCTGACTCGGGCCGACCACTCCAGTTGCTCCACGATGACCCAAAGTACAGAGGGTGTTGTGCCGTATCAACCCATGTCGTACAGTGCGTCAGAAGGACACAGCAGGCCCTGATTCTGACCCGGAGTTGCGCCGATATGACCCAGACCGCAGCGCCCGCACAGGCCGTGACCACCCGCGACCTCCTGGACCTCCCCCCCACCATCGACCTGGAGACCGCCGGTCGTGCCTTCGGGATCGGACGCACCACCGCCTACTCCCTCGCCCGCACCGACGACTTCCCGTGCAAGGTCATCCGCACCGGACGACTGTTCCGGGTCGTGACGGCCGACATGCTTCGCGTTCTCCAGCTCTCCCCCCCGCAGGAGAACGCCGCCGCGCCCGCCGCGTAACCCCCCACGCGGCGGGCAACCACCGCCCCGGCACCAGTCACCTGGTCGCCGGGGCGGTGGTGTGTCCGGGCCCGGGTCGGCCGAGGTTCAGGCCCCCGCCCCGCGGACCCACCAGCTTGCGGAGCACAGTTGCCCGCAGAGCCGCCACCCTCCCCAGAGGCGACGGCTCAGCACCCCTTCCGGACCTGGCCGGAAAGGGTGCCTCCGTCTTGTCTACCGTGATCGAACGCGCGCGATTAGCCCAAGAGGCAACATTGGTATCGAGGCCCACGCTCCTCACATAGGAAGGCCTCCCCCGCTGCTAGGCTCCGGCGCCATGCCTCCCGCGACCGCCGCTGCCCTCCACCCCCGCAATCCCACCGCCCCGCGCAACAAGGCGGTCACGCTGCGGCCCGCGCGGATGCCGGATGACGGCCTGGTCGAGGACGCGATGATCCGGGGCGTCGAGTACGCCGGGGCTGTCTTCGCCGGCCAGCACCTGGAGCTGGTGGAGGTCGAACAGGCCCGCTTCGACAACGCGCGCTTCACTGGCACCCGCACGCGGCAGGTGATGTTCGCGGACACCTCGTTCGAGACCTGCGACTTCGCCCAGCTCCGGGCCGAGGACACCTCATTCGTCCGCACGGCCGTCTCCACGAGCCGCGTCACCGGCGCTTCGTGGTCGAAGTCCCACTTCGCCGACGTCCGCTTCGACAACTGCCGCAGCGACATGTCGCTGTGGCGGCACTCGAAGTTCAAGAGCGTCGTCTTCGCCGGCTGCAACCTGACCCAAGCTGACTTCCAGTGGGCCGAACTCCGCGACGTGCGGTTCACCGGCTGCAACCTGACCGGCGTCCAGTTCGCCCACGTCAAGGTGCAGCGCATCCGGTTCGAGAACTGCACCTTGGTCGACATCGGGGGCGGTACTTACCTCTCCGGGGCGACGGTGCAAGGGCCCGGCGCGATGGAACTCGCCCAGGCCCTCGCACGGGACGCCGGCATCCGGATGGAGCCGTAGCTCAGGCCGCGACCCGCTCCACGAGGAAGCGCAGCCGCTCGTCCACCGTGTCCCAGGCGTCGCCGGTGAGGTCATCCAGCGCGTCCGCGGCCGTGAGGATGAGCCCGGCGAGACGCGTCTCCACGTCCTCCCAGGTGTGCGTCACCTCGGCTACCTCGCCGCGCGGGCCGGTGCCGAGCGCGCCGTACACGGCGGTGGCGAGCTGCCCCATGTCCTCGCTGATCGCGAGGACCTGGAGGAGCCGGATGTCCCCGGCCGCCGCCGGCTCCTCCACCGTGCGGTCCTGGAGTAGGGTCTCCACCACCTTCGCGCCGTCCCCGCTCACGGTGTCCAGGGCGACCGCAGCGGTCACCATGACGTCCGCGAGCTCCTTCGCCACGTCCCCCCACCCATGTGACGCGCCCTTCCTCGGGTTGGCGCCGAGCGCCCCGTGCAGGGCCTCCGCGACCTCCCCCAGCTCCTCACTGATCTTGAGCACGCGTAGGAGCCGGGCGTCCTCCACTGACGTCGGGGCCGCGTCCGTGTCGAGCCACGTCCGCAGCCTCGTCACCTGGTCCCAGGTGTGTACCTTCATGCCGTCCTCCTCGGGCGGGTCGTGCGGGGTCAGAACAGCGCCGGCGCCGCGAGCTCCACGGCGGCCGGGTCGGTCACGTCCAGCGGCACCCTGGCGGTGAGCGCCAGGGCAACCGTCAGGGCGGAGTGGTCCGTGAGCCGGTCCAGCATCGTGCGTGGCTCGTGGACGTACGAGCAGGCGGTCAGGCGGTCCGCGAGGTGGCCGGAGACGTGGGCGTGGTCGTATCGGTAGCCGTCGCCGGTCCGGCCCACCCATGAGTAATCCAGTTCCTTCGGGTGCAGGCGCCGGAACGCGTCCTCGTAGCCAGCCGCCCCGAACCAGTTGTAGAACTCGTACTCGAACGGGCTGAAGAACCGGTAGCGCGGGACGTGCCCCGGCTCCACCACGTTGTAGTCGCCGAGCACGAGCCGCATCGCGTCGCCCTCGCCATGGGGGAGCTTGTAGCGGCACTCCTGCAAGAAATTCCGCTTCCGCTCCGTCTTCACTTCCGTGGCGTTCCGCGAGGGCACATACAGGCCGATGACATCGACCGGCCCCTCGTGACTGTTCACGGTGACTCCGACCGCCCGGTGCGGGAGGTAGGACACCCCGGTTTCCAGCGGCGAGGTCTCCAGGCGGCTGACGATCATCGCGCCTCGTTCACCGCGCTGCTCGGGCCGAGGGAATGTCACCGAGTACCCGGCCGCCTCAAACCGCTCCGCCAGGAACTCGCACCCCGCGCTGCGCGCCGTCTCGGTCAGCACCAGCACCGACTCCGGCCGACCCGCCAGGTAGCGGAGCTGCTTCTCCGCGCGCTCCCGGGACGGATTGTTGAGGTTGAACGTGAGCACGTCCAGCATGGTGCGGTTGGTCCTTCCGGAGTCGGGTGATCGCGGTGACGATCGTGCGGGCGACCTCTTCGGCCGGCGTCTCGGTGGCGTCCACGTCCAGGACGCGATGTCCCCTGCCGCGTAGGAACTTAGCGGCCTCGGCGAAGTAGGCGCATTCCACGCGGCTGGAGCCGTCCGCGCGTTCGTACCGCGAGTGCGCGCCCCGCGCGGTGAGCCGGGCCTCGATCACTTCCGGGTGACCGGTCACCAACACGGTCAGGTCCGGTTGGATCTGCCGCTCGTTGAGGAGCCACACGAACTCGCGGTCCACGCCGTCCATGCACTGGAGCGCGAGGCTACTGGCGATGTACCGGTCACAGACCACGACGTCCCCGCGCTCCAGGGCGGGCCGGATCTCCTCGCCGTGCTTGAAGCGGTCGGCGGCGATCAGGCACGCCATGACCTCGCCCTGGTAGTCGTCCGTGCCGTGCCTCGCGAGGTTGCCCAGGGTGGTGTCCGTGGGCTCCCGGGTCGCGAGCACCGGCACGCCCTCCGCCTCGAGGAGCTGGGCGACGAGATCCGTGACGGTTGACTTCCCGACCCCGCCCGGCCCCTCGATAGCGACCAGGAGGCCGCGGCGCCCGGTCACGAGACACCGACCAGAGGAAGGACGCGGGTCTGGGGCGGCACCACCGGGCACTGCTCGGTGTCCACCGCGCCGATCCGCTCGCCGGCGGCCACCACGGCGGCCGGACAGCCCTTCCCGCACGAGGAGGACAGGGAGCACGCGCCGCACGTCGGGTTCCCGCCGAGGTCCCACCGGTCGGAGAACTTCCCGTACGCGTCCAGGCGGGCCGCGATGTCGTCGTGCTGCCACACGTTGCCCACGAGGAAGTCGGTGTCCGGGTGCTGGGAGGCGATCGTGCGGGCGGCGAACACCAGGTACGGGCAGATCGCCACCCCGCCATCCGTGAACACGTAGATGATGTTCCCGGCCTCGCACCCGGCCAGGGGCTTGCCCTCCTCGTTCGGGAACCGGATGTTGACCATCTCCAGCGGGCCGGCCACCTCCGCCGTCATGGCGGCGATGTCCCGCATCCGGTCGTCCGGCGTGCGGAGCTTGCCCTGCGCCTTCTTCGACGCTCCCCGGCCCATCGAGCCGAGCGGGTTCATGAGGACGTACGTGGCGCCCTGCTCCCGGGCGAACTGGACCAGCTCCCGGTACTCCCGGTCCTGGGCCAGGCTGTTCGGCGTGCACAGGAGGCCCTGGAGGATGCCGGCGCGGGCGAACCGCTTGATGGTGTCCACGGTCTCCGCGAAGCACCCTTCGAGCTTGCGGAAGGTGTCGTGCGACTCCGGCGCGAAGCCGTCCAGCGACACGTTCATGTGGACGTCCATCTCCGCCAGGGCGGCGATCGTCTCGTCGGAGCACATCGTGCCGTTGGTGCACACGCCCACCGACATGCCGGCCGCGCGGAAGTGGGCGACGATCTCCAGGAGGTCCGGGTGCATCATCGGCTCCCCGCCGGTGATCGTGACCTTCGTGACGCGGGCCTCGGTGAGCTGCGGCACCAGGCGGTCACGGATGTCGTCCACCGGCATGTAGTTGCCACGCTTCGTGGCGACCACGAAGCAGTGGTCACAGCGGGCGTTGCACGGCTCGCAGATCTGTACGAGCGCCTTCCGGTGGGGTGCGTCCACGGTCGTGCGGAAGTAGCAGGAGGCGGCCTGGCCGCCGTTCAGGATGGGGCGCGCGCTCAAAGCGGTCTCCCTCGTGGGTGGATGGTGCCCGGCCCGCCTTGGGCCGGGGTTGGCCGTCCTGCCCGTCACAGCAGGAGCGGCGCCGCCCTCGGGTGCGCCCGGCGTGAGCCGGTACCAGGCGCGCGGGGAAGGGTCCCCGCCCGGGGCGGAAGTCTCAGGTGTCTCGTCCGGCGCCGTACTCGGCCACCAGGGCCTCCAGGCGCCGGATGCACGGCTCGCAGGCGTGGAAAGGGCCGGCGCCGTGGTCCTCGCTGTGGACCGGGCCGAGCCACATGACCGGGACGCCGGCGGTGTCGCACCTCCAGCACTGGCCGATGACCCACACCATCCGGCGCCCGGTGTCCGGTGGGTCGGGGAGCCTCACCGAAAGATCCCGTAGGCCAGGGCGCAGATGAGGCCGACCAGCACGACCAGGTACCCGATCACGTGTCGGCGCCGCACGGCCCGCGGGTCGCGGCGGGCCCAGTCGTCGGGGAGCATCACCGGCCGGCCTCCGCCCCAACGAGCCCGGCCCAGGCCGCCTCCGCACGGAGGTCGATCGGGCGGACAGTGTTGAGCAGCGTGCGCCGCCAGGCGGTCACGCCGGTCCACAGCTCCCCGGCCTCGGCCATGTCGGCCAGGTATCGGTGGACCGCGACCACGCCGCCGCCGAGCTCGCGCCGGGCCAGGCCCACGGCCACGTTGACGCGCCCCCACCGCTGGGCCGTGCTGTACCAGGTCGGCGGGTAGGGCACGTTCAGCATGGCGGCGCGGTGCCCATAGTCGAGGCACGCGATGCCCCGGACCAGGACGAGGCCGAGGCCGAGCCGGTACGGCTCATCCGGCCGTCCCAGGCCGAGGCCGCGGGCGATGCCGAGGAGCCCGGGCCGGTAGTGCTCCACGCTCTCGGCCAGCCGCGGCCGAGCGGGGGTGAGCAACACGTGGGCCTCGGGGCCGAGGAGCCCGCGCTCCACCCAGGCCGCCACGGAGACGCGGTCCATGAACTCCGGCCCCGGCGGGGCGTAGCGCGCGGAGAGAACGGTCACCGGCCCGCCTCCGCTTCCTTCATGGCCACGCGGTGGCCGGCGAGGACCAGGCCGGCGACATCGTCCGGCGCGCACAGGGCGCCGGGGCCGTCCATGGGGAGCACCCAGTAGGCCGGATAGCGGGGGTCGAACTCATGCAGGTTTGTGGCCGGCACGCCTAGGAAGGTGTCGCTGTCCAAGCACTCCGCGACCGTGAGGCGCCAGTGGCGCGGAGCACTCGCCGGGGTTAGGGCGTAAAACTGTCGGCCACCGGCGTCATGAAAGATCGGTCCGCCGTCCAGGACCTCGGCGAGGAAGGCCCGGACCTGCTCCAGTTCCTCGGTGCCGGCCGCCGCATAGACCAGGTCCGCCGGGATGCGTACGACGGAGAACAGGCTCCCGCACCGGAGCAGAGCCACCCGATAGGTCTCCCACTGCCAGCGGGCCTCCTCGGCGCTACGCGCCGCCAGGACCAGCCACGAGGAGGCGGCCAGCTCCCGGTCGCTGCGCGGGTGCACCAGCACCCCCGGGGCGGCCTCCACCGGCCGAGGCATCGTTCTGCGAGCAACTTGCCTGCCCCCCACGGGCAGTTGGGTACCCTCGTGCACGGCGACTCCTCAACAGTCGTCCACGCCCCGGGGCGGCACACCACTGCGCCCGGGGCCTCGTCGTAGAGGGTGGAGTTCCGGCGAACACCGCGCGTCCTCATGCCGGGTATCCCCATGATGGGTACACACGCCGTAGAGCAGGCGTGCAGCCTTGCAAGGCAGGAAGAGACCGCCGATGAGCTTTCAGCCTCCGACCGCGCTCCCGCGTGACCTCCTGGACGACGACGCCATGCAACGAGCGTTGTCCACCCACGATTTCGGCACCGTGTTCCGACTCGCGCGTCAACGGGCCGGGATCAGCTACTCCCGGATCGCCGTCGAGTGCGACATCAAGCCGGAGCGGGTGGGCACGCTCGCGCGCGGCCTGGGCCGGATCAGCAGCTTCGGCAAAATCGTTCAGATCGCGGACGCCTTACGGGTGCCGGGCCACATGGTCGGTCTCGCTCCCCGACCGTGGGAGGCGGACCTCGCTCCTGCTCCGCAGGACTGGACTGGACCGACCATGCACCGCCGTACCGTTCTCCAGGTGGCCACCGCGAGTGGCCTCGCCGCCGCCCTCCCCGCCCTCCACCACGCCGCTCCGCCGGCCCGCATCACGGACTCTTACGTAGACCGCCTCCGGGAGCGCACCGCCCGCCTCCGGCGCCTGGATGACATCCTCGGCGGTGGCGACACCTACCGGGTCTTTCTCGGGGAGGTGCAGCGCACGAAGGCCGTCCTGCAGCGCGGCTCCTTCGCTGGGGAAGACGTCCGCCGCCGGCTCACGGCCCTCCTGGCCGAGCAGGCCCAGCAGGCGGGATGGGCGGCCTTCGACGGAGGCCGTGGGAAGGAGGCGGCCTCCCTCTACGAGGAGAGCCGCGCCTATGCCCAGGAGGCCGGTGACGCCGACCTCTTCGGTAACTCCCTGGCCTTCCTGGCGTACGGCGCCCTCGCGCACGACCGGCGTACGGCGGTCACCTTCGCTCACGACTCCTGCGCCACCATCACGGACCGCACGCCGGCCACCGTCCGGGCCCTGCTCTACGAACGCCTCGCGTGGGCCTGCGCGGTGGACGGGAAGGCCTCCGGGACGGAGGCCGCGCTCGACTCCGCCCGGGAGGCACTGGAGACGGCCCAGGACGGGGAGCCGCAACCGGACTGGTCCGTCTGGGTGGACCAGACCGAGCTGGGCATCATGACGGGGCGCTGCTGGACGGAGCTTGCCCGCCCGCTCCGCGCCGTCCCCGCGCTCACGGACGCACTCAGCCGCTACCCGGACGAGTACGCACGTGACAAGGCCCTCTATCTCTCCTGGCTCGCGGAGGCATTCCTCACGGCCGGGGAGGTGGAGCAGGCCGCAGTGACAACGGACCGAGCCCTGGACCTCGCCACGGGCGTCGCGTCCATCCGTCCCATGCAGCGCCTTGCGCCCGTCCTGGAGAGCCTGCGCCCCCACGGGCAACTCCCCGTCGTGCGGGCAGTCCTCGAGCGCGTGGCCCCCTAGTCCTGCTGCGGGCTCACGGAGCCTCGGATCCACTCCAGGGCCCCCGCGGAGCCGGCCGTGATCGGCACGGCGGTCAGCTCCGGGTTATCCCACGGGTGCTCCGCCAGGAGGTGCGCCTCCAGCTCGGGGTACCGCTCCGCCGTGGTCGAGAGGAGGACTTTGTACTCCTGGCCGGTGCCGTACTCCCCGAGGTGCCAGAACACGCTGGTGACGGGTCCGATGACCTGGGCCCCAGCGGCGAGCCGGGCCTTAACCGCGGAGCCGGCCAGGGCCACGGCCTGGTCCTCGGTGGGCGTGGCGGTCGATACCTGCACGTATTCGCTCATGGCCGGGAGCCTAGCCACGCGGCCCCGGCTGCCACTAGATCACTTCCGGCAACAGCGCCTTCGGGGCGCATGGTTGGCGCCGTTCACGCCCCCACGGTGGGTATCCCCGGCGGGGTCTATTTGCCGGCCTCGCGTCGGGATGTACTCCACCCATGACCGTCCTCTTCGAGCGCTCTGCGCCGACACCCGATGGCATCAACCCCTCCCGCGCCCGTGACGTCGTACGGGCCCTCTACAGCCGTCCGCCGCTCACGGCCGCGGACCTCAGCGCACCCCTACTCTCCCTCCCCGACGGCAACACGGGGGCGACCTCGCTGCCCGGCGCCGTCCAGCTCTCCGACGTCCCCGCCACGGTGGCCCGCTGGGCGGACCTCGGCATCCGCGGCGTCAAGGTCTTCGCCTTCGGGCACGACCGCGACGGACACGCCACCGGCGCCACGGCCCCCGACAACCGGATGATCCGGACCGTCCAGGCCGTGAAGGAGGCCGCGCCGACCACGGCCGTCACGACCGAGGTGTGCGGCTGCTCGTGGACGGACCACGGGCAATGCGTGCTCCGCACCGACGCCGGGGACATCGACCTGGAGGCGACGTACCGCCTCATGGGCGCCATGGCCGTGTTGCACGCGGAGGCCGGCGCGGACTGCGTGTCCCCCACGGCCATGCTGGAAGGCTCGATCCGGGCCGTCCGCCAGGCACTCGACGCCGCGGGCCACCGCGACGTGGGGGTGAACCCCAACCTGGCCATCCACACCAGCCTCTACGGCCCGTTCAAGGCCCTCATGAACACCGACCCCCGGGCCGGCCACCGGCGCGGCCTCCAGCTCGAACCCGGCCGCGCGGACCGGGACACGATCATCCAGGCCCGCCGCTGGATCACGGAGGGCGCCGACTCCCTCACCCTCCAGCCCGTCATGACCGCCGTGGACGTCCTCGTGCGGCTCCGCGACGACCAGCGCGTGCCGATCGTCGCGTACTCCACGTCCGGGGAGTGGGCCGCGCTCCAGGCTCTCGGCACGTCCGGGATGGTGGAGTACCTGACCATGCTCAAGCGCTCCGGCGCGGACCAGGTCCTCACCTTCGCCGCCGAGGCAGCGGCCCAGTACCTGGAGGCCGGCCGTGCATGACGCGCCCCATACCCGCCCGCCGCGGCTGGACGCGATCCTCGCGGACGCCGCCCACGCCGACTTCTCCATGTCCTGCGAGGACCGCACCGGTTCCCTCCTCGCCACCCTCGCCGCGTCCAAGCCCGGCGGCCACTTCGTGGAGTTGGGTACGGGCGTGGGGGCCGGGGCCGCGTGGCTGGCCGCCGGCATGACCGCCGACGCTCGCCTGACGACGGTGGAGGCGGACAAGGACGTCCAGGCCATCGCGCGGCGCCATTTGGGCGACGACCCTCGGATCGAGTTCGTCCATGCGGACGCGGATGCCTGGCTCACCGAGCAGCAGTCGGCGCCCACGTTCGACTTCGCGTACGTAGATTGCAGGCCCGGGAAGTACCTCCGTCTGCCGGATCTCCTGGCTCTGCTCAAGCCGGGCGCCCTGTACGTGGTGGACGACATGCTGCCCCAGGCCACATGGCCGAAGGACCACCAGCCCAGGGTGGACGGCTTCCTCGAACGGCTGCCCGAAGTTCCCAACTGGCGCGCCACGCCCATGAACTGGGCCTCCGGGCTGGTGGTCGCCGCCCGGATCTGAGGGTCTATCGTGCCCTCATGCCCAGTGATCTGATTCGCATCGTCTCCCGCGATTCGCCGATGGCACTCGCCCAGGTGGAGCGTGTCCGCGCCGAACTGGCCGCGCTCCACCCCAACGTCGAGACGACCGTGCTGCCGGTCAAGACGACCGGCGACAAATGGATGGGCGACCTGGCCCAGGTCGAGGGCAAGGGCGCGTTCACCAAGGAGGTCGACGCCGCCCTCATCTCCGGGGACGCGGACCTCGCGGTGCACTGCGTCAAAGACGTACCCGCCGACAGGCCCCTCCCGGCCGGAACGGTCTTCGCGGCCTTCCTCAAGCGCGACGACATCCGGGACGCCCTGATCCACCCCGGCGGCCTCACCCTGGACGAGCTGCCGCCCGGAACCCGGATCGGCACCTCCTCCGTACGCCGCATCGCCCAGCTCGCCGCCTCCCACCCGCACCTGGGCTGCGTCCCGATGCGCGGCAACGCCAACCGGCGCCTGGAGAAGCTGGAGGCCGGCGAAGCCGACGCGCTGCTCCTGGCCGTCGCCGGCCTGGAGCGGATCGGCCGTACGGACGTCATCACCGAGATCCTGTCGGCAGAGGCGATGATGCCGCCCATCGGCGCCGGGGTCCTGGCACTCCAGTGCCGCGAGGGCGACACAGAGCTGATCGACCTCATCAGCGGGCTCGGCGACCGCGACGCCTATCGGGAGACCCAGGCAGAGCGAATGCTCCTCCACGTCCTCCAAGGTCACTGCAACTCCCCGATCGCCGGGTACGCGCGCGTGGAGGGCAGCGGGGAACTGTCGCTGCGGGCCTGCGTGTTTTCCCCGGACGGCAAGACCGTACTGAACGCCCACGAGTGGGCCGGCCGCCTCGATCCGGCCACGTTGGGGACGTCCGTGGCGGTGGCCCTACTCCGACAGGGCGCGCGCGACGTGATCGACAGCATCGCGCACTGAGCGAGGGCCCGCCCCCCGGAGTCGTAGGGGGCGGGCCCTCGGTCACGGGCTGAGGGTCGGGCCCGGCGGTGGATCGCACTCTTGGTCCGACTGGTCCAGACAGAGGCGTGCGAGTCGTTCGTTCGCCTGGTCCACGGCATCCCGCAGCGACCCGCCCGAGTTCGGATACAGCTCGTGCTCGACGCGCCCGAGACGCTCCTCGATCCCACTCACGCGTTCAAGGACGCCGGGGCGGCCGGGCACCCCGGGACGCTGATCCTCGCCGTACCAGTCGTCCATGAACACGTCCATACGGCGGCCGAGTTTGAGCGCCCCAGACAGCAGCCGCCAGCCAACGGTGCCAAGGGCGGTGACGAGGGAGAGCGCACCGCCCCAGACCAGCGCCGTATCGAGCGCAGGGATGCCCGTCTCCATGCTCACCGGCCGGCATTCACCGCGTGGCGCGGCGTGTGCTTGGCCTTCCACCCGGCGACGAACGTGATCGCCGTGGGGATGAGCGCGAGGAGGAACGGGCTCAAGCCGTCGGGCACCCACTCGATCAGCCGGGCGTTGTCCTGGACGGCGGCGAGGCTGGCCAGGAGGCCAGTCGATCCGAGGTAGGCGGCAGCGGATGCCGCAGTGACCTTCTTCTCAACAGGTGCATTTGCCATGATCGTGTCCTTTGCAGGTCAGTTGATGACGTCGAAACCGTGCTTGTCGCCGAGCCGGGTGAGAGACGACCGGCCGGGTATGCCGTCTGCGGCCTGGCCGGGGAGTCGGCCGCGGTACCCGCATGCCTCCTGCCACCTGCTCATCGCCGTGACTGTGGTGGAGCCGTAGTGCCCGTCCTGGAGCCGCTTCGCCAGAAGCCCCTCGTCCACTAGGGCCGCCTCGACGGTGAGGACCCCGGCGTAGGTGACCGGGGTACCGGCCATCGCCGGGTTCGACTTCGCGGCAGCGATGAGGCGGGACAGGGAGACCTTCGGGCGGACCGGCGTGGGGGGCTGGCCGGGCGCGGCGTGCCCGAGTCGGGCGGCGATGCGCTGCCGCATCGACGCCATGGTGAAGCCCTTCGGGTCGACCTTCCCGGGCTGCCACTCCAGGTGCCCAAGGACGGAGGCGGCCGACCAGCCGTGCACGCGGCAGAGCGCGGCGGCCGTCCGCTCGATCGCATCGAGTTGCGCCACCGGCCACGGGTCGACGCCGTCGCCCTCGTTCTCGCACTCGAAGCCGTACAGATGCCGGTTCCCGTCGACCGTTGCCTCGTCGTCCGTAGGCAGGGGCCGTTCAGCGATGACGGCCGCCAGGACGTCGGGGTCCCCCAGGCCGGCGTGGTTCGTTCGGCCGTAGCCAACGAGGTGGACGCGACCGTCCTTCGCGATCATGCCGTGGCACAGTGGCCCCGGCAGCCCGGTGTACCCCCGCTGTACGAGGCCCACGGTGTGCGCCGTTCCCCGGGTGACGGTGTGGTGGATCATCACCCCGTGCACCGGCCCCCACGGGCCGCGCGAGTTCCTGTTGTGGTGCTCCCAGTCCCCGACCTCAACGACGATCACACCTTCATCGATGAGAGCCTGGACGAGACGGGCAGCGGTCATAGGAGGAGCCATCACACACGCTCCGGCCAGTGCCAGGACCCGGCGATCTGGCCGCCGGAATCGGCCAGCACGCACCCGCCGGCCGACAGCGGGTGAAAGAGCGTGCCGGTCGGGTTGAGCTCGGCGAGTCCGACGCGGCCCGGGTCGTCGGCGTCGACCTCGGTGATGATCGCGGCGCGGCACTGCGCCGGGAATGCCTGGGAGCCGTCGCTACGCACGGGAGTCCCGTGCGAGACGTAGTGGACTATGCGGCCGACGGCCGCATTGGGTTGAGACATGAGGACCTCCAGCGGAGCGGGATCAGCGCGTCCGGACACTGTCCGGACAGTGGTTGCGGGCGTGTCCGGACACGGGTCCGGGCTCCGAGCCCTAGGGCCCTGACCTGCGCGGACACTGTCCGGACACTGTCCGGACACGGGGTGTCCGGGGCTCGCGGTGACCCTCGCCGGAGGGACGGGTTTCTGGCTCATCCGTGCAACTCCACGATGACGATTCCGCTACCGCCCGCCCGGCCGGCCTGGCCCGCTCCGTTCGCGGAGGCGGAGCCTCCCGCGCCTCCGCCGTAGCCGCGCGGGACGATGCCCACGCCCGCTGTCGCACGCGAGGCGCCGCCATAGCCGAGGTGGGATGCGCCGCCCGCACCGCCGAGACCGGCGTTTCCGGTCAGCCGGATCGCGCCCTCTCCGGAACCGCCGCCGATGGCGAACTGTCCGGCGCCCGCAGCAGGACCGGCCGTGCCGCTCGTGGTGGTCACGGTGGCCCCCGTGGGCATCGACGCCGCCGCACCGCCACCGCCGAGCGCGGTCGCGTGAGTGCCGAAGCTGGAGTTGCCGCCCGCCCCGCCAGCACCGTTAGCGGCGGCCCCCGCGGCACCACCGGCCCCGACGACGATGTTCTCCACGGCCGCGAGCGCCGCGACGTCGACCAGACTCTCCGAGTAGCCGCCACCCGCACCGCCCGCACCCCAGATCGACTGACTGGCAGCGGCAGCAGCACCCGCCGACCCTCCGCCGCCCGCCTGGACCTTCACCCGGACCCGGGCCAGCCAGGGATACGTCGCCTTCGTGAACTGGAACGACCCCGCCGTGTCGAACGTGAGGATCTGCCGGAGCCCCATCGACCCGGGCTTGAGGCAGATGTCCCCGGCGACGTCCGTCGTGAAGTACTCATCGCACAAAGCGATCGGACCACCGGCGCCGCCGCTGAACGTGAAGAGGCCGTTATCTGCGCCGAACGTCGTCGCGTTGCCCGGGTCCGTGGACAGGGACACGCTGATCGTCCCGGTCGCCGGGTCGTACGTGATCCCGGGCCCCGCCTGGAGCAGTTCCTCCAGGTCCACGCTCACCACGAACGGGGTGGAGGCCGAGCCGTTGCCGGTGACGTTGACGGCGCCCGCACCTTGCAGGGCGCAGGAGCATCCCCCTTGGCATCCGCATCGGGCCATGTCTATCCCTGCCTTTCCTGGGTGTCGGTCTCGGGGTCCTGGTCCTCACCGGGCGGTGGGCATTGGCCGAGGCAGCGGCCGGCGCACCCGCACGCGAGGGTCCGGGGCTGCGCCTGGTGACCGGGCTCGGCGGTGAGGTCCACGTCGAAGTGGGCGCCGTCCACCCACCCGAACCCGGCCGTGGCCGCGAGGCCGCCGGTGCCGGCCTGGGCGGAGCGGCCCAGGGCCCGCTGGGTGGAGGTCATGGCGCGTACGGTGCGCTGGGCGGCTCGCTGGCCGGGGAGGGCGGTCACGGGGGGTCTCCTACGAAGGGGTCACCGAGCGGGATGAGGGAGACGCCGACGTTTTCGCCGTTGTCGCCCCAGTCCACGTCCACGTCCGAGAGGCGGTAGGGCTGGGACACGCCCATGCACATGCCGGTGGCGGCCACGTCGATCCGTACGCCGGGCACGAGTTGGCGCATGGTCACCGGCGCCGTCGTGGCGAGGCCGGCGCCGTCCGGGATGCGCAGGCTCGTGGGCACCGGGTTGCGGCCGGTGTAGGAGCCGCGGGCGATCTGCCACAGGTCGTAGGCGGTCAGGCCCTCGGCGTTCGTACGGATGAGGTGGTCCAGCCGGCCGTACACGCCGGAGACGACCCCGGACACGCCGAACTGCTTGCCAGTGATGTCCTGATCGTCTTGATTGGTGACCCAGACGAGGCTGGCGGCGTTCGTGCCGTCCCGGACGATCTCCACGTCACCGGCGAACGCGTCGAGGGTCAGGCGGGCCTGGGCCACGTCGGCGGTCGTCTGCGGCCGGCCGAGGACCAGGGCGCGCCCCACGGTGGTGTACTCCAGTCCGCGCGGGACCAGCTCCTCATCCAGGATTCGGAGGATGGGCACGATCCAGATTTCGGTATCGGCCGATCCGTCTTTCTCGAAACGGACGTTGACCGTGTCGTCCTGGCGGACGATGTAGGGCACCATCCGCGGCCAGTCCGGGCTGGAGGCGAACAGGCCGCCGAGCAGGTTCTCCCGGATGATGGACTCCGCGATCTGCTGGACCGGCGCCTGGCGCTTCGGGTCGGCCGCGTTGGTGCTGACGTAGCGGAGCAGGGTGGTGTTCACGGTGCGGGCCAGCCACTCCGTGACGTCCCGTGCCTCCACGACGAACCGGGTCCGGTTCTCCGTCACCCGGAGAACCGGCCCCTGCCACACCAGCTCCGAGTCCCGGTAGATCGAGAGGTCATGGGCGAAGGGCTCGATACGGCCGAGGTCCGCGCAGCACGCCGCGCCGGCCGCCCCCTTGGCGATCGTGATGGACGCCTCCGCCGTGTCGTTCAGCGTCCGGTTCCAGGAGACGGCGGTGAGCGAGGCGACGCCCGGCGACGTGAACGGCAACGAGCCGCCCCGCCAGTGGATGACGGCCCGGTACTCCTGTGCGCACCCGAGGACGGCCATGTCAGCCCACGTCCGATCGGGGGACGAGGAGCACTCGGGCCCGTGCGTCCGCGGCCGTGGTCGCCGCGGTGGACAGGATCTCGATGCACACGCCGGTGGGGCAGGAGAAGACGGGCCACTCAAACGACTGCCCCAGGGGCCCGTACAGCGTCGGGGCGCTCACGGAGGCATCCAGGGACCCCGCCCCGCACTCCACCTCCGCCGTCTGCGTACGGCCGTCCACGACCAACTTCGCCCCGGCTGGCAGGTAAGGAATCTGGATGTCGGTGCAGGCCGCGCAAGGGTCCGCGACCTCCGAGCAGTCCCCGCCGAGCGGGTTGGCCCAGAACCGGACCACCAGGCGGCGCAGCGCGCTCCCGCCGGTGTCCAGCTCCAGGACCGGCACGGCCTCCAGCCACTCCGGTTGATCCTGCGGGGAGAGCGCCAACACCGAGCGGCGGAACTCGGCGCTCCCGGTGGGGTAACACGGGTCCACCGGCACGGGCGCCCGGATCGGTAGCGGCGGCGGCGGACACAGCGGGTCCTGGAGGCACGGGTCCGCCTCCACGCAGTCCCCGTATATCTCGTCGGGGTCCACGGTCACCAGGGCGCCGGCGGCCAGGTCCACCCAGTCCGTGAGCGTCTGCAACGGCTCCCGGTAGATGTACGGCACGGAGGCCGCCAGGGTGAAAGTCGCCTCCGCGATGATCCCCTCCGGGTAGTGCCGCACGGAGGTGATGGAGGGGCCGTTCATGAGGCCGACGCCGAAGAGGTGCCGGAGCTCCGCCGTGCCGTCCCCGGTCGGGCAGCACGCGAACACGCCGAGCTCATCCCCGCCACAACTCCCCTCGCACGGCGCGCCGCGGAGCGCGGAGGCCAGCCACTCCAGGGCGTAGGCGAGGGCGGACTCATCCAGGGCCAGGAGGAGGACGGTGTACGTGATCTCCCGGTGGGAACGCCGGGCGACGCCGAGCGCGGCACCGTCGCCCACGAGCTGGACCGGGTCCCGGGACAGCGTGGACTGGGAGAACCCGGAGACCTCCATGCCCATGACGCCCAGGAAGTCAGCCGACTCCGGGACTGCGGAGTCGTACCAGGGCGCCGGGTCAGACACCGGGTCCACGTAGGGCGGATCGTTCAGGACGGTCGCCAGGTCCGGGCACGGGGCGCAGCTCGTCAGCAGGCACGACGGTTCCGCGTAGGCCGCGGCCCTGGCGGAGTTGATGATCTCCGTACATCCGAAGTCGGCGTAATCGCTGATCACGTCACACCCCTGCCGCTCGTGCCATCTGCCCGTACAGGTACTCGGCGAGGACCCGCGAGTCCTGCGCCGGCGTCGAGATGTTCCAGGTGTGCGTGACGTGCCGGTCTCCGGCGACGGTCGCGGAGCGGCCCCCGCTGTCGATCGCTCCACGCCTGGCGAGGAGGTCGAGCAGGCCGGACTTCTGGGCGAGTTCGACTGTCCGCGCCGGCCGCGTGAGAGGCAGGACGACTTCCTTGCCCGCCTCGCCGATCAGCGCGGCTGTCGGCTGCGTGACGATGCCGCCGTTGGCGAACGGGAGCAGGTTCCGCACCGCTGACGGCAGCCCACCCTTGATCTTCGAAACGATGCGGGCGCCGATGTTCCCCAGGCTGCTGACGATCCGGCCGGGCAGCGTCGAGAAGAGTTCGACCACGCTGGAGATCAGCGAACTCACGGCGGACCGGGCGGAGCCGACCGCGCTGCGGAACGCCCCAGCGATCCGCGAGCCGATCGAGCTGAGCGCGGAGGCGATCCGGCCGGGCAGGCCCGAGAAGAAGCTGACCACCGACGAGCCGAGCGACTGGGCCGACGACAGCGCGGAGGAGCCGGCCGAGGTGAACATCGCCCGCACCCGGCCCGGCAGCGCGGCCAAGGCGGACGCCACCCGGCCGGGGAGTTGGGAGAAGAACGAGGCCGCCTGCGACAGGAACGACGAGATCGCCGCGCGCGCCGAGTTGAAGGCGTTCCCGAAGGCCGTGAGGATCCGCGAGCCCAGCGACACGAGTGCGTTGTAGACCCGCCCCGGCAGCTCGGTGAAAATGAAGATCACGGCGGCCACGGCGGTGAGCAGCGCGATACCGACGGCCGCGACCGCGTTCACGAACAGATCGACCAGCAGGCCAGGCAGGGCCGCCAGCCCGGCGAGGATCCGGCCCGGCAACAGCACGAAGAAGTTGACCACCGCGTTGAAGCCGGTGGTCAGGGCGGCGCCGAGGGTCGTGAACAGCGACGAGAAGAAGCCGGTCACGGCCGACGCCATCGTGCTCAGGGCGGAGGAGATCCGGCCCGGCAGGTTGATCAGGAATGTGATCGTCGCCGACAGTCCGTTGACCAGCCCGGCGAGGACGGCGACGACGGCCTGGATGATCGGGACCGTGACGTTGATCGTGGTCCAGGACGCGAATGCCGCCGCGACCTGGATGACCGGGACGAGCATCCGCAGCAGCATCGCGCTCAGCGGAGCGATCGCCTCGACCAGGCCGGCGATCGGCGGGAGCAGCGGCAGGAGCGCGCTGACGACGGCGTTGAAGGCGTCGACCAGCGGCGGCAGGGCGGGCAGCAGCCCGGCAATGACAATGCTGATCAGCGGCACCCAGGCCGCCACCAGCCGAGTGACCACGCCGACCAGGCTCGTCAGCAGCGGGGCCAGCCCGCCGATCATCTCGGCGAGGGCCTGGCCGATGCCGACCGCCAAGGGGGAGATCGCTTTGACCAGCGCCGAGAAGGCAGCCGCCAGCGGCGGCAAGATCGGCATGAGCGCGCCGACCAAAGCGGTAATAATCGGGGCAAAAGCGGCGGCCAGGGTTGAGAGGACCGGAGCCAGCGCCTGCGCCAGGACCGCGACGAGCTGACCGGCCAGCGGCAGCAGCGGGGCCAGCGCGTTGATCACCGCAGCAATGGACGCACCGAGCGGGCCGAGGCTCGGGCCGATCGCGGCGAAGGCGCCGGCCAAGGCACTCGCGACGGACTGGAGGCTGGGCGCGATGGCCGCCAGCGCGGGGCCGAGCGCGTTGACCAGGCCGACGATCGCCGGGCCGAGGGTGGAGAAGACGGGGCCGAGGGCGGGCGCGATGGCACCGACCTGGGTGACCACCGCAGCGAGGATCGGGCCGAGCTGCGCCGCGATCGTGGCGACCGTCTGGAACAGGCCGGTGATCGCCGTCTGGCCCTGGGCCGAGTTGACGAACGCCGCGAACGACCGGGTGATCTCCTGGATGTTGCCGAGGAGCCCGCCGCCGGACACCTGCGCGGCGCCGAAGACGCCGGACAGGATCGAGCCGACGTTCCCGATGATGTCGCCGAGCTGGGCGAAGACGGTCAGCGCCTGGTCGACCCAGCGCACCGCGTCGCCGCCCGACGCGATCCGCTGGAGGAACAGGCCGAACCGCTCACCGACGCCCGAGATCCCCGACGCCAGCTCGGCGCCGAACCGGTCGCTGATGACGGCCGCGACCTGGAGGACGCCCGCGGTGAGCTTGTTCGTGGTCGTCGCGAGGCCGCCGACGGCCGCTTCCGCGCCGCCGAGGATGCTTTTGACGTTGGCGACGCCCTTCGCGCCCTGGAGGTAGCCGGTGACCCCCAGCGCCGCCCGCCCCCAGGCCGACGCGATGCCGGTCAGGCCCGACTGGAGCGGGCCACGCAGCGCCGACGCGACCTTGGTGATCTCCCCCTTCAGCTGCGAGAAGAACGCTTCCTGGACGCTCTTGCGCAGGGCCTCGAAGGCGGGCTTGAGGGCCCGGACCTCCCGCGCGGCCGACTGCGCCGCCGGAGACAAGCCCTCGAGGGACTTCTGAAACTGCTCGGCGGTGCCGGTCAGCGCCGCGCCGAACGCCTCCTGGACGCCGGACAGGGCCAGCTTCAGCGCGCCGAGCGCAGCCTGAACGCCGAGGGCGACCGCCGGGTATGCGGCGAGGATGCCGACCGCCGGGGCGAGAGCCGCCGCCAGGCCGATGAAACCCTGCGCGGCGCCCGCCGCGGCGATGCCGATCGCGCCGATCCGCAGCAGCCCGCCGAGCGCCCCCGCCGCCCGGCCAGCGATGCCGCCGAGGCCGGACAGGGCCCGGGAGAGCCGGTTGGTGTCGACGTCGACGCCGACCGTGACGTCCGGCGCGTTGTGCGCCCGGATCCGCTCGTTCAGGTCATCGAGATCCGGGACGACCCGGATCGAGACCTCTTCGCCGGCGAGGAGCGCGCGGATGCGCTCGAGGAACCCCGTCAGGTCGGGGGCGACCGGCAGGTTGATGGACTCCAGCGACCGCAGGCCGGTGAGGAGCGCCGAGTCGAAGCGGCGCAGGTCCGGCAGGACGGTGACGCTGACGGCCGCACGGTTCAGGCCGTTCTGGATGTTCCGTCGGATCGCGGTGCCGACGTTGCGGGTGCTGCGGTCGAGCGCCCGCTGAATGCGGATGCCGAGGTCGCGCGCGTCGGCGACCGCATCGGCGTCGTCAAGGACGATGCGGATGCGGCCGACGCCATAGTCCTCGTCCTCGGCCAAGGCAACCTCACGCGAAAGCGGTGGTTGCCCGGCCCAAAACCAGCGGCGATGACCAGACTAGCTGGTGGGAGTGGTGCCCCCTCGGGGCGAAGCTGCTATCCGGCCCCGAGGCGGGCGTCTTCCGCCGCGAGACGGGCCATCATCGCCTGCGCGTCGCTCCGGTCCATGGCCATGGCCGGAGGCCGCAGACGGCGGCCCTGCGGGCGGGAACCCTTCGGCGGCGCGTACAGCTTCGCCCGGTTCCTGGCCCGCTCGTTGTCGTCCTCCGCGCTCGCGTCGATGGACGCCTCGGCGGCACTGAGCATGACCCTCAGCGGCCACGCGTGGACATCGACCCCCTGGAGCGCGAGCCCGCCCTCCCACTCGGTCCAGGACTCGATGATGCTGGCGCAGAGCCGCTGGACGACGTAGGAGGGCGCTGGCCGCCTCCGTACAGCTCGACTACCCACTCCAGCAGCTCGACCAGGACCCGGTCGGGCAGCCGCATCCCCGCGTCCACGACCTTGGCGTTCTTCTTCGTCTCCGCCGCCTCGCGGGCCTCGTCCGGGTCGGAGTGGCTGCTGACGACCTTCGCCCCGACCTTGACCTCCCAGCGGGCGAACTTCTCGGCGGACTCCGGCAGCATCAGCTTCGCCAGGAAGACGCGGAGCGCCTGGGTCGTCTCGCGGACCTGCGCCAGGTCCACGTTCGCCATGTCCGACAGGTCGATGCTCAGGCGCTTCGTCGTGTCCTGGAGGCTGGCATAGGTGTCCAGGAACTCGTCGCCCATGACCTCGGGCAGGAACTGGAGCGTGACGTCGCCGATCTCGGCTTCGTGGGGAGACGTGTTGAGTGCGAACTGCTTCTTGGCCACGGGTAGCCCTTCTCTCACCGCGCGGACGCCCGGCCCAAAACCAGCGGCGTACGGCGAAGGGTAGAACACCCGACAAACCGCACTGGCGGGCCGAGCCGCCCTGCCATGAGGCAGGGGCCCCGGCCATTTCCCGGTCAGCGGCCCTGGCGCAGGGCGCGACCCATTCAGGTGCGGTGCTGTCCTCGCCTACGGCACGATCAGCCCATGGATCTTCAAGGAATCGGTGCTCTCGCAGCCGCCGGCGTCGCTCTGGCCAGTGTCCCAGTCGTTCTGATCTCCAGCCGCTGGCAGATGCAAGCCACGCTGAAAACTGCCGAGGCGGGCATCGAGCAAGCACAGGCCACGTACAGCGCGGCGCTGGACGCGGTGACAGCTCAAGCGGCGGCATCTCACAGCCAGTGGCGGCGCGGCACCCAGCGAGACGCCTACGCGGCCTTCCTCCTGGCGGATCATCAGGCCCGCGAGGCTGCCGCCCAGCTCATAACGGAGGTGAGTTCCGACCGCTCCACCCTGGCCACGCTCATGGCAGAGGTCGAGAGAACCAAGGCCGCGCTGCGCGCCGCCTACGTCGTCGTGGACCTCGAAGGCCCCAGCGACCTCGCGTTCACCGCAGACAGCATCCTCACCCACGCCTTTCTTGTGGCTGAGGCCCATCAGAGCGAAGCGGTGATGGAGCGGGCCTGGCAGCAGCTGGTCGAGATGAGTGAGGGGAACTGGGCGGGTGACGCCTCCGCCCAGCCGATCGAGCCGCGGCGCCCCGGGGACCTGAGCGAATCCGCCCAGCGAGCCCGCGCATTCCTTGAGAGTCTCGTGCGCGTACAAGTGGCCATCATGAACGGCTCCTATGACGGCGATCCCAGATACGCGCCCGGCGAGTTGGACGACGGGTTGGCTGAGCTCACGGCCGAAGCCTACGGTGCGATGAACGGGCTGAGTCCTGAGCTCAACCACAGAGACCGGCAGGTTCTGCTCACCATGCACTTTCGCGGGCGCCCTCGCCTCCGGAGCGACTACGAGGTGTGGACCGCCGAGTTGGAGCGGGCGCGAAGCGAATTCGTGCGCGCAGCCCGCGAAGAACTCGGCGGCTCAATCTGATCTCAGCGCCCCATTCGCAGTGCTCTGGCCAGGAAGTTGTTAGCCCGGGTGCCGGGGTGGCGGACATAGGCGGCGAACACCTCGCGGCCACGGATCTCGAACCGCAGGACCTTCTTGCGGCGCGGCCGGATGATGTGCGGCCGGGTCCCGTCGAGGACGAAGCGAGTCGCCGGGTGGTCGCAGACGATGACGCCCTGCAGGCCCGTCGGCCCGCTCTCCACCTTCCACGTGATGTACCGGCCCATCGTGCCGGGGGCCTCGCGCTCCGCGATCCGCGCCGTCCGCTGCGTGCGCTCCGCGAGCCGGCGGGCCACGACGCCGTTGCGCAGCCGCAGCGTCCGCGCGATGCGGCCCGGGTCGATCCTCACCTCAACAGGCACAGCAGCCTCCTACGGGCGGAGCAGGGCGTACGTCTCGCCCGCGCCGTTCGTCTCGACCTCGGGCGTCTCGACCGGCGACGGGCTGATGTCGGAGTAGTCGTACGCCCGGACCTCCAGGTCGCCGTGCTCCTCCCACATTCGGTGAAGGCGGGCGATCACTTCGCTGATCTTCACGGCGACTCCTCGGCCGGGCACGGGGCGCAGCCTGGCAGGGCCACGGTCGCGCGCTGCTCCAGGCCGACGCAACCGCCTTCCGGCCCGACCGTCCGCTGAACGCCCATCACGAAGCGGCGACCGCGCCGCCGCTGCTCCGTCCCGGGCAGGCAGCACAGCAGCGCGTTGTAGACCGTGACCATGTCGACGTGCAGGGCCTGGGCCGCCGCCGACAGTTCGGTGCACGAGGGCGGACAGCCCTGCTCGCTGAAGGTGGGCGCGCACCGGAGCAGGGTGACCACGACCTCCAGCGCGGTGATTGGAGGCGGGACACAGCCGCGCACGCCCTGCACGATCCGCGACTCGCCGGGGAAGTCCAGGTCGCTCGACGGGTAGATGCGGGCCACCGACACGGTGAGCTGCCCGCCGGCCGCCTCGTCGCTGCACGGGTCGTCGCACGTGTCCCACGCCGGCTGCCCCGGCACGACGCAGGCCCGGCACGAGGGGCAGCCGGGTTGCCCGTCGACCAGGGCCGCGGTCTGGTCGAGCGCGACGCAGACGCAGCCGAGGACCGCTTCCGTCAGCTCGTGGATCGCCAGCGGGGTCAGGGCCACGTCGTCACCCTCGGCCTCTTGTAGTCGGGGCTGTAGACGCGGCTTGGGCTCGTCAGCCGGTACGGGTTGACCATCGCGAGCCACATGTCCGTCAGCGGGAGACCCGTCCGGCCCTCGCTGTAGATCAACGTCGGATCGGGCATCTCCATCTCCATGCCCTGCCGCACGATCCGGGTCAGGTTCCTGTTCGTCTTGCACCCGCAGGACCCGCCCGGCGCGCACCCCTTGAGGAGGTGGCACGTCAGCTCGCTCACGGCCGCGATGGCCGCCTCATCGAGCGGCAGACCCCACCGGTACGTCACCGCGAACGTGCCGGGCTCGGTGACCGGCGCGGCCATGTCCTGGCAGTCCGGCCAGCACTCGCCATCGGTGCGCACCAGCTTGCCGGGGGCGTCGACCCGGTACTGCTCGGGGACCAGGACCTCGCCGTCGACCCGGACCTCCACGACGTCGTACACCGGGCCCGGCAGGTAGACCTCGCACAGCTCGCCGCAGGAGCAGTCCGACTTGCAGCCGCAGCCGGAGGCGTTGCGCCACATGCCGTCGACGCCGATGTACGGCACCCACGGGCCGGTGCCGACGCCGGCCTGGAAGCTCGTCACGGTCGATTCCACGCACGAGCGGCGGCACGGGCGCACCGTGACCGGGCACGGCCCCCAGCGGCGCCCGGACAGGCCCCACAGGATGATCGAGGCTACGAGCGTCCACCGCTCGACGTCCGCCTCCTCCACCCCCTCAGGGATGTCGCAGCACAGCTCGGTGGGCCACGCCTCGCACGGGCCGACTTGGAGCGGCATCAGCGCCTCCCTGGAGCTTCGTACCGGGACGGCTCGGGGAACGTCCGGCGGATGTACTGCCCGACATGCCCGTGGCTGAACGAGTCGGGCATGGTCGACAGCCACGGCGAGTCGGCCGGGAATCTCGGCGCGCGGTGCAGGATCTTTACGTCCTCGATCTGCTCTCCGCCCAGGCTGGCGAGGACGCCGTACATCGTCCGCTTGTGCAGCACGTCCAGGTGCCGGCCGATGTCGAGGGCCTTCAACATGCCGGTCTTGTCGACGGGCAGCGGGACGTGCAGCTCGTACGACATCGGCTCCCGGTGGCCCAGCTCGGCCAGGAGCGCGGCCGTCTCCCGCATCCCCCGCAGATACAGGCCGTTGGCGCGGGCCGCGTAGTACCGCTCGACGTCGCGGACGGGGCCGCGGTGCAGCACCGGCATCCCGTCCGGGTGTGGGCGCATGGCGAACATGTCGTCGTTGCAGAGCAGGAACGTCTCGCTGACCTCGGGGTGCTCGCACGCGGCCCGCACCGCCGCGGTGGTGTTCTGGTACTTCGTGCCCGTCTGCCGGGTGGGCAGGTGCCGGACATCGTGGAGCCACGGCGGCTTGTGGCCCACCACCCACACGCGACCGTGCGGGAGGTTCGCCGCCCACGACCGCAGCGCGAACCGCAGTTGCGGGTTGACGGGCCCCTCCCGCACGGGGACCACGATGTCCGGCGCGCCCACGGTCAGGACGCCAGGCAGAGGCCGCCGGTGACCGGCGTGTAGTCGCAGACCGGCTCGGGCGGCGGGGTCGTGGTGACGAACGTCCGCCGGTGGCAGGTCGGGCCGAGCGGGGTGAGGAGCGGCCCGGCGGTGCCGGCCGCGTTGATCGGCATGACGTCGTACGGCCCCGTACCCCAGCCGCCGCCTGCCCGGGTGTTGCCAGTCAGCGTCAGCGCCGCAGCCTCGGACCCGATCTCCAAGTCGCCGAGCTGGCCGTTGCTGACCCACGGCATCAGGAAGTAGATCCACGCGCCCTCGCCGGCGCCCTCGGCGGCACAGGCGTCAGCACCCAGCACCTCGGCCCACAGCTCGATGGCGAAGCCGGAGTTGCACTGGACCGAGCAGTCGTCGTAACCGATCGGCTGCCCGTCGAAGCCGTAGACGACCGGGTTGCCGGTGGTGATCTCGATGAACTCCGGGCTCACGGAGAAGAACGACAGCTCCAGGTCGAAGCCCCGGAACGAGGGGCAGCCACGCTTGAAGCCGCAGATCCGGCCGTTCGCGGCCTTGTACTCGACGTCCTCGCCTTCCTCGACGTTCGGGTTCATCGCGAGGGTGGCGAAGCAGTCGAAGACGAATCCGTTGTCCACACCGCAGATTGGGCGACCACAGCCGTCAACCCGGGTGACGCGGATCGTGTCCGCGTTGGCGATCAAGGGACAGGGCACTGGGGGCCTCCAACAGTCTTGCGTTGGTGGCCCGGCCCAAAACCAGCGGCGACGCGTCCAGCATAGCCGCGCACCGCCCGCCACCACCGGGCCGAGCACACAAGCGGCGCCGCCCCCTTGGAGGGAGACGGCGCCGCAGAGCGCTGGCCGGCTCAGCCCGTCGGCGCGGGCAGGAAGATGGTTCCGGCCGCCTCGTGGAACTCGGCCTCGTCCACCTCCCGGTAACCGTCGGGGACGATCGGAAACGCGTCGGCATCCCCGCCGACGGACATCCACCCGCCGCTGTCGTTGATGAAATAGCGCACGTCAGTCTCCTTACCGGGTCATGGCGATCAGGTCGGTGTCGGTGATCCACTGGTTGAACGTGACGGTCCCGGCCATCACGCGGACCGCCGGGTAGACCCGCGCCGCGTAGCTCGTGTGCGGGGGCAGCACGGCCGCCTGGGAAACGCCGAAGCTGTACCGCTCCCGCCGGGCCGGACCAGCGACGTAGACGCCGTGGGTAACCCGCACGGCCAGGCCGCCGCCGTTGATCTGTACCGCGTAGCCCAGCTCGAACTGGGCGTTCGCCGGCCAGGTCAGTTCGACGTGCCCCATGAACCGCGTCGAGAACGTGATCCCACGGCAGGCGCTCAGGCTGTCGGCGGTGTAGGCGCCCTCCGCCCAAGCCGACGGGTCCACGATGACGAAGCCGGTCGTGACGCCGACCGTGGGCGTGCCCAGCGGGTGGTTCTGCTGGATCGTGACAGCCGCGCTGGTGTGCTCGGGCGGCGTCCACAGGGCGCCCGTGGACGGGTCACAGTGCAGCGTGGAGTTCGCCGCAGCGTCACAGGTCCAGTCGGTAACCCACGCGCGGTCACCCGCGATCGGGAACGCCTCGATCGGGGCCCCGGCCGAGCCGTCGCCCTGGAGGCCACAGCCCACCTCCGGGGCGGCCGGAGCGGGAACGAACAGCCCTCCGTCGCCACCGAAGACGACGGTGTTCCCGGCGTCGGCGGACAGACGAGCGTCGATTTCACCCGTGGTGTCGTCGTACGCCGCGCCGTCCCCGGCGGTGAAGCAGCCCCGCACCTGCTCGCACTCCAGGAACAGGCCCTCGGGCCCCTCCTGAATAAGGTTCGCGCCGCCCCCCGGAGGCGTGGGGTCGAGGATCACCGCCCCGGTGACGTTGTACGGGTCGCCGGGGGCGCCGGTGCCGGTGAGCGTCAGGTCCAGGGTCGTCGAGTCGGTGACGGTGAGCGGGGTCGCCGCCGGGGCAGGGGTGAGCAGTCCTCCGTCGGTGCCGAAGGTCGTGCTGTTCCCCGGGTCGTTGGAGAGGCGGGCGGAGACGACACCGGTCGCCGGGTCGTACGCGGCGCCGTCCCCGGCGGAGATGCAGCCGCGAACCTGCTCGCACTCCAGGAACAGGCCCTCGGGCCCCTCCTGGATGAGGTTCGTTCCCCCGCCGGGCGGAGTCGGGTCGAGGATGACGTCGGCCGTCACCGTGTACGGGTCGCCGGCCGCGCCGGTGCCGGTCAGCCCAAGGTCCACCGTCGCGGAGTCGGTGACGGCGAGCGCGGTCGTACCGCCGCCGGTAGAGCTGATGACGTAGGGGGCACCGGGCGAGCCGTTGCCGTCGACCGTGACGCCCGGTCCGGCCGTGACCCGGCAGGTGCACCGCTCAGCGCCGCAGCACTTGCTCATGGGGGTTCCTTCTCCGTCGACAGGAGCGGCCCGGCCCAGAACCAGCGGCTACACCAGCGAGTCTAGCGGCGCGACCCCGGCGCACCCCCGGGGTGGGCCGCGGTGCTCACCATCGCTTCGACCCACAACTCCAGCTCACGGCGGGACTGCTCGGCGAGGAACGCGCTGCGTTCGCCCGCCGCCGCCACCATCCGCGCCCGCTCGGGCCCGTCGCGGTACAGCGTCCGGATCGCCGCCGTCCACGCGGGGACGTCGGCCCGGTCCACGAACGTCCCGGCCTCTCCAAGGGCTTCACGCAGACCGGGGGTCGGGTGGGCGATGACCGGGATACCCGAGGCCAACGCCTCCACCGCCGCCATGCCGAACGACTCGTAGATGCTCGGCGCGGTCAGGACCCGCGTCCGCTCCCACACGTCGCGCCGCATGTTCGACGTCTGCGCGATGATCCGCACGTTCCGGCTGGCCGGGCGGGTCACCTGCACACCGTGCGCGCCCGTCACCCCGAGGAACGGCAGCGTTCCCAGCATCGCCGCAGCCCGCCGCCAGGTGCCGACGCCCTTGTGCCGGTTCAGGTTCACCAGCGTGACGTGCTTGCCCGTCCTCGGCGCACGGTGCTCCTCCGGGATCACCGGGGGATGGACCACGAGCGCGGGGACCTGGTCGAGCCGCGGGTGCTGCTCCGCGAGCGACTGCCGCACCCACTCGGTGTTGTAGACGCACAGGTCGGGGGCGAGCCGCAAGGCCGGCTGCTCGTGGTCGTTGTGCACCAGCAGCACCGACCGGGCGCCCACGCTCCGGGACAAGATGATGGCCGTCGAGGCGTAGTGATGGTGCGTCACGAGGGACTTCGGCCGCATCTGGCGGATCAGGGGCTCCGCAGCGTCCGCGCTGAGCTGGACGTACGGGACGCCGTCAACGTCCCACGTGGCGGGTGCCTCGGGCATCTCGGAGCAGATCACCAGGACGCTGGTGCCCGCCTCCGCGAGGGCCCGCATCATCGTGTGCAGCATCGTTTCCGACCCTGCCCGCCGGTACGGGACGCCGTAGTGCACCCACGCCACCACGTCCGCCGCATCCGGGGGCCCGGCGGGGCGGACGCGCGCCACAGGCCGCGGGGCGCGGTCTCGGCGCAGCTTGGCGGGCAGCAGGCCGAAACACGCTTCCTCGAGGCCGCGCAAGCTCCCCGCATGGTCGACGGTCGCTGCGTGGGCGAGGGCGGTGGCGGACGCCGCCGCGTACGCGTCCGGGGCGGACAGACGGCGGATCTCCTTCACCCACCGGGCGACGTCGCCCCTGCCGATGTACGTCGCGGCCCTGCCGAGCGCTTCCTTCATCCCCGGCAGCGGCGCGGCGAGGACCGGAATACCCGACAGCATCGCTTCCACGCCGACCCGCCCGTACGACTCCGACATGGACGGGGCGAGCAGGATGCGGGTCCGGGCGTACACCTCCCGGGGGTCGGTCCGGTCGATCAGCTCGACGTTGCCGGGCACCAGCGGGTCCTCGCGGCGCGGGGTGCGCACCATCAGGAACCGGGTGTCGGGCATCCGGGCGGCGATCCCGGCGACGACGTCGGCACCCTTCGCCGGCGTCGACCCGTTCACGGTCACCAGGTCGCCGGGCGTCGTCCGATACAGGCGGGGGGCGACCGGCGGGGGCAGCACCACGACGGGGCCGCGGTAGTCCGCGTAGTGGGCGCGGCAGGCCCGCGAGGGGAACCAAGCCAGGTCCGGGCGGCCGAGGTCCTGGTCCTCGGACATGCCGTGCACCATCAGCAGGTGCGGTACACCCGGCGTCTGGGCGACGATCCGCGCGCCCTTCGGGTCCCGGTGGTGCGAGACGATCACCTGCGGCCGTGCGGCGCGTACGGCACGCCGCCAGTACCCCAGCGGCCACACTCTCACCCCGTCCTCCGCGCGCGGCTCGGCGTCCGGCTCCTTCACCGTGGTCACCACATCGACCGCATGGCCGGCCGCGACCAGGTGCCGGACGTACTCGCGGGTCGTGACGAACGCGCCCGCCGGTGGCACCTGGTCGTAGACCGAGGTGACCACCAGGAGGCGCATGGCGATCTTCCCCCTCATGGCGCCACCGCGTGGGCGTGGACGGTGACCCCGGGAGCGTTCGCGCCAGCCGCCAGGACGCCGATGCCGAGGAGCGTGACGCCGGAGGCGGCCAGGACGTGGACGGTGGTCTGGGTGGCCGTGTTGGAGGCGATCCGGGCCGAGCGGAACCCGTCGCCGGCCTCCACGGCGATCGTGACGACCGGGGGCGCGCTGAACGCCCCGGCCGACCAGTTGAAGGTGGCCACGCCGTTGGCGGCGGTGACGGCGGTCGCCCGCTCCACCCGCCGCTGGGGTGCCTCGTAGTCTCCGGCCGTGCTCATGCCGGGGTGTCCCCAGGTGGGGCGATCCAGTGGGCGGAGATGTAGCTACGGCCGTCCCCGTTGCTCACCACGGAGGCCGTGCCGGTCTGGCCGACGCGGTACGCGGCGAGTTGGATCGTCTGCCCTGCGGTGAAGCTGTGGACGAACCGCCTGGTGCCGGTGGCCTGGACCTGTGAGATCGGCTCGTTGGCACCGGTGGCGTGGAAGGCGGTCATCACCTCCGAACCGCCGATCAGCGTGCCGTCCTTGTAGAGGCCAGCGACCACGCCGAGGCCCTGGGCGAGCGCCATGTTGGCCGGGAGCTGGACGACTCCGCGTACCTGGAAGTCCACCACCCACACCCCGGCGCGCGGGATCGTGATGGCGGGCAGCTCGGTGACGGCCTCCCACACGCGGTCCGCGCCGGTGAGGGGGCGCGTCATGGCCACCACGGGGGTCTGCGCCCACGAGCCGTCCACCGGCCTGGTGACGCTCCCGTCCGTCCCCGTCACACTCACACCTCCCGGGTGGACGTCACGAGGAAGTCGCTGCCCGCGACCCCGGTGAAGGCGTAGGCGTCCTGGAGGGATTCGCCCGTGTCGCCGCCTCGGTCCACGCCCCACGTGAGGGAGGTCCCGGCCGGGACGGTGACGGCCGCGCCGCCGCCGATGGAGACGGCCGCTGTCCCTGCGAGGACGACCAGCGTCACGGACCGGGCGCCTGCCGGGACCGTCACCGTGCCCGCGCCGGTCTGCCGCTGGAGCGTGCCGTCCAGGACGGGGTTCGCCGCAGCCGTCGCCTCGCAGCGCCCTACGGTCCCGGTGACCGCGTACGTGTTGCCGTCCAGGTCGGTGTCCACGGGCACGGTGACGCCTGCCCCGTCGACGGTGTACCGGCGCAGGAACGCGCCGTTGTCGTCACAAAGGATCTCGAACTCGCGGTCCGTGGCGAGGGAGACGCCGCCGCTGGTGCCTGCCATGGGTCTCTCCAGAGGGGTCAGGTGATGCGCTTGAAGCGGAAGCAGTGGGCCCAGAGGGCTTTGCCGCTGGTGGTACCGGCGTCGGTACGCCACGAAGCCTCCACCCGGAGCGTCCTCGGGCCTGCCACCTGGTAGAGCGCTGCGGCGGTGGCGTTGGCCTGGATGCTGCGCAAGACCGGCTCGGTGGAGTGGTCGGAGAAGAGGATCACGCGCCGTCCCGCCATCGGAACGACGGCACCGGCGGTGATGTCGTAGATCCGGGCGTCGATGATCGCGTTGGAGTAGGAGCCCGTCCCGCCGATGGACCCCTGCACGTCGGCGGTCACCTCGTAGAGCCCGGCCGCCGGCAGCACCAGGTCCGTCCCGGGGACGGGGGTCCAGGTGTTCGCGGGCGCGGCGTCCAGGCCCACGACGCCGGACGCCTGCCCGGTCGGCGGGGTCGGTCGCAACGTTCCGGCGGTGCCCGTCATGCGCTCGCCTCCTTCGTCTGCTCGGTGCTATCGGGGAGAGACGGGGCCACCAGATCGGCGGCCCCGCGCTCGCGGTCAGGAGGCGTAGGTGAACAGCAGCAGGTACGCGGTCCCGGCGTCGGCGCCCGCGAACGAGGCCGCGGCGAGGGCCGTGTCCTGGTCCCTGGTCACGGACCACGTCACGTTGGCCCCGGCCGGGATCGGCACGTTCGCGCCGTTGGTGAGGGTGGCCAAGACGCTGCCGGAGGAGACGAGGAGGGTCACCGACTGGAGGCCGGGGAACTCGCCCGCCAGGTTCACGGGGGCGGTGCCGGTGACGCTGCGGGCCCCGGTGGAGACGACGGCTGGCGTGCCGTCGTCGCTTTCGGCCGTGGAGCCGCCGCAGGGGGCTACGTGCCAGCCGTCGGGGACGCTGTCCTGCCGCTGTCCGTCCTCGTCGATGTAGTAGACCGAGTCGTCGCAGCACACCATCCGGGTCCAGGACCGAGTCTCCGGGATCACCTCGTAGAACACCTTGAGGTGCACCATCAGCCCAGCGCCGCCGCCGACGGTCTCCTCGACGTCCAGGTAGAGGTAGTTCCGTCCGGCCGTGGCACCGGGGATGGTGTCGGGGCCGAAGGTGTACGTGACCCCGTTGTGCGTGGCCGTGGCGGGGAGGGTCTGCCACGCGCCGCCATTGAGACGGAAGGCACGCCCGATCTGGTCGGCGTTGAACACTGTCGCCTGGACCTTGATGGTTGCCGGGTCGGCGTTGTCCGGCAGGTCGAAGTGCGCGCGCGGGTACCAGTGGGCGTTGAGCAGCGACGGGCCCTCGTTCGGCCGGGCCGGGCTTGCCTGCGCCGACGCGCCGAAGGGGTGCGGGCTCACCCACCACGCCGGGCGCTCCGTGTCGGAGTCCGTCGCGCTCCAGGCGCCGGAGTATTGGTACTGGTACATGTCGTACCAGGGCGGGTTGGCCGCGTTGAGGTCCGTGGTCCACTTCCACACCGGGTCCACGGTGTTGTCGTTGCGGTGGTCCTCGTTGGAGATGAACTCGGCCGACTGGACCGGATCCTGTTGGATGCAGACCTGGACGGGCTTGCAGCAGTCGTCATTGCAGTGGCCGACCGTGCCGGTGCCCACGGCGAAGAGGGTCGCGCCGTCGAGGCGGGTGTCCTTGATGGCGGACATGGCGCCGGTGTCGGCGTTGTAGGTGATGTGCCGGAGGAACTGCGTCACGGTGCCGTCCGCAGCCGTGTGGCACAGGAGCAGCGGCTCCGTGTCGGCCCCGGGGGGCTGCTCCTGCGACGGCTGGCACATGCCGACCTCGCCCGGTGGCGCGTACACGGTGGTGCCGTCGAGGAGGGTGTCCGTCGTGCTGGTGACCGTGCCCTCGCAGTCGCGGCAGATCCGGCGGAGGAACTGCACGCTCGCGGTAACCTCCAGCGCACCGACCCAGGCCGTGCGGAACGCCCCGCTGACGGCCCTACGGGGGCCCAGGTACCGGGTCGTCAGGGTGGACACCGGGCCAGGGGTGCGGAACCGGGCCGACACAGCGACGGTCGGGTTGGCCATGTTGGCGCCGGTCGGGTCGGCGGCCTGCATGGAGTTCACGCACACCATGCCCGTGGCCGCGTTGTAGACGAACCCAGCGGGGAGGCTGACGACCTCGAGGCCGGCCGGGAGCTGCATGCAGTTGTCGTCTGTCTCCGGCGCGGGGCTGAGGTAGCCCATGTAGACGGAGAACTCGACGACCGACGGCCGGTCGAAGGTGAACGTGTACGGGGTGACGCTGGGATTCGGGAAGGTCGCGGTGTTGCCCCACCATGCGCCGTCGCCGTTGCTGTGGGCGCTCGGGGTGGGGGTGGCGGTGCCCTTCACCTGCCACGTCACGCCGTTGGCGAGCGTCCCGGAGGAGAGTCCCTGGCCGGTGATGGTGGCGGGGTCCTCCGCGCACAGGAGCAGCGTCTCGCAGTCCTGGCACGTCTGCGGCTGGCAGACACCGACCGTGCCGGTGGTCGCCGGGTACGGGGAGCCGTCCAACAGGTAGTCCGTGTGCCCCACGATGACGCCGAGCTCGTCGCGCCGGTAGTCCCGCACGAACTGCGTGACCGTGCCGTCCGCCTGGACGTCGCACAGCACCACGGCGTCCTGCTCGGGCTGCTGCACGTCGGCCGGGCAGGTGGTGACGGTGCCCTGCGGGGTGTAGGTGGTGCCGGTGACGGCGTCGACCAGGCGCACCGAGGAGATCGCCCCGGTGTCGTCGTAGCTGTACTCCACCAGGACGAGGCCGGCGACCGTGCCGTCCGGCAGGACGTCACAGAAGGTCCCCGAGACCTGGATCGAGCGGGAGTCACCGCACGCGACGGTCCCGGCTGGGACGGCACCGGCCGACCATGCCCCAGTGTTGAGGTTCAACCAGCCTTCGGAGGTGACCGCGCCGGAGCAGTCTCGGACGATCGTCACGGCGATGGGCGTACCGTCCGCGAGGCACAGGCCGACGCTGGTGACGGGGGTCGTCGGCGAGGCGCAGTCCTGGGTGGGGTCGCAGACGCCTACGACGCCTTGCACGGCGTAGGTGGTGGTGCCGTCCAGGGCGGTGTCGGTCACCGTGGCGGTGCCGGTGCAGGTGCGGCAGATGGTCCGAAGGAACGGCGTGGAGGCGCCGGCCGGCTCGATGTCGCACAGCAGGACCGTCTCGCACGTGCAGGAGTCCGGCGGCGGGCAGGGCTGGAGCGTGCCCACCGGGGCGTAGGCGGCCCCGGTCGCCGGGTTCACGGTCCGGGTGCCGACGCGGTCGCCGCTGGTCGTGTCGTAGACGGCTTCCACGAGGGCCTGGCCGGCGATCGTGCCGTCCGCCAAGACGTCGCACAGGAGCGAGCCTTCGACGTCGACTCGGGGCACCGGCGGCAGGCTGGTGATGATCGGGCTGGGCCCGCAGCATCCGCTCACAGCGTGATCTCCTTGGTGTACGTGACGGTCACGGTGCCGTCTGTGGCGGTGATCAGGAGGGGCCCGACCAGTCGGGCGTGCACGTCTCTGGCGACGGTCCAGGCGGCTTCCTCGCCGTCCAGGAGAGGGCTCGTGCCGTCGGTGGTCGTGACGGTTCCGGTGCCGCCGGACGCGCGGACGGTGACCGCCTGGAGCGTCGGCACGGTCGACCCGTCCCAGGACGCGCCGGGAGCAAGGACCACCCGGCCGGCCTGGACACCGATCGAGGGGGGCGCACCCAGCTCCGCGCCCGTGTCGCAGTCCATCGGGGCCACGGGCTCGTACGGGGCGGAGTAGTCCGGCAGGTAGGTGCCGACGCTGGAGAGGGTGCCGGTGCAGTCGACGGCCAGCAGCTCCACGTACGCGACTTCGGGGACGCCGTCCCCGTCCGCGTCGTCGCACCGGCACGCCTCGATCACGTTCTGCGCGTCGCACGGTGTGACGGCCCCGGCGGCCCCGCCGTCGGCGGTGCACACCCCGGCCTCGCCTTCCACGGCGTACGGGGTGGTGCCGTCCAGGCCCGTGTCCTGGGTGGAGGCGAGGACCCCGTCGCAGTCGTAGGTGAGGCGCCGCAGGAACGGGGTGCGGGTGAGGGTCAGGACCGCCGTCCGCACCTCCATCGGCATCAGGTACAGGTCGCGGTCGTTGACCGCGCCGCCGGTGGTCTGGTCGGTGAACCGGATCGTGACCGCGCCCGTGGCAGGGGCGATGAACCCGAGGGGCGGCAGGTCCTCGGTCATCACGCCGCCCGGGAACGCGTTCGACCCGTTGGAGACGTTCCGCGTCCTGGTGGCGAGCACCGTGGCGCCGTCGAGGACGTCCAGCCGGTAGATCGCGGCGTTGCCCACCGGGTCGCCGCCGCCCGCGCCGACCCACGCGGACGCGAACCGGAACTCGTACAGCGTGGCCGGGAGCAGCCCGCTCACGGTCAGCTCCGCTACGCCGGTCGCCGGCTGGTTGGCCTGGGCGAACCACAGCGTCGTGCCGTTGTTGGCCGCGATCACGTTCCCGGTCAGCGCGAAGTCGCCCGCCGGGGTCGGGATCGGGGCCTGCGGGTCGTAAGTCAGGTCACAGAGCTGGACGACCTCCGTGTCCCCGCACGGCTCGCCGGCCGTGCCGCCCCCGGCCGGGACGCACTGCCCTGGCTCGCCGGTCAGGTCGTACGGGGCGCCGTCCAGGGTGGTGTTCGTGACGGACAGGACCGCGCCGGTCTCGCAGTCCACGGTGACGGTGCGGAGGAACTGCGGGGCGCATCCGGTCTGGTCGTAGACCACCGTGGCGTCGAACCCGGAGAGCTCCCACCCGGTGCGGCGCGGCGGGGGGCAGGTAGTGCCGCTGTCGTCGTAGGCGTCGAACGCGAGCGCCACGGCGATGTTCCCGGCGGCGAGGTCATCGGCCGGGACGTCCGCCTCGGCGGTGAGCGTCCCAGTCCACCCGGCGGGGGTGTCGGGCGGGGCGAGGGCGAGGGCGATCCGGGATGCTTCGCCGGTGCCGTTGTAGAGGGCGAGGAACCCGGTGGCCCGGCACCCGTTGTCCGGACCGAGCTGGGTGACGTCGACCTGCACGGTGACGTGCGCGGTACCGGCGTCACAGGCCGGTCGCGGGGCTTGGACGACCGCCGCGGCCGTCCGTACGGTGCCGCCCGTGCCGGGCTGCGGACCGGCCGCGGCCGGGAGGGTCAGCGTGCCGCCGTCCCACAGGGCTTGAGCCCCGGCCGCCGGTACGCCCGTGGTGTACGGGTAGTACGGCCCTGCCGGGGTGTCCGTGACGGTCGAGGCCGGCGCCCCGTCGGTGGGCAGGTCGCACAGCAGGAGCGTGCTCGCGTCGCGGCACGGCTCCTCGGGGCAGCAGGCTCCGCCGCTCGCGGTGCACTGGCCGACCTCGCCGGCCGGGGTGTACGGCTGGCCGTCGAGGGTGGTGTCCGTGACAGCGGTGACCTCGCCCGTCTCGCAGTCCACCGTGACGTTCCGGAGGAACTGGGTCTCGCAGTCGGTCTGGTCGTAGACGACGCTGGTGGCGGCCTGGTCCACGATCCAGCCGCCGACGTGGGCGGCGGTCTGCCAGGTCTCCAGCATGGCGGCGAGGTGGACGTTCCCGGCGGCGAGGTCGGCGGCCGGGACCTGCCCGGACACGGTGAGGGTGCCGGTGTAACCGACCGGCGTGTTGTCCGGGGTGGTCACGATGGCGACGCGGGTGCTGCCCGCCCACAGGGCCCACAGGCCGTTGCCGCCCAGCGCCGAGGAGGGGCCGGTGCGCTGGACGCGGATGCTGGCGGTGACGGTGGCGGTGCCGGTGTCGCAGCCGGGCCGCGGTGCCTGGACGTTCGCCGCGATCGAGCGCAGGTGCTGGTTGATGTGGCCGGGGCCGGCCGCGCTGTCCGCAGGGACGGTGATGGCGCCGCCGGCCCACAGGTTCGCGGCGCCGCCCGGGAGCGGCTCCGCTCCAAGTCCGGTCCCCTGGTAGGGGGTGGGGTCGGTGTCGCTGACCGTGGGCGTGGGCTCGCCGCCGGTCGGCAGGTCGCACACGAGGAGCGCGCTCGAATTGCGGCACGGCTCCGGGGCGAGGAGCCCGCACTGGCCGACCTCACCGGTGGGTGCGTACGCGGAGCCGTCCAGGGCGTAGTCGGTGTGGCCGTTGATCTGCCCGCTCGCCGGGTCCCGCCGGTAGTCGCGGAGGAACGCCGTGGTGGTGCCGTCCGCCGCGGTGTCGCACAGGACGGTCAGGTCCTGCTCCGGCTGTGTCTCGGTTCCGCCGGGGCAGCGCCGTAGCTCGCCCTGGAGGCTGTAGGTGGCGCCGGTGGCCGGGTCGACCAGGCGGACCGAGGCCAGGGAGCCGTCCGGGTTGTAGGCGTACTCCACGAGGACCAGGCCGTGCACGTCACCGGTCGCCGGATCGACGTCGCACAGCAGGCCGGCCAGCTCAAAGGCGCGGGAGTCCCCGCACGCCTGGGCGCCGACGGGCGGTGCGCCCGCGCTGTACGTGCCGGTGGTGAGGTTGATCCAGCCGTCTCGCGTAACCAGGCCGTCGCAGTCGCGGCTCATGATGACGGCGATCGGCGTGCCGTCTGCGAGGCACAGGCCGAGTGTCGCGGCCGGGGTCGTCTGCTCCGCGCACCCGCCGTCGCCGGCGCAGACACCGACCGTGCCGGTGACGACGTGCGGCGTCCGCCCGTCGAGCGCGACGTCCTCGTACGACGCGGTGCCGTCGAGGAAGGTGTACCGGCGCAGGAACGGACCGCTGTCGTCGCATAGCGTCACCGTCTCGGTCTGGGGGCAGCCGTAGGTGCAGTCGACCGGCGCGACCGGGGTGTACGGGACGCTCGGGTCGTCCTGGTAGGTGAGAACGAGCTCGGCCGTGCCGTCGGCGCGGACACACCACAATTCGCTGTACGTGGCGTCCGCCGCGCCGTCGCCGTCGGTGTCGTCGCACAGCTGGCGGCACACGGTGTCGACGCACCCGGCGTCACACGGGCCGACGTCGGCAGGAAGCGCGCCCGGCGTGAACGCGCCGGTGGCGGCATCGATCCAGCCGACCGTCTCCGGGTCGGGAGCCGCCTCACCGCATTCGACGCAGCCGGACCGCACGACGAGGAGCACCGTCGTGCCGTCCGCGCGACATAGGGCCGTTGAGGCGATCGACGGGGCGCAGCACGTGGTGACCTCTACCGGGGTACCGCCGCCCGGCTCACAGGGAATCGGCTCAACGGGCACCGGTCAGTCCTCCGGGTGCTTCTGGCGGCTGTGCGTGTCCCGGCCGCGCTCGGTGGTGAACTCCTTGTCGCAGCCAGAGCAGGGGAACAGGCCCTCTGGCTTGTCGCCGGCGGGCTCGTCGGGCTCGGGGGCGGGCAGCGGCGTCGAGTTGGCCCCGTACGCCTCCGGGGGCACCCCGGGCAGCGGCTCACCAGGGACGGCTTCCCGTTCCTCGGTGAAGCCCGCCGCGGTGGCGACGCCGAGGAGTTCGGCGGCCTGGTCCTCGTCGGGCGACACGTACCGGTGGCCGTCCACGATGGCCCCGATCAGCACCGACTCGGGCATGTCGCCGAACAGGGCGGGCGGGACGGCGAACAGGGAGGGGCCGACGGTGCGGATCTTCGGCGTCTGGGCGACCGCCCACCGCGCGAAGTCGACGCGCCGCTCCTTGGTCGGCTGAACCTCGATCATCTCGGTCACGGACAAGTCACCACCTGGATGGCACACACGACACAGGTCGTGGCGACGACGTACGTGCGCTCGACCAGCACGCGCCGGTCGTTGGTGCGCGTGTTCACGGAGGCCCCGGGCCGGTCCGGGATGGTCATGGTCGGGCCGCGGCGGATGACGACCGGGCCGGTGATGTAGAGCCACGCCGTGCCCGGGTCGGCGGGCAGGTTCCCCGGGCCGGTGTTCATCGCGGAGTAGCCGGCGCCGATGATCGCGCAGTTCCCGGCGAGGGTGGTCAGGTTGCCGGTGGCCGGGTCCTCGCGGACGACGTTGCAGCAACCGAGGAGCGCGGCGACGCCGGCCGGGACGTGCAGGACGCCACGGCCGCCGTACTGCTCGGCCAAGCACCCTTCGAGAGCGGCGACGCCCGCGGCGATGTTCACCGGCCCGGCGTCCGGGGTGAGGTCTTGCGCCGTGGCGGCCAGGTGGTCGGCCCAGAACCCGGCTTCGACGGCTTCCTGCTCGCCGAGGGCCAGGGACGCTTCGGCGTGGGCGCGGGCCTCCGCGTACGACCAGCCCATGGTGGAGCACTCGGCACCGGAGTAGACGGTGATCGGGTCGGCGTGCTCGGTGGTGGGGCGGCAGAACTCCTTCTGCAGCGGGCCGGGCGATTCGTCGCCTGGGGACTCGTCGCTGACGCACGGGTCTCGCCAGACGTTGACCGGGCAGCAGCCCAGGGCCAGCCACTCGATGCCGAGGAGTTCGTGGACGTCGTCCACGTCGCGGATGTCGGTGCAGGCGCCGAGGATTCCGTGGGGCAGTGGCTCGCCGGGGATCGGTTGGACGTACTTCCTCATGCCCGCCATTGCTCGCCTCCGTTCTCAACTTGGTTGCGCCGGGCCCGGTTCAGGTCACGGGCCCGGCACGACTGGGGCGGGCGAGGGTCAGGCGATCGGGCAGGTCAGTGCCGTCTGCCCGCCGGTGGTGCCGGACGGGCAGATCGGGATGGTGATGGCGCGGGTGTCGACCGAGCGATCGACCAAGGCGACACATTCCTCCGCGAACAGGGCGGTGTAGTCGTTGGTCGAGAACTTCGTGCTGTCGTGGATGACGCCGAGGTTGACCTCTTCGCCACGGCCGATCTGGAGCGAGCCCGCCGGGTACATCAGCACCTGCATGGTCGCCGGCCAGTCCGTCGCCGGCGTCGGTGCGCCGATGTCGGTCGGGACGCCCGGGGGCAGGTTCCGCGCCCACTGGATGCGGACACCGAGGCGGCTGAAACTGTCCTGGATACAGTTCGGGTCGATCTCGCAGACGTCCCGCCCGTTCTGGCGGGCGATGTCCGCGAGGAACGCGTTGCGACTCCACCAGGGGAAGACGACCTCGAGCGCGGTGGTCTCACAGAGGCTGTGACGCTCGATCATGTCGGCGGCCTGGAGGGCGATCGCCGCGTACACGGCCGACAGCGCGCCGAACGTGGGAGGCAGGACGACCGGCGTCGCCGTGTCGAGAGCCTGCTGGTACAGCACGGACCTGATGCGGATCTCGTGCGCGACCATGGCGTTGCGCAGGTACCAGGCGACCAGCTCGGGGAAGTGCCTCTGCGTCAGGATGCCTGCTTCGAGACACACGCCGACCGCGTCACAGCGGACCTCGACCGGGTCGGGGCACGGGATGCGGAAGCACGGCTTGGTCGCGCCGCTGATGTCGTCGGCCTCGGTGTGCACCCACGTCATCGCGGACACGTCCAGACTCAGCGGCTTGTAGTACCTGAGTCCACCGCGGGCGAGCTGGATCTCGGGCGCGTCCCACAGCATGTCGGGGCACGAGGTGTCGGTCAGCTCGTAGATCGTCTCCGAGGGTGCGCACCAGCCGCCGGACGCGACGAGGTCCTGCTGCGGCAGGCGCAGCTGGCTGGACGCGTGGAGCGCCACGGTGGTGCCCTCCGGCGCCGACGAGGAGTCGGTGACGATCAGGTCCTCGGGGTACGGATGCCGGTAGCTGATGACCTGACCCACGCCACCACCGGCCGTTTTCAACGCATTTGCGCGGGAGATGATGCCCGCCGTGATGCCCTCGAAGTTGAGGGCCTGGCCGGGGGCGTACCCGGGGACGTCGACCGCCGCGGTGATGCTCGTGCCTGGGGCGGGCGGCTCCGGGAGGACGCGCGGCTGACGCCGGCGGACGCCGGACAGGTCCAGGGCCGGACGGGAGACGACCGAGGCGGTGACCTTCGGGGCGGGCTCGGGCTCCGGCTCCTCGACCACCGCGGCGGCGGTCTCCTCGCTCTCCGTGCCCTCCGCCCCCTCGGCCGGCTCGGCGGGGGCCTCGGGGCCGCGCACCTGGGCGGCGAGAGAGTCGATCTCGGCGGCGGCCTGCTCGGCTGCCTCGCGGCGGGACGCCTGCTCGGAACGGATCGTGTCGACGCAGGTCGCCAGGGAGCGCAGGGACTCCAGGTCCTTCGTCGTGACGGTAGTGGACTGCGACTTGGCGTCGAACGCCTCGACAGCGCCGGAGAGCGCCTGGTTCAGCTCGTCGTCGGAGAGAGCGGAGACGTCTTCCGGGATTTCGAAGTCGGCCATGGCCTGGGCACTCCTGTGATCGATCTTGGAGTTGCCCGGCCCAGAACCAGCGGCGATGTGAGAAGCATAGCCCGATGCCGACGGCCGACATCGGGCTAAGTCAAGGGGACACCTACGACGGGTTCATGCCTTCTTGGCGGTGGTGGCTGCCTCCTTCGCCTTCTCTCGGACGACGCTGCCTTCGTACCGCTTCGATACGGCCTTGGCCGTGGCCTCCGAGGACGAGGGGCCGAACAGCACCTTGCCGTTCCCGCCGTCGGCGACGACTTCCCACTGCTGCCGCTTGCCCTTGTTGCAGGCGCATCCCATGTCAGGCTCCCTCTCCGGTGGTGGTGTGGCCGGCCGCGATCTCTTCGCGGGCCGGTGCGATGACGGAGGCGGCGAGTCGTGCGGCCTCTTCCTTCGCGGCTTCTCGCTGCTCCTGGTGGCGGTCGAGGGCCGTCACGAGGACTTCCAGGAACGGGACGCTGGACAGCAGGGCGGAGGCGACGGCGTCCACATCGCTGCCCGCCAGGTGCGTTGTCCGGACAGCGTCCGGACGGTTGTCCGGACGCTGTCCGCCCTGTTCAGAGGCGGTGCGCGTGTGTGTCTCCTCATGGTGTCCGGACGTGTCCGCCGGGTTGTCCGGGAGTTGTCCGGACACGTCCGGATCGGTGTCCGGGTCGCCGACGGCCAGCGCTGCCGACGCCGCCAGAGCGAGGTTCGACCGCTCCGCCACGGCGGTGGCGAGCAGCGGCGACGAGTGGCCGGGGACCGGCACCGACAGGACCGCGCGGAGCTGCCACTGACCGGTCGGCCCGGCCTTCATGTGGTACGACGGCTGGCACGCCGCGAAGACGTTCCGGTCCCACTCCGACAGCCACGGGGCCGCCGCGCCGCTGAACCAGAGGCCGCCCGCGTTCTGGCCGACCGTCACGATTCCCGCGACGCTCCTCGTGTCATCGAACTGGCACGCCGCGGTCTCGCACTCCGCGCCGTCGCGGTGGTGGCCGACGTTCATCGTGAAGGCCCCAGCCTTGACGAAGGTGCCGTCATCGAGCTTGAACCGGGCGCGGAGGAAGTGGGTCAGGTCGAGCTTGCCCAGCGACTCGACCGTCAGCTTCTTGCCCGGGTAGCCGGCGTGCGGCTCACCGGCCTGTGCCACCCAGCCGTAGACCCTGCCGTTGGCGTAGTGCACGCCGCCGGAACCCGGGGGCAGCTCCTCGGCGGTGGGCTCGCGGAACCAGGTGGCGGGCATCGGGTCGGCGTCCTGCATCGCGGTCCAGGCGGACGCGACCAGCTCGCGCATCGCCTCCGACTCGTCCTCGTCGCCCAGGGGCTCAAGGGGCATGGCGTCGGTGTCGGCGGAGGCGATCACCGACATGTCGGTGGACGGGCCGACGTACAGACCACGGGCGAGGCGCACGATCAGACCGGCCTTCGCCGCCTTCGCGAGGTGGCCGCGCGGCGTCTCCATCTTGATCCGCAACCCTCGGGCGACGTCGCGGGCACCGACCGGGGCCGGGGCCGACTTCACGAAGTTCACGACCTTGAGCTGAGCAGGGGACGGGCCGGCTGCCGCCCACCACTCCTCGTCTTCCTCGACCGGGGCGGGCTCGGGCTGTTCGTCCAGCACGATCCGCGCCTGGTCGTACGCGGGCATCGCCACGAGGGTGGCGCCGCGCAGCCGAGCCCGGGTGACCCGCATCAGCAGGTCGCCGGACGACTCGCGGTGCACGACGGTGCCCTCGCCCTGGTCGTCGGGGTCGCCGGCCGCCGCGGTGAGCGTGCCCGTCGCGGCGAACGCGGCGTGCACGGCGTTGGCGGACACCCGGCCGTCGGGGCCGGTGATGAGCTGCGAGGCGTTCGCCTGGCGGGTCAGGTAATCCCCGCACGCGGTGAAGCCGGTCGTCTCCGTCGCGGACAGCGACCACGAGCCGTCGCTCATGCGGAACAGCGACGCCGAGGGTAGCGACGCCAGGAGCACGACCGCGCCCTCGTCCTCGCTGCGCCGGGAGCGGTCCACGAACTCCACGCTGACGTCGTCCAGGTCGACGCTCACGCCCAGGGGGCCCTTCTGCTCCAGGACCATCAGGGCGTCGGACCCGGCCGCCAGACCGGGGTAGAGGACGCCGCTGCCGGTGATCCGGTCCCCGGCCCGGCCCATGCTCTGGATGGACCCGGCCAGCTCTGCGCCCTGGTGGCCCATCAGCATCTCGTCGGCGTATTGCAGAGGCCACGGACCAGCGCCGGACCAGTACAGCGACCCGGGCCGGAACACCCTGCCGTCGCCGGTCTCGGTGTTCTCGAAGGCCAAGGCCGTGTCGTCGGGGGTGGACCAGGACCGGGCCGCGAGGGGGCCGGTGGTCACCTGCTCGTCTTCGTCCATCGTTGTCTCCTGGTCCCGGCCGAGCGGGATGTCGGTGTGCTCGCCGGCGAACGCGACCCGCAGCCTGTCGAAGCGGATCGGGCCGAGGCGCTGGTTCATCGCGGTCAGCAGGGACGGACTGCGGGTGTAGGCGGCGCAGACGTGGGGCTGCCACGGCGTGTGCTGCGTCGGCAGGTCGGGCTGGCGGTGCATCTCCTCCAGCGCGTACGTGGCCGACCAGCGGGCCCTCTCCAAGGTCGGCGCGTCCTGGGGGCGGTCGCGGTCGTCGCCGACGGACCACACCCAGCACGGGGCATCGCCGTCCGAGTTCCACTGGTTCGCGCCGAAGACTCGGGCGGCGATCGGCTCGCCGAGGTCGGGTGCGCGGGAGCGGAGCAGGCTGATGAGGTCGGCGCGGGACTCCTCGTCCCAGTCGGCCCCTTCGCCGAGGTAGAACAGCGTCAGGTGCAGCTCGCCCGCCGGCTCGGAGCCGGTGGCGTTGAGGGCCAGGCGCTCGGCGTCCTCAGCGGTGGGCATCAGGGCGATCATCGCGCCGGTGTGCCCGCCTACTGATGCGGTCACCGGCTGGGGGACTTCCACACTGCTCTCCTCAGATTCCAAGACGCGACCCCGCGCGGGGTCCTTCGGTTCGTAGGCAGAGGCGCGTTGTTCGGGGGCCACTCCGAGGCGGCATCGGCAGTGGATGACCAGGGACGGCGGCGCGGTCGGGTCGCCGGGGGCCTGCATTTCCACACCGGCCACGACGAACGGCTCGGCCAGGAGCCGGATCTGACCGTCCACCTGATCGTGTGCGGTACGCACCCGCGCGTCGTGCCGGGTGATCCACTGCTTCACCACCGGCCGGTCAGGGCCGGTCGCGGCCTCGGCCGCAGCGAGGGTGGCCGTGTTCCACGCGCGGGTCGCCTCGGTCTGTGCGATGCGCCGTTCCCGTACGGGGCCCAGGTGCGCCCCTTCCCGGTTGAACACGTTACGCAGCCGGGCCCGTAGCTGCTCGACGTCCTCACCGGCCGCAACGCCGGCCGCCAGCTCGGCGCGGGTCGCCTCGGCGAGCCGGTCACCGACCGCCCGCAACAGATGCTCGGTGGTCGTGACGTACTGGGCGATGTCCTCGGGGAGTTCACGGCCGTCGTCGTACCGGCCGGGCAGGTCGTCCCAGCCGTCCGGCAGCTCCCCGCCGACGTCCTCGGCTGCGGCGACCGCGGCCCGCCCCGAGGTGCCCAGCAGGCGACGCACCAGGCCGGTGACCCGGTTGTTCCACATGCGGGCGATCCGGCCCACGGAGAAGCGCGCGGCGACCAGCTCGGTGGCGTCCTGGACGGCGTCGGCGAACTCGTCGGCCGTCGCGGTGAGCGCTGCGGCGACCGCTTCGCCGAAGTCCGCCTCGGCCTGGTCGAGCTGCCGGTTGCGGTCAGCCATGAGTGGCCTCCTCCGTCACGTCGTCGCAGTGAAGGCAGTGCGCCCACCCCGCGACCTTTCGACGTCCCGCGCGGGTGCGGATCGTGACCTCCGCGGTGACGAGCGATTCCGTCCCTCCGCACTTGGGACAGTCGCTGTACGCCAGGGGCATGGCGAGGGGCGGGTCGTCGTCGCTTTCGGCGGCGTGCCGGTCGGTCTCTTCCATGCGCCAGGCGGCGACTTCCTCGGCCAGGCCGTGGTCCGGGCAGTGCGAGCACCAGCCGTGGACGCGGTGAGCCGAGATGCTGTGGCCCAGCGGGGCGGTGGAGGTGTCAGCCACGGTCGATCCTTCTTGCCGGGAGCGGGTTCGTGGGGTCCTCGCAGACCTCGCACCAGGTGAGGGCGCCCGACGTGGACACGCCTTCGGTGGTCAGCAAGTGCAGCTCGCAGGTGATGCCGGTCCACGCCCGGCAGCAGGAGCACCACGCCTCGCGGGTCGTACCGGGGTGGAGGACCGGCCCGCCGTGGCCCTGCTGCTCGGTGGCGGCCGGGCGGGGGCCGCGAGGGCGCGTCATGCCGCTGTCCCGAAGCACGAGGTGAGGACGGTCGGGACAAGCCGGTACTCGTGCTCAACCCCGGCCGCGATCAGCTCGCGGGCGTAGCCGTCGAGCGAGGCGGTCAGGCACTCGGCGTCGAGGCCGTACCGTCCGGCGATCTCGGGGGCGCGGGACCAGGCGCCATCGAGGAGACGCCACTGCTCGACCTGGGCGGCGTCGACCGGCAGCAGCGTGTGGAGGCGCGCCGAGTCGATATCGCGGGCCTTGCCGCGCTCGCTGCGGGGGCACGCCGGGGTCTTGCGGAGCTTGTCCCCGGCCGCGGTGAGCGCACCCCAGATCAGGCCGTCAGCGGCAGCGAGCAGGCCGTCACCGGGACCGGCCGAGGAGGCGAGCGTGTCCGGGGGCGCTTCGGACTCGTCCACGGGCAGCTCGGGCGGCGCCGGGGGCGTCTCCGTGTCGGGAGTCTCGTCGCCTTCACCCGGGGCGGGCGCAGGGTTGCGGCGGGCCGTCTCCTCGGCGGTGGGGGCGTCGGACTCATCGAACCCGGTCTCGCGGCGCAGGGCCTCGTCCGAGATGACGCCCCGGTCGTGGGCCTGCAACGCCGTCTCGGAGCGGTTGGTGCGCACCCGCAGCGGGCTGGTGTCGTACCAGACCATCCAGCGGTGCCAGTCCTCGACGTTCTCGGATTCGAGGATCGGGCGCAGCCACTGCTGCGTGAGGGCGTACGAGATCGTGGCGAGCTTCGGTTCGATGCCGAGGCGGATCGCCTCGCTGGTCAACGCCCAGGCTCCCCAGTGGTTCACGTCGCCGAGGCCGAGCAGGATCTCGGCCGGGATCTCCAGGCCGGTGGCGAAGCGGCGCACCGCCTCCTCGCGGAGCTTGATGGCGAGTTCGTCAAACTCCGACTCGAACTTGATCAGCTTGAAGTCGGCGATCGTGTCCGCTGGCAGTTCGAGGATGATCGGGACCGTCGCGGCGGCCGACTCGGGGTCACGGATCGCCGTCTCGGCGATGGCCATGAACGTCTCGATCAGGTCGTCCTCTGCGCCGCCCTGGGTGCCGGACGTCGGGAACCTGGTGCCCTTCGGGATGAGGAGCAGCCCCCGGCCGGTGATCCGCGACCGGGCGATGGCCTTCACGGCGGCGTTCAGCAGCAGGAGTTCTTCCAGCAGTTCCAGGCTGGAGCGGACGGGGCTGTCGGCCTCGATGGCGCGCTCGGGGTCCGGCTCCCACACCCGGATCGCCACGGGTCCGTCGGGGTCCATCGTCTCGGGGTCGCCCTCGGGGATCGGGACTTCTTCGCCGTCGATCTCGGCCATCAGCTTGCCGGACTGCTGCTTGACCTCCTTCACCGACAGGACGCGCCAGTCGTGTCCGTCCTCGGGGCTGTACGGCGAGAGGACTTCGTCGTTGGGGCGGACGACGATCCAGCCCTCGCCGGGAACGGTCAGGTGCCGGCCGAACGCGCCGAGCATCTTCGACTGCCCGTCAGGGCCTCCGGCGATCTGCGAGACGATCTCGTGCGCGCGGTGGCCCTCGGGGGCCGGTTCGATCGTGCCGTCGTCGGCGCGGCGGCCCGCGTAGAGCCTGGCGCCGGACATGGCGTTGCCGATCCAGGAGGCGGCGAACCGGACCTCGGGGACCTGGTGGTACATGTCGTAGGCGCGGCTCTGCCAGGACTGGTTACCGGCCCCGCGTCCCCGGATCTTCCGCGAGGTGTACCGGGAGGCCGCCGCGGTGATCGTGCGGGGTGCCGCCATCAGTGGTCGTCCTTGCGGGAGTCGTCCCAGCGGTTGAGGAGGACGGCCGCGCCGGCGACGGCCAGCCACTCGAAGCCGTGGACCACCACGGGGGTGCCGGACCAAGTGCCGGTGACGAGAAGCCAGACGAGGAGCAGCAGGCCGCACACCCAGAACCCGGAGCAGTAGACGCAGGAGATCAGCGTCACGATCGCGTCGCGGAACGCGGAGGTCGGGCGGCGCTGCTGCCAGGCGTCGATCCGGGCGCGCACCGGATCGAGGATCGAGTCATGGACGACGAGCTGCGTGCCGCGGTATCCGGCGAGCGCGAGGAAGGCGAGTACTACGAGACTGATCATTTCCGTACCCCGATGGCAGATCATCCGGCCGAGTCAGGCGGGGATGATAGGCCATCCAGAACAGTGGGGTCCGGCGAGATCTGTGCAGGTCAAGCCCGGTTTTTAGATCAAAAACTGTGCGGGGCCGCGATCAGAACAGGGCCATCGCGTCTTCCTCGGGGGCCGTCTCGGGCTCCTCGATGGCGATCTCCATCTGCCCGTACGGCAGGTCCACGATCTCCAGCGATCCGGCGCACGACAGCAGGTGGCCGTCGGCGTCGCGGCGGGCGTCGGGGGCGTCGTGCCGCCAGATCCGGCCCTTGCTGAGGCGGCCGGCGACCAGACCGGCCGCGATCTGCCGTGTGCAACTGGGGCACTCCACGCGGGGCAGCTTCATCACAGGTTCAGTGTGACCGGGCCGGCCCCGCCGCGTACAACCGTTGTGGTCACAGGGTGCTGGCGTGCACCGCACCGTGCGCCATGAGCTGCTTCATGGTCTCGTCGCTGACGTGCACCATGCCCTGCTCCATGAGCTTCTCCACGGTCTCGGTGCGGGCCCGCATCCGGGCGTTGGCCTCGTCAGTGCCCAGGCAGTCGGCGATGAGGCGTGCACCGATGCGGTGGCGTGCCGCGTCGTCCAGGCCCTCGGCGGCCAGGGCGACGTCGAGGTGGCCGAGGACCTGGCGCAGCCGGTGAGTCTCGGCAGCGAACTCGGGGGCGTGGAGCGCCGCGTGCTGCGCCTGCGGGTTGCGGTCCAGGTGCTCGTCCAAGGGGGCGTCACTGAGGGTGCGGTTCACTCCGGCAGTGTCCCACCGGGCTGGCGGTCACCGCGCGCACAAGGCTCGCGGGTGTGGTTCAGGCGTGGCGGCGGCGCCGGCCCACGCGGAGCACGGCCGTGGCTTCGGCTGCCACATCAGCAGGGGTTGGCAGGACCGCCGGGGTCAGCGGGTGCTTCGACTCGATGCGCTTCGCGTCCGGGTGGAAGACGTAGAGATCCCATCCGGTGTCCTCGCTCCATGCCGCCCACAGCTCACGGCCTGAGCGAGTGGCTGCCGTCGTGGCGACGTCGATACGCGCGAGTCCGCGCCGGTGCGGATCGGTGTCGGCATACAGGTCGTCGAAGAAGTCGACTTCCGTGACGGTGAGACCGGACTCGGCGAGTGCTGCGGCGACCGCGTGAACGTAAGCGCGGTGCGATTCCTGCACGGAGGTGCCGAGCGGCATAGGAACTCCTGTGCGTTCACCTCTCGCCCGGCCCATAGCCAGCGGCGTGGAGGTGCGCCGTCGAAGCGGCGATTTAGATCACTGTAGCAGGTCGAGCGCGGACGGTGACGAAGTCTCCTGCCCGTGCTGCTCTACCGCCACGCGGAGGACGGGCAGCACGCCGACGGAGGCAGCTGTTCATCCCCCGCGCACTCCTCGGCGACTGGCCCTCACTTTCCGATGCGCCGGCCGTACGGTCCCGCCGACGGTGGCGCCTGACGGCTGTTCGGCGTCGGGGCCTGCGGCAGCGGGGCGTGGACGATGGCGCCCTTGTTCGCCTCGGGGATCAGGCCGTACACGAGGATGCACGAGGCGTCGATCCGGCCAGGGCTCTCGGGGTCGGACGGCATCCACGTGGCCCACTCGCGTTCCAGGTCGGTGAACACGCCGCGCAGCCGTACGCGGTCCTGGACCATCTGCTGCGCCACGGGCTCCGCGCGGAGCAGCTTGCCTTGCTTGGCGCGCACCGGGGCGATCTGCGGCATGAGGACGTCGGCCGAGATCTCGCCCTCGTCCACGAGCTTCTGCCACGACGTCTCGATGGCCAGCACGCACATGTCGCGGCCGTAGTTCCACTCCACGTAGATCACTGCCGCGTTCGTCTGGTGCGCGAGGCGGCAAGCCGCGGTGGACCAGTCCGCCGACGACATCGGCGCCGAAACGTCGTGGGTGATCCACACGCGCTTGTCGTCGCCGAAGAAGCCGCCGACGACGCCGGCGACATCCCGGCCGCCACCGGACGGGTCGATCGCCACAGCGATCTTCTGCGGCTCGACCTTCGTGGTCGTGTCCCGCAGCATCCGCAGCAGCTCGTCCGACACCAACGCGCCTTCGGCCGGCTGCGGATCGCCCTGGGCGAGGCTGTGCCAGTCCCGCACGATCGACGTGGCCTTCATCTCCGCCCACCACGCCTTGAGCTTCTTCCGGTTCCGCGTCGGGATCTTCGGGTGCGGCAGCGGGTCACCGGGGGCGCGGCCGAGCGGGTCGGGCCCGAACTTCGGGTCGGCGACCGCGGGGAGGTGGATCACCTTCCACCGGCCGCCGTTCTCGATCCGCCCTTCCTCGGCGAGACGCCGGCCGGCCCAGTCGTCCGGGTGCCAGCGCGTCTGGATGCCGACCACGGCGTTGCGGTCGGCCTGGAGGCGCTTGAGCGCGGTGGACGAGTACCAGTCGTGCAGCGCCCGCCGGGACGCCTCGCTCTCGGCGTCGGCGCGGTCCTTGTGCGGGTCGTCCACGATCAGCAGGTTCACCGGGTGGCCGGTCAGACCCTTGCCGACCGACACCGAGCGGACACCGCCGCCCTTCGTGAGCAGCCAGTCCTGCATCGCCCCGGATCCTGGCTGCATGAACAGCTCGTACTCGTCGCCGTACTCCTCGACGTAGCTGCGGATCGTCTTGCCGCGCCTTAGCGCCAGGTCGTCACCGTACGAAGTCACCGCGACCCGGTCCATCGGGTACAGGGCCAGCCACCAGAACGGGAACCACTCGGCCACCGTGGTGGACTTGCCGACCTGCGGCGGGGTCAGGATCAGCAGCCGGTCCAGCTCGCTCCTGCCGACCTCGGCCAGGGCGTCGCCGATCACCCGCAGGTGCGGGCGCATCCGGTACGAGCCGTCCAGGCCCCGGGCCAGGGTCACGGGATCGCGGAGCAGGTCCCGGCTCATCGACTTCTTGGCGGCCTCCAACTGCTGGAGCACCCCCGCGTCGTCAAGGTGGTCCAGCCCGCCGGGGGCCTGGTGCGCCCTCACTCCTCGCCGCTCTCCCCGTCCCCGCCGGATGCCGGGTACGTCTCCTCGTCGCTGTCGTCGTCCTCGCCGGCCGCCTCAACGCCGTCGTCCTCGTCGTCGCTGCCATCGACCGCCCGCAGCCGCCGGTTGACCGCCTCGGCCAGGTCGGCGAGGCGCACGCGACGCAGCTCCTCGGGCATCTGGGCGAACTCGGCGAGCTGCACGGCGAGCGGGTTCCCGCCCTGCCCCGTGACCGCGATCGTCTCCGTGGGGTCGCCGAACAGGACGCGCCGGTGCCGCATGGCCACGTCCATCAGCCGGATGAAGTCGCCGGCCGACAGCTCCTCGGCGCGCAGGGTGCCCAGGCGCTGCGCCAGCTTCCCGATCGCCGCCCCGAGGATCTTCGCGTCGGACTCGGCGGCCTTGCGGCGCTCCTCCAGCCACGTGGCCTCGTACAGCCGGTCCAGGTGCCGGTCCCACGCCTCGACGCGCTCCCGCCACCGGTACTCGGACGCCGTGTTCCTCACGTGCCCGTGCGCGAGTGTCAGGGTCTCCGCAGCCTTCGCAAGGGTGCGGGCCCGCCCGAGGTCCCGGTACGTGATGAACTGTCCGTGTTTGTGGGCTGACTCTCGGGGCTTCTGTCGTTCCCAGGGGTCGAGGGAGGTGCTGAGCGTGATCGGGGGGTTCGTGGTCACGGCTGACCGTCCGGGTCGTAGTTAGGGCCGGACAGGTACTCCCCCGCGAGGCGTTCCAGGAGCTTCCAGCCCTGCCCCTGCTCGATCTCGCCGCGTCCCTCTGCTGCTGCGATGGCCTTGTTGATGGTGACGGCCGCGGGTGCCGGGAGAGTGCGGGCGCCGATGACGGTCTCGAGGCCGACGTGCCCGGTGTGTGCGGGGGTGCCGTCTTCGTGGGTGTAGCCGGCCTGGAGGTCGGTCAGGTGGGCCTCGGTGATGGCGAGGATGGCGTGGAGGGCGGTGGCCACGTTGCCGACCTTGTGGGCGGCGTGGGTGGAGGCGAGGGTGTCTAGGGTCTGCTCGTAGTCCGCGCGTGCGGCGAGCCAGCTCTCGTTCTGCCCGAGGCGTGCTTCCTCGAAGGCTGTGCGGGCGGCTTCCAGCTCGGCGGGCAGGAAGATCAGCGACACGGTGGCGAAGTCGAGGTTGGCTTCCGACAGGCCCTCGGGGCTGACTTCGGCGAGGAGCTTGAGCTGGTCGTCGTCCAGGCCGGAGTAGGCGCGCCAGTCGACGTCGTCCAGTTCCTCGTAGAGCTGCTTGAGGGTGGCGGGGTCGTCCTCGCCCGCGATGGCGTTGTGCGAGAGCTGGATCGCGACGAGCTGCTGCCGCGTCAGGGCCTCTTCGATCAACATGCAGTCGATCTCTTCGAGGCCGGCGTCGACCGACGCCATCGTGCGGTGGTTCCCGGAGAGGACGAGTTCGCGGCCCTCTTCGTACTCGCCGCCGGAGTAGATCAGCGGGGTGGAGGTGAGGCAGCCGTCGCGGCGGACGTTCTCCACCAGGCGGTCGTACTCCTCCTTCCGCATGTACCTCGCGTTCACTTCGAGGCGGGTGAGGAGCCGCGGGTCTCGCCGGACGAGCCGGGGCCGGAACAGGGGGGTGGTGGTGTCGATCATCGCTCGTCCTTACCGTGCTTGGTCTTCCACAGCTCCAGGGCGCCGGCGAGGTCGTACTGGCCGAGGGGCCCGCCGTACTGGAGCTGATAGCGGTGGATGCCGTCGCCCGGGTCCTTGGGGGTGGCCTCGGTGCGCTTCTGCAGTTTCACGCCGGGGATGCCCCGGCCGTACTTCGCCGAGTTCGGCCGGTCCGTGAACGCGGTGGTGGCCCAGCCGGTGATCCGCTTCGACAGGGACCGCTGGATGAGGAGCTGCGCCTCCTTCGTGGAGGCCGCCATCACGATCAGCTTGGCCAGGCGCCGGTACCGGGTCCACGACACCGGGAAGTCGGACATCAGGTAGGCGGTGTTCGGGTCGAACTTCGGCGGCAGGTACGCGAACGCGCCGATCAGTTTCCCGTCGACCGCGACGCCGCACGCGATGAGCGGGCTGCCCGGCTTGATCGTCTTGGACATGAACTGTGAGCGGACGGCCGCGAACTGGCCGCCGGTCAGGATGTGCAGGGTCATCCGGTCGCCGAGGACGTCGTCCTTGCCGATCTTCGGCATCGGGATCGGCTCGACGGGCTGGCGGGGCCGCACGATGCGCCGGGGCCCGGCGGCGGCGTACACGTAGATCGGCAGGCCGCGGTTCGCGGTCTGGACGACGCCGGCGAGCTGGCGGCGCAGCTCGGGCCGCTCGATGTGCAGGCCGAGGACCCAGTTGGGCCGGTCCTGGACCTGCTCGATGATCCGTTCCTTGCCGTCCTCGTCCAGCTCGCCGAACGTCGGCTCGGGCCAGTCGAAAGCCGCGTCGATCGGCGCGAACTGGCTGGTGTAGTCCCCGGAGTAGAACGGCGGGAAGAGGACCACGGGGGCATCGGCCGGGGCCTGGTCGAGGTAGTCACGGACGTCGCCGGCGAAGAACGAGCCGAGGCGGGTCTCCAGGCCCCGGAGCTTCGTAGCCGTCTTCTCGTGCATTCGCGGCCACTGCTCGCGGGTCGCGGCCATCATCCGCCGGTAGTACACGCCGTCCTTGCCGACGTACTGGAGGAACCGCGTCCCGAGCATCAGCGTCGCCATCAGGTCGGCGCGGTCCTCCAGGTACGGGTGGAGCCAGCCCAGTTCCTCCTCGTACTCCTCGCGCAGCGTGTACTCCAGCGGGTCACCGGCGAGGTACCAGCCGAGCGCGCACGAGTACGCCTGGATGTCATTGCCGTGCACCGGGCGGGAGCTGCCGAACTTCTCGTGCAGCACCCGCTCGATCGTCATGTTCCCGGAGCAGCCGACGTAGATGTCGCCCTCGGGCCAGGTGCCGGCGTGCTCGTAGATGATCGACCGGAGGGGCGCGGGAATCGAGCCGTGGAACATGGGGCCGCTCCTGTGACGGGTCGCTGAGGGGGCGCGATGGTAGCCGACCCGAACGGCTCACCTTCGGGGCATCGGCGCAGGCCAGGGCGGTACGACGAAGCCCCCGAGCGGCCGGGGCCGGTCGGGGGCTTCGTGGTGGAGCGCCGGCCTGGATTTGAACCAGGACCTCCCACCCGGAAGGTGGGTGTGCTGCTGTTGCACTACCGGCGCGTGCGGTCGGCTGCGCCGCTGCTCAGGACAGCCGACCACGGAGAGGGATGATACACATACGCCCAGTGGTCACCCCTCCCAGCAGGCGACCGCCGCGACCTGGGGCGATGCCTCGGCCTCGGCGATGATCTCGGCCATCGACACGTCCAGACGGAACCGGTGGCCCGTCTTGGCCTCCACCGCGGCGTACCGGGCGGCCAGGGCGGGCTGGAGCTGGGCGGCGCGCACGAGCGCTGACCGGGACGCCAGGACGCAGAACACGCACGACAGGCGGGGCATCCCGGCCGCGTACGCGGGGTGGACGCGCAGGCCCGACGCCTGCACCGCCGTCCAGACCTCGGTGGTCGACCAGGAGTGCACCGGCAGCCAGGTGTCGACGTACCGCAGCGTGTTCGATGCCCCCCAGCCCGGGTTGGCGTGCTTCGGCACCGGCAGCTTGCGGGCCTTGTACCACTTCGCTTTGCGCTGGCGCCGCTCGCACTCGGCGCACGGGCAGGTCCACGAACCGTCGTGGGTGAACGCGAGGAGCTTGCGGCGGGCCGGGGACTCCTCGGCGCGCAGTCCCATGACGTTGAGGATGCGCACGGGTCCGGCGTGGCCGGCTGCTTCGGCCTCGCGAACCAGGGCGGTGATCAGGCGCCTCACCGGGCCTCGCTTGAAATCCGAGGTACACCACCGGTTGTCTGCTGACGGGAACATGCCGCGTTCTTCGATGCGTTCGAGGAGGCCGGAGCCGGTGCGGGCCACGACTTCGAACCGCAAGCCGTAGAACGCCGCGTGCTCGGCGGCCAGGTCGCGGGTGCCTTCCCACTCGGCCTCGCCGAGGTCGGCGTGCACGACGACGATCCGGTCCGCGACGCCGGCCGCCGTGGCGTGGAGCATCAGCTCGGCGAGCATCGCCATGCTGTCCTTGCCCGCGCTGACGTTGGCGATGATCCACCGGTACGAGGTCAGGTCGGGAACCTCGGACCCGAAGCCCGGTAGGGCGATCTCAAGCTGTCCGCTGGTAACCATGCGGGGCCTCTCTGGTGGGGTGGGGAGGGTAAGGAGTCCGGGCACTGTCGGCCCATGGGTGGGCCTGTGGCCGCCTGGTTGCCGCCGCTTGAGGGGTAGTGAGCTAGGACCGGTGAAGCCCTTAGAACCGCAGGTGGGGCCGTGACCGGAGTTCCGGTCACGGCCCCACGAGGCGAGCGGCGGCTACTGGGCGGGCTCGGCCGCCTAGTCCTCGTCCTCCTGCTGCTGGTCTTCGGCCGCGGGTGCGCCCGGGGAGTCGGGGCAGACCGCCCAGACGGTCAGCTCCTCGCGGACGTGGTCCAGGGCCTCGGTCTCGTTCTCGAACTGGTGGGCCATGTCCGGGTCGTGGCCGCACCGGATGTGCAGGACGCCGACCTCCAGGGTCCGCAGCTCCACGTTCTCCCCGGCCTCGATGACGTACGCGCCGCTGCCGTCCGGGTCGGTCACGTGGTAGTTGGCCGGGTGCCCGAAGTCGGTCGCCTCGATCCGGACCAGGTGGGCGATGGCCTGCGGGGTCAGGACGAGGGTCACGCTGTCGGTGACCTCGACCGCGTACGGGGGGACGGTCTCCAGGCCGCACAGGTGGCGCGCGTTGGCGATGTCGGCCGCGCGGTAGCGGCGCTTCCGGGCGATCCCGTGGAACGCGAGGCCGGCCGCCACTCGCCGGGTGGGGCCGACGCCCCAGACCTTCCGGTCGCCGTTGACGTCCCGCGCCTCCCACTCGCCGTGCTTGCGGTAGACCGCCATCTCCCAGTCGGTCACGTTGGTGTGGGCCGGGGTGTCCTCCGGGAAGCTGCCGGGGACGGTGAACAGATAGCCGCGCCGGGCGAACGGCAGGTGCTCGGCGAAACGGCCGGGGCCGTACGCGGTGAACTGGATCTGATCAGCGTTGGCGCTCATGGTGGTGCTGCCCTTCCGTTGCATTTCGGGTGGTGGTGGAGGGGAGGCGCCGGGCGGGCCAGTGCAGGGCCCGCCCGGCGCCCGCCGGTCAGATGCCGACCGGGGTGATGCCGTCCGAGCAGCAGGCCGGGCAGGGCTCCTGGTAGGTGCACGTCTGGTGCGGGCCGTCTTCGTCCTTGCAGTGCACGCAGGTGTCCGGGTGGTGCCAGTGGCCGGTGAGCACGGCCAGGGCCTCGTTCAGGTTCGCGGCCCCGATCACCCGGACTCCCGCGGTGGCCACGTCGTCCACGGCCGGGGTCGGGACGACGATCGTGGTGCTGCCGCCGGAGGCCGCGGTGTGCACCACGCGGGTCAGGTCGTACGGAACCCGCAGGGTGCCGTCGAGGCCGAGTTCGCCGACCAGGGTGACGCCCGCCAGGCAGTCCGCGGGGACCTGGCCGGCCGCCGCGAGGACCGAGCAGGCGACGGCCAGGTCAAGGCCGCTGGTGCCGACGCTGCTTCCGTCCTCCCGGGTGATCGGGGTGAGCCGGACGAGCACGTTCGCCATCGGCCAGTCCAGGCCGCTGTTGATGACCCCGGTTCGCACCCTGTCCCTGGTCTCGTTCGGGTGCCGGATCGGCAGGCCCTCCACGTGGAAGACGGGAAGGCCGGGGGTGCTGCTGGCGTGGACGCGGTAGCCGCTGTCCCGGGTGGCCGACAGGGTGTGCGCGCGGCCGAACGGCTCGGGCTCGTCGGTGGCCGGCTGGGCGGCCGGGGCAGCGTTGTAGTTGTCGAGCTGGCTGTCGTCGGCCAGGCCGTACGAGCCGATCCCGGACTGTTCGCGCAGGTCGTTCACGAGGCGGTCGACGGCCTCGCGGGCGCTGGTGGCGTGCTCGGTGTGGACCGAGCCGAACGCGTCGTACGCGTCGATGCCGATTTCCTCGAGCGCGATGGCGCGCTTCGTGGGGTCGGTCGGGGCGAGGGCGACGTCCCAGAGCTGGAAGCTGGTGCCGCGCTCCTGGCCGACGATGATGAACTCGCGGGTCTTGGTGGTGGTCTCGGTGCTCACGCGTTCCTCCACTGATCTGAATGGGCGGTACGGTGGGCCTCACGCGCCTGGTTGGGTTGTGAGGCCCTTCGGTTCTGGGCTGCGTATGGCGGCCGGTGGGATTCCCTCGCTTACGCGCCCCACCGGCCGCGCCGAGCTAGCAGACCTTCGAGTAGGTGCAGCTCCGGGCGGTCTCGCCGCGGTGGGTCCAGCGGATGACGACCTCGGACGGGTCGTTCTGCTCGATCTCGCCGGTACCGACCGCCAGTTCCAGGACGATCGCCTCGCGGACTGCCGCACCGGCCATGACGTCCTCGGTGATCTCGTCCTTCTGGCCGGGCTGCAGGGTGACGTCCAGCAGGTAGTACAGGGCGGTGTCCTCGATCGCGATGTCCTGGGTGAGGGCTCGCATGGTGACCTCCGGGGTGGGGTGGTGGGTGAGTGGATCTACTTCCATCATTCCCGTAGTCGATTTAGCTAAACCGATTACGGGAAATGGATCGCGGAAGTTGCCTTGCAGGTCAGAAGCTGACCTGGGGCTGCTCGTCTTCGCGGATCGAGAGCGCGTACCGCTCGGCGTGCCGCGCGTTGCGGAAGTCGCCGCGCAGCCAGCGGTTGAGCATCAACTGCTGGTTCGACTCGCTCAGCCAGGCGATGCACCCGGCCAGGTCGACGGGCAGGAGCCCTTCGCTCAGCGCACCCTTGGCCGCGTCGACCAGGTCGCGGAGCGCCAGGCGCCGGTCGACCTCGTCCCACTGGGCGCCGGTGAAGCCGGCGATCTCCCGGGTGCTGTATCCGGCCTGGGCCAGGACGCTGAGCACCTTCGATTGCCGCAGCGGGTTGGACGCGTGCTTGGCGGCTTCCTGCGCGATGGCCGCCGCGATGCTGGCGGGGATGAGCTTGCTGGCCATGAGGAGTGTCCTTCCGAAGGGGGGCGTATCGGAGGTCAGATGGCGCGGGCGATCCGGTCGGCCGCGTCGGCCATGAAGGCGGGCATGCGCAGCGAACGCGCCTCGCGGGCCAGGGAGCGCATCTCACGGCGAACCCACTGCTCGTGGCTCGCGGCGTCCTCGGCGATGGTGTTGGCGAGTCGGCGCAGGGCGTCACGGTCGAGCTCGCCCTTGATGACCGCGCGCCGGACGTCGATCGCGCGCTTGGTGTTGCCTCGGCGGATGAGATCGCGGGAGAGGTCGAGAGCATCGCCGGCGTCTCCGGCTTCGGCGATCAGGGCGATTTCCTCGATCAGGGACTGGATGCTCATGGAGGACTCCTTGAAGAGTGGTCTTAGTGGGTGGACACTATGACTAACGCGGGGGGACCCCTGGGGTACCGGGGGCACCCCAGGGAATCGGAAGAAATCGCAGGTCAGGCGGCCAGCAGGACGGACAGCGGGCCGCGCCCCTCCGCGAAGCGCGACAGCTCCTCGCCCGTGATCGCCTCGTACAGCGCGCAGTACAGGTTCTCCGCGACGCCGGGTGTAACGGCGTTGCCGAGCTGGCGCACCTGGTGCCGCTTGGAGCCCATGACCTTGTAGCCCTTGCGGAACGCCATCGCCCGCGCGATTTCCTTGGGCTGGAGCATCCGGAACAGGACGTCGTCCAGGTTGAAGCTGCCCTTCACCAGCGCGTACCGGTCCCGGGTCGGCAGGGCGCCAATCGGCTCGCTGAGCTGCCGGGCCTGGCCGTTGCCGTAGTACGGCACGAGCAGGTGCTCGGACGCGGTCACCAAGCCGTGGTGGTTTCCGCCGGCCGAGACCGTGTGGAGCGGGGCGCTGATGTGCCGGGCCTTCTCCTTGTCGCCGCCGCCCCGCATCGGGATCACGAACGGCGCGTACGCGATGGCGGTCTCCAGACGGGCCGTCTGGGTGCGCAGCGGGTCGGCCAGGCTCATCGGCTTCTTGCCGTCGCGGCCCTCGCAGGGCACGAGGAAGGGCGGGAGGGCCAGGCCGTCGGTCTCGACGGTCGTACGGGTGGACATCGGCCGGTCGAGCGTGACCGCGTGGTTCCGCCACGTCCCGCCGGTCGGGACGAGGAGCGGACCGGCCTCGACCGGGGCCGCGGTGGACGTGTCGCCGAACAGCGAGTCCTGGCCGTCGTCGGCGATCTCCTCGCCCCAGCCCCAGAACTGCTTGAAGCCGGCCCGCATCCGGGCGATGGTCGCCGGGGCCAGGCCCTCGGGGCACTCCTCGCTCTTGGGGCGGTCGCCGATCGGCGTCCCGGGGATCGACCAGTCGATCGCGGCCGAGGCGGGCATCACCATCGGCTCGACGATCGCGCTGCACTTCTTGTTCGGGCACCGGTAGTCGTAGCTCTGGCGGTACCGGCCCATGTCCTTGCCCGCCTTGCGGAAGACCTGGACGGCCTCCACCTTCTGGTCGCAGTCGAAGCAGAACGCCTCGGGGCGCAGGATCCACTTGTCCCACTGGGGGGTGCGGCCCAGGCTCCTGTGCCAGTAGGCGACGTACAGCCGGTCACGGCTCTGCGGAATGTGGTCGAGGCTGCGCGGGTCGACGTGCATCGAGTTGATCGCGCACACCTTGGTCTCGTAGCCCATCTTGTCGAACTCGGCCATCCACCGGTCCCAGTCGTCCCAGTCGCGGCAGTCGATGACGTTCTCGACCACCCCGGCCTTGACCAGGCCGCCCCTGGCGATCACGCCGCGCAGGTACATCGGGACTTCTTCCATCAGGGCGCGCGAGCGCTCCTCGGCTGCCCGGCGCTCCCTGTCGCTCTTGAACTCGGGCTCATCGAAGTCGATCTGGCCCTGGAGCGTCTTGTCGAAGTCGCGCTTCACGCCCCGTGCCGCCGACCACTTGGGGCACTCGGGCGAGGCCCAGAAGATGTCGCACACCGGCCATTTCTCGACCGGGGCCCGGCGGATGTCGCCCTTCCAGACCTCGCAGTGCGGGTTGTTCCAGGCGTGCGTGGCGAGGGCCACGTCCCAGTGGTTCGCGGCCCGGGTGACCCTCACGTTGGGGACCGCGTCCGCGCCCTGCGTGTCGCCGCCCGCGCCGCAGAACCAGCTCATGACGGTCAGCTCGGACCCGTCGTGCTTGTAGGCAGAGGCCGAACCGGAGCCGGAGCCCCAGCCGATGGTGGTGGAGTCGATGTAGGCCATGCGCGATCTCCCTGTGAGGCTGGTCGGTTCCGGCCGGGTGAGCGGGGATTCCCGCCCCCGCTCACCTGGCCGGTGGGGTGTTGCTTAGTGGGTGGACACTATGACTAACTTCCGAACACCCCTGGGGTACCGGGTAGAACGCAGGGAATCGGGAAGTTTTCGCAGGTCAGACGGCCCGCTGTTCAGGGAAGGGCGGCAGCGGCTCCCGCTTCACCTGAGGCGGGATCACCGGGGTCAGGCTGTCGTCCAGCATGTACCAGCACCAGTCGAACCCGCCGATTGCGTACCGGCCGTCCTTGGGCTGGCAGACCTCCACCGCCTCCTGGTGCTTCTCGCCACCCAGGAACATCCAGCAGATGTTCAGGACTACCGCGTGGGCCTGGCCGGCGACCTGGCCGGTGAGGACGTGCACGGTGTCCACCGAGCCGTGGCTGAACCGGGCCGCGTCGTCCTGCGTGTCGGCCGCGATGCGCTGGACGGTCTCCAGGTCGAACCAGGGCTTCACGTACCCGTCGTGGTGCTCGTCGGGGTCGACCAGGGCCGGGTACCGCTGGGTGTCGTTGCAGCTGACGAGAACTTCGATCATTGGTCTCTCCTCGGTGAGGTCTTCTCGGTTGGGCAGACGTCGACCCCGGGACGGGCGGGGACTCCCGCCCTCGCCCGTCCCAGGGCCAGGGGTGAAGCGGTCAGTCGAGCGGCAGGGCCGCAGCCTTGGCCAAGTCGAGGCGGTAGACCTTCTGGCCGCCGCGCGCGGGCAGCTCCTCGACCAGGGGCTTCCAGACCTTCTCGTTGTCGTAGCCCAGGTACGGCGTCCACTCGTTCATTCCGAAGACGCCCATCCCGGCGTCCTGCTCGCCGATCGCCTCGGTGAACGAGGTCTCGGTGCCGTCCGCCGTCCAGTACCGGCCGGTGCCGTGCAGGGAGCCGTCGGCCGCCTCGATCAGCTCGGCGTGCGCCGCGTCGAACGGGGCGTCGTGGTCGTTGTCCGTCAGGATGTCGCGCACGGCCGCCGCGGTGACGACGGCCATCACGCGGCCGAGCCGCTCGACCGCCGCGAAGTGGGCGTTCAGCGCCTCGGTGGCTGCGGTGCTGATCGCGCGGCCGTCGGGCAGGGGGTAGGCCGGGCTCTGGGGGCTCTGGGTGGTCATGTGACGCCCTCGTTCGCTCTGGGTGGGGTGGAGGAGGGGGCCCGGGACGGGCGCTGAGAGCGCCGCGTCCCGGACCGGTCCGACTACGGGCGCAGGGCCGGGAAGGTGATCCGGTAGAGCTGCGCCGACTTGGCGTCGGGGATGTGCTCCCATCCGGCGTCGGTGACGTCGCCAGGCCCGGAGTCGTCCATGCCCTTACGCAGGATCTCGTCGGCCTCGCCGAGGGTTTCGGTGTCGAACACGCCGCCGTCGTCGGCCGTGTCGATCTCGGTGTCACCGGCGAAGACGCCGACCACGTAGGGCGGGCCGGTCAGGTCGACCGTCGCCGACGTCGCCTCGGGGGCCAGGCGCCGCAGGGTGGCGCCGGCCGCCCAGGTGGCCACGGCCAGTGGGGTCTTCGGGTTCTCGTCGCGGTTCATGCCGCACGAGTCGCACTCGGTGTCGTGCCAGTCGCTGCCCTGACCGCACACGCACCACCAGGAGGCGAAGCTCCAGCACCATTCCCAGCCGCCGATGGAGTACAGGCCGTCCCGGTTCCGGATGATGCTGGCGGCCGTGTCGCTGCCCTCGCTCAGGTACATCCAACTGATGTGGACGACGACCGCGCGGGCCGCGCCCCGGCCGGTGCCCTTGCTGCGCCGGGCGGCCTTCCGAGCGGCCGGGGTGGCGCTGGAGACCGTGGCGCTCGCGCCTTGGTCCAGGGACCGCCAGGGGACGCGCACGGCGACCGCCACAGGCTCGCGGTCGCCCTCGTCGTTCACCTCGCGGGTCAGGCCGCTTTCGATGATGTGGACCGTGTCCCGGCTGTCCGCGCGGCCGTCGATCACGTGGATCGTGTCGACGCTCTCGTAGCCGTACTCGTCGGCCATCTGGAGCGTCTGGGCGGACACCTCGCGGGCGACGGGGAGGGTGAACCTAGGGCTCAAGAACCCGTTCCAGCGGTTGTGCGGGTCGAGCTGGCAGTCGAACGGGCCGAAGTCGTCAATGCAGACGCGGGTCTGGATCTCGCGGGCCATGATGGCCTCCTTGCTGTGAGGTCGGTTCTGGGGGCCCGGATGGGCGGGGATTCCCGCCCCCGCCCATCCGGGGTGTGGCCGGCTTACAGGTCGAACAGCATGGGGATCGGCGCGGCCGGGGCCGCCGACTTGCCGCCCAGCTCGGGGACTTCCTGCTCGGTCTGCTCGGTCCACCACTTCGCGAAGTGCGACCGGTGGCACCAGTTGTCCGGCGGGGTCAGCCGGTCGAGGCGGTCGAAGCAGAGCAGCACGAGCGGGCTGTCCAGGTTGTTGGCGCCCGCAATGGCCATCAGCTCGCGGCGGATGTTGTCGAGGCCGTTGCCGTTGAGCAGCCGCCGGTAGCTGAACTCGTAGGCGTCCTGCGCGTTGATCTTGAGCAGGTCGCGCGTGGGGGTGATGAGCTTCGCGTGGCCGCCGAGCTGGTACGAGAGGGCGAAGCGCGGGTGGCCGACCGTCGTGCGGACCGGGGTGCCCATGTGCGGGGCGAACTCCTGGTACGTGCAGGTCGCCAGTCGCAGGTCGCTCATCCTGGGACTTCCTTTCACTGGGGTGGCCGGCCGGGCCCGGGTGGCCCGGCCGGGGGGTGAAGTTAGCCGTGGCAGATGCAGGTCTCCCGGGTTCCGGGCTTAGTGGGTGGACACTATGACTAACGGGTGAGCCCACCTGGGGTACCGGGTGCGACCAGGGAAATCGGAGAAAGTTGCAGGTCGGGGCCCTACGCGGCGAAGTCGAAGAGGTCGAGCTGCTTCGGCTGCCGCCGGAGCCAGTCGTGCGTACGGAGCGGGCCACCCGCGTAGCCCGGGATGTACACCAGGCACGTCTGAATGTTCGTCCCGCACATCGCGAACGAGTCGTCGGGCAGCTTCTCGATCTCGCCGCCGACCTCTTCAACCATCGTGCGGAACTCGACGCTGGCCTTGTCGCTCCACCACATCAGCGACTGGATCATGACCGAGACAAGGATTCCGTCGTCCTTCATGAACCCGATCGCGTGCTTGATGTGGTCGAGGCCGCCGGTGAACGGGGGGTTCATCACCACCCGGTCGAAGCCTTCCGCGTAGTCCAGCGGGTCCAGGTCGAGGAAGTTCCCGCCGATCACCTTCCGGGAGTCGCCCTGCTCGCGCAGTACCTCGACCCTTCGGGCGTCCAGCTCGACGGCGTCGACCAGGCCGCCGCGGCGGGCGATCTCGGACGTCATCGCTCCGGAGCCGGCGGAGGGCTCCAGGACGGTCATCCCGGGGTAGATCCCGGCCAGGTCGCAGATCTGCATGACCAAGCTCGGCGGGGTCGGGAACCAGCCCTGCTCGTACTTCGACGGGTACTCACCGGCCGCGAGGCACTGCCGCATGAACTCCTCGATCCGGTACGGGAAGACGTGCGCGCGGATGGCCTTGCGGTTGTTCCAGACGGCGCCCATCTCCTTGAGGATGGCGTTCATTCGCCTCCAGACCTCCAGCTCGAACTGGAACGGGACGTGGACCCGGTCGTCGCGGATGACCGTGCGCGGGTCGGTGAGGACGGCCAGGACGTCGGTGGGGAAGCGCATGGGGGCTCCTTCGGTTCGCTGTCGGGTGGGTGGTGGTGCCCGTGCCGCTGGGCTGGGGGTGGTGAGGCTGTGAGTCCCGCTGTGGCCGCCGCGATGAGCGGGGCGGGGGTGAGGGAGGGGGCGCCACGTACTCCCGTGAGGGGCGCGCTGACCCTCCCTGCCCGGACCTTAGTGTCTGGGCACTAAGGTCCGGGCCTGCCGAAGGGAGGTCAGGCCGCCGCCTCGGTCTCCGCGTTGTCCTCGGCCGCCTCCGAGGCGACCGCGTCCGGGTTGATCGCGATGCCACCGGCCCGCACCGAGGCGATGGCCTGCGCCTTGGTCAGGTTCGCGATCACCTGGGTGGTCAGCTTCCGCAGGTGCCCGATCCGCTTGCTGTGGGCGTCGACGCCTCCGGCGGCTCCGGCCAGCAGGAGGGCCAGTTCCTCCGGGTCCGCGGTGGCCAGCTCGGCCAGGATGTCGCCGGCGACCGACAGGCGCTCGATCTTCTTCGTCAGCTTCGACCGCTCGGAGATGATGCGCTCGCGCTCCTCCTCGGGGACGTCGTGGTCTCCGAGGATCGACTCCTGGACGTCGCCCTTCTTGCCCGGCGTCTCCTCGGTCAGGACGAAGAACGAGCCCTGGGACTCGCGGCGCTCCTCCTCGGTGCGGCACGCCTTCACGAATGCCTCCGCGTCCCGGTCGTTGGCGAATGCGCCCTGGGTGTACCGGCTGAGGAACCGCATCTGGTTCTGCGGACTCAACTGCGCCGCGTACCAGGCCAGGTTGACACCGAGCAGGCCCTTGGCGAGCGCGTCCTGCGCCGAGTCGCACAGCTTGAGCAGGTCGATCCGCCAGCCGACGTAGGCCGGGGACCGGCCGCACATCTCGCCGATCTCCTCGATCGTGTACTCGGCCTTCTCCAGGTCCTTGAAGGACTTCGCCTCTTCCATGGGCGTCATGTCCGCGCGGCCGACGTTCTCGGCAACCTGCTTGGCGAGGAGTTCGCGGGAGCCGCCGACCGCGCCGTGCAGGACGAGGGCGGTCATCTCGGTGAGGCCGGCCATCTTGGCCGCGCGCCACCGGCGCTCGCCCATGATGATCGTGTACCGCCGGGTGCCCGTGTCGTACCGAACGCTGATCGGCTGGAGCTGGCCGAGCTTGCGCATGGAGCCCGCCAGCTCCTCCAGCTTCGCCTGGTCGAACAGTTCGCGCGGCTGGTTCGGGTCGCGGTCGATCCGCTCAATCGGGATCGTCTTCTGGACCGTCTTGTTCTTCTCGGCCGCCTCGGTGGCCTTCTCGGCGACGACCTCGCGGCGCTTGCTGACCTTGGTCGGCTCGACCACCTTCTTCGAGGCCGGGGCCTTCTTCGCGACGGCCTTGGTCCGGGTCGCCTTCTTCCCGGGGGCCGTCTCGGTGCCCTCGGCGGTGGGGGTGACGGTGGTGGTGGTGTCGGTCATGGTCTCCGGCCTCTCACTGTGCGGTGTAGGGCTTAGTGGGTGGACACTATGACTAACTTCGGAAGACCCCTGGGGTACCGGGTTGCTCGGAAGAATTCGCAGGTCAGAGGCAGTTTTTTCGGCCCGCTCCGGCTCGACCTCTGTCCCCTCCGGGGTCGTCTCGACCGGCGCCAGGGCCTCGGCCTCCGCCATCTCGGCGGCCGTCCTGCGGCCGGTCACCTCCTCGCGTGCGGGCTCCTCCGCCGGGGGCTGCTCCTCGATGGCGGGCTCAGCCGCCGGGGGCTCCTCCTCGGCCGCGGGTGCCACCGTCTCCTCGACGGCGGGCTCCGGGGCCGGCGGCTCGGGCTCCGCCGTCGGCTTCCTCTCGATGGGCCGGACGAAGCCGCTCCGGTCCGGGGAGACCGCCCAGTCGCGCTCGCCGCACACGTAGCCGTGCTCGCCGAGGATCCTGTCGATCTCGGCCTGGAGCGACCGCGACCACACCGCCTGGCCGAACTTCTCGCCCTCCCGGGGGGTGATCTTCACCGGCTCGAAGTCCTTGTGCGGTCGGCTGCCCCCGTTCAGCCACGTAAGCGTCGCCTCCGCCCCGCCGTACGGGCAGGTGACGTAGATCCGCTTCGCCACCTTCGGGTCGGTGCGCTTCTTCGGCGTCTTCTTCTTCGCCGCTTCCTGGGCCTCGCGCACCGCGCTGGCCGGCTGCTCCTCCGAGGCCGCGCGAGCCGACTTCGTGCCGGGCACCTTGCCCTCGGCGAGGAAGGCGAGCATCGCCGCTTCGGGGCATCGCGCCCGCGCGTTCGTGTAGTCCGCGGTGTGCGTCCAAAGCTGGCCGTCCTCGAAGGTGGCGTCCTCCAGGGTCATCACCGGCTTGGGGGCCAGGCGCAGGTTCCACGCGATCGACAGCGTCTTGGGGTTGACCCGGGCGATCTGGTACCAGGACCCGGAGTAGAGCACGAAGTCCTTGGGCGCGAAGTCCTCGGGGCGCCAGATCTTGACGCCGTCCTCCTCCGCCTTCTTGACGATCTCCTCCCAGTACTCGATCTCCTCCTTGTAGTCGCGGATCAGCCGGGCGTGCCGCTCGACCGAGTCCCAGCCCTTCTTGACGGCTTCCGCGTGGTGGCGCTCCTGCTGCCGCAGGTCGGCGCCCAGCCGCTCCAGGCGGCGCAAGGTGCGGTACGGGTCCTTGCGGTGCTTCGCGTAGTTCTCGGCCGCCCCTGCCCGGTTCGCCCAGTACCCGGCGCGGTCGCGCTCCTCGAACGACTTCCGCATGTTCGTGTCGATCCGCGCGGCGTCGCGGCGGGCGCGGCCCTCGCTGTGGTGGCCGACGAGGATGGGCTGGCCGAATTCGAAGCGCTTCGAGATCTGGTCGGCGGTCGCTCGCCGGGCGTCGGCCGAGGCGACGGCCCGGCCCGCGCGGTCATCGAACCGTTCGGCGCGCTCCTCGGCGCGCTCCTCGCGGTCGGCCTCGATCTCCGCGAAGGAGCGGCGCTCCTCCTCGTTGATCGTGACCGTCACCTCGTGGCCGGCCTCGCGCAGGGCGTCCGCCGCGCGGTTGATGCGCCAGGTGTCCGCTTCCTTGTCCCGCGAGTGCTTGAGGAAGAGGCCGGTCACGTTCCGCGAGAACCAGAAGCCGCAGGGCCGCACGATCTCGAAGATCCCGTCCCCCTTGCGGGAGCCGTGGAGGAGCGTGCCTTCCGCTCGCGTGTGGGTGATCGTGATGTCCGTCAAGGTCGTGTCTCCGTTCGGGTATGGGGACGGCCCGGCGGTTGCCGGGCCGTCGGTGGTCAAGCTGGTCAGTTCGCGCCGCCCATGTCCCAGCCCTCGCCCATCCGGTCGCGGGCCTGCTCGCGGCGGCGGGCGGCGAGCCGGGCGTCGCGGTCCTGCTCGCTCTCCTGCCAGATCTCGATGTCCGCGAAGGGGCCCTCGTGGCGGAAGCCGCGAGCGATGGCCGCTGCCGCTTCCTGGGGCGGCAGGTTCTCCTCGTCGTTGTTCAGGTAGGTGGTGTTGAACTGGCGGCCGTTGCGCGCGTAGGGGTCGGAGGACGGGTACGAGTAGCGGATCTGCCAGCGCTGGGAGTTGAGAAGGGCGGACATGGCGGGCTCCCGAGGTATGGGCTTTAGTGGGTGGACACTATGGCTAACTTCCGAACACCCCTGGGGTACCGGGTGGAACGCAGGGAATCGGGGAAGTTTTCGCAGGTCAGGCGGTCGACCAGGGCGCCGGGCGCTCGCCCGTGTGCCACGCGTCGTGGTGGCCCTGCCGGGCCTCCGCGACGTCGCAGACCTCGGTGCCGCACCAGCAGAGGACCATCGGCCCCCACGGGTTCGCCTCCGGCCCGGCGGCCTTCTCGTGGTCGAGCTGGGCGCGGGTCTCGAGGCGGGCCGCAGCCCAGGCGTGCATCAGGGCCGCGCCCGCTTCGCCGGCCGCCTCGCCGGGGGTCTTGCCCTCCTCGATGGCGGCCACGAAGCGGCGGCCGATGAACCGCACGGCGCGGCCGTCGGAGAAGCGGTCGACCAGGTCCTCCAGGTCGAGGTGCGGGAAGGACTCATGGAGGGACATGGCCGCGAAGGCCGCAATCTCGCCGATGGCCTCGCCGAGGTCGCTGGCCTCGCGGGCGGTGGGGGTCGTGGTGGCGCGCATGGGTGGGCCCTTCTGGAAGGAGGAGGGCGGGGCCGGTTGGCCCCGCCCCGGGGTGCTTCCGGTCAGCCGGCGAGGATCGCCTCGCCGACCGCGGTGAGGGCGACCGGCTGCCCCTGGAACAGCGAGCGGGAGGTGTCGGTCGTGGCCCAGCCCTTCGAGATCACCCACTGGACCATGTCCTTGCGGGGGCGGTAGCCCTGTGCGACCTCGACGGTCGTGCGGCCGACCCTGAACTCCTGGAGCTTGACGCCGTTGTCGCGGATGGCCGCCAGGGTGCGCTTCTGGGCCGGGGTCGCCTTCGGGATCTCCACCGGGGCGGGCGGAGTCGGCTCGGGTGCGGGCTCCGAGGTGACCTCCTCGGCCGGGGTCTGGTCCTCGTCGATCTCCATGCCGTCGGTGGTCGACAGGAAGCGGCGCAGGCCGTCCTGCTCGGCGATCCGCTGTGCGTTGCTGACCATGCTCGTGCTCATCGAGAAGCCCCACTGAAGCAGGCTCTCCACGGCCTCTTCGCGCTGCTTGGCCAGGGCCTCGCGGACGCCGTGGCGCTTGATGCGCTTCATGAGCTGGTGCCACGGCTTCGCCTTGCCCGCGCTGGCCAGCACGGTGTCCATGAGGCCGTCGAGGTGAGCACCGTCGATCGCGAGTGCCTTGGTCAGGCGGGTGCGGGCCGCCTCGTCCTCTTCGAAGACGTGGTTCGCGCGGCTGGTGAGGACCTGGAGGGCGAGGCTGGCGTCCATGACTGACTCCTTGGAGGGTGGTTTTAGTGGGTGGACACTATGACTAACGCGGGTAACTCCCTGGGGTACCGGGGCGACGGGAAGAAATCGGGGAAGTTTTCGCAGGTCAGAGCCCTTTGCCGTCAACCTGGGGCGTCGGGCTTGACGCCTCTCATAGTGGGTGGGCACTAGCCTGCTGGCATGAGCCGCCACGAACTCCCCGAAGTCTTCGCCGCCCTCGCCGAGCTGGCCGGCGAGCCCACCGTCGAGCGCGCGCAGATCCTCGGCCGCGCCCTCAAGGCCACGCCCGACCTCACGGCTTGGCTCCGCGAGCAGAGGCAGGTCACCGTCCGCGCCCTGCTCGACATGCCGCAGCACAGCGCCAAGACCCTGTCCGGCCCGCTGGAAGTCACCCCGCAGCGAGTCCACGACATCGCCGCCGGGCACCGCGCCCCCGAGAACAGGCGCCGCGCTGCCGCCAAGACGACCACCGACTGACCCCCGGACGCGAGAGGGCGCCCCGCACGCTGTCGTGTGGGGCGCCCTTCGCATAGCCGGGGGTCAGCCGTCGAGCCGCTGGAGGTCGGCGAGGATCGGGCCGACGTCTTCGTACCCGAACTCGATGTGGCTCAGCTCGGGCGCGTCCGGCAGCTCCTCGTACCGGTGCGAGTTCGGGGCGGCCACCAGCGCGTGACCGTCCAGCACCTCGGCACCCGCGTCACCGGCGTGGCTGCCGGTGCGCACCCACTCCCGGTACGCGTTGTGCTCGGCGATCTGCCGGAGCGCGCTGGCCAGGGCCTTCGGAGTGCCGGGCGCGCGCAGCACGTGCTCGTCCAGGGGCACCCAGGCCGCCGCCCGCTCCTCGTCGGTGATGTCGCCTTCGCCGGCCCTCTGCCGGTAGTACGCGCGGATGTAGGTCGTCGCGGTCACGTACGCCGACTCGCGCCGGACTTCGACGTTGAACCAGGGCTCCATGTCGGGCCGGGGTTCGAGGATGGCTCCCATGCGGGGTCTCTTTCTGATCGGTTACCGGCGGTGGATCCGCCGCTCATTGTGATGCGTACGTGGTTAGTGGGTGGACACTATGACTAACGTCGGGAGGTCCCTGGGGTACCGGGTACGACCCGGGAAGTGGGAAGGAATCCACGGCTCCGGACATGTCCGGACGGCGTCCGGACAACCGCCCGGACATGTCCGGAGCGTCCCGCACGCTAGTCGCGTTCCCGCTGGTCAGCGTGTCCGGACATTGTCCGGACGAGGCTGTCCAGCGGCTCACTCGCCCCGGTCGTACACGTCCGCCCAGTACCGGCGGTCTTCAAGGCCGACCTCGCGCGCCGAAGGCTCAGCCGGTGCCGTGACCGCGTCGGTGAAGTTGACGGGGAGGTCGGCGACGAAGGCGGCGGCCACGTCGTGGCGGTGGCGGCGTGCCAGGTTCCGCGCCTCGGTGCGGTCGCCGCCGAAGGCGCTGAACTGTCCGCACGAGCAGGAGGCCGCGCTGGCCGGCTGGCGGACCATCCCGGCGCGGCGGCCGGGCCGGTTCAGTCCGGCCGTGACGAGCTGGCTGTCCGAGGCCCGCGTCCAGCCCTCGGGCTCGGTAGTCGTCGTCCGGTGGGCGGCAGCCAGCAGGCCGAGGCGCGCGGTGAGGGTGAGCCGGACGTTGCCGCGCTCGTCGGCGGTCACGAGCCGACGGGCGCGCAGGGTCGCGGTGGCCATCGCGCTGATCTCGGTGAGCCCGGCGAGGATGATCCGGCGCCCATAGTCGTTGTCCATGTACTGGACCGGGCGCAGGTCGCGGATGTCCGTCAGGTCGAGGATCACCGCCTCGGTCAGGGTGCCGACCGGCATCTCCGGGATGAAGGTGATCGAGCGGTGCACGATGCCGCCCCGGAGTTCCCGACGGGTCCAGGTGATGAGCGCGCCGCCGTTCCGGGTGGCCTCGATGGCGTAGCCGCGCCGGAGGGCCCGGCGCAGGGTCAGCAGGGCGTGCGACTCGCTGGCGGTGCCTTCGGTGGTGTCGCCTGCGTGGGTGATGATCTCGCGGAACATGCGCGGGTTCTCCTCTGTGGTCGGGGTCGGTGGGATCAGGCGGCGACGAGCTGGCGGGCGGGCGCGGTGTCCCGGATGAGCTGCCAGATGTCGCCGGGGGTAATGCCGTACGGCACGTTCAGCTCGGCGAGGATCTGGCCGCCGTCGAAGACGGTGAGCCGGCCGGGCAGGTGCTGGGCGGTGCGCGTGCCGGTGTGCGGCCGGTAGACGCTCGGGAGCGCGTCGGCCCGTCCATGGGTCTTGACCTCGGCGGCCAGCGCGGCGTGCGCGGCGTGGATGTCGAGAAGGCCGACCAGGGCGGCCGTCACCTCCTGGTCGTCGCTGCTGCCGAGGAGGCCGGAGCCGAGGACTTCGAAGAGGCGGGCGCGCAGCGCGCGCTCGCGGTGGACGTGCGCCGGGTCGGCGGGCATGAGGTCATCCAGGCCCGGGAGGTGGCCGCTCAGCGGTGCCTGGACGTAGCCGATGACGTGCGCCGGGAAGCCCTCGGGGGCGGCCATCCGGGCGCGCCACAGGATCGCCTCGGCGCGGTCGGCGACGTCGTGGTCTCCGCCCAGGCCGCGCAGGACGGCGCTCGCCTGGCCGAGCTGGCGGGCGACGAAGCGCAGGGCCTTGGCCTCGGGGTGGCCGGTGGCGTGGCCACGGACGATTCCGGCGAGGAGGCGTGCGCGCTGGGCGGCGGTCGTGTGCTGGTCCATCTCGGTGTCCTCTCGGGTCAGGCGGTCGCCGGCCGGGTGGCCGGGTGGTTGTCGATGACGTCGAGCACCAGGGGGAGGGCCCGACCGGGGAAGTACTCCTTGCCGCGCACCGGCGTCTCGCGGGCGTCCCGCAGTGCGCCGAGCACCATCAGCTCCATCGCGCGGGCCACGCCTTCGGGCAGACCGACGAGGAGCCGCACGACCTGGTCCAGGCCGTCACAGCGGTGGTCGTTCAGCCGGGGCCGAGGGTCGCCGGACGTGATCCCGACCTTCACGACCTCGGCCGCTTCGTCGGTGACGACGTACAGGACGTCCCAGAGGCTTCCGGCGCAGGTGCCGCAAATCCCCTGTCCTTGTAGGACTGCGGTCGGCCAGGGCTTGCCCTCGTGGCCCTTCGCGCACCGCACGAGGTGGGCGACGTGGCTACCGAGCCAGTTCGGTTCGAGGAGGACACCGCCGAGTTCGGCGAGCCGCGCCCGGAACGCTGCCTCGGTCGCCTCGGCGTCGCGCCCGGCGCAGGTCCGGCAGATTCCCTGTCCGCGCTGTACTGCGTTCGGGTACGGCGTGCACTCGTGGCCCTGCGCGCAGCGGACTCGGTGCGTGGTCTTGCTGCCGAGCCATGCCGGTTCGAGGAGCACGGCGCCCAGCTCGGCGAGCCGGGCCCGGAACGCCAGCTCGGCGACCTTCGGGTCCTGGCCGACGCAGGCCCGGCAGATCCCCTGCCCCTTCTGGACGTGGTTGGGGCGCGGGGTGCAGTCGTGGCCCTGGACGCAGCGGACTCGGTGTGGCGTCTTGCTGCCGAGCCATGCCGGTTCGAGGACAGTGCCGCCGAGGTCCTGTACCCGCGCCTTGAAGGCATCCCATGCGCGGCTCATGCGGAGGCCACCAGGAGAGCAGCCGCACCGTGGTAGCAGAGCGACGTGGCCCGCAGGCCGGCCGGGCAGTTGCACTGGCCGGTGGCCGCGGTGCGGTAGACCTCGCTGCCATCGTCGGAGACCGCGAGGAAGATGCGGTTCGCGCGGAGGGGGATGAGGCCGCCGGACTCCAGAAGCTCCATGGCCTTGGCCAGCTGGTACGGCTTGTACGCGGCCGGGGGGCTGAGCCGCGCGGTGCGGCGCACCTTCGCCCGGCACTTCGGGCCGTAGCCGTCGGGGCTGGGATTGCGGAGGATCCTGCGGCACTTGAGACACCGGGCGGGGTGGGTGGTGGTGTCCGGTGCGCTCATGGCCTCGTCCTCTGGTGGGTGGTGAGTGGTTACATCAACATCATTTCCTGAATCCATTTCGGACAACCCATTACGGGAAAGAGATTTGGCAAAGGGTTGGCAAAGAGTGCAGGTCCGGAGGTGTTCAGCGAACATCGCTGAACACCGGCGAACACCGCTGAACAGCAGGGCGCCCCGCCCTCCACCAGGGAGAGCGGGGCGTCCGGACGTGTCCGGCCTACTGTCCGGACGTGTCCGGCTCGGCCGATGGCCGCTTGCACGACCCGTGGGTGTCGCAGTTGCAGCGCCCGCAGGCCGCGCACATCTGGTCGGCCTCCAGGCCGCAGGCGCCGCATCCGCCGGACTCGTCCAGGTCCTCGTCGTCCAGCGCGGACGCCAGGCGCATCAGGGTGTCGCGGCTGAACCGCAGCCGGGGCACGCACGAGCCGTCGCAGGTCACGCTCTCGCCCAGGCCGACGTACAGGCTCTCGTGGCCCTCGCACGCGTAGTCGTTCTCGTTCTCGGCGGGCTTCACCTGCACCGTCAGGTCGTAGACCTCGATCAGGCCGACGCCTTCGATGTCGGCGCGGGAGCGGACGTCGCCGACCTCGGCGACCAGGTCGCGGTCCCAGGTCGGCTGCTTGCCCTGGGCGCGGGCCACGCCGTAGACCAGGGTGCGCAGCTCGCCGCCGTCCTTCGCGGTGAACGTCTTCTCCGCGAAGGCGGGGTGCTGGATGGTGACCTCGTACATGGCGATCTCCTCGTGTGCGGGGGAGGGGGGAGGGCCGGGCGGCCCTCCCCGGGGTGGTGCGGGGTCAGGTCGCGGGGGTGCCGTGGAAGGCGCGGAGCCACTGGTCGACCTCGCGGGCGCAGCGGGCGGCGTCGGCGCCGGCGTTCAGGCGGCCGGAGAAGTTCGGGCCGATCGTGGCCACGTAGTCGCCGTCCGCGCCGTGCAGGTGCGCGGACCACGGCTCGATGTGCTTCCAGGCGGGCCGGTCGGCCTGCTCGCCGGCGTACATCAGGACGTGCGGGCGACCGTAGGGGAACGTCGGGTCGTCCGGTGCGTCCGGGGCGGCGGCCATGATCAGGTACGAGACGCCGCCCTCGCCGCCCGGGTAGGCGTGGCGGCCGAGCTTGGCGAGTTCGGCGATCAGCACGTCGCCCTCGGTCGGCTTGGCGCCCAGTTCGTCGGCGACCTCCTGGGCGGCCGACTGGATCGCCTCGGAGGTCACCGGGTCGTGCTCGCTCAGGAAGGAGAGGGAGACCGTCAGCCGCTCCAAGGCGGCCTGCCACTCGGGGTCCTCCGGGTTGGGGTCGGTGCGCACCCGAGCCCCGGACTCGTTCGCGGCCTGGCGCATCTCATCGACCCGGGCGCGGCCGATCGCTTCGGCGGCCCGCTCGCATGCGGTGCAGAGCAGGGACACGCGGGCCGCCTGTTCGGCGTTCAGCACGCGGTAGACCTGCTGGGCGCACACCGCCGTTCCGCTGTCCGGTCGGGCGAAGTGCGGGTCGAAGTCGTCGGGGCTGTGGACCAGGACGAGCCCGGCGCGGTCGCCGAGCCGGGCGATCTGCTCCTTGCGGGCGCTGGGCTCGGCCAGGTCGCCGAGGGCGAGCGCTGCGGCGGCCAGTGGAGAGGAGGAGGCCAGGCGCTCCGCGTAGCTGTCGGTCATGTGGGGCCTTTCGGGTGGGGTGGTGAGTGGGTACACCTCCATTCTTTCCGTAATGGATTGAGGGAAACCAGATAACCGAAATATATTTAGGGAATCACTTGTCCGTACCAGGTTTGCCGTAACCGGCTTGTGGAACACTCGGGGCATGAGCCGAACCGGACCGCGCAACACGTACGCCGACTACCAGCCCAGCGAGACGATGCTGGCCGCGATCAAGGAGTGGGAGGACGCCGTCAAGGCCGAGGAGGAGAAGCGGCACGCCGCCCGCGCGGCCGTCGCCGAGGAGCTGCGCACGGCTCAGATCTCTCACGGCGCACTGGCTCCGCACACGCCGTGGACCGAGGGGACGATCACCGGCATCGCCCGGGAGTACAAGGTCCCCGGGCTCCGCCAGCGCAAGACGACCGACGAGGACTGACCGGCCGGGTCAGCCCCGCCGGGCCGGGTCGACCCGACCGGCATTCGCCTGGATCCGCGCGATCTCGACCTTCGCTCTGGCAACGACCGCGACGACCGCGACGATGCAGCCGCCGAGCAGAACCCACACGAACGCCGTTGTTCCCGCCATGACGTCACCTTCCGACCGTGCTGTAGGGGCGGGGAGCGTACCCCCTCCGGACATGCCAGAGGCCGCACACGAATCGTGTGCGGCCTCTGCTCGTTCTGGCCCGGCTCGGGGTTGGGCCCGGAGTTCTATCCGTGGCGGACGAAGAGGAGGACGGCGATCACGGCGAACATGATCGTGCCGCCGATCCACTGGTTGCGCGGGATGTCGGCGAGGTCGGCGAGGCGGAACGGCTCCCGCTCCGGCGCGGCGTCCGCCCGCGCGCAGCAGCAGCACTTCACCGGGTGAGCGTGCTGGTCGTGGCTCATGGCCGTCCCTTCCATATTTCAGATCACCTCCATCATGGCCCATCCCGCAGATCCATCGCTACGCCCTGATCACATTCAGGCACCGTGCGTCAACCCCCGGGCCACCGCTCGATCTTTGACGCGGTCGGTCCGCGCTCCGGGTCCGGGACCGATCGGAAGCCGCGCTGGACCTGCTCCCGCGTCCACTCGGTGGGGTATGCACCCAACCCCTCTCCGGGGGCGTTGGCGGTGTTGTTGGCGTTGGCGTTGGCAGCCTGACCTGCAACAACATCGGTCCCCTGGGGGGTCCTCTGCGAGAAGGGAAGAGGCGGGATGTCGTCGCGGTGCACGCCGGGCCCATTCCCGGCCGGTGTGCGCACCCCCTGGCGGTGGGGGATCTCCACCTCTCCCAGCACCTCTTTCAGGGCCCGGGTGTCGGCCGTGGAGAGGTGGTCGGAGAGCACCGTGAGGAGCACCCCGGAGCCCCCTCGGTAGAGGTGATGGAGAGCCCCGATCACAGCCTCCCGGGAGGGGGTGGGCGGGGCCTCGACGGAGGTCTCCTCCTCGGCTTCGTCGGCCTCTTCCTCGATCTCCCCGGGGGAGCCGGCCGGAGGGTCGGCGGGGGACCCGGCGGGGGCCTCTGCGGGGGACGCCGGGCGGCGGAGGAAGCGGGCCACCCACGACGCGCGGGGAGCCTCGGCGGGGGCCTCCTTCGACACCTCGGGGATCTCCTCGACGCCTTTCTCCGCGCCCTTCTCGGCCGCGGCGGCCTTGCCCTTCGCGGGGGTCTTCGCGTCCTTCTCCTTCGTCCCCTTGGTCTTCCCCTCGCCCTTACCGGTCTCCTTCTTCGCGGGCTTGCTCTCGGGAACTTCGATGTGGCCACCGGCCGCCAGGGCGACAGCGACGATCAGCACGCCGAGGGTGATCCACGAGGCGTACGCGTACTGCGTGGACAACTTGGCGACGGCGTAGATAAGGAACGCGAAGCCGCCGAGGCGGGCACCGATGCTGCCCTTGCCGAACTTCCCGGACAGCCATCCGGCGAGGAGGACCAGGAGCACCCCGATCCCCCGGCCGTACCAGGCGGTCAGCTGGACGAGCCTGCGCAGGAGCCGTCCGATGCCTCGCAGGAGCAGCGGGCCGGCCGTCTTGCTGGCCTCAACAACGATCGGGCCGAGTTCGGCGAGCGGGCGGACGTCGTAGTACGGCTGGAGTTCGGCGAGCAGGCCGCGCCGCTCGTCGTTCTCCTCCCCCTCGTCGTCCGCGTCTTCGGGCTCGTCCTCCCACTCCCCTTCCTCCGGGCTGTCCGGCTGGTCGGGGCTGTCCGGTACGTCGGGCAGATCAGGCTGGTCCGGCTCGTCCGGGAGGTCGGGCCGGTCCGGCTGGTCGGGGATGTAGGGGAGGAGGGCGGCGACCAGGGTGACCCGCCGCTCCCCCGGGGCCTCGTCGGGCTCAGGCTCGGGGTCGGGGACGGCGTGCAGGTGGGCGGCCATCAGGCGAACCTCTGCATGATGACGTCGATCTTGTCGGCGAGGAGGGAGTACGCGCCGCCCGCGCCGGACGCGACGTACCAGAAGATGATGCCGATCACCATCACCTGGCGGGTCGACAGCTTCTTGTAGAGGATCACGCTGGTGAGGAACAGGGCGATGCCCGCCATGGTGGCTTTGGGAACGACCTCGCCGAAGAGGCCGAGCCCGTCGTTGACGAGGCTGGACACGAGGTCGAAGGGCGTTCCGGCCGCCTTGTACGACGCTCCGGCGACCATGGCCAGGAAGAGGGTCCACCACCAGCCGAGGGGCTTGACCTTGCCGCCGGTGGATGTGCCGAACCAGAGGATGCCGGTCAGGCCGAGGGCGAGGCCGGCGGCGCCGAAGGCGGGGATCAGGCTGCTGCTCATGCTTCTTTCCGTTCAGGGGTGAGAGGTGGTCAGGCGGCCGGATTGCCGTAGAGCAGCACGCCGACGATCATCGAGACGAGCGGGATGCGGGCGGCCAGCGCGAAGGGCGGGAACCAGTTCCGGGTGCGGTAGTCGATCACCCAGATCCCGACCGCGACGCCGTACCAGATGCACACGTAGAAGTCGGTCCACGAGCCGTAGGTGTCGACCAGGTAGACGACCTCGGCGGTCCAGAACTGCGGGACGCCGATCCAGAAGCCCGCGCCGAGCGCGGCCCCGTTGTAGAGCAGGTGCCGGGTCTTCTTCGGCATCCCGTTCCAGGCTTCGATCCCGGACTTCTTCCGCTCGTCCGAGGTTTTGCCGTACACCGGACGTGAGTACGTCTTCTTGCCGTTGCCGCGCATGGACCAGCGGTGGCGGATGGATGCCGGGACCTTGTCGACGGGCTTCCCGTCCTCGCCGGCCTCTCCCCCGTCGCCTTCCTCGGTGACGTCGGTGAGTTCGTCGTAGTCGTCAGGGACGTCGAGCTGCGTCTCGCAGTCGGCGCACCAGAACGCGACGAGCTGGCCGGTGACCTTGTTGCGGACCTCGTGCGGGGTCGGGTGCTCGCACTTCGACGCGGGGACGTGGCGAGGAGCGCTATCCACCTGCAGCGGGTTGCCCCTGGGCTTGTTCTCCGTACCGTCGGGGGCAAGCTCGGTGTCGCAGTCCGGGCAGTGGTAGGGGATGGGCTCGGTCTGCCCCTCCATCCGGAAGGTGCGCGGGTTGGGGTGCTTGCAGGCGGCGCCGAGGATGACCGGCTTCGGATCCCACCAGTTCGGGGCCCGGTCGCCGGGCCGCAGCGCGGTGGCCTGGGCCGAGACCGTGGCGGCCGGGGCGGGCTCGGGTGCCTGTTCCGTCTCCTCCGCCTCGGGCTCGTCTTCGGCCTTGGGCCGACGGAAGGCGAACACGTCGCGGACGCGGAACGGAGCCGGGGCCTCTTCCTTGGGCTGGTCGTCGGTCGTGGTGCTGTCCACGCTGGTCACTTCCTTCGGTACGGCTTGAAGAGGGCGGCGGCGCGCTGGCCGGGGTGCTCCCCCACGGCGCGGCGGCGGCGGGCGATGGAGCGGAGGACTGCCACGGCTTGGTCGGCGGGGACGATGCGGATGCCGTCGAGCACCAGCTGGTCGCCGTCGAGCGGGGCGCCTTCCATCGAGACGATCGGGATGACGGGGCAGCCAAGGGCCTGCGAGACCGCGCGGGCCTCGTGGCGGATGCCGTCGAGCCGGCTGGTGACGTCGCGTTCGACGTGATCGCGGCCGACCTGGAGGAGACGACCGCCGACGATCCGCAGCCGGTAGCGGGAGGACCAGCGCTTGCTGTCGAGGACGAACACGACGCCGCCGGGGCTCACCAGGAGGTGATCGACGTTCGCGCGGCCGGTGAGGAGCGCGCGGTCGTGGAGGACGGTCCAGCCCTGGCGGGCGAGGACCCTGAGGCGGGCGGCGGTGGCCTTCTCCCCCGCTGCCCCTGCGGCCCACTGCTGCGCCTGGCGACCGCGTGCGGTCTCGAGGCCGACGAGGTCGGCGAGGCGGACCAGTGGACTGCGGAGGCGACGGGCCTGAGCGGCGGCCGAGGAGCCCGCGCCGGGGCGCTGCCGCCCCTGGAGGTACCAGGCGACGACAGCGGCCACGGCGAGAATGACGATGAGGGTCACGAGACTTTCCGGGTCTTTCGGGTCGGGTCGGCGCGCTGTGCGCTGCGGCGCACGGTGTCAGCGAGCTGCGGCGTGCTGGGGTGGCGGGCCGCGAGGACCGTGGCAAGCAGCTCGGCGTCCGTGACCTCCGCGTTCTTGCCGATCTCCGTGCGGCAGATCGACATGATCGACGGGCGGGTGATCTCGGCGACCGGAGGGACGGGGGTCTCCTGCTCGTCGCCCTGGTCGTGCTCCTCGTCCGCCGGAGGGACCGGAGGGACTGAACTTCCGGAGTGCGTAGGAGGGATGACGGGGGCGGAGGCCGCGGGAACGACCGACGGAACGGGCGGAGCGGCCGGAGCCGGGGCGGGCTGCGGCGCGGGGACCGGCTGAGGCGCCGGTGCGGGGGCGGGCTGGGCGACCGGTGCGGGTGCAGGGGCAGGCTCCGCGACGGGCTCGGCTGCGGCCTCGGGGAGGCTGCGCCGGGTCTCGGCGTGAGTCAGCATGGCGTCGGCCGCCTGGAACTCGGCTCCGCCGACGGCCCGCTGGTACGCGGCCCGCCGGTTGAGGCGGCGGACCCGGCCGGCGAGGAGCGCCCGCCCGGCCAGCTTCTGCTCTTGGTCCTGCACCCAGTGCGCGATGCCCGCGTCGAGCGGGACCGCGTACTCACGGAGGAGGAGCCACCACGAGCCTTTGGCGATCAGGTCGACGCACGCGCCGAAGCCGCCCGCCCACTCCTGGTTGAGGGTGTGGCCGTACGCGGCGACCGCGCCCATGCTGAGCAGCAGGAAGAACCACCCGGCGATCTTGGCGGGGCGGGCGCGGTCGGGTGCGGTCCGGTTCAGCCACTCGATCGCGAGGCAGTACAGCCAGGCGATGGCGAACACGGAGCCCATGCCGTACGCGAAGACGGAGGGGACCAGGGGGTCGAGGAGGCCGCCGAGGCTTGCGGTTCCGCCCGCTACCGCGATGGCCGTGAAGGCGATCGCGATGCCGGTGACGCCGCGCAGGATCAGCTCGTCCCACTCGCGCGGCGGGACCGGCTCCCAGCCGTCGTAGGCGACTCGGCGGGTGGAGGCGACGCCGTCGATCTCGGTCGTCTCCGACCGGTACAGCCGTACCTTGCGGTACTTCACGCCTTCGACGCGTGGCTGCTGCTGGGTGGCCTGGTCCATCGGTCTTACCTCTCTGTCGACACGGGGATGGCCGGCCCGCCCCGGAGGAAGGGGGGCGGGCCGGCTGCGGTGCCGCCGTCAGCGCCTTTCGCGCTCGCGGCGGCGGTCTTCGTCCTCCCACGCCTGGCCCTTGCGGGCGGCGTCGCGGACGTCGATCGCTCGCGCGATCCGGGACTTCGCCTGCCTCTTCGCGGCCTTCTTGTCGGCGGCGGCCTGCCGGGCCTCCGCCGCCTTGGCCGAGGCGGACGGGCGGCCCGCGTACGTGGTGGCGGCGAGCTTGCGATCGTTGCCGCCGCCGAGCCAGCTGAGACCCTTCATCGGCCCAACTCCGGGCGCTGGCCGTACTGCTCCTGGGCCTTGCGGTCCTGCTCGGCGCGGGCGAGGAGTTCCGCCGCCGTGGCGGTCGCGTCGCCGTCCTGGGGGTTGATCGTGTTGCTCATCAGCCCCTCGCCTTCCGGGCCTCGGTGGCGTGCTCGGCGGCCTTCGCGGTCGCGGCGGCCACGGCCTGGGGGTCCCGCTGGGGGGCGCTCTGGGTGTACGTCTTGCGCGCCTCGGCGAGGAGCTGCGCGGCGGTCTCGTTCACCATCAGACCGTCGCCTCCTCGACCGGGGCGGGCACGAGGACCAGGGCGGCACGGCCGGTGTCGTTCCAGCCCTTGCACCTGCCGCACACCCACTGCGAGCCGTCGCGGCGCATCGCCCGCCCGCAGCACGTCGGCGCGGCCGACTGGTCCGGGCCGGGCTGCTGAGGAACCTTCGCGGGGATCGGCTCCTTGCGCGGGCCGGGGATGCCGGTGATCCGCGGGATCGCCGGGTCGTTGTCCCCGTCCGGCCAGTCGTGGCCGGCGGACACGACGACGTCCCGGACGTGCAGCATGTACTCGCCGCGCGTGATGCCCTCACGCAGCTCCGGCATGAGGGCCATCGCCGCCCTCGAGAGGGCCGGAGCGTTCCGGGCCTGGCGGCGGTCCACGAGGTTGTACGCCTCGGCACCGACGCATACCAGGAGGTTGGCGTTCTCCAGGACGTCGGTCGGGTTCACCGTGCGGAAGTGCTCGCCGACGGCGACGAGGACGGCCGCGGTGAACGCGTCCAGGGCCGTGGCCTCTTCGGTGTTCAGATCAGTAGGGTTGTGCACAGCGTCAGCTCCTGGATGGCAGGTGTCTGGCGCGGCCCCCGGTCGGCGTTGTCTAGGCCCCGACCGGGGGCCGACTTGTACGTGCAACGTGGTGTTGCTTGCCCGACTGTATGGGACTCCCATACAGTCGGGCAAGCGGCTATGGCGGATTGGAACCGAATGGCCGAAGAACCGGCAGGTGGCGGGGAGGAGGCGCAGCGCGTGTTTGACGCCCTAAGAGCCCTCAAGGGCATCGAGGACGAGGAGGCCCGCGCCCGCGAGATCAGCGCGTTCCTCCGGGCGTACGGCCCGGAGATCAAGGAACTGAGCGATATCCGGCGGGACTACGTCCTCGGGCAGCGACAGGAAAACGTCTCTGTGCGGAAGCTCGCGGCGAAGCTGGGCGTCTCTCCCTCAACTGTTCAGGACATCGAGCGCGGCTACTCCGGGTCCGGCAAGACCCGGCCACGGAAGGCGAAGGATGACGACAACGGAGATTCCGGCCCAAGCCAGGCAGACAACTAACACTGCGCGGGGAACGATCGTCCACCCGGTGGGGCGCTGACCCCATGACGACGGCCCCCTATCCGCAGCGTGCGGGAGGGGGCCGTCGTCGTGTCCGGACAATGTCCGTGCCGGTCAGGCGGGGGCGATCTTCTTCGCTCGGAGCGCTTCAACCCGCGCGCGGCAGGTGGGGCAGAGGGGGTTCCCGCCGACACCGTAGCGCTGGGTGGTCTGGTGGCACTTCGTGCAGGGGCCGGCCTGGCTGGAGGCGTAGACCGGCGGCGGGGATGGGATGGGTCTGCTCATGATCGATCCTGTCGTGGAGGCGGTGGACGGACACCGCCCCACAAGAATAGAACCCGCGTTCCTATTGCTGTGGAGGCGCGCAGGGCGACCCCCTTCCCGCAGAGGGAGAGAGGCCGCTGCGCGTCTGGACAGGTGTCCGGACGGCGTCCGGGCAGGTCAGGAGCTTGTCCGGACAGCGGGCGCGAGTGAGCCGGCTGCCGGGGGCGCGCTGGTGTCGGTCGACAGAAACACGCTGGTCGCCCGCTCGACGTGGTACTCGCCGTCACCGGTGCGCGGCCAGCTGCGGGCCTCGCGGGTGGACATGGCCTGACCGAGCGCGAAGAGGTGGTGCTGCGGCGGGGTGGCCAGTTCGTGCTCGTCCAGGAGAGCGCGCTTCCACAGGGGGACGAGGAGGTACAGCGTCTCGCCGTCGGGGGTCTTCGACCAGGCGTCGATGGCGAGCGGCGCTCCCGTCTGCGGCGGGTACAGCGCGCTGGCGAATGGGGTGAGGGTGCGCGGGTCGGGGTGGTCGTCGGGGGCGGTGAAGCCGACCAGGCCGGGCGCGGCGGGGGCGTACGGGAACGGGCCGGTGGAGGCGTACAGGGCGGGCTGCCGCGTCCGGTAGGCGTGGGCGAACATCACCGGCGTCTCGAAGTGGTAGGTGACCGCTGCCGCGTGGTCGGGCTCGTCGCCGGCGTACGGGGTGATCCGTACGGCCTGGCATGGGGCGTAGGTCGGGGGGTACGTCTCGATCTCGTCATCGGGCATGCGATGACTCCTTTGGGTGGTGGTCAGCGGCGGCGGGGCGGCGGGCCGTACGGCGTGGCCCAGGCGGGTCGGTCGCGGCGGGAGGCTGTGGCTGCGGGGGCGGACTTCCGCAGTGCGCGGCCGAGTTCGGCCATCGCCGCGGCGGCGGCCTGGGCCACCGGCTTCATCGCTTCGATCATCTTCCGGATCGGGGCGAGCGCTTCGGTCATGACGGCGTGGGCCTCGGCGACGACCAGGTGCGTGTGGGGGCCGTCCTCACGGCGGCGGCGCTGGGCGACCGCGGTGACGGCCTCCTCGACGGTGAGGCCGCGCCGTTGGACGAGGCGGCTGATCAGGATGAGGGCGGCGTGGGCGCTGGCCTGCTCGGGGGTCACGTGCGGGGGTCCTTCCGAAGGAGGTCGGCCTGGCGGGCGGCGGCGCCCACCTTCGCGGCGGCGGCCTGGGCGCGCCGGTCGGCGGGGACGGGTTCGCCGTTGGCGCAGGGCCAACAGAACAGGTCGCCCTTGTAGTTCTCGTAGCCGCTGGGCTCGCCGCACACGCAGCACACGGTCGCCTTCGGCGGCTCGGGCTCCGGTTCGGGGTGCAGCTCGGCGGCGAGGTGGCTGAACGCCTCGGCGAAGGCGGCGCCCATCAGGTGGCGGGGCACGGTCGCCCGGTACGCGAACCGGACACCCGGGTCGCTGTCCGGACTGCCGTCGTCCGGACGTGTCCGGACGGTGTCCGCCCTGGTCGGGAGGGGTCCGCAGTCCTGCGTCTCTCCGATGTCCAGGGGTGTCCGGACGATGCCGCCGGACACGTCCGGACGCTGTCCGGGCGTGGTCACGCGTCAGCCGTCCGAGGGTCGGCGGTCGGCCCGGCGGGCGGCTGCTCAGGCAGGAAGATGGGCACGCCCGACGTCAGACCCATGCCGTCCTCGGGGATCGCTGCCGACGGGGGCGGAACGAGGAGCGGGCGGCCGGGGCGCGGCAGCCACATCGGGTGGTCGAGGCGCACCAGGAGGTGAAGCATCTCCGCGAGCCGGTCGGCCATGTACCGGGCGCACTCCGGGGGCAGGTGGGGCGCCCACCCGGCGTGGGACTGCTGCAGCGCGTACGCGATCTCCTGAGCAGTCGCGGGGCGGACCCCGGGAGCCGGGTTGAGCGCTTCGTCCCACTGGTAGTCACAGCGCTGGCAGCGGCGTTCCAGCCGCTTGGGGAGTGGGCCGCGCCGCTCCCGCCGGCCGTTGTACTCCTCGATCGCCTGGGAGACGGCGGGCCGGAAGACGGTGAACGCCTGGGGATACGAGCACATGGCGCACTCGGTCTCGTCGCCGGAGAACGGCGGCAGCTCCACGGGCTGCTGCTCGGGGGCCTTGGCGAATTCAGGGTTAGTCATCTGCGGTTCCTCACGTATCTGCGTGGGCGGCGGGCCGCACGAGGAGCCGCCGCTCCTCGTGCGGTGCCGGGGGATGGTAAGGGGTTCAGCAGGGTGCCGTTCCGCGCATTCGGGGAGCCCTCGCCTCCGCGCGACGCCCGTACACGGGGTGACGCCTTCGGGTCAGGGCAGGGTGCGGCCGGTGCGGAGCACGCGGATGATCTGCGCCGCGATGCTCGCCGGCTCGTCGGGCGGGGCCAGGAGCAGCGCCAGCGTTCCGCCGGCGGGCGCGGCGGGGTGGGCGGTGCACCAGGACCACTCGGGACGGTGGCCGCCCCACAGCACGTACAGGTGCTCACCCCGGGCCGCCGCGTCGGGCAGGCCGAAGGCGCGGCCGTCGAGCGGGACGACGATGCTGTGCTCGGTGGCGCGGGTCCCGGCCCAGCCGCAGCCGAGAAGGTCGGCGACGACCGCCTCGGTGAGCGCGGCGGGGACCTCGTCCCACTGCTGCGGGTCGCCGTACGGGCCGGTCACCATGTCCGGCCCGCCGGGGTGGGAGCGGCCGGCGGCAGCTCGGAGCCGCCGAGCGGGCCGTCGGCGACACAGGCAGCCTTGGGGGCCGCTTCGAGCTGGCCGGTCGCGGCCAGGCACGCGGCGATGACCACGCGGTCCGGGATCTCGCTGAGGAAGGGCACGGACACGCCGAACATCTCCAGCGCGCAGTCTCCGGGCTCGGTCAGCACCGCCCAGACGACGCCGGACGGGTGCTTGAGCAGCCCGCGGGGGGCAAGGGTGTCACCGGTCCATCCGGCCTCGTCCAGGGCCTCGGCGACGCCGATCCGCTCATTCCAGGTCATTGGTCGATCTCCAGTTCTTGCAGGGGCCGTTCGGCGTCGATGTGGGCGTGCAGGGTGCGGAGCCGGGACAGGGCCATGCCGTCGCGCCGGTTCAAGGCCCGACGGGCGGGCTCGGGCAGAGCGGCCCAGCAGCCGCCGCACAGGTACCAGCGAGACGGCTTCGGGGTGCGGCACGACCGGCACGGGGTGGCGGTGTACGCGCCGCGCGGCAGCGACTGGCCGGTCACCGGTCTGCCTCGGGGAGGGCGGCGCGGAGCGCGGCCAAGTGCTGGGCGTGAGCCTTGCCGACCTCCGGTGTGCAGTACCGAGCCAGCGCGGCCGGATCCATGCCGCTGCGGCACTCCGGGCCGATACCGAGCGTCTTCGACGTCTGATCGCGCAGGGTCCGCCCGCAACTCCAGCAGCGGGTCCGCAGGTCGGCGAAGCACCGGGCGGCAGCTTCGGGGCTGATCGCGATGTCGGCGATGACCCTCTCCAGGTACGCGCGCCGCTGCTTCGACCAAGCCGACACGAACTCGACGCGCTCGATGGGGTCCTGCGGGAGCTGTGACCGCTGCGGGATCGGCGGCCCGTACCTCGCCCTCGCCGGCCAGGCCCGCAGCGCATTCACCCGCGGCGTCCGCACACGCCGCCAGTACGTGACCGTGCCCGCACCGTCGGGGTCGAGGATCGCGTAATACCCGTCCTCCACGGCGTCCAGCTCAGGCCAGTCGATGTTCGCGGTCATCGGGTGAGATCTCCTTCGTCGTCATCACGCTCGGCCGCCGGGGCGGCGAGCTGCTGCTTTGAGGGGTGACGGCCGCCGAGGACGAGCGCGCGGGTGACCGCTTGCGCCCCGTACCGTTCGGTGGCCGCGTCTTGGCCGTGCTCCTCGAGGAACCGCAGGACCTCACCGGGCACGAAGTCTTCGGGAACAGGGCGGGCCGGCCGCCGTACCGCGTTGCCACACAGCAAGCAGCCGTTCGGCGCGTCCGGGTCGACCGGGCAACCGGGATGCCGGGGGCAGCGGTTGGCGCGGGCCTGGCCCCGGGCGGAGGCGACCAGGGAACGCGCCCGCTCCAGCTCGGCGGCGATGTCGGCGAGGGTGCCGTCATTCACCTCGTGCCGGGCAGCGAACGCCCCCAGGGCCCGCAAGGAGCCCGCCAGCGGCGGCAGGAAGTCAGGGTTCACGCGCGCCTCACCGCTTCCAGATCAAGCCGCTGCTCCTCGGCGGCAACCACACAGGCCGGGCAGCGGTCGGAGTCCCGCAACCGGTGCTGACGGCCACAGCCACACACCCGCGGTGCCACGGCCGGGTCCTCGGCGGGCCACTGGACCCGCTCCCGGCGGGCGGCGGGAACCCCCTGACCGCCACCCTCCAGCGGAAGCAGGAACGCGCCCTGGACGGGCTTCTGCGGCTCCTGCTCCCCCGCAGCCTCACGCCGCAGACAACCGCCACAGCGATCCCGGTCAGGACGGACGATGCGGCCCCCGCCACAGGCACAACGGCGGGCAACGATCCCGCCCCCCTCGCCGGGCCGCGCAGCGGCTACCGGCTCGACCTGCTGCTGAGCAAACTCGCCTTCGCCTCGCGCGCCCACGCGCTGCTGTGGCTGAGGTGAAAGCCCAACCAGTTCTTTGTCGGTGTGGGGGTCCCTACCGGAGGTAGGGGGGACTTTGTAGGCCCCCGCCATGGACGCTGTCCGGAACGCGTCCGTGGACGCTGTCCGGGGGCGTCCATGGACGCTGTCCGGATCCTCGCCGGAAGCCTCGGAACCACCGCCATGGACGCTGTCCGGATCACAGCCATGGACGCTGTCCGCCTCTTCCCCCACCACATCCCGGACCGCGTCCATGGACGCCTTCCGGACCACCTTCGCGGCGGCCTCCGCCTTCTTCTTCGCGTGGGCCTTCCGCTGCCGGGTGTCCGTGTAGTGATGCAGGTGCTGCTCCCACGGCAGCCCGCCAGGCAGGAACGCGATCGGCAGCAACTGATACATGGATGACGAGTTCGGCCGCCGCTTCCGAGCCAAAGCCCCAACGCCCATAAGGACCCTCACGGCCCGCGTCACGGTCTCCTCAGAGCAGCCGGCCAGACACGCCAACGTGTCCCGCCCAGGGAAGGAATTCGAGCCGTCAGCGTCCGCGTACGTGGCGATCCAGATGCCGACGCTGACCACCTTGGCCACCTCCGGAGTCCGCTTCCCAACGCGCAGCACCTCAGCCCGCATCGCGTTGATCCACGCGGTGCGAGGTGCCTGCTGGTGATCGGTGGTACTCATCGCGCCTCTCAGGTCCGGGCAAGCCGGTGGGGTGTGGTGGAGGTCAGGCCGTCTCGCTCGGGCGCCGCGGATCTGGCGGAGGCGTCGGCTGGGGGAAGCGCTCCCGTGCCGACAAGGAAGCCGCGAGGGCAGCCACGAACTCCGGGTCGGCGGCGGCGTGGAGCTGGGCAGCGGCGGCTTCTGCGTCACCGTGGAGGTGCAGCCGGGCGTAGGCCGGCCCGCGTACGCCCTGCTTGTTGAAGCGGGGCTTCTCGTTCCGCAGCGCCGCCTTCTCCGCCTCGGCAGCGGCCTCCGGGGTCGCATAGACCGAGATCGCGACGTACTCCGCGAGCGGCCACCACGGCGACGTCTTCCGGTGTTGAGCCAGCCGCACCGCGAAGCACGAGCTGATGCCGATGTAGAGCGGCTCCCTGTCCGCGTCGTAGTACCGGTACAGGTACGGCCACAGGTGCATGAACCAGCGGGGGCGCCGCTCGCTGGGCAGCAGGAGGTCACCGTTCGGCGCGTCGCGGTCTACCCGGCGAAGGGCCAGATGCAGCGGCATCGTCGCCTTCGTCTCCACCGTGGCGGCCAGCCACTCGCTATCCCTGGGCCGCATCCGGGCGTGCGGAGGCAGCTCGTTCTCATGGTCCTTGATCACCCTCGAATTGTACAACCCGACGGGTTTGCCAATACGACGGACATGCATACTCGTCTGGGCGTCATGTACGCTTCCCTTATGAGTCAGTCGCAAGAAGTCCAGATGGGCGTCTCCGATGCCCGAGCGAACCTGACCGAGGTCATCGCCAAGGTCCGCCTCCTGGGGCAGCAGGTAGTCCTCACGCGGCGCGACAAGCCGCAGGCTGTCCTCGTCTCGCCCGAGTTCTACGAGCGCGCCCTTGCCGCCCTCGGCGACACGGCGCACCCCGGCCAGCAACAGACCGGCTGAGTCCAACTTCATGGCCGGCCCCCCGCCTTGCGGCGGTAGGCGGCCAAGTCGAGCACGCCCGGCGGCAGGACCGCCGGGCGTTTCTGCGTGGGCGTGCGAGTCCGGGCCGGGCAGGTGGCCACGTGAGGGATGTGCAGCTTCTCCCAGGCCATGCGGGGCAGTTCCTCGGAAGGGCGGCGGGACCGGTACGTGCCGAGCCCGTCGCGGTAGACCGCGCTGTTCCCGGTCTCGTCCGGCTCGGGGTCCACGGCGAGCCGTTTCCCGGCGTCGGTGATGGTCCACAGCACTTCGCGGTGGCAGTCCATACAGATGGAGCGTCTGGCCATCCGCGTTCTCCTTCCAGGGGCGGGTGTGCCTGCGCCGCCCCACCAGGGCGGTGGGGCGGCGGGCAGGGTGTGGTCTTCCTTCTCGGTCAGTCGCACAGGTCGAAGTCGACGCCGCGGTGATGGCCGGGCTTCTTGCCGGTCGGCGTCGGGGTGGAGGCCGGCCGGGGCGCGCGGGCCGGAGTCGAGGCCCGCGGCGGGTCCTTGCGGACCGAGGGCGCCGGGGCCTTCGTCTTCATGGCGGCCGGGGCGGCGGCGAGCGAGAACCAGTCGCACCCGCCGTCGTCGTCATCTCCGCTGACCGCCTGGCATCCGCCCACCAGGAGCAGCAGCACGGCAAAGACGATCAGGGCGCCGGTCACCGCCCCGGTGAGGCGCTGGCGTTCGTTCACTGGTTGGTCGCCTTCGGGCGGCGCCGGCGAGAGCGAAACTCGACCTTGGCCTTCGGGCGGCGCCGGCGAGAGCGAAGCTCGACCTTGGCCTCCAGCAGCAACGTCCGCGTCAGGCCGTACGACAGGTCGTATTCGGCCGCGAGGTCCCGGATCGACGCGTCCGCTTCGTACTTCTTGGCCAGCTCCGAACGGACCCGCTCGCGGTCTTCGCCGCTCAGCCTCGGCCGCCGGATCAGCTCACGCCGGGCTCCGTGCCGCTCCTGGGGAGGGGTCGTCTGGTCAGTGCTCATCGTGCTCAGTTCCCTTCGGGGGATGGTGTTGGGCGGTGCGAGCGTCCGGCTCGGCCGCCGCCGCGAGGGCGGTCATGTGAAGGCGCCTGGTGACCGCGTGGTGATCGCGCCGGCCAGGTCGTCGTCTCCGGCACCAGCGGCCTCGAGAGCTTCGGCGCCCAGTGCGTCAGCACTTCCGGGCTCGGCACGCCGGCCCCGGTCACAGGTGTTCCTGGGTGCTGTACGCCTGGACGATCCCGGCAATGTCGGCCAGGGCTTCCTCGGCGCACACCTTGTCGGCTGGGACGCCCTTGTCGTCCCGCAGGTGCGTCGGGTATCCGCAGTACCGGCAGGGTCGTTCCTGCACAGACCAGTGCGTGGACGAACCCCAGTCGAGGAGTCCGTTCACCGGCAGCGGCGACGGTTGGAGCTTTGGAACCGCCTGCTTGGGAGCGGCCTTACGCCGCCGAGGTGGCATCGGCCTTCTCCTGCTCCCGCTCCCGGCGCCGCTGCTTCTCCGCCGACCGGCGGGCCTGCCGTAGCAGTTCGGCCCGCTCGTCCTCGTCCAGGCCGCCCCACACCCCGTAGTCCTCGCGTTCCGTCAGGGCGTGCGTCAGGCACTCGGGCCGGACCGGGCAGCCGACACAGAACGATTTGGCGTAGCTGGCGTTCACAGAGGCCGGGACGCCGCCCTTGCCGACGGGGAAGAAGGCGGACGTGTCGATGCCGGCGCACGCCGCGTCATCGCGCCAGTCGTACGGGCGGGGCATGGTCAGGTGATCGTGAGGGCGGGGGATTCGCGGCATGGTCGGCTCCTTGCTTCGTCGTCGTGTCCCGGTAGGGGGCGCGGACATGTCCGGACGCGTGTCCGCGCTGGTCAGGGCTGGAGGGGGGTGCAGCAGGTTTCGTGTCCGGCGGGGCGTCGTCGTCCTGTCCGGACGTGTCCGGACGTGTCCGGCGGTGCTGTCCGCGGCGCGGAAGGCGGCGCACCCCCCAGGCGAGGGAGGCCGTGCCGAGGAAGGCCGGCCCCCATACGTGGGCCGTCGACAGGACGGCGTCGACCGTGCGGCCGTAGGCGGAGAGCAGCTCGACCCAGATCACCGCGTCAGCCCCATGTCGTCCCGCCAGCGGTCGATCGTGCGGGCGGGCCGCCCGAGCCGCTTGCCGATCACGGCGGAAGACTTTCCGGCCTCCACCATGACCTTCACGGCCCGCCGCTCCTCCTCGTCGGTGAGCGGCGGGCACTTCCCCCGGCACAGCGCGGCGCGCTCGACCGCGACCAGGTCGATGCCCTTGTCCCATGTCGAGCCGTGGAGGATCACGCCGTGCCTCCTTCACGGATCACCCGGTCGGCGAGATGTCCGCCGGCCACGCAGCACGGGTAGTCGCACGTCGGCCGCACGTTGCCCTCGGGATCCCGGCCGTGGTGCCAGCGGAACGCGCATCGGTATGCCGTCTCGACCTGGCCCCGCCACGCCAGCACGGGCGTACCGCGGTGGCCGGTCGCACCGCTCCAGTGGAGGTGACCGCCATCGACGGCGACGGTCCGCTCCGCGAACGCGTGCTGCCATGTCGCCGAAGCCGGGCGGCCCCTGCCGGGCGCCGAAACGCCCGGCAGGGGCTCGCTGGCGGAGTCGAGCCCCGCAGTGATCTCGCCCGATGTCACCGCGACCCCCTCGGCTTCCGGGGCGTCTTCACGACCACGTCCGTCCGATCAAGCGACGACGCGTGGCGGGCGACCACGACCACGGTGCGCGGGTGCTCGGCGTCCAGCTCGACCACCCCGTATGTGGCGGTGATCTGAGCGTCGTCCTCCCAGGCGATCTTGTTACCGGCGTCGCAGACGTGCTTGAGCAAGTTGTCCGCGTCGATCCGCTGACGGTTCGCCCGGAAGAAGACGCAGCCGACGGCCAGGTTGCCGGTCCACGGCGTCCGGAAAGCCGCGCGGAGCTTCCACCCCGTGCGCTTCTCCGCCCAGGTGTCCGCGTCGGTCTTGTACGCCCGTCCCTCCTTCGTGAACCGGGGCCGGGCCTTACTCGCCGGATCGCCGTCGAGGACGATCACCTTGTAGTCGCGGACGCCCGGAGCGAGCGCGGCAGCCAGAAGCCGCGCCCGGTCCTGGTCCAACTCCCGGCCACCGGCGGGCAGGAGACTCGACGCCACGGGGGCAGGGGCTTCTGCAGGCGCTCCAACGTCGGCCCGCTGCTCTGGGATGCTCATTCGGCGTCACCGCCGCCCGTGGGCATCCAGCCGACCGGCATCGGCGCGGAGTTACGGAAGCCGGTCAGCACCAGCCGGTCGGCGTCGTCGGCGTCGCAGTCCGGCTGCGCGGGCCGGACGTACTCCGGACCGAACGGCTCATCCATGGGTTTCTCCTGACGTCGGTGTTGGGGTGACGGTCTTGCAGGAGCGACACCGGCGAGCGCCGGCGTCGAGCGTGTGCGGCGTGTCGCGGTCTTCGGCCGGGCACCAGGCGAACAGCGGGCCGCGCCGGAACGACGCACCGTCCTGGCCTCGCCGGTGGGGCGAGCGCAGTGCCCGCACCACGGGGACCAGGACGCCGACAGTGGCGAGAACCGCCAGGACGCCGGAAAGCAGGTGTCTCACCACTGGACACACCCCAACCGGCGGGACGAGCGGCCTGGCCACGAGGGCCGGTACTGGTCGCTCACCGCCCGACTCCGACCCTCGGAGCGGGGACGAGGGGCCAGTCCAGCCGCACCGACGCGGCCAATTCCCGCTTGCCGTCAGTCCGGGCGAAGTACTCCCGGAGCCCTTCCGCCTGCTCCCTGGCCCAGCGGACTTGCTGCTCGTGGAGGTCGTCCAACTCCAGGCGCGTGAGCCACTGGTACCGGCCGGCGAGCTTCCACGTGACCGCACAGGCCGCGACCGCGTCGGCCTCCGCCGTGTGCGCCTGGTCGAGCTGGACCACGTAGTGACGGCACAGGTGGGTCAAGGTCCGGCCGCCCCTGCGGTACCGGTCGACCTTCTTGTCCAGGACGAGCGGGTCGATCACCCGCGGGGCCGCGCGGTCGAACAGCGGCGTCACGCCGTGGCGCCGTGCCTCGCGGTCCAACATCGTCAGGTCGAACTGGGCGTTCATGGCCACGATGGGCAGGCCAGCGTCCACCGCCTCGGTCAGGGCGTCGATGATCTCCGCGATGACCTCAGGGGCCGGGCGGCCGGCAGAGCGGGCCGCCTCGGTGGTGAATCCGTGCACTGCTGTGGCCTCGGCCGGGATCTCGACACCGGGGTCGGCGATCCAGGACCGGCAGGTGGTCGGCTGGCCACCGCCGTAGCGGACGACCGAGCCGGTCACGATGCGGGAGGTCTCCGGGTCGAGCCCGGACGTCTCAAGGTCGAAGCCGCAGAAGGGCTTCTGGTGCCAGCTCATGGGGTTCCTTCCGGGGTGCGCAGACCGGGGCCCCCGCGGGGACCCGCCACGGCCGGGTGGCCGTGGCGGGTCCCCGTGGGGAGGGGTTTAGGGGCCGGACTCACCGGCGCGACCCCTTGCGGTTCTTGCGGGTCGACCGCTTCGGCTGGACCCGCTTGCGCGGCAGCGTCCGGGTACGGGTCTCCTGCGGGTCCTGCGAGTCCTCGGCCCGCTCGTGGGCCTCATCGGCCTCGGCCTGGAGGTTCTCCTCCTCGACCGGGGCGTGGATGATCTGGACCTCGCCGGCGTCCCCGGCGTCGTCGGCCTTGAGCAGGGCAACCAGCTCAGCGGACATCGGGACGACCTTGTGCAGGCGGCGCAGCGCCGACTTGGCCCACATCTTGTTGAAGTCGGTGTGCCAAAACGAGTCGTTCGCCCCGGACTCCTTCGCGCGCTGGTACGCCGAGCTGTACTCGTCGCGGATCTCCTCGGCGTCCTCGCGGCTCAGCACGATCACCTGCGACCGGACACCCGACGTCATCCAGCAGAAGGCGTAGGCCAGGATCGCCGGGCCCCGGTCCTTCTTCGACTTGGTCACGGCGGGCTTGTGGGTGAAGTCGAGCGGCGATGGGGCGGTGGGCTCGTAGTTCCACTCGTCGCCCTCGTGGATCATCCCGACGTGGACGGAGCCGACGCGGCCCGAGCGGTACATCAGCTCGACGTAGCCCTGGGCCATCGGCACGAACACCGCCGTCTTGCCCTCACGCTTGATCACCGCGTGGCGGCCGTCCGGCACCAGACCGAACCTCGCGCAGGTCAGGAGCGCCTGACGGAGAGACGCCGGGGTGCAGTAGACCAGCCCCGGCAGAGCGGCCCGCACGGCGGACAGGAACGCCTTGACGTCGATGTGCGACGGCAGGGCCTTCGTGAAGTCGCCGCCGTACTGCTCCAGCCACGACAGGGCCATGTCGGCGGCCTCGTCGCCCTCGGCCTGGGCCGACGTGTGGAGCTGAGCCGGGATCGACCCCTTGGTGTCCTCGGTGAGCCTCTGCACGGTCGCATCAGCGGCCGGCTGCTCGGTGGTCGCCGCGATCACGCGGGCCTTGAGGGTGGACAGCGACATGGGTCAGATTCCCTTCGCGGGGACGAGGAGCGTGCGAGAGCGGTACCTGGCGAAGACCTCGGGCTTCTCGGTCTTCAGTCGCTCGCGATCGACGGCGGGGACCAAGTGCGTGTACTCAGCGGCCAACTCGGGCTCAGCTTCGGCGAACTGCCGCTGCGCGAAGTTCCCGGCCCTCCACGTCCACGCGGGCATACCGCCCGCCTTCGCGATCTCGTTCTCGCCGGTGAGCAGCTTCATCTCGTTCTCTACGAGACGGAGTTCTTCCTTGATGGCCTTCTCGCGGGCCTTCACGTCGGCGTGCCGGGCGCGCAGCTCCTTGGCCTTCGCCACGTCGATCTCGGCGATGGTTTCCGCCTTGACGGACCACAGCTTCGCCAGCAGGTTGGTGGTCGCTTCCAGGCCGTCAGCCGGGGGCTCGATCCCCTCCACCACGTGGCGCTGGAACCACTTCCCGCAGTAGTCGATCAGGTACTCGATCATTTCCTCGTCGCGCTCCAGGCGGACCCAGCGGAACTTGTTGCCGCCGACGAGCGCGGCCACGAAGCCGTGGTCCCAGCCGCCGACGGCCATGCCCCAGTGGCACTGGATCGCGGGGGCGTCCGGGACGGCCCCGTTCTCCCACTGGTCCGCCTGGTACTCGCTGCGACTCTTCAGCTCCAGCACCCCGGAGGCCGGGCCCGGACGCTCGAAGGTGAGCCGGTCGACGTTCACCCGCATCCACGGGTGATCGACGTGGACGAGCGTGCCGGGCGCCTCGGCCGTCCTGATCCCCGACCGCTTCGTGAACAGGTGGGCCAGGAACGGCTCGATCTCCGTGCCGATCTCGGCGGCCTCGTTGCCCTTGAAGGTGCTCCGGCCGTGCTTCTCCTCGAAGACGTGGCGCGGGCCGGTGTACTTCCCGCCCAAGCCGAGGATCCCGGCGACGTCCGCGCCGCCGATCCCGAGCCGGCGAGTGGCCTTCCACACGTCGCGCGGAGCGTCGGCGGGGAGCAGCAGGCGCGCGGTGGGCGCGTCGGCCAGGTGCGCGATCTCGTCCGGCACGTCGAACAGGGTGGGCTCGATGGTCGTCACTTCGCGTCCTTGCGGGTGTTGGAGAGGCGGCGCAGGCCGGCCAGGGCCTCGATCTCGGCGGCGGTCTTGACCGGGTCCGCGGCGGTCCATCCCGCGGTGGCCGGGTCCTCCCCCTGCTCGATGGCGGTGAGCGTGCGGGCCATCCCGGCTTGGAACCGCCAGGGGCTGTTGCTGGTCTGGATGCGGGCCTGGGCGACGACTCCGATTGGCCGGGTGTCCTTCTGGAGCCGCCGGGCCTTCTTCGGGGCGGGCGGCTTCTCTACGACCGGCGCCTGGCTTTCCGGGACGGGCTGCTCGGTGAAGGTCCCTGCGACGAGCGCGGCACCGGCCTCGGCGAGCCAGACGGCGGCCTGCCGGGCGGACCAACGCTCTCCGGCCCGCCGTCCAAGCTCCTCTTCGAGGAGGCGGGCCGCTTCGTCGTGGCCGTGCCTGCCGAGGTACTGGGCGGCCTGCCGGGCGGTGAGGCCGCGCAGTTCGACCGCCGCTGCGTTCAGCATCACCACCGCGCCGGTGAGAGGGCCTGCGTCGACCGGCCCGGCCTTGAGCGCGCGGGCGGCTTCCTTCTGCTCCTCCGCCTCCAGCACCTCCTGGCGGCGGCGGTGCTCCTGGAGAATCGCGGCGTACATGTCGACGTGGCCGCACGGGTTGGTCCAGCGGCTGACGTCGTACCACTCGCCGTCTTCGCCGAACCGGAACGGGGTGGCCTCGCCGCGGGGGCCGCCACACGTCGGGCATTCGGCCGCGACGGTAGCGGTCACGACCCGGATACCGACGTACTCGCGACCCGAACCCCGGTCGCACACGCGGTAGGTCATCGACTCTGGACGCGGCTTGAGGTCCCGCACGAACGCCACGAAGCGCGTCCAGACGGCCCAGCGGTCCCCGGCCATGGCGCTGTATGCCTCGAAGGTCCCACCCGGGGCATATGCGGGCATCTTCTCTGCCTTGCGGATGCTGTTGACCATGGTGGCCGCGTTCGCGGAAGCCGGGTACGTGCCGGCGAGCACCCACTGGCCGGGCAGGGCCTTGGCGGCCTCCGCAACCGCCTGGTGGTTGAAGGATTTGCGGGCCATCAGCTGGCACCGCCGTTCCCACGGCCCGTGACGTTGTCCAGCGGCGTGCGCGGCGTCGGCAGGTCGGTCAAGGCACGGCGCGCCTTGGCGTGCGCCGGGTGCCGCAGCCGAGCGCACAGACGGCAGCTCCGGGGGTCATGCGGCGAAGTACAGTTCCTACTCACGGTCCCTCGATTCACTGGGGTTGAGGTGACTGGGGTTGGCGGGGCTGGTCGGACCCGGCACGGTCCGGTCGGCCCCGTCCGCCGCTCTTACGCGGCGCGAAAGCCCTTTGGCGGGGATTCAGAACTCGCCATATTCGGCGTCGAGTTGGGGCTCTCACCCCCCTCGTTGGCCCCACTGGTCTCGCCGCTGGCAGGTACGCGCTTCGCCTCCAGGACGACCACGGGGCAGTTGAGCGCGGTCGCGAACTTGAGCAAGTTCTGAGGGGTGGCGTTACGCCGACCCGCCTCGATGTCGCCCATCAGTTGCTCGCTGATTCCGCACTTCGCAGCCAGGGCCCGTTTGGTGAGGCCCGCTTTCTCGCGGGCGTACGTCACGGCCTCCGGCGCATGGTTGAGAGGGGCACCCTTACGGCGCCGCTTGCGCGGGTGGTTCATGATTCGAAACTAGCGCGTAGTAGCGCGTAGTGCAAGGTAATGCGTAGTACTGCACTCAGGGGCGTGAAACTACGCGCTCGCGCGCCCCCAACACGCCACCTACCACGGGTCCGCTAGCGCAGTAGCGCGTAGTCATGCGAAGCTGCTGCGCATGAATGACCAGCCGCGACCCGAAGCCCCACCAGAGGCCGCGCTCATCGCAGCCGGCCTCAAGGGAACCCGTCTCTCCGCAAGGAAGGCAGCCGCCGAGGCCGGCCTTAGTGACGCTCGTTGGCGACAGATCGTCAGCGGGTACCAGTCAGTGGCCGGATCCCGGGTTCCCGTACGAGCCCCGGACGAGACACTCGCCCGCATGGCGCGCGTCGTCGGCGTCACCCCTGCCCAGCTCCGGGACGTGGGGCGCCCCGAAGCTGCCAGGGAGCTGGAGGCGTTGACCCCGCCGCCGCGCCCCAAGGCGACGGGCCAGTACGCGCCCCCCGTAGACGCGGTGACCGCCATCATGGCGGCCCTCACCGTGGAGGAGCAGGAGGAGGTGATCCGCCGCCTCAGACACGGCATGCCCGGCAACCCCTCACGCGATCGAGGAGCCGAACAGCACCGTAAAGCCGGTTGACCCATGTCACAGTAGGGTCACGGAATCGCTTTAGGTCTGAAAAGTCGCCCTTGGCGAACAATCATCCACAGCACGTAACAATCCCGTGAACAGGGGGCTGCTGTGGCAGATCTTGTGCTGGCCGGAGTCCTTGGAGCCGTTTCCTTGGCGGTACTCCTCCTCTACAACATGTCTAAGAAGAACCGGGAGATCATCACCCAGCTCCGTGCGGAACTCGCGGCGCAGAAGATCGCCCAGCTCACCCAGGGCGGACCGACCTCCCTTCCGGACGAAGAAGAAAATCCGGAACCGGTCCGCCGCAAGCGGCACCTCTCGCTCTACATGGGGGGTGGCCTCGCCGGGTTTCTCGCCGCCTTCGGCACCCGAGGGCGGCACGCGGTCCGCAAGCACCGCACCGCTACTGCCACTGTCACCATGACAGCCGCGGCTTCCGTCGCCGTCGCCGCCGGCCTGGTGCTCACCTCCAGCGACAGCGCCCAACCGTCAACGTCCGTCCCGCACGCCGCGGCGCCAGACCTCGGGCGCGGGGGCACCGAGAGCGACCCGACGAATCCAGCGGACCGGACGCCCGTTCGCGACTCTGCCGCTGAGGGGTCTCCCACTGACCGCACGTCGGCCAGCGATCCGACCGGCAACCTCCCCCGCCCTGCGGCCGGCATAGCCGTCACGGCCGAGCCCAAGCCGGGGGCCAGCGGCAGTGCACCCGTTCCCGGCGGCGAGCAGGAACCCACCCCCGACCGGAGCACCCCGGCCGGGCCTGGTGTTCCGAAGCCGACCACTCCGACCCCCACCAAGCCCACCCCGACAACGCGGGCCCCGACCACGCGGGCCCCGACCACGCAGGCGCCGACACCCAAGCCGCCGACGCCCACCCCCCAACCCACCCAGAAGCCGGGTGACGACGGGGCCGCCTGCATCACCCTGCCCCCGCTGCTGAGCCTCTGCCTGTAGCCCTGCGCTCACCAGTGCGAGTCAGATCCCCCGAAAGGGGCGGGACCAAGCGGGAGATGGCCCCGACACTTCGGGCGAGCATTGGGCGAGCTAACGATCATGAAGACACAGAAAAGGCCCCCGCCTCAGCGGGGGCCTGCCTGTTGCTCCTGGTCAAACGGGTGAACCTGGAGCGTGTCGCTGTGGGGCGGGTGGGACTCGAACCCACGGCCGACGGATTATGAGTCCGCTGCTCTAACCGGCTGAGCTACCGCCCCTTCACGGCGTGGCGCGTACATGTGTGCGCGCCGTCTGCCGCAGCATAGCCGCTCATACGATCTCCTGCCTCGGATGCCTCGCGTGATCGGCTTCGCCCGTTCAGAGAGACCGCGCTGACGCCTGCCCGGTTCCCGGGCGGGGGGCAAAAAAGAAGAGGACCCGCGATGGGCCCTCTTCTCGTTGCTCCCCCGGCTGGACTCGAACCAGCAACCCTCCGGTTAACAGCCGAATGCTCTGCCAATTGAGCTACAGGGGATCGCGCTCCCCCGACTGGACTCGAACCAGTAACCTGCCGGTTAACAGCCGGCTGCTCTGCCAATTGAGCTACAGGGGATTGCTGCGGTGCACCGAACGGCCCACCTCCGGCCTTGCCGGAGGGCGATCGCCCGTTGCGAGACATAGATTAGCGCAAGCAGGGGGGTGCTCCGCCAATCGGTATCGGCAGCCGGCCGGGCACCACACGACGAAGGGTGGCAGGCATGCGGTACAAGGTCACGTTCGTGGTCGGACTGGCCCTCGGGTACGTCCTGGGAACCCGGGCCGGGCGCGAGCGCTACGAGTCCCTGAAGAAGTCCGCGCGGGAGATCGCGCAGAACCCGGCGGTGCGCAACGCCGCCGAGACGGCCGGGCAGAACGGGCGCGCGTTCGCCGGGAAGGCGTTCGCCACGGTGAGCGAGAAGGTGGGCGACGCCGTGCCCGCCTCGCTGGCCGGACGGGTGCGGGGACTGCGCGACCGCGTCGGCGGTGGCGGCGAGGACGAGTGGGGGACGACCAACACCTGAGGCGTCCGAGGCGGTGGAGACCGGCCCGGCGTGCGGCAGAATTCTCCCCATGGGGATAGTCGCCGGGCTGGACAGCTCTTCCGCCTTCACTCGCATCGTCGTCTGCGACACCGACACCGGTGCCGTGCTGCGCCAGGGGTACGCCCCCCATCCGCAGCCCACCGGCGAGGCCGACGGCTCGAGCCCCTACGAGACCGACCCGCAGGCCTGGCTGCTCTCGCTGGGTGAGGCGGCCGGCGGCGGGCTCCTCGAAGGGGTCCAGGCGATCGGGGTCTCCGCGCAGCAGCACGGCCTGCTGCCGCTCGACGCGCAGGGCGGGCTCGTGCGGCCCGCCCTGGTCGGCAACGACAAGCGCGGGCAGGTCGCCGCCGCGGACCTCGTCGAGGCGCTCGGCGGCCGGGGGGCCTGGGCCGAGGCGGTGGGCTCGGTCCCGCACGCCGCCCAGCCGCTGGCGAAGCTGGCCTGGCTGGCCCGCACCGAACCCGAGGCCGCCCGCCGGGTGGCCGTGGTGTTGTCCGCGCACGACTGGCTCGTCTGGCAGCTGCTGGGCCGGCCGGCCCGGCGGACGACCGACCGCGGCGGAGCCTCCGGCACCGGCTACTGGTCGGCCGCCACCGGTTCCTGGCGGCCCGACCTGGTCGAGCTGGCGCTCGGCCACCGGGCGCTGCTGCCCGAGGTGCTCGGTCCGGCCGACGCCGCCGGCACCACCCCCGAGGGGCTGCTGATCTCGGCGGGCACCGGCGAGACGATGGCCGCCGCACTCGGCCTCGGGCTCGGCCCCGGCGACGCGGTGGTCTCGCTGGGTGCCTCCGGTTCGGTGATGGCGGTGCACCACGAGGCGCTGTCGGAGCCGGGCGGCCTGATCACCTCCCTGGCCGACGCCACCGGCATGCACCTGCCGGTGGTGAACACCTCCAACGCCGTACGGGCCCTGCGCGGCACCGCCGAACTGCTGGGCACCGACCTCGAGGGGCTGTCCGAGCTGGCGCTGAAGTCGACGCCCGGTGCGCACGGGCTCGTGCTCCTGCCGTACCTGGAGGGCGAGCGGACACCGAACCTGCCGCACGCCGCCGGGACCCTGTCCGGGCTGCGCCGGGACTCGATGAAGCCGGAGCACCTGGCCCGGGCCGCCTTCGAGGGCATGCTGTGCGGGCTGGTGGACGCGCTCGACGTGCTGCGCTCACGCGGGGTCGAGATCCGCCGGGTGTTCCTGCTGGGCGCGGCGGCCGAGCTGCCCGCCGTGCAGGCCGCCGCCCCGGGGCTGTTCGGGACGCAGATCGTCGTCCCCGCGCCGGCCGACTACGCGGCGCTGGGCTCGGCGCGCCAGGCGGCGTGGGCCCTCGGCGTGGCGCAGGGCACTCTGGCACCGCACACCCCGCCGGTGTGGCCGGCCCCGGCGGCGCAGGTGTTCGAGCCGGACGAGGAGTTCCCGGCCTGGCAGGCCGTGCGCCAGCAGTACATCGCGACGCGCGAGGAAATCCACCCCGGCGCGTTCTAGCCGGCGAAGGGAGCGGGCCGGGACGCGCCGTTACCACGGCGCCACGGGCCTGGGCCGGGAGTCGCGGAGAGGTCTCCTCCTTTTGACCGGCCTTTGCGAAAAGCGCTGGGGATCGGGGCTCGGGGTGGCCGAAGATGGGGTGAACCCCTCGATCTTGCCGACCGGAGCCTGCGCGTGCTCATACGACTTCTGCGGACCCATCTGGGTCCGTACCGCAAACCCATCGCCCTGCTGGTGCTGCTGCAGTTGCTCCAGACCAGTGCGAGCCTCTACCTCCCCACGCTCAACGCGGACATCATTGACAACGGTGTCGTCAACGGCGACACCGGTTACATCCTGCGCTTCGGCGCGCTGATGCTCGGCGTCTCGCTCGTCCAGCTGGTGTGCAACGTGGGCGCCATCTACTACGGCGCCCGCACGGCGGCGGCCTTCGGCCGGGACGTGCGCGCCGCCGTCTTCGACCGCGTGCAGAGCTTCTCCGCGCGCGAGCTCGGCCAGTTCGGCGCCCCGTCGCTGATCACCCGGACCACGAACGACGTCCAGCAGGTCCAGATGCTGGTGCTGATGACCTTCACCCTGATGGTCTCGGCGCCCATCATGTGCGTCGGCGGCATCGCCATGGCGCTGTCGCTGGACGTGAAGCTGTCGGGCGTGCTGCTCGCCGTGGTTCCGGTGCTCGGCCTGGCGGTCGGGGCGATCGTCTACCGGACCCGCCCGCTGTTCCGCCTGATGCAGGAGCGCCTGGACACGGTGAACCGGGTGCTGCGCGAGCAGATCACCGGCAACCGCGTCATCCGCGCGTTCGTCCGCGACGACTACGAGAAGGACCGCTTCCGGGAGGCCAACGCCGAGCTCACCGGGGTCTCGCTGGCCACCGGCAAGCTGCTGGCCTACATGTTCCCGACCGTCATCGTCGTCGTCAACGTCTCCAGCGTCGCCGTCATCTGGTTCGGTGCGATGCGCGTCGACAGCGGAGGCATGGAGATCGGCCAGCTGACGGCGTTCCTCGCCTACCTGATGCAGATCGTGATGTCCGTGATGATGGCCACCTTCATGTTCATGATGGTGCCGCGCGCCGAGGTCTGCGCCGAGCGCATCCAAGAAGTCCTGGACACCGACTCCAGCGTGGTCCCGCCCGCCGACCCGGTGCGCGAGCTCACCCGCAGCGGGCGCCTGGAGCTGCGCGGAGCCGACTTCCGCTACCCGGGGGCCGAGGCCCCGGTGCTGCGGGGCATCGACCTGCTGGCCCGCCCCGGCGAGACCACGGCTGTGATCGGCTCCACCGGAAGCGGCAAGTCCACGCTGCTGGGCCTCGTTCCGCGGCTGTTCGACGCGACCGGCGGCGAGGTGCTCGTCGACGGGGAGGACGTGCGCCGGCTCGATCCGGACCTGCTCGCCAGGACGGTCGGGCTGGTCCCGCAGAAGCCGTACCTGTTCTCCGGGACCGTCGCCTCCAACCTGCGCTACGGACGGCCCGACGCGACCGACGAGGAACTGTGGCAGGCGCTGGAGGTGGCCCAGGCCAAGGAGTTCGTCTCCGCGCTGGAAGGCGGCCTGGAAGCGCCCGTCACGCAGGGCGGAACCAATGTCTCCGGCGGGCAGCGCCAGCGCCTGGCCATCGCCCGCACGCTGGTGCAGCGCCCGGAGATCTACCTCTTCGACGACTCCTTCTCGGCCCTGGACTACGCGACGGACGCGGCGCTGCGCGCGGCGCTGGCCCGGGAGACCGAGGACGCGACCGTGGTGATCGTCGCCCAGCGGGTCTCCACGATCCGCGACGCCGACCGGATCATCGTCCTGGACGAGGGCCAGGTCGTGGGTGAGGGGCGCCATCACGAGCTGATGGCCGGCAATGAGACCTACCGGGAGATCGTGCTCTCCCAGCTGACGGAGGCGGAGGCCGCATGAGCGGGCCCGGAGGACGGATGATGGCGGGACCGGTCCAACGGTCCATGGACTTCAAGGGGTCCGGCAAGCGGCTGCTCGGCCAGCTCGCGCAGGACCGGCTCCGGCTGTGGGGCATGGTCGGGGCCGTGGTCGGCAGCGTCGGCTGCGCGGTGGTCGGCCCGAAGATCCTGGGCGACGCCACCGACCTGGTCTTCGCGGGGATCGTCGGGCGGCAGATGCCGGCCGGGATCACCAAGCAGCAGGCGCTTCAGGGCCTGCGCGCCAAGGGCCAGGGCGGCATGGCGGACATGCTCTCGGGTACCGACTTCACGCCGGGTCGGGGCATCGACTTCGGCGCGGTCGGGGTCGTGGCGCTCTGGGCGCTGGTGGTGTTCACCCTCGCGGGGCTGCTGATGCTGGTCGCCACGCGGATGTCGAACCACGTCATGAACGGCACGCTCTACCGGATGCGCGAGGAGCTCCAGGGAAAGCTGTCGCGGCTGCCGCTGTCGTACTTCGACCAGCAGAAGCGCGGCGAGGTGCTCAGCCGGGCCACCAACGACATCGACAACATCGGGCAGACGCTCCAGCAGACGATGGGGCAGCTGCTGAACTCACTGCTCACCATCCTGGGCGTGCTCGCGATGATGTTCTGGATCTCGCCGCTGCTGGCGCTGGTCGCGCTGGTGACCGTGCCGATCTCGGTCGTCGCCGCGGCGAAGATCGGAAGGAAGTCGCAGCCGCAGTTCGTGGCGCAGTGGAAGAACACCGGCGTGCTCAACGCGCACATCGAGGAGATGTACTCGGGCCACGCACTGGTCAAGGTGTTCGGGCGGCAGCGGGAGTCCGCGGCCGTCTTCGCCGAGCAGAACGAGGCGCTGTACCGGGCGTCCTTCAAGGCGCAGCTGGTCAGCGGCATCATGCAGCCGGTGATGTTCTTCATATCGAACATCAACTACGTGCTGATCGCGGTCGTCGGCGGGCTCCGGGTCGCCTCGGGCACCTTGTCGATCGGTGATGTGCAGGCCTTCATCCAGTACTCGCGGCAGTTCTCGATGCCGCTGACGCAGGTCGCCACGATGGCGAACCTCATCCAGTCCGGCGTCGCGTCGGCAGAGCGGGTGTACGAGCTGCTGGACGCGCGGGAGCAGGAGCCGGACGCCGAGGTTCCGGAGCGGCCGGAGAAGGTCCGCGGCCAGGTCACCCTCGACAAGGTCGCCTTCCGCTACGAGCCGGACAAGCCGCTCATCGAGAACCTCTCGCTGTCGGTCGAGCCCGGGCACACGGTCGCGATCGTCGGCCCGACGGGCGCGGGCAAGACCACACTGGTCAACCTGCTCATGCGGTTCTACGAGGTCACCGGCGGCGAGATCGCCCTGGACGGGGTGGACATCGCGAAGATGACGCGTGAGGAACTGCGCGGCTCCATCGGGATGGTGCTCCAGGACACCTGGCTGTTCGGCGGCACCATCGCGGAGAACATCGCCTACGGCGCTTCGCGCGAGGTCACGCGCGCCGAGATCGAGGAGGCGGCGCGGGCGGCGCACGCGGACCGGTTCATCCGCACCCTGCCGGACGGCTACGACACCGTGCTGGACGACGAGGGCGCGGGTGTCAGCGCGGGTGAGAAGCAGCTGATCACCATCGCGCGGGCGTTCCTCTCCGATCCGGTGATCCTGGTGCTCGACGAGGCCACGAGCTCGGTGGACACCCGTACCGAGGTGCTGATCCAGAAGGCGATGGCCCGGCTGGCGCACGGGCGGACGTCCTTCGTGATCGCGCACCGGCTGTCCACGATCCGCGACGCGGACGTGATCCTGGTGATGGAGAACGGCTCGATCGTGGAACAGGGCTCGCACGAGGAGCTGCTGGCGTCGGGCGGCGCGTACGCGCGGCTGTACGCGGCGCAGTTCGCGCAGGCGGTGGCCGAGGTGGACTAGCCGGCGAGGGCCGGACGGCGGGGTGGGGGCGTCCTTCGGGGCGCCCCCTTTCCGCTGCCGGGCCCCGGTCCGGGCTCCCCGCGGGGAGGACCGGACTCCCCCCGGGTGGGCCGGGGCCTCAGTCCAGGTAGCCCCTCAGCTGGTCGGCGAAGGCGTGGTCGCGCAGCTTGTTGAGGGTCTTGGACTCGATCTGGCGGATCCGCTCGCGCGTCACGCCGAAGATCCGGCCGATCTCCTCCAGGGTGCGCGGGCGTCCGTCGTCGAGGCCGTAGCGCAGTTGGACGACCTTGCGCTCGCGCTCGCCGAGGGTCGACAGCACGGCTTCCAGGTGCTCGCGCAGCAGGAAGAACGCGGCGGATTCCACGGGCGAGGCGGCGTCGCCGTCCTCGATGAGGTCACCGAGCGCGACGTCGTCCTCCTCGCCGACCGGGGCGTGCAGGGAGACCGGCTCCTGGGCGAGGCGGAGCACTTCGAGGACCCGCTCGGGGGTCAGTTCGAGGTGGGCGGCGACCTCTTCGGCGGTGGGTTCGTAGCCGCGCTCCTGGAGCATCCGGCGCTGGACGCGCACCACGCGGTTGATGAGCTCCACGACGTGGACGGGCACCCGGATGGTGCGGGCCTGGTCGGCGAGGGCCCGGGACATCGCCTGGCGGATCCACCAGGTGGCGTAGGTGGAGAACTTGAACCCGCGGGCGTAGTCGAACTTCTCGACGGCGCGGATGAGCCCGAGGTTTCCCTCCTGCACGAGGTCGAGCATCGTGAGCCCGCGGCCCACGTACCGCTTCGCGACGGAGACGACGAGGCGGAGGTTGGACTCGATGAGCCGGCGTTTGGCCATGCGGCCCATGACGACGAGCTTGTCGAGGTCGAAGGCGAGCTGGGAGTCGAGGTCCGGGGTGCCGGCGAGCTTCTCCTCGGCGAAGAGGCCCGCTTCCACGCACCGGGCGAGGTCGACCTCCTCGGCGGCGGTCAGCAGCGGGATCCTGCCTATCTCGCGCAGGTACTGCCGGAACAGGTCGGCGGAGGGCCCTGCCGCCCCCGCCCCGCCGTCGCGGCGTGCGCGCGGGACCGGCACCTGCTCGATCTCCTCGATCCGGTCGACGAGGTCGGGGGGCTCCGGCTCGTCGTCCACGGCCTCGGCCTCGGGTTCGGGCTGCTCGGTCACGCTCATCGTGGCGGTCCGGGCGACGGTCGGGGGCTGCGTCTGGGTCTGCACGGGGGCGACCTCCAGGGGTCCGAGGACTCAGGCACCGCACCTCAGTGTGGGGTACGACACATCGCTGTCACGAGGGGCGTGCGGACACTTTCTGAGACCGGTGCGTGACCGGATGGCTACCCCCGGCTGCCGCGCGCGAAGCGGCCCGCACCCATGTCCGATCCCCGGCCGCGGCGGGAGCGGGGTCCGCCGGCGGGTGGTGTGGACGGACCGGTGCGATGCTGAACGACACGGCTGTCGTCGAAGCCGCAGGCAGGCCACCGGCCCGGACCGCGGGCGTCTCGGCGCTGGTGGTCGTCGCCCTGGTGCTGATCCGTCCGGGCCCGGGCGGCGGCGGTGGCACCGGAGGCGAGCGGAGCGCGCCGGCTGCGACGCCCGTCGCCGGGACGTCCCCGCCGGCGCCGCCGGCTTCGGCGCCGGCGGAGTCCGGGCGGCGGAGTCCGGGGCGGTGGACCGGGGCCGGTCGGTGACGTGCGGATCACCTGGTGCGCCGTGGACCCGGCCACCCGCTGGCCCTCCGCCGAGCTGGTGATCACGAATCGCGGCTGCGGCACCGGTACGTACATCGTCGGCGTCGAGTTCGTCGACGCCTCCTCCGGCGTCCGGCTCGCCGAGGGCGCGGCCGTCGGCAACCACCTCGCGCCGGGGCAGCGCGCGCAGGTCACCGCCACGGCCCTCGAAGAGGTGCGGGGTGACCTGCACGGTGATGAAGGTGGACCGGTTCGCGCCCTGATGCGCGGACCGGCCTCAGAGCGTCTCGACGCGGACCGCGCAGACCTTGAACTCCGGCATGCGGGAGACCGGGTCGAGTGCGGGGTTGGTGAGGGTGTTGGCGCGGCCCTCCCCCGGCCAGTGGAAGGGCATGAAGACGGTGTCCGCGCGGATGGAGTCGGTGATGCGGGCCGGAGCCACGGACCGGCCGCGGCGGGAGACGACCGCCAGCGGGCTGCCGTCGACGGCGCCGATGCGGGCCGCGAGGCGCGGGTGGAGTTCCACGAAGGGGCCGGGGGCCGCCGTGTTGAGCTCCTCGACGCGGCGGGTCTGGGCGCCGGACTGGTACTGGGCGACCACCCGGCCCGTGGTCAGGAACAGCGGGTACTCGGCGTCGGGGACCTCGGCTGCGTCCCGGTGCGAGACGGGGACGAACCGGGCCCGGCCGTCTTCGGTGGCGAAGCGGTCGAGGAACAGGCGGGGCGTGCCCGCGGCACCCTCCGGGCAGGGCCAGAAGACGCCCTGTTCGGCCTCGATGCGGGCGTAGCTGATGCCCGAGTAGTCCGCCGGGCCGCCGGCGGAGGCCCGGCGCAGTTCGTCGAAGACCTCCTCCGGGGCGGTGGGGAAGCCCTTCTCCACTCCCAGGCGGGCGGCGAGTGCGTGGAGGACCTCCAGGTCGGTGCGGACGCCGGGCGGCGGGGTCAGTGCGCGCCGGCGGAGGAGGACCCGGCCCTCCAGGTTGGTGGTGGTGCCGGTCTCCTCCGCCCACTGGGTGACCGGCAGGACCACGTCCGCGAGGGCGGCGGTCTCGGAGAGGACCACGTCGGCCACGGCGAGGAAGTCCAGGGAGCGGATGCGGTCCTCGATGTGGCCGGCGCGGGGGGCGGAGACCACCGGGTTGGAGCCCATGAGGAGGAGGGCGCGGACGTCGGTGCCCAGGGCGTCGAGGAGTTCGTACGCGCTGCGGCCGGGGCCGGGCAGGGAGTCGGGGTCGACGCCCCAGACCTGCGCCACGTGCGCCCGGGCCGCCGGGTCGGTCAGTTTGCGGTAGCCGGGGAGCTGGTCGGCCTTCTGGCCGTGCTCGCGGCCGCCCTGGCCGTTGCCCTGGCCGGTGAGGCAGCCGTAGCCGGAGAGGGGCCGGCCGGCCCGGCCGGTGGCCAGGCACAGGTTGATCCACGCCCCGACGGTGTCGGTGCCCTTGGACTGCTGCTCGGGGCCGCGGGCGGTGAGGACCATCGCGGAGGACGGCGCGCAGAACATCTCGACGGCCTGCCGGAGCCGGGGCACCGGGACGCCGGTGATGCGTTCGACCAGCTCGGGCCAGTGGGCCATGGCGGCGGCCCGGGCGGCCTCCCAGCCGGTGGTCCGGTCGGCGATGAACTCCTCGTCCGTGCGCCCTTCGGCCACGACGAGGTGGAGCATGCCGAGGGCGAGCGCGAGGTCGGTGCCGGGCCGCGGGGCGAGGTGCAGGTCGGCCTGTTCGGCGGTGCGGGTGCGGCGGGGGTCGATGACGATGAGGGTCCCGCCGTTCTCCTTCAGCTCGGTCAGGTAGCGCAGCGCGGGCGGCATGGTCTCGGCGAGGTTCGAGCCGACGAGGATCACGCATCCGGTACGGGGGATGTCCTCCAGCGGGAACGGCAGGCCCCGGTCGAGCCCGAAGGCCCGCTGGTGCGCGGCGGCCGCCGAGGACATGCAGAACCGGCCGTTGTAGTCGATCTGCGAGGTGCGCAGCGCCACCCGGGCGAACTTGCCGAGCGCGTACGCCTTCTCGTTGGTGAGGCCGCCGCCGCCGAAGACCCCGACGGCGTCCGGTCCGTGGGCGCGGCCCGTGCGGGCGAGGCCCTCGGCGACGGCGTCGAGGGCCTCCTCCCAGGTGGCCGGTTCGAGCCGCCCCGCGCGGGTACGGACGAGCGGCCCGGTCAGGCGCACCCGGGAGGAGAGCACGGCGGGGGCGGTGCGTCCTTTGCCGCACAGCGCGCCCCGGTTGACGGGGAACTCCGCCCGCTCCTCCACCGCGACGCCTTCGCCGCCCGGTGTAGGGCGGAGGTTCATCCCGCACTGCAGTGCGCAGTACGGACAGTGCGTGGCGGTGGCGGCTGCTTCCGGGGTGTGCATACGGCCCAGCCTGCGACGGCGGTGTTACACGGGCCGCCGCCCCGCGTTACGTCTCGGGGTGCTCCACCTCAGCGCGCGCCCGCGCCCCCGGTGAGGCGACGGCGTCCAGGGGCGGGCGCCGCAGGGTGGGCACCGGCCGGTCTGGTGTTGCACGGTCGGGCCGGCCGTCCAGCCGCCGTCCACGGCCGGTTCGGCTCCCGTGCTGCAGCCCGCGGCATCCGAGAGCGGGAACGGGACGGCGGCGGCGACCTCCTCGGGGACTCCGACGCGGCCCATCCGCGTGCGGGGGTGGCCGCCCTCGCCGGCCCGGATGCCGACGGGAGCGGTCATCGGTCATCGGTCATCGGGTCGTGCCCGGGTGTACGGAGTCCACCCGGATCCGGGCCTCGGCGAGCTCGACCGGGCCGATCTCGGACCGGCCGCGCACGCCCCACTTGGCCGCGCCGCCGTTCGCCCGGGGCAGGAGGACGGCCGTCTTGATGCCACCGCGGCCCGCGCCGCGGAGGCGCCCGGGCCGCGGGCTCCGCCGGTGACGACGACGGCCTTGCCGCTGAGATCGATCACAGCCGCGGTGCACACCTCTGCCCGTACGGACCGACGGCCCACATGACTCATCGGCACAGCCGACGGCGCGTCAGTCCGCCAGAGCCCCCAGAGCCTTCGACACCCCCTGCTCCCTGGGCCCCAGGAACCGCGGGTCGGGCTGGAAGGCCGCGTCGAGCGCGGCCTTGCCGGCCGCGAAGACCTCGCGCGTCCCGCCGTAGTACCAGGTCGCGTCGTGTTCGTCGGGCACCCCGACCCCGTACGACTCCACCCCCGCCGCCTGGCACAGGGCGACGGCTCTGCGTATGTGGAAGCCCTGGCTGATCAGCACGGCCCGGTCGACCCCGAATATCCGCTTGGCCCGGACGCACGAGTCCCAGGTGTCGAAGCCGGCGAAGTCGCTGACGATCCGGCCGTCCGGCACTCCCCGCCCGGTCAGGTATCTGCGCATCGCGTCGGGCTCGTCATACTCCCTGCGGCTGTTGTCCCCGGTGACCAGGACGACCTTGACCTTGCCGGCCCCGTACAGCTCGGCCGCCGCATCGAGCCGGGCGGCCAGGTATGGGGTCGGCCGGCCGTTCCACAGCCCCGCCCCGAACACCACGGCCACCTCGGCGGGCGGTGCGTCGGCCGTGCTCCGCAACCGGTCCGCGGCCGCCGCGTGCGTCCACGCCGCCGGGAGCAGCGCCAGCGCGCAGCCCGCCACCACGACCCGCACGGCCCGGCGCCGCGCCCGCACCCCGCGCGGCCCCGGCCGCCGGCCGCCGACGGCCCGAGCCGCCCCCCGCACCGTCACCCGCGCCGCCGACCCCGCCAGCACCCCGGCCCTCGCCGCCGTGCGCCTCGCCGTCCGTGCCGCCCGCCCTGCCCAGCCGTCCCTCTTCATGACCGCCCCCTCCACGCCCCACGCTTCCCATCCCGTTCGCACGGATTGACGAACGGGCCCCCGGCCCCAGTTCCGCGCTCCCCTCCTTTCACCCGCACGAATGACCGAGCGGGTGGGTGAGCACCCGGAAAACACCCGTCACCGCGGCGCAACGCGGCCGCAACGTCCGGCGCGCAGGATCGGTCCATGACGGAGCCGGTGCACCCTCCCGACATCCCGCCCCACCCCTTCGGCAGCGCCGCCGAACTGCTGTCCCGGATCACCGCCCAACTCGGCACGCAGCTGAGCGGCGTACGCCCGCCGCGCGCCCGGCCCCACGGAGCCCACCCATGCAGCAGCCCGCCCTCGTCGCCGTGGCCCACGGCAGCCGCGACCCGCGCGCCCTCGACACCGCGCTCGACCTCCTCGCCCGCGTCCGCGAGCTCCGCCCCCACCTCGACGTCCGGCTCGGGCACATCGAGCTGAACCGGCCGCTGCTCGGCGACACCCTGCGGGAGCTGCGGGGCGCGGCCGTCCTCGTCCCGCTGCTCCTCGGCCGAGGCCACCACGTCAAACACGACCTGCCCGCCGCGGCCGCCGCCGCCCCGCACCTGCGGGTCGCCCTCGCCGCGCCGCTCGGCCCGCACCCGCTGCTCGTCGAGGCCCTCCGCGACCGCCTGGTGGAGGCGGGCTGGACCCCCGGCACGGCCGTCGTGCTCGCCGCCGCCGGCTCCCGCGATCCCGACTCCGCCGCGGACACCCGCCGCACCGCCGCCCTGCTCTCCGAGCGCCTCGGCGGCGTCCCGGTGGTCCCCGGTTACGCCTCCGCCGCCTCCCCGACCGTCCCCCAGGCCGTGCGCGCCCTGGCCGCCCGGGGTCACCACCGGCCCGCCACGGCCTCGTACTTCGCCGCGCCCGGCCGGTTCGCCGCCCAGGCCGCCGCGGTCGCGCCCGCCCTCGCCGCCGCGCCCCTGGGCGACCATCCCGCGCTGGCCCGACTGCTGCTCCACCGTTACGACCGGGCGCGCACCCGGTCCCACCAGGCCGCCCCCGGCGCCCTCCGCGGCGCCGGACGGCCGGAACTCCTCTCCGCCTGATCCCGGTTTGTCAGAGGTTCCGGTTACCGTCTCTTCATGGAAGGCACCGCGTACACCCCGGCAGACGACCTGTACGACTCCAGCGCCACCGAACGCTGGGCCCCAGAACCGGACAAGCGGCCCGGGCGGACGGCCTTCCAGCGCGACCGCGCCCGCGTGCTGCACTCCGCCGCCCTGCGCCGCCTCGCCGGGAAGACCCAGGTGGTCACCCCCGGCACCCGCTCCTACGACTGGGACGCGAGCCCCCGCACCCGCCTCACGCACTCCCTGGAGTGCGCGCAGGTCGGCCGGGAGCTGGGCGCCGCGCTCGGCTGCGACCCGGATCTCGTCGAGGCCGCCTGCCTCTCCCACGACATGGGGCACCCGCCGTTCGGGCACAACGGCGAGGAAGCGCTCAACGAGTTCGCCAAGGACTGCGGCGGCTTCGAGGGCAACGCCCAGTCGCTGCGCCTGCTGACCCGCCTGGAGCCCAAGCGGTTCGTCCCCGATCCGGCCGGCGGCCCACCGGTCAGCGTCGGGCTCAACCTCACCCGCGCCTGCCTGGACGCCGCCACCAAGTACCCGTGGGCGCGCGGCGATCACCCCACCGACCCCGGCTCGGTCAAGTTCGGCGCCTACCAGGACGACCTGCCGGTCTTCGCGTGGCTGCGCCTCGGCGCGCCCGCGGACCGCAAGTGCTTCGAGGCACAGGTGATGGACTGGGCGGACGACGTCGCCTACTCCGTCCACGACTTCGAGGACGGGCTGCACGCGGGCCACATCGACCCCAACATGCTCTTCGCCGAACCGGAGCGCACCGCGATCTGGCGGGTCGCCATCGGCCGCTACGTGCCCGCCGACACCGGCCCGGAGGAGCTGCGCGCCGCCCTGGACCGGCTGATGGAGCAGGAGTGGTGGCCGCACGGGTACGACGGCTCCGCCGTGGCCCAGGCCCGGCTGAAGGACGCGACCAGCCAGCTCATCGGCCGTTTCTGCCTGGCCGCCGAGGGCGCCACCCGCGAGGCGTACGGGTCCGGCCGCCTCACCCGGTACGGCGCCGAACTGGTGGTGCCCCGCGAGGCGCGCAACGAGTGCGCGGTCCTGAAGGCGGTCGCCGACCTGTACGTCATGCAGCGCGACGAACAGGAGCGGATCCGCGCCGACCAGCGCATCGTCCTGGCCGAACTCGCGGAGGCGCTCAGCGCCCGCGCCCCCGAGGGCCTGGATCCGCAGTTCCGAGCCGTCTTCGACACCGCGCCGGACGACAGGGCCAGGAAACGGGCGGTCGTCGACCAGATCGCGTCCCTCACCGACGCGTCCGCCCGGTCCCTGCACGCCCGCCTCGCGCGGCGCACGCGACGCGCCGAGGGGTGAGCTGATCGGGCCACTCCCCCTTCACGCGGCAGGCTCATTGCGGGACGCTCGCATGTGGTCGCATGTGGCGGAGAGGTTATGAGGAGGCATCAGGTGGTCGACGCAGACCGGACGTTCGTCATCGTGGGCGCGGGGCTGGCCGGGGCAAAGGCGGCCGAGACGTTGAGGTCCGAGGGGTTCACGGGGCGGGTGATCCTGATCGGCGACGAGCGCGACCATCCCTACGAACGGCCACCGCTGTCCAAGGGCTACCTGACGGGCAAGGACGACCGCGACAGCGTCTTCGTCCACGAGCCCTCCTGGTACGCGGCCTCCGACATCGAGCTGCACCTCGGCCAGCCCGCCGTCCACCTGGACCGGGACGCCAAGAAGGTGGTCCTCGGCGACGGCACCGCCCTGCACTACGACAAGCTGCTGCTGGCCACCGGCGCCGAGCCGCGCCGGCTGGACGTCCCCGGCACGGGCCTGGCCGGTGTGCACCACCTGCGCCGCCTCGCGCACGCCGAGCGGCTGCGGGGCGTCCTGGCCGGGCTCGGCCGGGACAACGGCCACCTGCTGATCGCGGGCGCCGGATGGATCGGCCTGGAGGTCGCCGCGGCGGCCCGCGGCTACGGCGCGGAGGTGACGGTCGTCGAACCGGAGCCGACACCGCTGCACGCGGTGCTGGGCCCGGAGATCGGCCGGCTCTTCGGGGACCTGCACACCGAGCACGGGGTGCGGTTCCACTTCGGGGCCCGGCTGACCGAGATCGTCGGCCACGACGGCATGGTGCTGGCCGCCCGCACCGACGACGGACAGGAGCATCCGGCGCACGCGGTGCTCGCCGCGATCGGGGCGGCGCCGCGCACCGCCCTCGCCGAGACCTCCGGGCTGGCACTGGTCGACCGGCAGCACGGGGGCGGGATCGCGGTGGACGCCTCCCTGCGCACCTCCGACCCCGACGTGTTCGCGGTGGGGGACGTGGCCGCCGCCCACCACCCGGCCCTCGGCACCCGGCTGCGGGTGGAGCACTGGGCCAACGCGCTGAACGGGGGCCCGGCCGCCGCGCGGGCGATGCTGGGCCGGCCGGTCTCCTACGACAGGGTGCCGTACTTCTTCTCCGACCAGTACGACGTGGGCATGGAGTACTCGGGTTACGCGCCGCCCGGCAGCTACGACCAGGTGGTGATCCGCGGGGACGCCGCCAAGCGCGAGTTCGTCGCGTTCTGGCTCTCGGAGGGGCGGGTGCTCGCCGGAATGAACGTCAACGTGTGGGACGTCGCCGAGCACATCCAGGCCCTGATCAGGTCGAAGGAGCCCGTGGACCGCGAGAAGCTGGCGGACCCCTCGGTTCCGCTCGCGTCGCTGCCGGCACCCGAGGGGGCCTGACCGGTTCGCCCGCGCGCGGCCGTAGACTTCACGCGTGGCAGGACGGATCAACGACGACGACGTGAAGGCGGTACGGGACGCGGTCCCGATCGACGCCGTGGTCTCCGACTACCTCCAGCTGCGCAACGCGGGCGGCGGCAACCTCAAGGGCCTGTGCCCCTTCCACGACGAGAAGTCCCCGTCCTTCCAGGTCAGCCCCAGCAAGGGTCTCTACCACTGCTTCGGCTGCCAGGCGGGCGGGGACACCCTCGACTTCATCATGAAGATCGACCACCTGTCCTTCTCGGAGGCGGTGGAGCGGCTGGCCGGCCAGGCCGGCATCACCCTGCGGTACGAGGAGGGCGGCTACACCGCCGGCACCAGCGGCCGCGGTGAGCGCATCCGGCTGGTCGAGGCGCACAAGGCGGCCGCCGAGTTCTACATCGACCAGCTGGGCGGACCGGAGGCCGAGATCGGGCGGGCGTTCCTCGCCGAGCGCGGCTTCGACCAGGCGGCCGCCGAGCACTTCAGCGTGGGCTACAGCCCGGCCGGCTGGGACCACCTGACCCGGTTCCTGCGCGGCAGGGGCTTCAGCGACAAGGAGCTGATCACCTCCGGGCTCGCCCAGGACAGCCGCAGCGGCAAGCCCATCGACCGCTTCCGCGGCCGGCTGATGTGGCCGATCCGCGACATCAGCGGCGAGGTGGTCGGCTTCGGTGCGCGCAAGCTGCGCGACGACGACAACGGCCCCAAGTACCTGAACACGCCCGAGACCCCGATCTACCGCAAGTCCCAGGTCCTCTACGGCATCGACCTGGCGAAGAAGGAGATCGCGAAGACCTCGCGGGCCGTGGTGGTCGAGGGCTACACGGACGTGATGGCCTGCCACATGGCCGGGGTGACCACCGCGATCGCCACCTGCGGCACCGCCTTCGGCGGGGACCACATCAAGATCCTGCGGCGGCTGCTGATGGACAACGCCACCGCCGAGGTGATCTTCACGTTCGACGGTGACGCGGCCGGCCAGAAGGCGGCGCTGCGGGCCTTCGAGGACGACCAGAAGTTCGCCGCCGAGACCTCGATCGCGATCACCCCCGGCGGCATGGACCCCTGCGACCTGCGCCTCGCGCAGGGGGACGCGGCCGTCGCGGGTCTCGTGGACTCGCGGACCCCCCTCTTCGAGTTCGCGCTGCGCCACATCGTCGCCCGGCACAACCTGGAGAACCCGGCGGGCCGCGCGGCCGCGCTGGACGAGGCCGCCCCGGTCGTCGCGAACATCAAGAACATCGCGATCCAGCACGAGTCCGCCGTCCAGCTGGCGGGCATGCTGGGCATCCGCGACGAGCAGTTCGTCGTCAAGCGCGTGGCGCAGCTGGCGCGCTGGGCCCGCGAGCGCGGCGGCCAGCCCCAGCAGCACGGCCGCGGCCGGCCGTCCTACGAGGCCGCCGCGCCGGCCGCCCGGCCGGCGGGCGGGCCCGCGCTGAACCTGCGCAGCCCGGCCCACCGCACCGAGCGGGAACTGCTGAAGCTGGCCCTGCAGCGCCCGGCCCTGGTCTCCCCGGCGTTCGACGCGTACGGGATCGACGAGTTCACCGCCCCGCCCTACGCGGCCGTGCGCCAGGCCATCCAGGACGCCGGCGGCGCCTCGCCGGAGACCGAGGACTACCTGGCGCGGGTGCGCGAAGCCGCACCGAACGACACCGTCCGCGCACTGGTCACGGAGCTGGCGGTCGAGGCCATCCACGCCAAGACGGTGGACGAGGTCTACGCCGGGGTCCAGCTGGTCCAGGTGCGGCTGCGCGCCGTCGACCGCCGGGTGCACGAGATCCAGGGCACCTTGTCACGGCTCGGTCCGCAGGCCCCGCCCGAGCAACTGGCCGCGGTGCAGGAGGAGCTGTGGGTGCTCCAGCAGTACGGCCAGCGGCTGCGCAACCGCGGCGCCGAGGGGCTGTAGCGGGCGGTCAGCGGCGCAGCCAGTCGCCGCCCGGTATCCGTGTGCCCGACTCCCGCAGGTCGCGGGCGAGCAGCGGGGAAGCCAGGTAGACCCAGGCCCGCACAGGGGTGCCGTCGGCGCGCAGGGCCTCGCGGGCGATCCGGTCGTAGACGTTCCCCGGGCGGTGCGGGCCGCCGTACTCCTCCAGCACGTCCAGCGCCGCCAGCAGGCCCGCGTACGCGTCCGGGGCCGCCGTGATCAGCTCGCCGGCCACCGCGCAGCCCGGCCGGTCGACCGCGAAGGGGTAGCCGGGGCCGTCGTAGAGCGCGGCGCCCGGGAGGGTCGCGGGTTCCTCGGCGACCGTGCGGCCGCGCAGGAACAGGGCGTGGTTGACCTCCCCCGGGCGCAGTGTCCCGTAGACGAAGAACGGGAGCGGAGCGCTCGGGTCCTGCGGCCGGACGACCGGTGTCATGGGGCCCTCCCTGGGCTACGCGGAACGCGGGGCGGGCCGGGCCGAAAGTCCGACCCGGCGGCGCCCACCCCACCGTACGCACCGCTGTGACACCACCTGGCGGCCCCGGTGGCCCGGGCCGTCCAGCGCCGGTTCCCGTCTGCCCGCACCGCCGTGGCGATCCCCGCGCTCACCCGGACGGCGAAGACGGCCCGGATGGCCGAACCGGGGGCTGTGACCTGCGGGAACCGGCCGCCCGGGGAGCACCCTCGACGACACCTGACGGGACATCAGGAGGCGGGCGCCGGGTCGGCCCGGTTATCTCGGAAGCACGACCCCGCGCCTCCAGGGAGTTCCCATGCGCCGACGTACAGCTCACGTGCTGACTGCCGCCGCGCTGGCCTGCGCCGCTTCCACCGGGCCGGTCGCCGGTGCGGCGGCCGCCGTGGACCTCGGCCAGGCGGCTCTCGCCCCCGGTGACTTCGCCCCGCTGGAGGTGTGGCCCAAGTCCGCCGCCCCGGGCGCCACCGTCACGGTGAACACCACCGCGTGCGGGCCCGGCAGCCACGCGGAGGGTGATGCCACCACGGTGGGCGGCGGCCGGTTCAAGCTGGTGCCGGGCACCCGCAAGGAGGTGGTCGTGGGTCAGTTCCGGCTCGCCCGCGGCACCCGCCCCGGCACCTACGCCATCGGGGCGACCTGCGCGAACGGCAAGTTCGCCACCGGCGACCTGGTGGTCACCGAACGCGGCCCCCAGGGCCATGTGCAGACCGGGGTGGGCGGTGGCACGACCACCACCGGCGACCCCGCCAAGATCGCGGCGGGAGCGGCAGTACTGGCCGCGACCGCCGTCGGCGGTACCTGGCTCCTGCGTCGCCGGGCGAGCGGCACGCAGAGCTGACGGACGCCCACCGCGGCTGTCGGCCGCGGTCCGACCGGTACCGTCCCCCGTCGCCCGCCCCGCGAGGTCCCCCCGTTCGCGGGGCCGGGCGACGGCCAGTCACCCCGGAACGTCGAGCCGAGGGGGTACGCATGGGTGGCGATGTCAGCAGGGCCCGCCACGGGGGTTTGGTGGCCCTCGCCGCCTGCATCGGCATCTGGCTCGTGACCAGCGGCTCCCGCGAGCCCATCGGACCCCCGCTGCCCTCCCCCGCCGAGGCCCTGACCGCCGACGGCGCGGGCGGCGCCGGTATCGCGCCGCTCCCCGGATCGCCGCCCCGGCGGATCCGGATTCCCTCCATCCGGGTCGACGCCCCACTGACCGGGCTGGGCCTCCGGCCGGGCGGCAGCCTGGAGGTGCCGCCGCCCGACCGGCGGGACCTGGCCGGCTGGTACCGCGACGGCACCACCCCGGGCGCCACCGGCACCGCCGTCATCGCGGGACACGTGGACGACGCCGCCGGGCCGGGGGTCTTCTACCATCTGGGCGCCCTGCGCAAGGGGACCGCCGTGGAGGTCACGCGCGCGGACGGCCGCACCGCCGTGTTCACGGTCCACGCGGTCGAGGTCTACGACGCCAAGGCCTTCCCGGACACCCGGGTGTACGGCCCCTCCCACCGCGCCGAGCTGCGGGTGATCACCTGCGGCGGCGGCTTCTCCCCGCGGACGGGCTACCGCGGCAACGTGGTCGTCTTCGCGCACCTCACCGGGACGTATTAGTGCTGTAGGACCTTCCCGGTCACAGCAGCTGTTCCGCGGGGCGGCGGGCTACCCCCACTGCTCGAGGCCGAGCTTGACCACCAGCGCGCCCACCACGGTCAGCAGCACCCCGCGCACGAAGCCGCTGCCCTTCCTCAGGGCCATGCCGGCGCCGACCATGCCGCCGGCCAGGTTGAAGGCGGCCATCAGGGCGGCCAGCTGCCACAGCACCATGCCCTGGTAGGCGAACATCGCGAGCGCCCCGGCGTTGGTGCAGACGTTGACGATCTTCGCGGTGGCGGAGGCGGTGACCAGGTCGAGGTGGAGCAGGGCGGTGAGGGCGAGCACCAGGAAGGTGCCGGTGCCCGGTCCGATGAGGCCGTCGTAGAAGCCGATGCCGAGGCCGGCGAGGCCGATGGCGAGGAACACCCGCCGCCGGCTCACGGGCGAGGAGCTCGGGGCGGTGCCGAAGGCGGGCCGCAGGAGCACGAAGGCCGCGACGACCACCAGCACCACCATGATCATGGGGCGCATCGCGTCCTTGCTGATGCCGCCGGCCAGCGCGGCGCCGCCCACCGATCCGGCGAGGGCGGCGACGCCGATGCGGACGGCGAGCTTCACGTCCACCGTGGCCCGGCGGAGGTAGGTGACGGCCGCGCCGGTGGTGCCGACGATCGCGACGGCCTTGTTCGTCCCGAGGACGGTGGCCGGGGCGGCGCCGGGCAGGCCGAGCAGCAGCGCGGGAAGGAGCAGCAGGCCACCGCCGCCCACCACGGCGTCGATCCAGCCGGCGGCCGCCGCGGCCACGCACAGCACGATGATCACACTCAGGGAGATGTCATGCACAACCTGACCCTATGGTCCTGTCGTACGGCGATCCATCAATCCCCGGAAACTTGCGCAAAGGTTGAGCTTTGCCGGGTCGGCACCCGATCGGGGGCCACCGGAGCCGCCGGGTCCACGACCGCCGTCAGCAGGCTGGCAACCAGCACACTGGCCAGCCCCAGGCCCGCGGCGAGCACCGGGGGCCGCCGGGGTCTGCGGTGCCGGGCCCCGGCCGGGGGCACCGCGGGAGGTGCGGCCGGTGGGGATGCGGCCGGTGGGGACGGTGCAGCGGGTGGAGCAAGGGGCACGGTGATGTGCAGGGGATGGCGCATGGCGCGGTGACCCTCTCGGAGAACGGACGGCGGAAGAGAAGAAGGGGGGCGGGGCACGGCTGCTGAGCTACAGGTCAGCGGCCGTCACGGCCGGCAGAAGCCGTCACGGCTCGCCGGGGCCGTCACGTCTTGCAGGACGTGACGGGGCCGTCACGGGCCGAAGCATTCGGCGTGGATGCGTCCCGCCGGCACCCCGGCCCGCAGCAGCCCCGTCCGGGCCGCCTCGGCCATCCCCGGCGGCCCGCACAGGAACACGTCGTGCGCGGCCAGATCCGGCACCAGCCCGGCCAGCGCCTGCGGGGCGAGCGGATCGTACGCGGCCCCCGAGGGCCCGAGCAGGTAGTGCAGCCCGGCCTGCCGCTCGGCGGCGATGGCCTCCAGCTCGGCGCGCAGGACGAGCTGCTCCTCGGCCGCGGCCCGGTAGAGGAGGGTGATGTCCCCGGGCCCGCCGGGCAGCGTCTCGAACAGGGCCCGCATCGGTGTGATCCCGACCCCGCCCGCGATCAGCAGCACCTTGGGCCGGGTCCGCCGGGCGGCGGTCAGCGCCCCGAACGGCCCGGTGGCCAGCACCCGCGTGCCCGGCCGCAGCCGGCGGATCCGCCGGGAGTGGCCGCCGAGCCCCTTGACGGTGATGCGCAGGGTGTCACCGCGCACGGGTGCGGACAGCGAGAACGGCAGCGCGGTGTGCCACAGCCGCCGCTGCAGGAACCGCCAGCGCAGGAACTGGCCCGGCGCGGCGCGCAGTTCCGCGAGGTGCTCCCCGTGCACGACGACCGAGACCACCCCGGGCCCCTCGGCCCTGACCTCCGCGACCCGCAGCGCGTGCCGCAGGGCCTGCCGCACGGGGACCACGGCCCGGTACCAGACCAGCAGGACGCCGACCCCGGCGTGGGCGAGCGCCCAGAACCAGCCGGCGGCGGCGAGATCGGGCCCGGCGAGCTGGTGGCCGAAGGCGAGGGCGGCGGCCAGGTAGACGCACAGGTGCACACCGCGCCACGTTTCGTGGGACACGCGGCGGCGCACCGCGCGGGCTGAGGTCGCCCCGACCGCCGCCAGCAGGGCGGTCCCGGCCGTGGCGGCGGCGAGCGCGGGGTAGCCGAGCAGCTCCCGGACGGCCGAGAGCAGGTCGGTCCCCTCGTGCACGGCGTACCCGAGCAGGGCGAAGAGCCCGTGCCCGAAGCACAGCAGCAGCACGTGCCGGCCGCCGAGCGCGTGCCAGCGGGCGAGGCGGTCGGCGCCGATCCCGTGCTCGACGGCCGGGACCCGCGCCATCAGGAACAGCAGCACCAGGACCCCGTAGCCGGCGAGCAGGCCGGTCAGGTGGGCGGCGGTGGCGAACAGCGCGTCGGGCCGGGCCGAGGGGCGCACCTGCACCGCCCAGAGCAGGACGACCGCCCCCGCCCCGCCCGGCACACCGCCCCTGACCAGCCCCGCCACATCTCGCATACGGCCCACGCTAAGGGGCCTCCGGGCGGGTTCGGTGATCCTTAAGACCGCCTTGAGAGGGGCCTCACCGGCGCTTAAGCCCTGCGCTGAGGGCGGCGTTCCGTCGGGGTAACAACAGCGATGCCGGGGGGAAACAGCCGACCCGCAGGCTCGGGGCATGACCTCGAAGCAGCGTGTGGTGGTGATCGGCGGCGGCCTGGCGGGCCTGCGGCTCGCCGCGCGGCTGACCGGCGGCGCGGCGGTGACCGTACTCGGCGAGGAGCAGCACGTCCCGTACAACCGGGTGCTGCTCGCCGAGGTGCTGGCCGGCCGGTACGCGCCGGAGGTGGCCGCCCTCCCGGCGGCCGGTCCGGAGCTGCGGCGGGGCGTGCGCGCGGTCCGCGTCGACCGCGCCGACCGGACGGTCCACTGCGACGACGGCGCCGCCCTGTCCTACGACACGCTGGTGCTGGCCACCGGCTCCAACCCGGTGCTGCCGCCGCTGCGGGGCCTGTTCGAGCCCGGCGGGCGGGAACTGCCCGACGGTGTCCACGCGTTCCGCACGATGGACGACTGCCTGGCCCTGTCGGCCGCCGTACGCCCGGGTGTCCGGGCGGTGGTGATCGGCGGCGGCCTGCTGGGCGTCTCGGCGGCCAGGGCGCTGGCCGCGCGGGGGGCTCAGGTGGTCCTGGCGCAGCAGGCGGCGCGGCTGATGGAACGCCAGCTGGACGCCGAGGCCTCCACGCTGCTGCACGCGCACCTGACCGCGCTCGGGGTGGAGATCCACACCGAGTGCCGGGTCCGCGGCCTGACCACCTCGCCCGTCGCGCCCGTCCGCGGCGCACCGGGCCGCCGCGAGGTCACCGGCGCCGAGCTCGCCGACGGCTACCGCCTGGAGGCGGACCTCGTCGTGCTCGCCTGCGGTGTACGGCCCCGCACCGGACTGGCGCAGGCCGCCGGGCTCGAGGTCCGCAAGGGCGTCGTGGTCGACGACCGGCTGCGCACCAGCGACCCGCGGATCCACGCCGTCGGCGACTGCGCCGAGCACGCCGGCCAGGTGTACGGGCTGGCCGGCGCCGCGCTGGAGCAGGCCGACGTCCTCGCCGACGTCCTCCGCGGCGCCGAAGCCGCGTACACCGGCACCCGCGCCCTCACCCGCCTGACCCTCGCCACCGGCGGCGACGGCCCCTTCGACCTCGCCTGCTTCGGCGAGACGACCCCCCGCCCCGGCGACGACGTGGTCCGCTTCGCCGACGCGACCCGGCGGACCTACCGGACGGTCGTCGTGCGCGACGACCGCCTCGTCGGCGGGGTCCTGCTCGGCGAGCTCTCCACGGTGGGCGCCGTCGCCCGCACCTGGGAGGGCGGCGAGTCACCCCTCGACCTGTTCCACCTGCTCACCGACGACGGAGGCCACTGACATGACCAAGCCCCTGCCCGCGATCGTGCTCATCGGGCACGGCATGGTCGGCCAGCGCTACCTGGAGGCGCTCGCCGAGCGCGGTGCCACCCGGACCCACCGGATCACCGTGCTCTGCGAGGAGCCCCGGCCCGCCTACGACCGCGTCCACCTGACCTCGTACTTCTCCGGCAGCACCGCCGAGGACCTGTCCATGACCCCGCCCGGGTTCATGACGGAGCACGGCATCGCGCTGCACCTCGACGACCCCGCCGAGCACATCGACCGGGCCGCCCGCACCGTCACTTCCCGCTCGGGGCGGGTGTTCCCCTACGACGTCCTGGTCCTGGCCACCGGCAGCTACCCCTTCGTGCCGCCGGTCCCCGGCAAGGACGCCCCCGGCTGCTTCGTCTACCGCACCATCGAGGACCTCCTCGCCATCGAGGAGTACGCGCAGGGCCGAGCCAGCGGTGCCGTCGTCGGCGGCGGCCTGCTCGGGCTCGAAGCCGCCGGCGCCCTGCAGGGGCTCGGGCTCGCCACCCGCGTGGTGGAGTTCGCCCCGCGCCTGATGCCCGTCCAGGTCGACGAAGGCGGTGGCGCCGCCCTGCTGCGCACCATCGAGTCGATGGGCCTCACCGTCCACACCGGAGTCGGCACCCAGGAGGTGCTGACCGGCGAGGACGGCCACGTCAGCGGCATGCTGCTGTCCGACGGATCCGCCGTCGACACCGACCTCGTCGTCTTCTCCGCCGGCGTCCGCCCCCGCGACCAGCTGGCCCGCGCCTGCGGCCTGGACGTGGGCGAGCGCGGCGGTGTCGCCGTGGACTCCCGCTGCCGCACCTCCGACCCGCACGTCTACGCCATCGGCGAGTGCGCGCTGGCCTGCGACGGCCGGGTCTACGGCCTGGTCGCCCCCGGCTACGAGATGGCGGAGACCGCCGCGGACGACCTCCTGGGCCGCGAGAAGGAGTTCACCGGCGCCGACCTGTCCACCAAGCTCAAGCTGCTCGGCGTGGACGTGGCCTCCTTCGGCGACGCCCACGGCGCCGCCGAAGGCAGCCTCGACGTGGTCTGGTCGGACTCCCGCTCCGGGGTCTACAAGAAGCTGGTGGTCTCCCCGGACGGGGTCCTGCTCGGCGGCGTTCTCGTCGGCGACGCGGACTCCTACGGCCTGCTGCGCCCGCTCACCGGCAGCGTGCCGCCCGTCGCGCCCGAACAGCTCGTCCTGCCGGCCGGTGTCGGCGCGCCCGTCGCGCTCGGCCCCTCCTCGCTCCCCGACGACGCGGTGATCTGCTCCTGCCACAACGTCACCAAGAAGGCGATCACCGCCTGCGCCACCCTCCCCGAAGTGAAGAAGTGCACCAAGGCGGGCACCGGTTGCGGCAGCTGCGTCAAGGTGATCGGACAGCTGCTTCCCGCCACGACCGACAAGGGCCTGTGCGGCTGCTTCCCCTTCAGCCGCGCCGAGCTCTACGAGATCGTCCGCACCCGCCGGCTGGCTTCGTACCGGGACATCCTCGACGGCCACGGCCGCCCCGAGGCCCGCGGCGGTGAGGGGTGCGAGGTGTGCAAGCCCACCGTCGGCTCGATCATCGCCTCGCTCGCCCCGGTCCTCGGCGCGAGCGGCTACGTCCTGGAAGGGGAGCAGGCCGCCCTGCAGGACACCAACGACCACTTCCTCGCGAACCTCCAGCGCAACGGCTCGTACTCGGTGGTCCCGCGCATCCCCGGCGGTGAGATCACCCCGGACAAGCTGATCGTGATCGGCGAGGTGGCCCGTGACTTCGGCCTCTACACGAAGATCACCGGCGGTCAGCGGATCGACCTGTTCGGCGCGAGCGTCGACCAGCTGCCGCGGATCTGGGCCCGGCTCGTCGACGCCGGGTTCGAGTCCGGTCACGCGTACGGCAAGGCCCTGCGGACGGTGAAGTCGTGCGTGGGGCAGACCTGGTGCCGCTACGGGGTGCAGGACAGCGTACGGATGGCCATCGATCTGGAGCTGCGCTACCGGGGGCTGCGCGCCCCGCACAAGCTCAAGTCCGCGGTCTCGGGCTGCGCCCGCGAGTGCGCCGAGGCCCAGAGCAAGGACTTCGGGGTCATCGCGACGGCCGGCGGCTGGAACCTGTACGTGGGCGGCAACGGCGGGGCCACCCCGCGCCACGCCGACCTGCTGGCCCAGGACCTGTCGGACGCCGAGCTGGTCCGGCTGATCGACCGGTTCCTGATGTTCTACATCCGCACCGCCGACCGCCTGGAGCGGACCTCGACCTGGCTGGAGCGGCTGGAGGGCGGCCTGTCCCACCTGCGGGACGTGGTCGTGCACGACTCGCTGGGGCTGTGCGCGGAACTGGAGGCGCTGATGGCCGACCACGTGGCGCACTACCGGGACGAATGGGCCGAGACGCTCCAGGACCCGGAGCGGATGCGGCGGTTCGTGTCCTTCGTGAACGCGCCCGGAGCCCCCGACCCGACCGTGAAGTTCGTCCCCGAGCGCGACCAGGTCAAGCCCGACCTGGTCGTCCTGACCCTAGGAGGAGCCGTCCGATGACCGTGGAACTGAGGGTGGCCGAAGGCTGGCTGACGGTGTGCGAGCTGTCCGCGCTGATCCCCGGGCGCGGGGTCGCGGCCCTGCTGCCCGACGGGAGCCAGGCGGCCGTGTTCGTCGACCGCGCGGGCCGCCCGTACGCCATCGGCAACCAGGACCCCTTCACCGGCGCGCACGTGCTGTCGCGGGGGCTGCTGGGCAGTGCGTCGGGCCGGCCGTTCGTGGCCTCGCCGCTGCTCAAGCAGCGCTTCGACCTGGAGTCGGGGCGCTGCCTGGACGACGAGGAGGTGGCGGTCCGGACCTATCCGGTGCGGACCGCCGCGACCTCGTAGCCGGCATCAGCCCTCGATGGCGGCCGGGTCCATCCAGACGTACTCCCACACGTGGTGGTCCAGGTCCTCGAAGGCGCGGCCGTACATGAAGCCCATGTCCATGGCGGGCCGCGGTTCGGTGGCGCCCGCCGCGAGGGCGGCCTCGACGATCTCGTCGACCTTGGCGCGGCTGTCCGCGCTGAGGGCGACCATCACCTCGGTGGTCTTCGCGGCGTCGGCGACCGGCTTGGTGGCGAACCCGGCGAACTTCTCCTCGGTCAGCAGCATCGCGAAGATGGTGTCGCTGATCACCAGGGAGGCGGCGGTGTCGTCGGAGAACTGCGGGTTGAAGGAGTAGCCGAGCTTCTCCCAGAAGGCCCTGGCGGCGGCCAGGTCCTTGACCGGCAGGTTGACGAAGATCATCTGGGGCTGGGACATCTCGGTCTCTCTTCTCTCGTCTCCGGCGCGGTGGCCGCTGCTTTCGAGGGGTAGACCGGGGGCGGGAGGGAAACTCATCGCCCCGGCCCGAAGTTCTCCGGAGTTTCCCGTCGCCGCTCCACCCGGGGAGAAGACGCCGCAGGTCAGGCGACCGAGCGCAGCTCCAGGGCGGCCAGCGGGACGAAGCCGAGGCCGTCCTCGGCCCGCAGGGAGGACCGGTCGCCGCCGAGCCGCTTGTGCAGGGCCAGCGCGATCCGCTCGCCCTGGTCCTTGGCCCGCTGGGCGTTCGGCCCCCGGTGCCGTCCGTCGACGGCCGCGTGCCACAGCTGGACCCAGCGGCCGAAGTCGGCGGCGGTCAGGGCCCGCGCCGAGTGCAGGGCCGCGTGCGGGGCGAAGGCGTCCCGGCGGTAGTCGGCGGTGCGGAAGAGCGCCCGCTCCCAGAAGTCGGTGATCCGGGGCAGGTGGGCCTCGAGGTCCGTGCCGGCGATCTCGGTGAAGAAGGGCCCGAGCCGGGGGTCGGCGAAGGCGGCCGTGTAGAAGCGGCGCAGCACGACGGCGAGGTCGGCGCGGCCCGTGATGTCGTCGGCGACGGCGAAGTGGTTCATCGCTCCACCATCTTTCCCCATGCGGGCCCGCTCCAGGGGCAGAGGTCCCGCAGTTCGTCCCCTCGTGCCCCCGTGCGCCCCTCGGGTTCCGAAATCCACGCCGGGGGGATTGAACCTGACCGGTCGCTCCCGCGTAATGAGGAGTTGGCGCCCCGGCCACGGGCGCCTCCTAGGTTCCTCGACGCGTGCGACCCCGCGTCCGACCGGCCGCGGGGCCTTCCTCCCACAGGAGTGACCGTGGAACGTCGTACCTTCCTGCGCGGCGCGGTGATCGGTTCGTCGGCCGCCGCCTTCGGCGGAACGCTGATGCACGGGGCCGCCTACGCGGCGCCCGCCCAGCCCGGCGCCGGACCGTACGGAGCACTCGGCGCGGCGGACGCGAACGGCATCCAGCTGCCGGCCGGGTTCACCAGCCGGGTCGTCGCCCGCTCCGGCCAGACCGTCAGCGGCACCTCGTACACCTGGCACAACGCCCCGGACGGCGGCGCGTGCTTCGCCGACGGCACGGGCTGGATCTACGTGTCGAACTCGGAGATCAACCCCTCCGGAGGCGCGAGCGCGATCCGCTTCGCCTCCTCGGGCGCCGTGACGGGTGCCTACCGGATCCTGTCGAACACCCGGCAGAACTGCGCGGGCGGCAAGACCCCGTGGAACACCTGGCTCTCCTGCGAGGAGGTCAGCCTCGGCTACGTGTACGAGACCGACCCCTACGGCGTGAACGCGGCCGTCCAGCGGCCCGCGATGGGCCGCTTCAAGCACGAGGCCGCCGCCGCCGACCCGGTCCGCAAGGTGGTCTACCTGACGGAGGACGAGACGGGCGGCTGCTTCTACCGCTTCGTCCCGACCACCTGGGGAAACCTTTCCTCGGGCACCCTCCAGGTCCTCAAGGCCGGTACCGCCTCATCCGGTTCCTTCACCTGGGCCGACGTCCCGGACCCGGACGGCTCCCCGACCGCGACGCGCAGCCAGGTCTCCGGCTCGAAGAAGTTCAACGGCGGCGAGGGCTGCCACTACGCGAACGACACCGTCTGGTTCACCACCAAGGGCGACAACCGCGTCTGGCAGCTCAACCTCACGAACAACACGTACGAGCTGGCCTACGACGACTCGCTGGTGCCGGGCGGCGCGGCCCCGCTGACCGGTGTCGACAACGTCACCGGCTCCTCATACGGCGACCTGTACGTCGCCGAGGACGGCGGCACCATGGAGATCTGCGTGATCACCCCGGACGACGTGGTGGCGCCGTTCCTGCGGATATCGGGGCAGTCCTCCTCGGAGATCACCGGCCCGGCCTTCTCCCCGGCCGGGGACCGGCTCTACTTCTCCAGCCAGCGCGGTACGAGCGGCAGCTCGTCGGCCGGCATCACCTACGAGGTGCGGGGCCCGTTCCGCACCTGAGGCGCACCGCCGCGGCCCCCGGCGCTCAGCCGGGGGCCGGGGCGTCTCACGAGGCCGCGGCGCCGCCCTTGAGCAGCGCCGCGCCCAGCGGGGTCACGGTGTGCAGGACCGCGTTGCCGTGCCGCAGGGTCGTCACCAGGCCCGCCTCGCGCATCACGCAGGCGTGCTGGCTGGCCGAGGCCAGCGAGACCCCGGCCCGGCGGGCCAGTTCGCTCGTGGTGGCGCCGTCGCCGATCGCCCGCAGCACCACCGAGCGGGTGTGCCCCACCAGCTTGCCCAGCGTGCGCTGGCGCTGCTCCTCGACGTGCACCGGGCGCGCCGCCTCGCCGCCCGCGGGGGCCGAGGCCAGGTGCGAGGCGGCCGGGTAGACCAGCACCGGCGGCAGCTCCGGGTCGTGCAGGGTCACGGCGGTGCGCCGGCAGAAGAAGGACGGCTGGAGCAGCAGCCCGCGCCCGCGCAGCCGTACGTCCCGGTCGACCGGGTAGTCGCATTCGAGCACCGGGGCCCGCCAGCGCAGCATCGGCGGCAGCGAGGCGAGCAGTTCGTCCGCGCCGCCGTCCAGCAGGGCCCGGCCGCGCGCGGCCCGCTCGGCCTCTATTTGGGCCTGGATGTGGGTCCAGTAGGGCTCCACGGCCGCCCGGTGGTAGGCGCGCAGCTCGCCGAGGAGCCTCGGCAGGTGCTTGGTGCCGCCGTCGATGAACTCCCGCAGCCGCGCCGCGGGCGACGCTCCGGTTCCGCCGCTCGCCACCGCGCCGGCGCCGGTGCCCGCGCCGGGCCCGCCGCCGAGCAGCACGAGCTCGCGCCGCAGCCGCTCGGGCCGTATCCCGCGCAGCGCGTCGAGCGCCACGTCCCACCCGTACTGCCCTTCCACGGGCGTCAGGAAATCGGGAAAATATCCGCGCGTCGGTATGAGCATGCCGAGCATGCGTGTTTCACCATTCAACCTGCTTCGCGTTTCCGTCCGCCATTCACCGAACAACCGGGCATCACGCCGGTCCCTTAACCGGTGAAAGCTGAGAATCGTTTCCCACAACGCATCGGGACGCCCTGCCATCCGTACGCGTGCCAGGTCCACTCCAGTGAAATGGATACGCAGCACCGAACCCCCACCTGTGCAACCGCAATCCCCCCGCCCCATGAGTATGCATGCCGTCACACGTGGTCACCACGCCCTTTCGGCCACAGTTGAAACCCCTTTCGGCAGGAGCGTGACAACCGAAATCCTGTACTCCGCCGGGCACACTCCGATGCGACCGAAACGCTCCGCGAAGGCCGTGGGGGGCTTTGCGGGGCCTGGCGGTCGGTCGCACGGGAAGCGCCGACGTGCCCGGCAGAATGACAGCGGCGGTGGACGGGTGGGGATCCGTCCACCGCCTGCTGGCGTAAAGATTTGTTGAACACAAAAAAATAGGCGCGCCCACCCGCGGGCAGTCAGGGAACCCGGGGGTGGGCGCGGTCCGTGGGGCCCCTCGCGGGGGCCGGGGGTCAGCGGCTGTCGCTGCCCTTCGACTCGGCGGCGGCGCGGCCGGCCTCCAGGCGCGCGACCGGAATCCGGAACGGCGAGCAGGAGACGTAGTCCAGGCCGACCTCGTGGAAGAAGTGGACGGACTCGGGGTCACCGCCGTGCTCGCCGCAGACACCGAGCTTGAGGTCGGGGCGGGTGGCCCGGCCCTGCTCGACCGCGTGGCGGACCAGCGAGCCCACGCCGTCCTTGTCGATGGTCTCGAAGGGCGAGACCCCGAAGATGCCCTTCTCCAGGTAGGCGGTGAAGAAGCTGGCCTCGACGTCGTCGCGGGAGAAGCCCCACACCGTCTGGGTCAGGTCGTTCGTGCCGAAGGAGAAGAACTGCGCGGCCTCGGCGATCTGGCCGGCCGTCAGGGCGGCGCGCGGCAGCTCGATCATGGTGCCGATGGAGAGCTTGAGGTTGGTGCCGGTGGCGGCCTCGACCTCGGCGATGACCTGGTCGGCCTCCTCGCGGACGATCTCCAGTTCCTGGACGGTGCCCACGAGCGGAATCATGATCTCGACGCGCGGGTCGCCCTTGGCGTTCGCGCGCTCGGCCGCGGCCTCGGCGATCGCCCGCACCTGCATGGCGAACAGCCCGGGGATGACCAGGCCGAGACGGACGCCGCGCAGACCCAGCATCGGGTTCTGCTCGTGCAGCTTGTGCACGGCCTGGAGCAGGCGCAGGTCGTTCTCGTTGGCGTCCTTGCGGGACTCGGCGAGGGCCACGCGCACCGACAGCTCGGTGATGTCGGGGAGGAACTCGTGCAGCGGCGGGTCGAGCAGGCGGACGGTGACGGGCAGGCCGTCCATCGCCTCGAACAGCTCGACGAAGTCCTTCTTCTGCAGCGGCAGGAGGGCACTGAGTGCCTCCTCGCGCTCCGAGTCGGTGTCCGCGAGGATCAGGCGCTCGACCATCTCGCGGCGGGCACCGAGGAACATGTGCTCCGTACGGCACAGGCCGATGCCCTGGGCGCCGAAGCGGCGGGCGCGCAGCGCGTCCTCGGCGTTGTCGGCGTTGGCGCGCACCCGCAGGCGGCGGACCCGGTCCGCGTAGGCCATGATCCGGTGCACGGCGGCGACCAGTTCGTCGGCGTCGTCGGCGCCGGCGTGCATGCGGCCCTCGAAGTACTCGACGACCGGGGAGGGTACGACGGGTACCTCACCGAGGTAGACCTTGCCGGTGGAGCCGTCGATGGAGACGACGTCGCCCTCTTCGATGACCGTGTCGCCGACCGTCATGCGGCGGCGCTTGGTGTCGACGTCGAGCTCCTCGGCGCCGCAGACACAGGTCTTGCCCATGCCGCGGGCTACGACGGCGGCGTGCGAGGTCTTGCCGCCGCGCGAGGTCAGGATGCCCTCGGAGGCGATCATGCCGTCCAGGTCGTCCGGGTTGGTCTCGCGGCGGATCAGGATGACCTTCTCGCCCGAGCGGGACCACTTGACGGCCGTGTACGAGTCGAAGACCGCCTTGCCGACGGCCGCGCCCGGGGAGGCGGCGATGCCGCGGCCGAGCAGCGTGGTCTTGGCGTCCTCGTCGAAGCGCGGGAACATCAGCTGCGCCAGCTGGGCGCCGTTGACGCGCTGCAGGGCCTCGGCCTCGTCGATCAGGCCCTGGTCCACGAGCTGGGTGGCGATCCGGAAGGCGGCGCCGGCGGTGCGCTTGCCGACACGGGTCTGGAGCATCCACAGCTGGCCGCGCTCGATGGTGAACTCGATGTCGCAGAGGTCCTTGTAGTGGGTCTCCAGCGTCTCCATGATCGTCATGAGCTGGTCGTACGAGGCCTTGTCGATGGTCTCCAGGTCCGCGAGCGGCACGGTGTTGCGGATGCCCGCGACCACGTCCTCGCCCTGGGCGTTCTGGAGGTAGTCGCCGTAGACGCCCTGGTGGCCGCTGGCGGGGTCGCGGGTGAAGGCGACGCCGGTGCCGGAGTCCGGGCCCAGGTTGCCGAAGACCATGGAGCAGATGTTGACGGCGGTGCCCAGGTCGCCGGGGATGCGCTCCTGGCGGCGGTAGAGCTTGGCGCGGTCGGTGTTCCACGAGCTGAAGACCGCCTCGACGGCGAGGTCCAGCTGCTCGCGGGCGTCCTGCGGGAACTCGCGGCCGGCCTCCTTCGCCACGATCTTCTTGAAGTGCTTGACCAGCTTCTTCAGGTCGGCGGCGTCGAGGTCGGTGTCGACGGTGACCTTCTTGGCCGCCTTCGCGTCGTCCAGGGCGTCCTCGAAGAGCTCGCCGTCGACGCCGAGGACGGTCTTGCCGAACATCTGGATGAGGCGGCGGTAGGAGTCCCACGCGAAGCGCTCGTTGCCGGCCTGGGTGGCGAGCCCCGTGACGGACTCGTCGGAGAGGCCGATGTTGAGGACCGTGTCCATCATGCCCGGCATGGAGAACTTGGCGCCGGAACGGACGGAGACCAGCAGCGGGTCGTCCGACTGGCCGAGCTTCTTGCCCATCTTCGTCTCGAGGGCGGCAAGGTGGGAGCTGACCTCGTCGCGCAGCTCGGCGGGGGCCGTGCCGCTCTCGAGGTAGACCTTGCAGGCCTCGGTGGTGATGGTGAAGCCGGGAGGGACCGGCAGACCCAGGTTGGTCATCTCGGCGAGGTTGGCTCCCTTGCCGCCGAGAAGGTCCTTGAGGTCGCGGTTGCCCTCGGTGAAGTCGTAGACGAACTTCTGATCTTTGTTTTCCGACACGGGTCTCGACTCCTCGAGGCTCGGTGGCTGCCCTGACGGCCAGGAACATACCCAGATCGAAGGCTTCTGGGTACGTCCACTTGGTCGTCATACGGCTGTAACCACCCGTGCGCCAGCGGTTCGAAAGTAACTCATGGGTAATCAGAAGGTACGAAGAGCCTTCACCTCCCGAAGGGAGAGGTGCCTTCTGAGGCGTAAAGCCGCTCCGATGAGCGATCATCGATACATTTGCGTTCAACTCTTGAACGCAGAAAGGGTGGCACCCAGTGCCACCCTTTGAAAGTCTTATCCGTGACTTCTGCGCTCATCTGAGCGAAACCCCTCCCATGCGTGGCGTATATCACGCGACACGGAGGGCGATATGTCAGCCTCCGGACGTGTCCAGTTCCGCTTCCTCGCTGATGCCCGCACAGTCGTACGGGTCCTTCAGCCAGCCCTCCGGCAGGACAACCCGGTTGTTTCCGGACGTCCGGCCCCGGGGACCGTCCGCGCTCTCCGGCCACGCCTGATCCAGATCCAGCTCGCTCAGATGAGCGTCCAGCTCGGCCAGGGAGGAGGTGACCGCCAGCTTCTTGCGCATCTCGGAACCGACCGAGAAGCCCTTGAGGTACCAGGCGACGTGCTTACGGAAGTCGATCACCCCGCGCGTCTCGTCGCCGATCCACTCACCCAGCAGCTGGGCGTGCCGGTGCATGGTGGCCGCGACCTCGCGCAGCGTGGGCTTGTGGAAGTCCTCCGGGCGGCCCTCGAACGCGGCCACCAGGTCGTTGAACAGCCACGGCCGGCCCAGGCAGCCGCGCCCCACGACCACTCCGTCGCAGCCGGTCTCGCGGACCATCCGCAGAGCGTCCTCGGCGCACCAGATGTCGCCGTTGCCGAGGACCGGGATCTCCGGCGCGTGCTCCTTGAGCCGCGCGATGGCCTCCCAGTCGGCGGTGCCGCCGTAGTGCTGGGCGGTGGTGCGCCCGTGCAGCGCAATCGCGGTGACGCCCTCCTCGACGGCGATCCGCCCGGCGTCGAGGTAGGTGAGGTGGTCGTCGTCGATGCCCTTGCGCATCTTCATCGTGACCGGGAGGTCGCCGGCGCCGGCGACGGCCTCGCGCAGGATGGCGCGCAGCAGGTTCCGCTTGTACGGGAGCGCGGAGCCGCCTCCCTTGCGGGTGACCTTGGGGACCGGGCAGCCGAAGTTGAGGTCGATGTGGTCGGCGCGGTCCTCTTCGACGATCATGCGGACCGCCTTGCCGACGGTCACCGGGTCGACGCCGTACAGCTGGATCGAGCGGGGCTTCTCGGTCTCGTCGAAGTGGATCAGCTGCATGGTCTTGTCGTTGCGCTCGACCAGGGCGCGGGTGGTGATCATCTCGCTCACGAACAGCCCCTTGCCGCCGGAGAACTCGCGGCAGAGGGTGCGGAACGGGGCGTTGGTGATGCCGGCCATCGGCGCGAGCACCACCGGGGGCTGCACGGTGTGCGGGCCGATCGCGAGCGGCGGGGGGAGCGTGGTCATCCGCCCATTGTCCCGCATGCCGAGGGGGTGCGGCGGACGTAGCATCGCGGCATGACCGAGCCGAGCCAGCCGAGCCGCCGGCAGGGCGTGCTCGTCCTGGCGATCTGCTGCATGAGCCTGCTGATCGTCAGCCTCGACAACACCGTGCTCAACGTCGCGCTCCCGTCGATGCGCCGTGATCTCGACGCCTCGGTCGCCGGGCTCCAGTGGACCATCGACGCCTACACCCTCGTGCTGGCCTCGCTGCTGATGCTGGCGGGCTCCACGGCCGACCGGATCGGCCGCCGGAAGGTGTTCGTCGCCGGCCTGCTGGCCTTCACCGCCGGCTCCCTGCTGTGCTCGCTCGCCCCCAGCCTCGACTGGCTCATCGTCTTCCGGATGGTCCAGGCGATCGGCGGCGCGATGCTCAACCCGGTCGCGATGTCGATCATCACCAACACCTTCACCGATCCCGCCGAGCGCGCGCGGGCCATCGGCGTCTGGGGCGCGGTCGGCGGCGTCTCCATGGCCGCGGGCCCCCTGATCGGCGGTGTCCTGGTGGACACCGTCGGCTGGCGCTCGATCTTCCTGATCAACCTGCCGATCGGGCTGGCGGCGCTGGTGCTGACCCTGCGCCACATCCCCGAGTCCCGGGCGGCCCGCCCGCGCCGGCCCGACCCGGTGGGGCAGGTCCTGGTCGTGGCCCTGCTCGGCAGTCTGACGTACGGGATCATCGAGGCCCCGGCCGCCGGCTGGCGCTCGCCGCTGATCACGGGGTGCGCGGTGGTGGCCGTCGCCTCGTTCGTCGGGCTGCTGGTCTACGAACGGCGGCGCACGGAGCCGTTGATCGACCTCCGGTTCTTCCGCAGCGCGCCGTTCAGCGGATCGACCGTCATCGCGATCAGCGCCTTCGCGGGACTGGCGGGCTTCCTCTTCCTGAACACGCTCTACCTCCAGGACGTGCGGGGGCTCAGCGCCCTGCACGCGGGGCTCTACATGCTGCCGATGGCGGCCCTGACCGTGGTGTTCGCGCCGGTCGCCGGGCGCCTGGTGGGCTCCCGCGGGCCCCGGATCTGCCTGCTCATCGCGGGCGTGGCGATGGCGGCCAGCGGGCTGCTCTTCGCGCTGTTCGAGGCCGAGACCTCCAACCCGCTGCTCTTCACCGGCTACGTGCTCTTCGGGTTGGGCTTCGGCATGGTGAACGCACCGATCACCAATACGGCGGTGTCCGGGATGCCGCGTTCCCAGGCGGGTGTCGCGGCCGCCATCGCCTCCACCAGCCGGCAGACGGGCGGCACGCTGGGCGTCGCGGTCATCGGTTCGGTGCTGGCCGCGGGGCTGGCGGGCGGCTCCGACTTCGCCGGGGCGGCCCAGCCGGCCTGGTGGATCATCACCCTGTGCGGGCTGGCGGTGCTGGTCGTGGGCGCGGTGACGAGCGGCGGCTGGGCCCGCGCGACGGCGGAGCGCACGGCCCGCAGCCTGCAGGACCCGGTCGGCCCCGCCGCGGTGAAGGAGTCGCCGCGGTGAAGGGGTCGCCGCGCGCCTGACCGTACGGCCGGCCCCGCGAAGACGCCGTCCTCGACCTCGTCGAGGGCGGCGTTCGTCTTGCGAGGCGGCCTCCTCCGCGGGCGTGACGGCCACGTGCGGCCCGGCGGCGGGCCGGGCCCCCGTGGTGTTCGGCGAGGCCCCCCGCCCTTCAGGTCGTTCACGCTGCCGCCACCCTGACGAGTGACAGATATTGAAATCTGTCACTCGTCATGTCACTCTCGTTGCATGACGAAGAACGAGAGCACTTCCGGCAACCGACTCGGCAACCCCGGCAGCGGCAGCGACGCCGGCGACCACGTCCCCTCCGAGCGCCCCGCCCGCGGGGGCGCCGCCCGGCGTCGGCTGGGCACCACCGGGCCGTCCGTCTTCCCGCTCGGCCTCGGTTGCATGGGCATGTCCGCCCTGTACGGGGAGGCCGACCGCGCCGAGTCCGTGGCCACCATCCACGCCGCCCTGGACGCGGGCGTGACCCTGCTCGACACCGGCGACTTCTACGGCATGGGCCACAACGAGCTCCTGATCAACGAGGCCCTGCGCACGGCGCCCGCCGCGGCCCGCGAGCGGGCGCTGACCAGCGTCAAGTTCGGCGCCCTGCGCACCGTCGAGGGCGGCTTCACCGGCTATGACGGGCGGCCCGAGGCCGTCAGGAACTTCCTGGCCTACTCGCTCCAGCGGCTCGGCCGCGACCACATCGACGTCTACCGCATCGCCCGGGTGGACCCGGACGTCCCGATCGAGGAGACCGTCGGGGCCATCGCCGAAGCGGTCGAGGCCGGGCACGTGCGCCACATCGGCCTGTCCGAGGTCGGCGCGGAGACCCTGCGCCGGGCGGTGGCCACTGCCCCGATCGCCGATCTGCAGATCGAGTACTCGCTCATATCCCGCGGCATCGAGGCGGAGATCCTGCCGACCGCCCGCGAGCTCGGAGTGGGCCTGACGGCGTACGGGGTGCTGTCCCGCGGCCTGATCAGCGGCCACTTCACCCGCGACCGCGCGCTCGCACCCGGGGACTTCCGAGGGATGAGCCCGCGCTTCCAGGGCGGGAACCTCGACCGCAACCTCGACCTGGTCGACGCGCTGCGCAAGGTGGCGGACGGCAAGGGCGTGAGCGTGGCGCAGACCGCCATCGCCTGGGTGCTCTCGCGCGGTGAGGACATCGTGCCGCTGGTCGGCGCCCGGCGGCGGGACCGGCTGGCCGAGGCGCTGGGCGCCCTGGACATCACCTTGAGCACCGCGGATCTGGCCGCCATCGAGGAGGCGGTGCCCGCCGGCGCCGCCGCGGGCGAGCGGTACCCGGCCGCGCAGATGGCCCATCTCGACAGCGAGCACTGAACGGGCGGTACGGTCGACCCATGCCACCCGCTGCCGCCGAGCCCCTGACCCCCGAGCGCATCCTCGAGACCACCGAGGAGGTGCTGCGCCGCTTCGGCCCGACCAAGGCGACGGTGGTGGACGTGGCGCGCGCGCTGGGCGTCAGCCACGGCAGTGTGTACCGTCACTTCCCGTCGAAGGCGGCCCTGCGCGAGGCCGTCACGGACCGCTGGCTCGCCAAGAGCGTGGTCGCACTGGAGGAGATCGCCTCGGCGCCCGCCGAGAGCGCCCCCTCCAAGCTGGAGTCGTGGCTGGAAGCGCTGTTCGAGGCGAAGCGCCACAAGGCGGGTGACGATCCGGAGCTCTTCGCGACCTACATCGTGCTCTTGGACGAGAACAGTGACGTGGTGGAACGGCACCTGAGCGAGCTGATCGACCAGCTGGCCCGAATCATCGCCGAGGGGGTCGCGGCGGGCACCCTCGCGGCCGAGGACGTGCCGGGCGCCGCCCGCGCCGTCTTCGACGCGACCGGCCGCTTCCACGATCCGCTGTACGCGGCCGACTGGCTCTCGCCCACGATCTTCACGGAGTTCGAGGCGGTCACCGCTCTGATCATCCGGGGCCTGCGCGCCTGACGCGGGCGCCGGCGTCCGGAAGCGCTCACGCTCACTCCGGACACCTTGCTCCTCACACCGATGAGGCCCGCGCTGATCACGCCCAAGCGGCCCGCGCCCTGCTGAGGTCGCCCGGGCGGCAGAGGGCACCCGCCCCGGCCGGTCGGCGGTCGCCGGTTTCCCCGCCTGCGCCCGGACAGACCTGTGGCCCGGTGCGGTGTCCGCACCGGGCCACAGGTCCTTGGGAAGGGGCTGTGCCTAGCAGCCGAGCAGGCGGCTGCCGAGGTAGCTCTGGATCTGGTCCAGGGAGACGCGCTCCTGCTTCATGGTGTCGCGCTCGCGCACGGTCACCGCGTTGTCGTCCAGGGTGTCGAAGTCGACGGTGACGCAGAACGGGGTACCGATCTCGTCCTGGCGGCGGTAGCGGCGGCCGATGGCGCCCGCGTCGTCGAACTCGATGTTCCAGTTCTTGCGCAGGTCGGCGGCCAGCCCCTTGGCCTTCGGCGACAGCTGCGCGTTGCGGGACAGCGGCAGCACGGCGACCTTGATGGGCGCCAGGCGCGGGTCGAAGCGCATCACGGTGCGCTTCTCCATGGCGCCCTTGGCGTTCGGGGCCTCGTCCTCGTTGTACGCGTCGAGCATGAAGGCGAGCATCGCGCGGTTGACACCGGCGGCGGGCTCGATGACGTACGGGGTGTAGCGCTCACCGGACTCCTGGTCGAGGTAGGTGAGGTTCTGGCCGGAGGCGGCCGAGTGCGCCTTCAGGTCGAAGTCGGTGCGGTTGGCCACACCCTCGAGCTCGGAGAACTCGTTGCCGCCGAAGTTGAAGCGGTACTCGATGTCGGCGGTGCGCTTCGAGTAGTGGGACAGCTTCTCCTTCGGGTGCTCGTACCAGCGGATGTTCTCCTCGCGGATGCCGAGGCCGCGGTACCAGTTCCAGCGCTCCGCCATCCAGTACTCCTGCCACTGCTCGTCCTCGCCCGGCTTGACGAAGAACTCCATCTCCATCTGCTCGAACTCGCGGGTGCGGAAGATGAAGTTGCCGGGCGTGATCTCGTTGCGGAAGGACTTGCCCATCTGCGCGATGCCGAACGGCGGCTTCTTGCGCGAGGTGGTCTGGACCTGGGCGAAGTTGGTGAAGATGCCCTGCGCGGTCTCGGGGCGCAGGTACGCCTTGGAACCGGTGTCCTGGGTCGGGCCGAGGTGGGTCTCCAGCATGCCGGAGAACTGCTTGGGCTCGGTGAACTGGCCCTTCACACCGCAGTTGGGGCAGTTGACGTCGGCGAGACCGTTGGCGGGCACGCGGCCGTGCTTGGCCTCGTACGCCTCTTCCAGGTGGTCCGCACGGTGACGCTTGTGACAGGAGGTGCACTCGGTCAGCGGGTCGGAGAAGGTCGCGACGTGGCCCGAGGCCACCCAGACCTCCGGCGCCAGGATCACGGACGAGTCGATACCGACGATGTCCTCACGCCCGGTGACCATCGCCTTCCACCACTGGCGCTTGATGTTCTCCTTGAGCTCGACACCGAGCGGGCCGTAGTCCCAGGCGGCCTTGGAGCCGCCGTAGATCTCACTGCACGGGAAAACGAAGCCACGGCGCTTGCTCAGGCTGACGATGGTTTCGATCTTGTCGGCGGCCACGGTGCTCTCTTCATTACGAGGACGAACGGCGAATGCCTCAGGTTACCGGCGCCCGCACCCCCCCTTTCAAATCGGATCCCCCTCTCCGGGCCCGCCCACACCCCTCCCACCAGGGTTTTTGACAACCGTTTCCATTTTTGATGAAAATGGATGTCATGAACGTACGACGCCTGATACCCGCCGCCGCCCTCGCAGGAGCCGTCGCCCTCGGCGCCACGGCCCTCACCGCCTGCTCCGGAGCCGGGGCCGGGGATGCCGCCGCCGGTTCCGGTTCCGCCGGCGCGGACGGCAAGCTCGACGTGACGGCGTCGTTCTACCCGATGCAGTTCCTCGCCGAGCAGATCGGCAAGGACCACGTGAAGGTCACCACCCTCACCAAGCCCGGGGTCGAGCCGCACGACCTGGAGATCACCCCGAGGCAGACCGCGCAGCTCGCCGAGTCCGATGTGGTCGTCTACCTCAAGTCCCTGCAGCCCGCCGTCGACAAGGCCGTCGCCCAGTCCGGCGTGAAGAACGTCGTCGACGCCGCCACCCTCACCGCGCTCGAGGCCCACGCCGCCTCCGGCCACGACCACGAGGCCGAGGCAGGAGCGGGTCACGACGACCACGGCCACGGCGAGGCCGGCGGGGACCCGCACGTCTGGCTCGACCCCGCCAAGTACGCGGAGATCGCCAAGGGCGTCGGCGCGGCCCTGGCCGAGTCCGACCCCGGCCACGCCGCGGATTACCGCAAGAACACCGACGAGCTCGTCGCCAAGCTCACCGCGCTGGACACCGAGTTCAAGGACGGCCTGGCCAACACGGCCGGCAAGACCTTCATCACCACCCACGCCGCCTTCGGCTACCTCGCCGAGCGCTACGGTCTGGAGCAGGAGGGCATCTCCGGCGTCGACCCCGAGTCCGAGCCCAGCCCCGCCCGGATGAAGGAGCTCCAGGAGATCGCGCGGAAGGACAACGTCTCCACCGTGTTCTTCGAGACCCTGGCCAGTGACAAGACGGCAAAGAGCCTCGCCGGGGACACCGGCCTGAAGACCGATGTCCTCGACCCGCTCGAGGGAATCACCGACACGTCCCAGGGCGCTGACTACTTCGAGGTCATGCGGTCCAACCTGAAGAACCTCCAGAAGGCGCTCGGAGCCAAGTAGATGACAGCAGCAGTTACGGAGGCGCGAGCCATGCAGTCCTTGCCCCGGCAGACAGCTGATCAGCCCGTCATATCCCTGCGCGGGGCCACGGCCTCGCTCGGCTCGCGCCCCGTGCTGCGCGGCGTCGACCTCACCGTCCGCCCCGGTGAGGTCGTCGCGCTGCTCGGGGCCAACGGCTCCGGCAAGTCCACGGCCGTCCGCGCGATCGTCGGCCAGGTCCCCCTCACCGACGGCTCGCTGTCGCTCTTCGGCACGGACCTGAGGCGCTTTCGCGACTGGGCGCGCATCGGGTACGTGCCGCAGCGCACCACCGCCGCCGGCGGCGTCCCGGCCACCGTCCGCGAGGTCGTCTCCTCCGGCCGGCTGGCCCGCAGCCGCTTCGGCCTGCTGCGCAAGGCCGACAGGGCCGCCGTCGACCGCGCGCTGGCCCTGGTGGACATGGACGGGTACGCCGACGCCTCCGTGGGCGCCCTCTCCGGCGGTCAGCACCAGCGGGTGCTCATCGCCCGGGCGCTCGCCGGCGAGCCGGAGCTGCTGCTCATGGACGAGCCGATGGCCGGTGTCGACCTCGCCAACCAGGAGGTCCTGGCCACGGCCCTGCGCGAGCAGGTCGCCGTCGGCAGCACCGTCCTGCTCGTCCTGCACGAACTGGGACCGCTGGAGCCGCTGATCGACCGGGCCGTCGTGCTGCGGGACGGCTGCGTCGTCCACGACGGCCCGCCCCCGCAGGCCGTGGGCCAGCACGCGCTGCCCGGTCACGACCACGTACACCCCCACGCGGCGCACGGCGCCGAGCCTCTGCGGACGGGACTGCTGAGCTGATGGACCTCTTCGACCACGCCTTCATGCAGCGGGCGCTGATCGCCGCCGCCCTGGTGGGCGTCACGGCGCCCGCCATCGGCACGTACCTGGTCCAGCGCCGCCAGGCGGTCATGGGCGACGGCCTGGGCCATGTCGCCATGACCGGTGTCGCCCTCGGCTTCGTGCTCAACGCCAGCCCGGTGTGGATGGCCACCCTGGTCGCCGTCGTGGGCGCCGTCGGCATGGAGCTGATCCGCTCCCGGGGCAGGACCAGCGGCGACGTCGCCCTCGCGATGCTCTTCTACGGCGGCCTCGCGGGCGGCGTAATGATCATCAACGTGGGCGGCGGCTCGACGACCAACCTGCTCAGCGCCATGTTCGGCTCGATCACCACCGTCGCCGCCGAGGACGTCACGGCGATGGCGATCCTCGCCGCCTTCGTCCTCGCCGTGACCGTCGGGCTGCGCCGGCAGCTGTTCGCCGTCTGCCAGGACGAGGAGTTCGCGAAGGTCACGGGCCTTCCGGTGCGCGCCCTGAACCTGCTGATGGCGGTCACCGCCGCCGTCACCGTCACGGTCGCGATGCGCATCGTCGGCCTGCTGCTGGTCAGCGCCATGATGGTGATCCCGGTCGCCGCCGCCCAGCGCCTCACCCGCGGGTTCGCGGCCACCCTGGGCCTGGCCGTCGCCATCAGCCTGGCCGTCTCGCTGACCGGCACCGCCACCACCTACTACGTCAACGCCCCCTCGGGTGCCATGATCGTGCTGCTCGCCATCGCCGTGTTCATGGCACTGACCGCGCTGTCCGCCCCGCTGGCCCGGCGCCGGGCCAGAGCCTCGGTGGCGGCGGAAGAGGTCTGCACCGGGGACGATGTGAAGGTCTAGCGGGCTGGCACAATGGCCGCAGGCCGATACGAGGAGGAACCGGTGGCGACTGCGCCTGGCGAGACGAATGCCGCGCCAGTACGAGGACGATCCACCCGGCAGCGGGCCGCCGTGGCGGCGGCGCTGGACGAGGTGGACGAGTTCCGCAGTGCCCAGGAACTCCACGACATGCTCAAGCACCGCGGTGATTCCGTGGGCCTGACCACGGTGTACCGCACCCTCCAGTCGCTCGCGGACGCCGGCGAGGTCGACGTCCTGCGCACCAGCGACGGCGAGTCCGTCTACCGGCGCTGCTCCACGGAGGACCACCACCACCACCTGGTCTGCCGCAAGTGCGGCAAGGCGGTGGAGGTGGAGGGCCCGGCCGTGGAGAAGTGGGCCGAGTCCATCGCGGCCGAGCACGGCTTCGTGAACGTGGCCCACACCGTGGAGATCTTCGGCACCTGCGCCGACTGCGCGGCCACCGCTTAGAGGCCGGCTCGGGTTCCGGTCCGGGACCACTCGAGCCGGCCGACCTCGGCCGGTCCTGAGCCGCCCCGCTGCGGGAGGCCCGGCGCCGCCCCGCAGGGCCGGCAGCGGGAGCCCGGCGGCGCACCCGCACCGACCCCCGCTGCCTGCGCCGGCCGGGTTCAGCCGGCGGGCGCCTCGGGCTGGTTGGGGACGGCGCCGCCGAAGCGGCGGTCGCGCTGGGCGTACTCCAGGCATGCCTGCCAGAGGTTGCGCCGGTCGAAGTCCGGCCACAGCACGTCCTGGAAGACCATCTCGGCGTACGCGCTCTGCCAGAGCAGGTAGTTGGAGGTGCGCTGCTCGCCGCTCGGCCGCAGGAACAGGTCCACGTCCGGCATGTCCGGGTAGTACATGTACTTGGCGAAGGTCTTCTCGTTGACCTTCGACGGGTCCAGCCGGCCCGCCGCCACGTCCCGCGCGATGGCCTGCGCCGCGTCGGCGATCTCCGCCCGGCCGCCGTAGTTCACGCAGAAGTACAGGGTCATCGCGTCGTTGTCGACGGTCTGCTCCTGGGCCACCTGGAGCTCCTGGACGACCGACTTCCACATCTTCGGCATGCGGCCGACCCAGCGGATGCGGATGCCCAGCTCGTTCATCTCGTCGCGGCGGCGCCGGATGACGTCGCGGTTGAAGTTCATCAGGAAGCGGACCTCGTCGGGCGAGCGCTTCCAGTTCTCCGTCGAGAAGGCGTACAGGGACAGGTTCTTGACGCCCATCTCCAGGCAGCCCTTGAGCACGTCGAGCACGACGCCCTCGCCGACCTTGTGGCCCTCGGTGCGCGGCAGTCCGCGCTCCTTGGCCCAGCGGCCGTTGCCGTCCATGACGACCGCGACGTGGTTCGGCACCAGCTCGCCGGGGATCCTCGGCGGCCGCTCACCGGACGGGTGCGGCTCGGGAACCTTGTACTCGCGGCGAGAGCGTCCCAGAATCCCGCGTCGTGCCATGTGCCCAGCTCCTATTTCTCGACGTATCGCAGGGAGCGTAGCCCGCGCTCCAGATGCCAGTGCAAATAGGCCGAGACCAGCCCGCTGCCCTCGCGCACGTGGCGCGCCTCGCACGCGTCGGCGTGGTTCCAGTCGCCGGTCAGCAGGGCGCTGAGCAGGGCGATGGCCTCGGACGAGGGTACGACGCTGCCGGGCACCCGGCAGTCCCCGCACACCACCCCGCCCGCCGCGACGGAGAAGTGCCGGTTGGGCCCGTGGATCCCGCACTTCGCGCAGTCCTGGAAGCTGGGCGCGTAGCCGTTGACGGCGAGGGAGCGCAGCAGGAACGCGTCGAGGATGAGGTGGGGTTCGTGTTCGCCGCGGGAGAGCGTGCGCAGGGCGCCGACGAGCAGCAGGTACTGCTGCACCGCGGGTTCGCCCTCGTTCTCGGTGAAGCGCTCGGCGGTCTCCAGCATGGCGGTGCCGGCGGTGTAGCGGGGGTAGTCGGTGACGATACCGTTGCCGTACGGAGCGATGATCTCGGTCTGGGTGCAGAGCGGCAGGCTGCGCCCGACCAGCTCGGAGCCCCGGGCGAAGAACTGCACGTCCGCGTGGGAGAAAGGTTCCAGCCCGGCGCCGAACTTGGACTTCGTACGCCGCACTCCGCGGGCGACCGCCCGCACCCTGCCGTGGCCGCGGGTCAGCAGCGTGATGATGCGGTCCGCCTCACCCAGCTTCTGGGTGCGCAGCACGATGCCGTCGTCGCGGAACAGACTCATGCGCCCATTGTCTCCCGCGCCGGGGACAGCGACGGCCCCCCGCCCGGACAGGAGTCCGCACGGGGGGCCGGCACCCCTTGGGAGGATCAGGGGGCGGGGGTCTGCGCCCCGTCGGCTGCCACGGCCTTCTCGGGCTGAGCGGCCTGCCCGGGGTGGTCGGCCTTCTCGGGCTGAGCGGTCTGCTCGGCGTGGTCGGCGTGCTCCGACCCCCCGGCCTTCCCGGCCACGTCCGGCCGCTCCGCACCGTCCGGCCCCTCCGCACGGTCGGCCGTCTCGGGCTGCCGGGAGTCGTCCGCCTTCTCCGCGCCCGCCGGAGCCGCCGCCGACTGGGCGGGCAGCCCGACCACCGGGACCTCCGAAACCACCGGAACCTCGTCCTTGGCCAGGCCGTTGAAGATCAGGTTGAGGACGATGGCGGCCGTGGCACCGAGGGTGACACCGCTGTTGAGCAGCGAGGACAGGTCCGCGTCCATGTGCTGGGTGAAGAACACCGGGACGGTCGCGGGGAGCAGGGCGAAGGCGAGGGAGACGCCCACGATCAGGGCGTTCTTCTCCTCCTTCAGGTCCACCTTGCCCAGGGTCTGGATACCGGCGAGGGCGACCATGGCGAACATGACCGTCGCGGCGCCGCCGAGGACTCCGTGCGGGACGGCCGCGACGATCGCGGCGGCCTTGGGCAGCAGACCCAGGATGATCATGAAGACACCGGCGGCCACGACCACGAACCGGCTCTTGACCTTGGTCATCCTCACCAGGCCGACGTTCTCGGCGAAGGCGACGTAGGGGAAGGAGTTGAGGACACCGCCGAGGGCGGTCGCCGCGCCGTCGGCGCGCAGGGCGCGGGCCACGGTCTCGCTGTCGACGTCCTTGCCGACGATGTCGCCGACCGCGTAGGTGTCACCGGTCGTCTCGACCATGGTGATCAGCATGACGATCAGCATCAGCACGATCGGGAACCACTCGAACTTCGGGACGCCGAAGTGGAAGGGGGTGGTGACGCCGATCCAGCCGGACTGGCCGACACCGCCGAACTTCGCGTCCCCGAGGAGGAACGCGACCGCCGTGCCGGCGACCAGGCCGACGAGGATCGAGATGCTGGAGAGGAAGGGCTTGCCGAGCTTCATCAGGATGAGGATGAAGAGCATCGTGCCGCCGGCGTAGGCGAAGTGCTTGGGGTCGCCGAAGTCGGGGCTGCCGAGTCCGCCCGCCGCGTCGTTGAGGCCGACCGGGATCAGGACGATGCCGAGGACCGTGATGACGGTGCCGGTGACGACGGGCGGGAAGAGCCGCATCACCGTGCGGAACGCCTTCGCGGGCAGCCAGGCGAAGGCGAAGGTCGCGATGCCGGCGGTGATGACCGCGCCGTAGATGACCAGCAGCGCCGCGGTTCCGCCGCCCGCGCCGAGGCCGATGGCGATCATCGGGGAGACCGCGGTGAAGGTCACGCCCTGGATCAGCGGCAGCCGGGCGCCGATCCGGCCGATGCCCCAGGCCTGGATGATCGAGGCGATACCGCAGGTGAAGAGGTCCGCGTTGATCAGGTAGACCAGCTGCTCAGGGCTCAGCTTCAGCGCGTTGCCGACGATGATCGGAACGATCACCGCGCCGGCGTAGAACGCGAGTACGTGCTGGAAGCCGTACAGCGCGAGCTTGGGGAGGGGGAGCACCTCGTCGACCGGGTGGGTGCTCTGCTGTCCGTCGTCGGAAAGCCGGGCGGCGACACGTGCCATCTCTGCCTTGCCCTTCAAGAGGTGAGGTGAGTGAGAGGAGATCTGGTTGCCCCTGGACGGAGTGGGTCGCTAACCCGTTGGTCCGCCCGGGGTTGTCAGTGCGTTCACGTGGATCGAAGCCCCGGTCTGCCGACTCGGTGGGCCTCTTGGCGTGTGACCGGAATTGAACGCCTGTGAAGGGCCTCACAGATATCGTCGACTTCTACAAACTGTTGATGATCTCTGTACCCAGATCTGTGGGTTTCTCCAGTGGTGATACGCAGGGCGGAGGCGTAAGGGAGGACGGCGCACAGGCGGCCGCTCCGGCTCCGCAGGGGACCAGCCATTCGCCACTGACCTGCGGATTCACCCCGCTCCGAGCGGCGCGTCGACAGCCGTCAGGGGCTCGTTCCAGCCGCCCGAGGGGTGGACGGCCCGGCCGGGGAGTGACCGCCTCCGCGGTTCGGCGGACCGGCGGAAAGCGGCCAGAACGGCCCCGCGTGGCCGGATCGTTACGCGTGGAGCGCCCTTTTCGGCCCACTCCGTGGACAGCGGGGCGGCACCGGCCGTATCGAGGGCCGGTGCCGGCGGGTGGGCGGGAGCCGGGCTACGGCGCGCGCACCGCCGACAGCAGCCTGGCCACCTCGTCCGCGTCGATGCGCAGCGCCGCCCCCACGGTGGAGAGCACCTCGCGTTCGGCCGGGAGGTACGGGCCGTCCGCGAGCGCGATCCGCGCGCCCTGGAGCAGGATCGACTCGCGGCCGGGGCCCGCCAGGTGCGGGGCCAGCGGCTCCAGCGCCTCGTGGAGCTCGATCGACAGCGCCGCCCCGCAGCACTCCGGGACGCCGTAGAGCCCGAGCCGCCCCTCCTCGGTGGACAGCGCCTCCACGAGGGACTCCAGCTGCTCCTCGGTGCATTCGGGGAAGCCCGCGTCCCGTACGGCGCCCACGGCGGCCTCCAGCACGCTGCGCGAGCCCGTCCCGCCCGCGGCGAGCACGGCCAGCGCCACGGTGTGCACGGCGTCGCGCAGCATGGCGGTGAAGCGGGTGGTGGTGAGCTGGTCCAGGACCTCGGTGGCGAAGCGCTCCCGGCAGCCCTGGCACTCCACGACCGGTCCGGCGCTGCCGCGCGGCACCATCGGCACGCCGAGGACGGTGAAGCGGTGGCGCCCTGTCCGCTTGCGGTAGTTGCGGTCCCCACCGCAGGCGGGGCAGAAGAACTCCCCGTCGCCCACGGTGCTCCAGGTGGTGCGGATGCCCCAGACCGTCAGCTTCCGGCCGTCCCCACCCCGAACTGGCAGCACGTCGCACCTCCGTCACCGTCCGGCAGCATCGCCGGTTGGCGTGATGTTAGCCACATCGGTGAGGATGCGTCAGTCGTGTGACCGGACAAGATGTCGCCGGACGCGGACTTGGCCGATCTGCGCCCCCGTGATACCCGTGCCGGGACCGGCCCGCGGCGGCGGAAGCCCGCTCCTGCGGCCGCGGGAGCGGGCTTCCCGTACGAGCGGTCAGCGGCCCGCGCGGTTGACGGCGGAGATGACCGCCTTCAGGGAGGCGCGGGTGGTGTTGGCGTCGATGCCGATGCCCCACAGGACCCGGCCGTCGATCGCGCACTCGATGTAGGAGGCGGCGACGGCGGAGGCGCCCTCGCTCATGGTGTGCTCGGTGTAGTCCAGCAGGCGGGCGTCCACGCCGATGCCGGCCAGCGCGTCGAAGAAGGCCGAGATCGGACCGTTGCCGGTGCCGCTCAGGACCGTCTCCACGCCGTCGACGACCGCCTCGACGGTCAGCGTGTCCGTGCCGTCCTTGTCGGTGGCCGTGGAGCCCGAGCGCAGCTGGACGCGGCCCCACGGGTTGTCGGGGTTGGGCAGGTACTCGTCGCAGAACACCTCCCAGATGGCCTTCGGGGTGACCTCGCCGCCCTCGGCGTCGGTCTTGGCCTGGATGATCCGGGAGAACTCGATCTGCATGCGGCGCGGCAGGTCCAGCTTGTGGTCGTTCTTCAGGACGTAGGCGATGCCGCCCTTGCCGGACTGGGAGTTGACCCGGATGACCGCCTCGTAGGAGCGGCCGACGTCCTTGGGGTCGATCGGCAGGTAGGGAACCGCCCACTCGATGTCGTCCACGGTCTTGCCGGCGGCGGCCGCGTCGGCCTCCATGGCGTCGAAGCCCTTCTTGATGGCGTCCTGGTGGGAGCCGGAGAAGGCGGTGTAGACCAGGTCGCCCGCGTAGGGGTGGCGCGGGTGGACCTCCATCTGGTTGCAGTACTCGCTGGTGCGGCGGATCTCGTCGATCTGCGAGAAGTCGATCTGCGGGTCGATGCCCTGGGAGAACAGGTTCATGCCCAGGGTGATCAGGTCGACGTTGCCGGTGCGCTCGCCCTGGCCGAACAGGCAGCCCTCGATGCGGTCGGCGCCGGCCATCAGGGCCAGCTCGGCGGCGGCGACGGCGGTGCCCCGGTCGTTGTGCGGGTGCACGGAGATGCAGATGTGCTCGCGGCGGGTCAGGTGGCGGGCCATCCACTCGAAGCGGTCCGCGTGGGTGGAGGGCGTCGAGCGCTCCACGGTGGCGGGCAGGTTGAGGATGATCTCCCGGCCCGCGGCCGGCTGCCAGACGTCGCAGACGGCCTCGCAGACCTCCAGGGCGAAGTCCAGCTCGGTGTCGGTGAAGATCTCCGGGCTGTACTGGTAACCGAAGACGGTCTCGGGGCCCAGCAGCTTCTCCGCGTACTCCATGACCAGGCGGGTGCCGTCGACGGCGATCTGCTTGATCTGCTCCTTGGTCCCGCGGAAGACGACCCGGCGGAAGGTGGGGGCGGTCGCGTTGTACAGGTGCACGGTGGCGCGCTTGGCGCCGACCAGGGACTCCACGGTCCGCTCGATCAGGTCCTCGCGGGCCTGGGTCAGTACGGAGATGGTGACGTCGTCCGGGATCGCGCCCTCTTCGATGATGGAGCGCACGAAGGCGAAGTCGGTCTCGCCGGAGGACGGGAAGCCGACCTCGATTTCCTTGTAGCCCATGCGCACCAGCAGGTCGAACATCTCGCGCTTGCGGGCGGGGGTCATCGGGTCGATCAGCGACTGGTTGCCGTCACGCAGGTCGGTGGACAGCCAGCGGGGGGCCTTGGTGACCCGGGCGTCCGGCCACGTGCGGTCCGGGATCTCCACCTGCTCGTAGAAGCCGTACTTGTGGATCGGCATCCCGGAGGGGCGCTGGGTGTGGGTCGCGTTCGTGATGGGCGTGGGGCGACCGATGAAGGGCTGCTGGCTCATGGCGTGGGGCTCCTCGCGTGTCCGCGGTAGTTCGCTGGGACGGCCGACGGCGGTCGCAAGAACCGCAGCACCGAACTCCGCGGGGAGGGGGCCGGCCTACGACTACAGACCCTCGCCGCGGCAGCTAAGGAGAAGCAGCCCGAAACGCATGATGGGCCGAGCCTAGCCGAGCCGCGCCGTAACGCGAGGACCTGTTCCAGTATGCAAGACCGGTGGGCCCGATTTGTAATGAATGCACACAAAGCCTATCTGCTAACGAAAAGTCCGTTCGATCCGTCAACCCCCCGCCACCCCCTTCAGACAAGTGAATGAATCATGGTCGCACCTGGTGACATAACCATGACGCACTGTCACAGTGCCGGGCATGGATGCCTCCCGTGCCCCCCGCCACCCCGTCTTCTGCACCGTCGTACCCCCGCACCTCCTGGACCGGATCGCCCTCTCCCGGGACCCCCGGCGCGCCCGTGCCGCCCTGAGCACCCTGGAGCGCGACTCCCTCCTGCGCACGCGTCGCCGGGTCACCACGGTGCAGGGGCTCGCCCCCGCCCCGGACGCCCCCGCCTCCACGTCCGCCTCCCCTTCCGTCTCCGAGGAGCCGGACCGCACCGTCTACGACGCACAGCACCGCACCCGGCTGCCCGGCACGAAGGTGCGCGCGGAGGGCGACCCCGCGGGCCAGGACGCCACCGTCAACCGGGCGTACGCCGGGCTCGGCGCGACCTTCGAGCTCTTCCTGAAGGGCTTCGGGAGGCACTCGATCGACGACGCCGGGCTGGCCCTGGACGCGACGGTCCACTACGGCGAGGACTACAACAACGCCTTCTGGGACGGCCGCCAGATGGTCTTCGGCGACGGGGACGGGGACCTCTTCCTCGACTTCACGGTGTCCCTCGACGTCATCGGACACGAACTGGCCCACGGCGTCACGCAGTACACGGCGAACCTGGAGTACTACGGGCAGTCCGGAGCTCTCAACGAGTCGATGTCCGACGTCTTCGGCTCGCTGATCAAGCAGTACTCCCTCGGTCAGACGGCGCAGGAGGCGGACTGGCTGATCGGGGCGGGGCTGCTCGGTCCCGCCGTCGACAGCGGCCAGGCCCTGCGGTCGATGAAGGCACCCGGGACCGCGTACGAGGACGACGAGCTCGGCAAGGACCCGCAGCCCGCGACGATGGACGACTACGTGCGGACCTCCCGCGACAACGGCGGTGTGCACATCAACTCCGGCATCCCCAACCACGCCTTCTACGTGCTGGCGACCGAGCTGGGCGGCAAGGCATGGGAGCGGGCCGGGCGGATCTGGTACGACACCCTGACCGGCGGGGAGCTGGCGGCGGACGCCGACTTCGCGGACTTCGCCCGGCTGACCGCGGCGGCGGCCGTGAGCCGGTTCGGGGAAGCGGGCGACGAGCACCGGGCCGTCCAGAAGGCGTGGTCGACGGTGGGCGTCCCGCTGGGCGGGTAGACCGTCCCCATGGTGATCGAAGTGGTCAGGACGGGCGGTTTCGCGGGCATCGAGCGCCGGGCCGAGGTGGACACCTCGGGCCGGCCCGACGAGGCCGAGTGGCGGGCCCTGGCCCGGTCGGCGCTGCGAGCCGTCCCGCCCGGCGCCGGCGGCGGACCGGTGCGGGACGGCTTCTCGTACCGGATCACGGTCGACGGGAGCACGCTGTGCTGCCGGGAGCCCGACCTGTCGGACGCCCAGCGGGAGCTGGTCTCGCGGATCCTGAAGGAAGGCGCCTGAGCGGGGGCCGTAACCCGGATGCCCGGACACGGCCCCTTTGCTTGGATGGCCGGATGACCGACCACATGATCGATTCACTGCTGTCCGAGCTGGAGCGCTACTACGACACCGTTCCCCGGGTGGGCGGGGCGCGGGCCGAGGACTTCGGGCCGCTGACCCTGTTCGTCCAGGAGGGCGGGGGCTGGCCGTACTACGCGCGGCCCGCGCTCGACGCCTCCGAGGGGGCCGCGGCCACCGCCGCCGACGTGGAGCGGGTGCTGGCCCGGCAGCGGGAGCTGGGGGTGCCCGAGTCCTTCGAGTGGGTGGCCGAGACCACTCCCTCGCTGCGGGCCGCCGTGGAAGCGGCGGGACTCCACGTGCACGCCCACCCGCTGATGGTCCTGGACGCCGCGGCGGCGGCCGCGGCCGCGCCCGCTCATCCGGACGTACGGCTGCTGAGCGCGGACGACCCGCTGCTCCCGGCGGCGGTGACCGTCCCGGCGCTGGCCTTCGGGGCGCCGGGGACGGCCGTCGGCGAGGCCGGGCCGGAGCAGCTCGCGGAGGCTCTGTCCGGCCCGGAGGCGGCGGAGCGCACGGCGGGGGTGTCCGCGATGATCGCGTCCGGCCGGACCGTCATGGCGGCGGCCGTGCGGGACGGCGTGGTGCTGTGCGCGGGCCAGTACAACCCGGTGGGCGACGTGGCCGAAGTAGTCGGCGTCGGCACGCTGCCGTCCGCCCGGCGCCAGGGCCTGGCCCTCGGGGTGACGGCGGCGCTGGTGGCGCGGGCCCTCGAAAGCGGCGCCCGTACGGTCTTCCTCTCCGCGGGGGACGAGGACGTGGCCCGGGTCTATGGGCGCGCCGGTTTCCGGCGGGTGGCGACGGCACTGATCGCGGAGCCGGCGGCCTGAGGTCCGACGGGTTTGCCGGAATGGCAAGGATATTTGCCCCGTGGGCGGCACCGGCGCAGCATCGGCCGGGTCGGCCGCACCCGGCGCACCCGGCGACGCGGTCGGCGCGTCCGGCGTGATCGCCCACCGGCCCTGCCGGCAGACCCGTGGACCCGTACAGGAACAGGAAGAGGTACCCATGTCCGAGCAGCACCACCGCCACTCCGAGCAGGAACCCGCCGCCGGCGAGGAGTTCTGGGACGCCCGCTACAGCGAGAGCGACCGCATCTGGAGCGGCAGGCCCAACGACGTCCTGATCCGCGAGGCGGCGGACCTCGCCCCCGGCCGCGCGCTCGACATCGGCTGCGGAGAGGGGGCCGACGCGGTGTGGCTGGCCCGGCAGGGCTGGCAGGTCACCGGCACCGACATCTCCGGGGTGGCCCTGGAGCGGGCGGCGCGGCACGCCGAGGAGGCGGAACTCGCCGACCGCATCGCGTGGGAGCGGCACGACCTCGCGGAGTCCTTCCCCGCCGGGGAGTTCGACCTGGTGTCCGCGTGCTTCCTGCACTCGTACGGGGACTTCCCCCGCGAGCGGATCCTGCGCACGGCCGCCGCGGCCGTGGCCCCCGGCGGGGTGCTGCTGGTCGCGGGCCACGCCGGCGGGCCCTCGTGGGACCCGGACAGGCACGCGGACATCCACTTCCCGACCCCGCGGGAGGTCCTGGCACAGCTGGAGCTGCCCGGGGACGACTGGGAGGTCCTGCTCGCCGAGGAGCACGACCAGCCCATGACCGCCCCCGACGGCAGTCCCGGCAGCCGCCGGGACAACGCGCTGAAGGTCCGCCGGGTGCGCTAGGTCCTGTCACAGGGCCTAGGGGGTGTCGGTCCCCCGGGGCCCGGCCCGGGTCAGAAGCCGAGCTTGCGCAGCTGCTTGGGGTCCCGCTGCCAGTCCTTGGCCACCTTCACGTGGAGGTCGAGGAAGACCGGGGTCCCGAGCAGCGCCTCGATGTGCTTGCGCGACTTCATCCCGACCTCCTTCAGCCGGGCGCCCTTCGGGCCGATGATGATGCCCTTCTGGCTCGGCCGCTCGATGTAGACGTTCGCGTGGATGTCGAGCAGCGGCCGGTCCGCCGGGCGGTTCTCGCGCGGGATCATCTCCTCGACGACCACGGCGATGGAGTGCGGGAGCTCGTCCCGCACGCCCTCCAGGGCCGCCTCACGGATCAGTTCCGCGACCATGACCATCTCGGGCTCGTCGGTGAGGTCGCCCTCCGGGTACAGCGGCGGGCTCTGCGGCAGCATCGGCGCGATCAGGTCGGCCAGCAGCTGGACCTGGGTGTCGCCGACCGCGGAGACGGGCACGATCTCGGCCCACTCGAAGCCCAGCTCCTCGGCGAGCTGGTGCACGGCGATGAGCTGCTCGCCCACCACCTTGGACTCGACCAGGTCGGTCTTGGTGATGATGGCGATCTTGGGGGTCTTCTTGATCCCCGCGAGCTCCTTGGCGATGAACTTGTCGCCGGGGCCGAGCTTCTGGTCGGCGGGCAGGCAGAAGCCGATGACGTCGACTTCCGACCAGGTCGCGCGCACCACGTCGTTGAGGCGCTCGCCGAGGAGCGTGCGCGGCTTGTGCAGACCGGGGGTGTCCACGAGGACGAGCTGGGCGTCGGGGCGGTGCACGATGCCGCGGACGGTGTGGCGGGTGGTCTGCGGCCGGTTGGAGGTGATCGCGACCTTGGTGCCCACGAGTGCGTTGGTGAGGGTCGACTTGCCGGCGTTGGGGCGGCCGACGAAGCAGGCGAAGCCCGCACGGTGCGGGCCGGTGGACTCGGGGGAACGATCGCTCATACGGGCCATTCTCCCCGATGCGGCTCCCCGCGCCGACCAGGCCGTGGCGGCGAGGAGGGTCCCGCCCGCGAGAAGCGTGGCGATAAGGGGGTGCGCGACGTAGGCGGCGCGGCCCTGAGCTGTGGTTCCGCCGTCCGCGGCGCGGACCGTCAGCTCCGCGTGTTCCATGGCGGGCGCCCCCTCCCAGCGGGCCTCGAGGCGGACTTCCCGGCCGGGCGGCAGTTCGGTGGGCAGCCCGGTCAGCACCCTGCCGGGCAGCGGTCTGCCGAGGGCGCCGGAGGCGGTCAGGACGGCGCGGGGGCGGAGGGTGACGTTGCCGGTGTTGCGGAGCGTGTAGGCGACGCGGGCGCCCGAGCCCTCGCGGCGGACGGAGACGTCCCGGACGGCGAGGGCGGGAGCGGCGGGCCCGGTCACCCGCAGGTGGAGGCGGGCGGCGACGGCCTGCTGGACGCCGATGCCCCCGGCGTGGCGGCGGGCCGGTCCTCCAGGGCCACGATGGTTCCGGGGTGGTCGCCGGGTTCCGCCCGGTCGGGGACGGTCAGGGTGAAGGCGACGCTGACCGCGCCGCCGGCCGGGACGGTGACCCGCTCCCGGTCGAGCCGTGTCCACGCCGCGGCGGCCAGCCGCGGCTCCTCGGGGCCGCGGACGGCGAAGCCGCCGTCCCGGGGGGGGTGGTGGGCATCGGCGGGATAGAGCCGGAAGGTGCGGGGCCGGTCGGTGCGGTTGGTGACGGTCACCGCGTCGGTGACGGACCGGCCGGGGGCGGCGTTGAGGTGGAAGTACGGGCGCCGGCCGAGGGCGCCGGCGGCGGGGAGCACCGACCACCGGCCGTTGTCCGCGGCCCGCGCCGGCCCGGCCGCGCCCGGCCACACCGCGGCGAGGACGGCCGCCACCAGCACGGCCGCCGCGAGCGCGGGCCCGCGCCCGGCCGCCGCCGCGCGGAGCCCTGCCCGCCCGGTCCGGCGCCGCCCGCGGGCCGTCACGACAGCGTCAGCGTCAGGACCGCCGCGTAGGCGCCGGGCGGAGTGAACCGCGGGACCTGGAGGGTGACCTCGGCGTCGATGGTGAAGGTGCCGCCCGCCGGCGCTGCGTCCGGGCCGGAGGCCGGCACCGCCCCCTCCGGGCCGACCGGGCCCGCGCTGCCCGCCGCGCAGGGGCTGCGGCCGCCCGCCCCGGCGGTGCAGGTGGGCGTCCAGGAGAGGGAGGCGCCGGGGATGCGGACTCCGCCCGGTCCGGTGAAGTCGGTGACCTTGCCGGTGAGGGGCCAGCCCGCCGGACCCCCGCGGGTGTCCGTGACGGTGACGGTCCCGATCCGGCCGGGCGCGGCCCCGCCCGCTCCGTACGGGACGGCGCCGAGGGCGATCCGCTCCCCGGCCTGGGTCATGCCGAGGGCGCCCGACTCGGGCGCGGCGGTGAGCACGTGGGTGCCGGGCGGTGGCGGTGGCGGGGCGACGACCGCGTACGCGGCCGGGCCCGAGCCCCGCCCCGACAGGGGGCCATTGACGAGCGGGCGGCGGAAGAAGTCAATGCGCGGGCCGGGCATCGCCTGATGGACCATCGGAAGATGTCAGCGAGGGGGCGCTTGGCCGGGCCGGGGCGGCGGCGCGCCGGCCTCCCGGAACGTGCGCCGGTAGGCCGTCGGGCTCACCCCCAGTGCCGCCTGCACGTGCTTGCGCAGCGACTGCGCCGTCCCGAAGCCCGCCTCCCGCGCCACCTGCTCCATCGGCAGGTCCGTCCGCTCCAGCAGCCGCCGGGCCCGCTCCACCCGCTGGCCGAGGATCCACTGGCCCGGACTGACCCCGGACTCCTCGCGGAACCGCCGTGTGAAGGTGCGCACGGACACGGCCTCCTGGCGGGCCAGGTCACTCAGACGCAGCGGTTCGTGCAGCCGGTCCAGCAGCCGTGCGCGGACCGCCGCGGTGCCGGCGCGCTGCGGATGCGGCATCGGCCGCTCGATGAACTGCGCCTGCCCGCCGTCCCGGTGCGGCGGTACGACGGTCCGCCGGGCCACGTCGTTGGCGACGGCCGCGCCGTGGTCGCGGCGGACGATGTGCAGGCACAGGTCGATGCCGGCGGCGACTCCGGCGGAGGTGAGCACGTCCCCGTCGTCGGTGTAGAGGACGTCCGGGTCGACCCGGACGGCCGGGAACAGCCGCTGGAAGTGGTCGGCGGAGGCCCAGTGGGTGGTGGCGCGGCGCCCGTCGAGGTACCCGGCGGCGGCGAGCACGTAGCCGCCGGTGCAGATGGAGACGAGCCGCGTGCCGGGCCGGATGTGGGCGAGGGCTGCGGCGAGTTCCCCGGTCAGCCTGCCGTGCTCATGGACCGGCCCGAGTTCGTAGGAGGCCGGAACGACCACCGTGTCCGCGGTGGCCAGCAGCTGCGGGCCGTGCTCCACGTGGACCGCGAAGTCGGCGTCGGTCGGCACCGGGCCGGGGGCGAGCCCGCAGGTCAGGATGGCGTACAGCGGCCGCCCGGCCGGGTCCTTGGCGCGGCCGAAGATCCGGTGCGGGATGCCGAGTTCGAAGGGGAGCAGCCCGGCGAGGGCGAGGACGACGACGCGATGGGGGGCGGCGGGCGGCGCGGCCCGGTCGCCCCTGCTCCGGCCGCCCCCGCTCCGGTCGTCCCTGGTCCGGTCGCCCGCGTCCCCCTCACCGGTGTCCTGACCGCCCGCGTCCCGCTCGCCAGTGTCCCGATGGCCGGTGTCCCGATCGCGCGTGCCGTGGTCCTCCATGGCCCGATCGTATCGAAGCATGTCGGTCAGGCCACTGTCGTGGATCACCGCCGGCGCCGGAAGCTGGGCGGGTGACGCAGACAGCACCCTCCTCCAAAGCCGCCCCGTGCCCGCCCCGGCGGGCCGGGCGCGTCCACCGCGCCTGGTCCGTCGCGGCGGTCGCCTTCGTGACGATCATCGGCTCCGCCGCCTTCGCCTCGCTGCCCGGACTGCTCATCGAGCCCCTGCACGAGGAGTTCGACGGGTCGCGCGGGACGATCGGCTTCGCCGTCTCCGTCAACTTCGCGCTGTACGGGCTCACCGCGCCCTTCGCGGCCGCGCTGATGGACCGTTTCGGCATCCGCCGGGTCGTGGCCCTGGCCCTGCTGGTCATCGCCGGCGGCTCGGTCGCCACCGTCTGGATGACCGCCGCGTGGCAGTTGGTGCTCTTCTGGGGCGTCCTGGTGGGCCTGGGCAGCGGCTCGATGGCCCTGGCCTTCGCGGCGACGGTGACCAACCGGTGGTTCACCGCACGGCGCGGCCTGGTCACCGGCATCCTGACGGCGGCCGGGGCCTCCGGCCAGCTGGTCTTCCTGCCGCTGCTGGCCTGGCTGGTCCAGCACCACGGCTGGCGCCCGGCGGCCGTCACGGTCTGCCTCACCGCGCTCGCCGTGGTCCCCTTCGTATGGCTGCTGCTGCGCGACCACCCGGCGGACGTGGGCCTGGCGCCGTACGGCGGTACCTACGCGCCGAAGCCCGCCCCGGTGCCGGGCGCCGCCCGCCGGGCGCTCACCGTGCTGTCCCGGGCGGCCCGGACCGGCCCCTTCTGGCTGCTGGCGGGCACCTTCGCGATCTGCGGGGCCTCCACGAACGGCCTGGTCAAGACCCACTTCGTACCGGCGGCCCACGACCACGGGATGCCGGTGACGGCAGCGGCCGGGCTGCTGGCGGTGATCGGCGTCTTCGACGTGGTCGGCACCGTGGCGTCGGGCTGGTTCACCGACCGCTTCGAGGCGCGGCGGCTGCTGGCGGTGTACTACGCCCTGCGCGGGATCTCGCTGCTCTTCCTGCCGATGCTGCTGGCCCCGGCCGTGCGCCCGCCCATGGTCTTCTTCATCGTCTTCTACGGCCTGGACTGGGTGGCCACCGTCCCGCCGACCATCGCCCTGTGCCGCGAGCACTACGGCGAGGACGGGGCGATCGTCTTCGGCTGGGTGCTGGCCTCGCACCAGGTGGGCGCGGCGGCCGTCGCCTTCCTCGGCGGGCTGGCCCGGGACGTCTTCGGCTCGTACGACGTCGTCTGGTACGCCTCGGGGGCGCTGTGCGCCGTGGCGGCGCTGATGTCGATGGTGATCCGCCGCCGCCCCGCTCCGGCCGCGACGGCCGTCCCGGCCGGAGCGTAGGGGCCGGGGCGTTCAGCCGGCGGGGGTGGTGGACTTCAGGGTGCCGTCCGGACCGGCCAGCAGCACCGGGGTGTCCGGGCCGCCCAGGTCGCGGACGGCCGCGCGGTCCGCGTCGGCCGGGGCGTCGGCGGAGCTGACGACGGCGGCGGCCTCGAGCGAGCGGGCCCCGCTCGCCACGGCCATCGCGACGGCGGTCCGCAGGGCGCTCAGCTTCAGGGAGTCCAGCTCCACCGTGCCGGCGACGTAGGTGCGGCCGGTCTCGTCGCGCACCGCCGCCCCTTCCGCCACGCCGTTGCGGGCTCGGGCGCTGCGCGCCAGCGTGATGATCTTGCTGTCCTCGGGGTCGATCCCGGTGGTGTCGGTCATGGGCGAAGCATAGGGAGCGCCCGGGCGGGGTCGTACGACGGCCCCGCCGGGGGGCGTCACGGCCGGTCGAGCCGCAGCCGCTCCGCCTTGGGCAGACCCGCCACGACCAGGTCGTAGGAGTCCTCCACGAGCTCGCGGACCAGCGCGTCCGGCAGGCCGTCGGGGCCGCCCACGGTCACCGTGTTCCAGTGCCTCTTGTTCATGTGGTAGCCCGGCACGATCGCCTGGTGCTCCGCGCGCAGCCGTACGGCCAGCTCCGGCTCGCACTTGAGGTTGACCTTCAGCGGCTCGGCGTCCAGCACCGTGAGCGCGAACACCTTGCCCAGCACCTTGAAGACCGAGGTCTCCGGGGTGAAGGGGAACTCCTCCACCGCGGCGTTGAACGCCAGACAGAACTCCCGCAGCTGCGCCGGGGTCATCCCGCCTCCCCCGCCGTCTCCTCCTCGGCCACCGGCTCCACCAGCACCGTCACGATCTTGTTCCGCCGGCCGGCCGGGGATTCCGCCGTCAGCCGCAGCGGACGCCCGTCCGGCAGCTCCACCAGCGCCGTGGCGCCCGCGATGGGCACCCGGCCCAGCGCCTTGGCCAGCAGGCCCCCGACCGTCTCCACGTCCTCGTCGTCGAAGGCCTCGACCTTGAACAGCTCGCCGAGGTCGGTGATGTCGAGGCGTGCCGTGACCCGGTAGCGGTCCTCGCCGAGGTCCTCGACGGGCGGCAGCTCACGGTCGTACTCGTCGGTGATCTCACCGACGATCTCCTCCAGGATGTCCTCGATCGTGACGATCCCGGCCGTGCCGCCGTACTCGTCGATGACGACCGCGACGTGGTTGCGCACCTGCTGCATCTCGCGCAGCAGGTCGCCCGCGTTCTTGGTGTCCGGCACGAAGACCGCCGACCGCATGACGGTGGAGACCAGGTCGGACTCCGACTCGCGGCTGACGTGGGTCTTGCGGACCAGGTCCTTCAGATAGACGATGCCGACGATGTCGTCCTCGTTCTCGCCGGTCACCGGGATGCGCGAGAAACCGGAGCGCAGCGCGAGCGTGGTGGCCTGGCGGACCGTCTTGTACCGCTCGATGCACACCAGGTCGGTGCGCGGCACCATCACCTCGCGCACCAGGGTGTCGCCCAGCTCGAAGACCTGGTGCACCATCCGGCGCTCGTCGTCCTCGATGAGCGATTCCCGTTCCGCCAGGTCCACCATCGCGCGCAGCTCGGCCTCGGAGGCGAACGGCCCCTTGCGGAAGCCCTTCCCGGGCGTGAGCGCGTTGCCGATGAGGATCAGCAGCTGCGGGATCGGCCCCATCACCCGGGCGAGGGGTACGAGGACGTACGCGGCGGCCGTCGCGGTGTTCACCGGGTGCTGGCGGCCGATCGTGCGCGGGGAGACGCCCACGGCGACGAAGGACACCAGCACCATCACGGCGATGGCCGCGAAGACCGCGGTCCAGGTCTTTCCGAACTCGTCGAGGCACACGTAGGTGACGAGCACGCCGGCGGCCATCTCGCAGGTGACCCGGACCAGCAGCGCCACGTTGAGGTACCGGGTGAGGTCGCCCGCCACCTGGGCGAGCTTCTCGCTGCCGCGCCGGCCGTCCCGTACGGCCTGCTCGGCACGGAAGGTGGAGATCCGGGCGAGCGCGGACTCGGCGCACGCCGCGAACCAGGCCACCACGACCAGCAGGACGGCGCCGGTGATCAGTTGCGGGGCGTTCACGAGACGGTGGGGGCGGGCGACGGACCGGTCATGCCGCGCTCGGCGCGCCAGCCGTCGACGATGGCCGCCTGGAGACCGAACATCTCGGCCTTCTCGTCGGGCTCCTCGTGGTCGTACCCGAGCAGGTGCAGCACCCCGTGGACGGTCAGGAGCTGGAGCTCCTCGTCCATGGAGTGCTGCGTCGGGGCGTCCTCGCCCTGCTTCTTGGCGACCTCGGGGCAGAGCACGATGTCGCCGAGGAGCCCCTGCGGGGGCTCCTCGTCGTCCTTCGCCGGCGGACGCAGCTCGTCCATCGGGAAGGACATGACGTCGGTGGGTCCGGGCAGGTCCATCCACTGGATGTGGAGCTGCTCCATGGCGTCCTCGTCGATGACGATGACGGAGAGCTCCGAGAGCGGGTGGATCCGCATCCGGGTGAGCGCGTAGCGGGCGATGTCGAGGATCGCCTGCTCGTCGACCTCGGTTCCGGACTCGTTGTTGACGTCGATCGACATGGTGCGCTGGGTTCTACTTCCGCTGGTGGCCGTTCGCGGCCTGCTGGCCGTCGTCGTACTTCTCGTACGCGTCGACGATACGGCCGACCAGCTTGTGGCGGACGACATCCTCGGACGTGAGCCGCGAGAAGTGGATGTCCGGGACGCCCTCCAGGATGTCCTGCACCTGGCGCAGACCGCTCCTGGCCCCGCCCGGCAGGTCGACCTGGGTGATGTCACCGGTGATGACGATCTTGGAATCGAACCCGAGGCGGGTCAGGAACATCTTCATCTGCTCGGTGGTCGTGTTCTGCGCCTCGTCGAGGACGACGAACGCCTCGTTGAGGGTGCGCCCGCGCATGTACGCCAGCGGGGCCACCTCGATGGTCCCGGCGGCCATCAGCCGGGGGATCGAGTCCGGGTCCAGCATGTCGTGCAGCGCGTCGTAGAGCGGACGCAGGTAGGGGTCGATCTTGTCGAAGAGCGTGCCCGGCAGGAAGCCGAGCCGCTCCCCCGCCTCGACGGCGGGCCGGGTCAGGATGATGCGGCTGACCTGCTTGGACTGCAGGGCCTGGACCGCCTTGGCCATGGCGAGGTAGGTCTTGCCCGTACCGGCGGGGCCGATGCCGAACACGATCGTGTTCTTGTCGATGGCGTCGACGTACCGCTTCTGGTTGAGGGTCTTGGGCCGGATCGTGCGGCCACGGCTGGAGAGGATGTTCTGGGTGAGCACCTCGGCGGGAGTCTCCTGCGGACCGCCCTCACTGCCGTTGCCGCTCGCCTTGAGCATGGCGATCGAGCGTTCCACTGCGTCCTCCGTCATCGGCTGCCCGGTGCGGAGCACCAGCATCATCTCGTCGAACAGGCGCTGGATGAGAGCGACTTCCGCCGCCGCCCCGACCGCGCTGACCTGGTTGCCCCGTACGTGGATGTCGGCCTGCGGAAAGGCCTTCTCGATCACGCGCAACAGGGCGTCACCGGAACCGAGGACCGTCACCATCGGGTGCGTGGCCGGAACGGTGAAGTGGGCTCGCGCCTGGCCCGGCGCGGGGATGTGGGCTGTCGGTGTCTGAGTCATGGGCCGGCACTGTGGCCTGCGCATACCTCCCGCTGAGGGGCCGCGCCGATCGACGACCTCCGGACTACAAGGGTACGTCGCCCCGGCGGCATCCCCGAGGGGTTTTCCACCGGCGCTCGACCGGCCGGGGCCTGCCTGGGGGGCGGGGGCGGTCCGCGGCCCGCCGGGCCCGCTCCGGCGTGTCGGCCCCGCGGGCTAGGCGAAGTGCCGGAACCCGATGGTGGGCACCGCCCGGCGCCGGGCGGCGGGGGTCGAGGGGTGCGGGACCAGGTCGTCGAGGAACGCGTAGCGGCCGCGCAGCCCGGCCGGGGCGGTCCGCCACCAGTGGGCCACCTCCGGCCAGCCGGGGGCCGAGAGGGAGCCGCCGAACTCCTGGACCGACAGGGCCGCCGTCAGCCCCGCGAAGGCCAGCCGGTCCGCCAGCGGCCAGCCCGCCAGGGTGCCCGTGAGGAAGCCCGCCACATACACGTCGCCCGCGCCGGTCGGGTCGAGCTCCTCCACCGCGATCCCCGGGACGTGGGCCGTCTCGCCCGTCCGGCCGTCCACGGCGTACGAGCCCTCCGCGCCCATCGTCACCACCGCGATCGGCACCAGTTCGGCCAGCGCCCGGGCCGCCGCGCGCGGACACTCGGTCCGCGTGTACCGCATGGCCTCGCCCGCGTTCGGCAGGAACGCCTCGCAGTGCGCCAGGTCGATCAGGGCCCCCAGGTCCCACTGCCCGCTCTCGTCCCAGCCGACGTCCGCGAAGACCCGCGCGCCGCGCCGGGCCGCCTCCCCGATCCACGGCTCGCCCCGCCCGGGCGCCAGCGCGGCCACGGCCGCCCGGGCCCGCGGCGGGCACTGCGGGAAGGGGGCGGGGCCGGCCGGCGGCGGTGCCTCGTGGCCGTGCGAGACCATCGTGCGCTCGCCCTCGTACGCCATCGAGACGGTGACGGGGCTGTGCCAGCCGGGGATCGTCCGCGACATGGACAGGTCGATGCCCTCGCCCTGCTCCAGGGCGTCCCAGCAGTACTCGCCGTAGTGGTCGTCGCCGAACGCGGCGGCGAGCGAGGTGCGCAGGCCGAGGCGGGACAGGGCGGTGGCCATGTTGGCGACGCCGCCCGGGCTGGAGCCCATGCCGCGGGCCCAGGACTCGGTACCGCGCACCGGGGCCGAGTCGAGGCCGGTGAAGATGATGTCGAGGAAGACCGTGCCGGTCAGGAACACGTCGCAGGCCGGCTCCTGAGGGGTGCGCAGCGGGCCGAGCGGGTCCAGGGCTGCGGTACGGCGGTCGACGTGGTCCCGACTGGTCACGCGGTACTCCCCGTGGGCTTGGAGGGTCGTTCGTTCCCGTAGGTTCTCGGAGCGCTGCTTTCCGGCGGAAAGATCCCAGCCATTCCCGGCCCGCCCGAGTCCCAACCCAGTGTGTCCCAGATCACTGCAGAACGGCTCTCCTCCCGCTCTCGGGCGACTTGACGAGAGGGGGCCCGCGGGCCGCGCGCCTCGGCCCTTGGCCAGAGGCCTCAGCGGCGCTTCGGCAGCGGTACGCGCGCCAAGTCCTCCGCCACGGTCAGCTCGCCCTCGAAACCGGCCGCGCGGGCCTGGCGCGCGAACTCGGACGGGTCGGTGTAGCGCTGCGAGAAGTGCGTCAGCACCAGGTGGCGGACACCCGCGTCGCGCGCCACCCGCGCCGCCTGCCCTGCCGTGAGGTGCCCGTGCTCGGTGGCCAGCGGCGTGTCCTCGTCGAGGAAGGTCGACTCGATCACCAGCATGTCGCAGCCCTCGGCCAGCTCGTCGACGCCCTCGCACAGCCGGGTGTCCATGACGAACGCGAACCGCTGCCCCGGCTTCGGCTCGCTGACCTGCTCCAGGGTGACGTCGCCCAGCCGCCCCTCGCGCTGGAGCCGGCCCACGTCCGGCCCGAGGATCCCGTGCCGCGCCAGCAGCTGCGGGATCATGCGGCGCCCGTCGGGCTCGGTGAGCCGGTAGCCGAAGGACTCCACCGGGTGCGAGAGGCGCCTGGCCTCCAGCACGTAGGAGTCCCCGCGCGCCAGGACCCGCATGCCCTCCCCGGCCACCGGCTCCTCGGCCAGCGCAACCGTCTCGCGGTAGGCGGTGGCGTAGCGCAGCCGGTCGAAGAACTGCTGCCCCGAGGCCGGGTAGTGCGCGGTGACCGGGTGCGGGACCCGGTCGAGGTTGATCCGCTGGATCACCCCGGCCAGGCCGAGGCTGTGGTCGCCGTGGAAGTGGGTGACGCAGATCCTGTTGATGTCGTGCGCGGCCACCCCGGCACGCAGCATCTGGCGCTGCGTGCCCTCGCCCGGGTCGAAGAGGACGCCCTCGCCGTCCCAGCGCAGCAGGTAGCCGTTGTGGTTGCGGTGGCGGGTGGGCACCTGGCTGGCGGTGCCCAGCACCACGAACTCGCGTACGGACACGGGCTATCCGGGGGGCCACTGGAGGCCGCGGCCCCCGAGGACGTGCGCGTGGGTGTGGAAGACGGTCTGACCGGCGCCGGCGCCGGTGTTGAAGACGATCCGGTAGCCCTGGTCCTCGACGTTCTCCTCGAGGGCGATCCGGCCGGCCTCGACGAGGAGGTCGGCGGCGACGGCCGGCTCGGCCGCGGCGAGCGAGGCCGCGTCCGGGTAGTGCGCCTTGGGGATCACCAGGACGTGCGTCGGCGCCTGCGGGTTGATGTCCCGGAACGCGGCGGTCGTCTCGGTCTCCCGGACCAAGGTCGCCGGGACGGTCCCCGCGACGATCTTGCAGAACAGGCAGTCGGCCTGCGGTTCCCCGGCCATCGCTTCGCCTCCGTGTCGTTGATCGCTCCGGGCATCGTATCCCCGCCGGGACGGGGGGAGTTCCGGCCGGTGGCGTCGCCGTCCCAGGTCGGCCTAGGACCAGCGCCCGGTACGGGCCAGCAGGACGGCCGTGGCCGCCGTGCCGGCCGTGGAGGTGCGCAGGACGGAGCGGCCCAGGCGGTAGGGGTGCGCTCCGGCCCCGGCGAAGGCGGCCAGTTCGTCCGGGGAGACCCCGCCCTCCGGACCGACCACCAGCACGACGGACCCGGCCGCCGGCAGCTCGGCGACGGCCAGCGCCTCGGAAGGGGTGTCGCGGTCCTCGTGCAGGACCATCGCCAGGTCGGCGCCGGCCAGCAGGGCCGCCACCTGCTTGGTGGACATGGCCTCGGCCACCTCCGGGAAGCGGACCCGGCGGGACTGCTTGCCCGCCTCCCGGGCGGTGGCACGCCACTTCGCCAGAGACTTGGCCCCCCGCTCGCCGCGCCACTGCGTGATGCACCGGGACGCCTGCCACGGCACGATGGCGTCCACGCCCGTCTCGGTCATGGTCTCCACGGCCACCTCGCCCCGGTCCCCCTTGGGCAGGGCCTGGACCACGGTGATCCGGACGGCCGGTTCGGGCTCTTCGAAGGCCCCGGACACCGTCACGACCAGCCTGTCCTTGCCCTCCGCCGCCTTGACGACCGCCTCCGCCCAGCCGCCCCGGCCGTCCGTGAGGACCACCGCCTCGCCCGGGTTCAGCCGCTTCACCGACACCGCGTGCCGGCCCTCCGGGCCGTCCAGGACGAACTCCGGTCCGGCCGGGACCTCTTCGACCACGAACACCGGGGCGGTCATGACGCACTCCTCATCTGCATTGCCTTCAACGTGCTCTGTGCCTCGGCCAGTTCGGCCGCCAGCACTTCCATCAGCTCCCCTGCGGGCAGCGCCCGCGCCAGCCGGTGCCCCTGGCCCGCCCACAGGGCCATGCCCTGCGGGTCCCCGGCCGCGGCGGCCGCTTTGCGCAGCCCCGCGGTCAGGTGGTGGACCTGCGGGTAGGCGGCCGGGGCGTACGGCCCGTGCTCGCGCATGAACCGGTTGACCAGGCCCCGCGCCGGCCGCCCGGAGAAGGCCCGGGTGAGCTCGGTGCGGACGAACAGCGGGTCGGTCAGCGCCTTCTTGTGCAGCGGGTCCGCCCCCGACTCGGGGCAGGCCAGGAAGGCCGTGCCGAGCTGGGCGGCCTCCGCGCCCGCCGCGAGCAGGGCGGCGATCTGCGAGCCCCGCATCAGTCCGCCCGCGGCGATGAGGGGCAGCGCCACCGCCTCCCGCACCTGGGCCACGAGCGCGAGCAGGCCCACCGAGGCCGTGCCGTCGGTGCGCGGGTCGTCGCGGTGCGTGCCCTGGTGGCCGCCGGCCTCCACCCCCTGGACGCAGACGGCGTCCGCCCCGGCCTGCTGCGCGCGGCGGGCCTCCTCGACGGAGGTCGCGGTGACGACGGTGTACGTCCCCGCCCTGCGCAGCGACGCCAGGACCGCCGGGGCGGGGACGCCGAAGGTGAAGGAGACCACGGGGACCGGGTCCTCCAGGAGGATCGCGAGTTTGGCGTCGTAGCCGTCGTCGCAGGTGCCCATGACGTCCTCGTCGGCCAGCGAGACCTCGTACCAGCTCGCCTCGCCGGCCAGCTGCCCGCGGTACGCCTCGACGGCGGCCGGGTCCACGTGACCGGTCTGCGGCACGTGCAGGTTCACCCCGAAGGGGCGCCGGGTGAGGGCGCGCACCTGCTTGATCTCCTGGTACATGCCGTCCGCGGTCTTGTACCCGCCCGCCAGGAAGCCCAGTCCGCCCGCCTCGCACACGGCGGCGGCGAGCCGGGGGCAGGAGGCGCCGCCCGCCATGGGGGCCTGCACGATCGGGTATGCGCAGAGACCGTTCGCTGCCGAGGACATGCCCTGCATCGTGCCATGTCCCGCTCAGGGGGCCGAATCACGGCATTCGCCTGGCATAGTCCGCTTGCCGGCGCGGCCGGAACACACGGGACGAGCCCGGTCGGGGCATCCCCGGCCGGGCTCGTCCACAAGAGGTCGCAGGCGGTCAGCGGCCGTTGAAAGCGTCCTTCAGGCGGCTGAAGAGCCCCTGCTGGCCCGGCGCGAACTGGCCGGTCGGCCGCTCCTCGCCGCGCAGCTTCGCCAGCTGGCGCAGCAGCTCCTCCTGCTGGGCGTCCAGCTTGCCCGGGGTGGTCACCTCGACGTGCACGATCAGGTCGCCCCGCCCGCCGCCGCGCAGGTGGGTGACGCCCCGCCCATGCAGCGGGATGGACTGCCCCGACCCGGTGCCGGGCCGGATGTCGATCTCCTCCATGCCGTCCAGCGTCTCCAGCGGGCACTTGGTGCCGAGGGCCGCCGCCGTCATCGGGATGGTGACCGTGCAGTGCAGGTCGTCCCCGCGCCGCTGGAAGGTCGGGTGCGGCAGCTCGTGGATCTCCACGTACAGGTCGCCGGCGGGGCCGCCGCCGGGGCCGACCTCGCCCTCGCCCGCGAGCTGGATGCGGGTGCCGTTCTCGACACCGGCCGGGATCTTGACGGTGAGGCTGCGCCGGGAGCGGACCCGGCCGTCGCCCGCGCACTCGGGGCACGGGGTCGGGACGACGGTGCCGAAGCCCTGGCACTGCGGACAAGGCCGCGAGGTCATGACCTGGCCCAGGAAGGACCGGGTGACCTGCGAGACCTCGCCGCGGCCGCGGCACATGTCACACGTCTGCGCGGAGGTGCCGGGGGCGGCGCCCTCGCCGGAGCAGGTGGTGCAGACGACGGCCGTGTCGACCTGGATGTCCTTGGTGGTCCCGAAGGCCGCCTCGTCCAGCTCCAGGTCCAGGCGGATCATGGCGTCCTGGCCGCGCCGGGTCCGCGAGCGCGGGCCGCGCTGCGATGCCTGGCCGAAGAAGGCGTCCATGATGTCGGAGAAGTTGCCGAAGCCGCCCGCCCCGAAGCCGCCCGCGCCGCCACCGCCGCCGGAGGAGGACAGCGGGTCCCCGCCCAGGTCGTAGACCTGCTTCTTCTGCGGGTCCGAGAGCACCTCGTAGGCCGCGTTGATCTCCTTGAAGCGCTCCTGCGTCTTCGGGTCCGGATTCACGTCCGGGTGGAGTTCACGCGCGAGGCGCCGGAAGGCTTTCTTGATCTCGTCCTGCGATGCGTCGCGGCGCACGCCGAGAACGGCGTAGTAGTCCGTGGCCACTTACGACTCCGCCAGGATCTGTCCGACGTAACGTGCCACTGCGCGTACCGCTCCCATCGTTCCGGGGTAGTCCATGCGGGTCGGTCCGACCACGCCGAGTTTGGCGACCGTTTCGCCGCCCGAACCGTAACCGACCGAGACGACCGACGTGGAGTTCAGCCCCTCGTAGGCGTTCTCGTGCCCGATCCGTACGGCCATTCCCGACTCGCCGGCCTCGCCCAGCAGCTTGAGGAGCACGACCTGCTCCTCCAGCGCTTCGAGCACCGGCCTGATCGTCAGGGGAAAATCGTGTCCGAAGCGGGTGAGATTGGCGGTGCCGCCGATCATCAGCCGCTCTTCGGCTTCCTCGACCAGGGTCTCGAGGAGCGTCGAGAGCACGGTCGACACCGTGCCCCGGTCGTCCGCCTCGAAGGACTCCGGAAGGTCCTGGACGAGCGGCGGGACGTCGGTGAAGCGGCGCCCGACGACCCTGCTGTTGAGCCGCGCCCGCAGGTCGGCCAGCGATGCCTCCCCGAAGGGGCCGGGGCAGTCGATCAGCCGCTGCTCGACGCGCCCGGTGTCCGTGATCAGTACGAGCATCAGGCGCGCGGGAGCCAACGAGAGCAGCTCCACGTGCCGGACGGTCGACCGGGTCAGGCTCGGGTACTGGACGACGGCGACCTGCCGGGTCAGCTGCGCGAGCAGCCGCACCGTGCGGCCGACCACGTCGTCGAGGTCGACGGCGCCGTCGAGGAAGTTCTGGATGGCACGCCGCTCGGGACTCGACAGCGGCTTGACCCCCGCCAGCTTGTCGACGAAGAGGCGGTAGCCCTTGTCGGTGGGGATCCGGCCGGCGCTGGTGTGGGGCTGGGCGATGTAGCCCTCCTCCTCCAGCACGGCCATGTCGTTGCGCACGGTGGCGGGCGAGACGCCGAGCCGGTGCCGCTCGGTGAGCGCCTTGGAGCCGACCGGCTCCTCCGTCCCGACGTAGTCCTGGACGATGGCACGCAGCACTTCGAGTCTGCGTTCGCTGAGCATGCGCACACCTCCAGCTCTGGTCCGTTGCCGTGTTCGTGGTCCGCTGACTGGCACTCTGGCCGTTCGAGTGCCAGGGATCCCCCGCTCAGTGTACGGCCGGGTGGTCCGGCCCTGGCAAGGGAGGCCCGCCAGGGTAGCGTCGCGGCATGGACGTGCGATGGGAAGAGGCGGGCTGGGAAGGGCTGACCGCGAGGACCGGCCGGCGGCGGCTGCCGGTGTGGGACTGCACCGTGGGACTGGTGGTGGGGGACGATTCCGTGCTCCTGGTGGACCCGGGCTCCTCGCTGCGCGAAGGTGCGCGGGTGCGGGCGGAGGCGGAGCGGCTGACGGGCCGGCACGTGACCCATATCGCATTCACCCACGGACATTTCGACCACGTACTGGGCGCGGCCGCCTTCCCCGGCGCCGAGGTCTTCGGCGCGGTCGGGCTGGACGCGCTGCTCGCCACGGGCCGCGAGGAGCTGCGCGGGGACGCGGTGCGCCACGGCCTGGCCGAGGCGGAGGCCGCGGAGGCGGTGGAGCTGCTCGTGCCGCCGAAGCACCTGGTGTCGGGCGAGTGGACGCTGGAGCTGGGCGGGGTGCGGGTGCTGCTGGCCAACGTGGGCCCCGGGCACACGCGCCACGACCTCGCGGTCTTCGTGCCGGGCGAGCGGGAGACGGTGTTCTGCGGGGACCTGGTCGAGGAGTCGGGCGAGCCCTCGGCGGGCCCCGACGCGGCGCCCCGGCAGTGGCCCGCGGCCCTGGACCGGCTGCTGGCCCTGGGCGGGGACGACGCTCAGTACGTGCCGGGTCACGGAGCGGTGGTCACCGCCGCCTTCGTGCGGGGGCAACGCGCCGCACTGGCCGCCCGTTTCGGCGTGTCGTAGCCATGAGCGCGGTGCCTCTCCTACGCTCGGCCGGATGCGCGAGTACTCCCCCGACCTGACCCCCCAGTGGAAGCGCCCGAAGGCCGTGCCCGAGGTGGCGGCGGAGCCCGATCTGGTCGTCGAGGCGGCCGGTACGGACTTCTGCGGCGCGGTGGTGGCCTGCGAGGCGGGCACGGTGACCCTGGAGGACCGCTTCGGCAAGCGGCGGGTGTTCCCACTGGAGCCCCGTGGCTTCCTGCTCGACGGGGCCGTGGTGACCCTGGTCCGCCCCTCGCGCGGCCCCGCCGGGCCCCGGCGCACCGCTTCCGGCTCGATCGCCGTCCCGGGGGCCCGGGCGCGGGTGGCCCGGGCCGGGCGGATCTACGTGGAGGGCCGCCACGACGCCGAGCTGGTGGAGCGGGTCTGGGGCGACGACCTGCGGATCGAAGGGGTGGTGGTGGAGTACCTGGAGGGCATCGACGACCTCCCGGCCATCGTCGCCGACTTCGGCCCGGCCCCGGACGCCCGCCTGGGGATCCTGGTGGACCACCTGGTGCCGGGGTCCAAGGAGTCCCGCATCGCGGCGTCGGTGACCTCTCCGGACGTCCTGATCGTGGGCCACCCGTACGTGGACGTCTGGCAGGCGGTGAAGCCGTCCGCCCTGGGCATCGCCGCGTGGCCGGTGGTCCCGCGCGGCCAGGACTGGAAGACGGGTGTCTGCCGCGCGCTGGGCTGGCCGGAGAACACCGGCGCCGCCTGGCAGCACATCCTCTCCCGGGTGACCTCCTACAAGGACCTGGAGCCCACCCTGCTGGGCTCGGTGGAGCACCTCATCGACCACGTGACGGCTCCCTAGCACTGCCCGGGCCGGCGGGTGCCGGGGCCGGGGCCGGGGCCGCGGTCAGTCGACCAGGTCCCGGACCACCGCGTCGGCCAGCAGCCGCCCCCGCAGGGTCAGCACGGCGCGTCCCGCCCCGTACGGCTCCGCTTCCAGCAGCCCGTCCGCCAGGGCGCGGCGGGAGGCCTGGAGTCCCGCCGGGGCGAGCAGCGACAGCGGCACGCCGTCCACCAGCCGCAGCTCCAGCAGGATCCGCTCGACCCGCCGGTCCTCCTGCGACAGCAGCTCGCGCCCGGCCCCGGGGGACCGCCCCTCGGCCAGCGCGGCGGCGTAGGCCCCCGGGTGCTTGACGTTCCACCAGCGCACCCCGCCCACGTGCGAGTGCGCGCCCGGCCCCGCGCCCCACCAGTCGGCGCCGCGCCAGTAGAGCTCGTTGTGCAGGCAGCGCCCGGCCTCCGAGGCTGCCCAGTTCGACACCTCGTACCAGGAGTAGCCGGCCTGCGCCATCACCGCGTCCGCGATCAGGTAGCGGTCCGCGTGCACGTCGTCGTCCGTCATCGGGACCTCGCCCCGGCGGATCCGCCGCGCCAGCTGGGTGCCCTCCTCCACGATCAGCGCGTAGGCCGAGATGTGATCCGGTCCGGCGCCCAGCGCCGCGGAGAGCGAGGCCCGCCAGTCCTCGTCGGACTCACCGGGCGTGCCGTAGATCAGGTCCAGGTTGACGTGCTCGAAGCCCGCCTCCCGGGCCTCGGCGACGCAGGCCTCCGGGCGCCCGGGGGTGTGCGTGCGGTCCAGCACCTTCAGGACGTGCTGCCTGGCGCTCTGCATGCCGAAGGAGATCCGGTTGAAGCCGCCGGCCCGCAGCTCGGCCAGGTAGCGCGGGTCCACCGACTCCGGATTGGCCTCGGTGGTGATCTCCGCGTCCTCGGCCAGGCCGAACTCGTCGCGGATCGCCCCGAGCATGCGGACGAGGTCCCCGGCGGGCAGCAGGGTCGGCGTGCCGCCGCCCACGAAGACCGTCCGCACGGCCCGGGGGTCGTCCCCGAGCACCTTGCGGGCGAGGCGGACCTCGTCGATCAGGGTGTCGGCGTAGTTCTCCCGCGAGGCGAGCACACCGCCGGTGCCCCGCAGCTCGGTGGCCGTGTAGGTGTTGAAGTCGCAGTAGCCGCAGCGCGTGGCGCAGTACGGAACGTGCAGGTAGAAGCCGAGCGGCCGGTCACCCGCGCCCGCCAGGGCGTGCGGCGGCAGCGAGCCGTCTGCGGGCATGGGTTCACCGTCGGGCAGTGCGGAAGGCATGACCCCATCATCCCGCACCGCCCCGTGCTCCTCGACGCCGCGCGCGGCGCCCCCGGGCTACTGCTCGCGCGCCCCTTCGTACATCTCGTCGATCAGGTGCTTGAACTCACGCTCGACGACCGGCCGCTTCAGCTTGAGGCTGGGCGTGAGGTCGCCGTGCTCGACGTCGAGGTCGCGCGGCAGGATCCGGAACTTCTTGACCGTCTGCCACCGCTGGAGGCCCTCGTTGAGGGTCTGCACGTACGTCTCGATCAGGCGGTTGGTCTCCGGCGCGGCCACCACCTCGGAGTAGGTCTTCCCCGACAGCCCGTTCTCGACGGCCCAGCCCAGGATCGACGGCTCGTCGAGCGCGATCAGGGCGGAGCAGAAGTTCCGGTCGGCGCCGTGCACGACGATCGACGACACGTACGGGCAGATCGCCTTGAACTGGCCCTCGATCTCGGCCGGGGCGACGTACTTGCCGCCCGAGGTCTTGATCAGGTCCTTCTTGCGGTCGGTGATGCGCAGGTAGCCGTCGGGCGAGAGCTCGCCGATGTCGCCCGTGTGCAGCCAGCCGTCGGACTCCAGCACCTCGGCGGTCTTCTCGGGCTGGCCGTGGTAGCCCTGCATGATGCCGGGGCCGCGCAGCAGGACCTCGCCGTCGTCGGCGATGCGGACCTCGGTGCCGGGGAGCGGCTTGCCGACGGTGCCGGTGCGGTAGGCCTCGCCCGGGTTGACGAAGGAGGCGGCACTGGACTCGGTCAGGCCGTAGCCCTCGAGGATGTGGATGCCGGCGCCGGAGAAGAAGTAGCCGATCTCGGGTGCCAGGGCGGAGGCGCCGGAGACGGCGGCGCGCAGGTTGCCGCCGAAGGCCTCGCGGAGCTTGGAGTAGACCAGCGCGTCGGCGATCTTGTGCTTGGTGGTGAGGCCGAAGGGGGCGGTCGCGTGGCCGGTGCGGCGGAAGTTGTCCTGGGTGACCTTGGCGTACTCGCGGGCCACGCCGGCCGCCCACTGGAAGATCTTGTACTTGGCCCCGCCGCCGGCCCGGGCCTTGGCGGCGACGCCGTTGTACACCTTCTCGAAGATGCGCGGGACGGCCGCCATGTAGGTCGGCTGCACGATCGGCAGGTTTTCGATGATCTTGTCGATCCGGCCGTCGACGGCGGTGACGTGGCCGACCTCGATCTGGCCGGAGGTCAGCACCTTGCCGAAGACGTGGGCCAGCGGCAGCCACAGGTACTGGACGTCGTCCTTGGTGATCAGGCCGGTGGCGACGGTGGCCTTGGCCATGTACGACCAGTTGTCGTGCGGCAGCCGGACGCCCTTGGGGCGGCCGGTGGTGCCGGAGGTGTAGATGAGGGTGGCGAGCTGGTCGGCGGTGATGGCCCCGATCCGCTCCTTGACCGCCTCGGGGTGCTTGGCCAGGTACTCCTTGCCGCGCGCCTCCAGATCGGCGAGCGAGAGCACCCAGCCCTCGGGGTCGCCGTCGGCGGCGACCGCGTCGGCGCCCTCCACGACCACGACGTGCGCGAGGTGGGGCAGCTCGGCGCGGCGCTCGCGCGCCTTGGCCAGCTGTGCGCCGTCCTCGGCGATGAGGAACCGGCTCTCGGAGTCCGCGAGGATGTACGCCGACTCCTCCGCGTTCGTGGTCGGGTAGATCGTGGTGACCGCGCCGCCGGCGCACATCACGCCGAGGTCGCCGAGGATCCACTCGACCCGGGTGTTCGAGGCGAGCGCGACCCGCTGCTCCGTCTCCAGGCCCAGGTCGATCAGGCCGGCGGCGATGGCGAAGACCCGCTCGGCCGCCTGCCCCCAGCTCAGCGACTTCCAGTCGTCGGGCCCCTGGCCGGCGGCCGCGGGCACCGGGTACCGGTACGCCTCCGCATGGGGCGTGGCGGCCACGCGCTCAAGGAAGAGGGCCGCCACCGTGGGCGGGCGGTTCTCGATCAAGGTCTGTGTGTCGCTCACGACATCCTCCGGACCGGACCACGCGGGCAGTGCGTGGGCGTGGGGCGCTTGGCGGGGCGCATCGGGACAGGCGGGGTTTGAGACGTAACCAGCAGGTGACTGGCGAGTAACCATCGAGCAGTGATCAGACTAGAGGCCGTCCGCCGCCTGCGTAAGGGCTCGCAAGCGGCCGCTTCATAACGAAAGAGGCCCCCGCGCCGGAGCGCGGGGGCCTGCTTCCGGGGCGGTCGCGGGCGCGGTTACTTCTTCTTGCCGCCGGACTCGTCACTGGAGAGGACGGCGATGAAGGCCTCCTGCGGGACCTCCACCGAGCCGACCATCTTCATCCGCTTCTTGCCCTCCTTCTGCTTCTCCAGCAGCTTCCGCTTACGGGAGATGTCACCGCCGTAGCACTTGGCGAGGACGTCCTTGCGGATGGCGCGGATCGTCTCGCGGGCGATGACGCGGGAGCCGATCGCGGCCTGGATCGGCACCTCGAAGGCCTGCCGCGGGATGAGCTCGCGCAGCTTGGCGACCAGGCGCACGCCGTAGGCGTAGGCCGCGTCCTTGTGGGTGACGGCGGAGAAGGCGTCGACCTTGTCGCCGTGCAGCAGGATGTCGACCTTGACCAGGCTGCCGGACTGCTCGCCCGTGGGCTCGTAGTCGAGGGAGGCGTAACCGCGCGTCTTGGACTTCAGCTGGTCGAAGAAGTCGAAGACGATCTCGGCGAGCGGGAGGGTGTAGCGGATCTCGACCCGGTCCTCGGAGAGGTAGTCCATGCCGAGGAGGGTGCCGCGGCGGGTCTGGCAGAGCTCCATGATCGCGCCGATGAACTCGCTGGGCGCGAGGATCGTGGCGCGCACGACCGGCTCGAACACGTCCGAGATCTTGCCCTCGGGGAACTCGCTCGGGTTGGTGACGCTGACTTCCTTGCCGTCCTCCAGGACCACCCGGTAGACGACGTTGGGCGCGGTCGCGATCAGGTCGAGGCCGAACTCGCGCTCCAGGCGCTCGCGGACCACGTCCAGGTGCAGCAGGCCGAGGAAGCCGACGCGGAAGCCGAAGCCGAGCGCCGCCGAGGTCTCCGGCTCGTAGACCAGCGCGGCGTCGTTGAGCTGGAGCTTGTCCAGGGCCTCGCGCAGGTCCGGGTACTCCGAGCCGTCGAGCGGGTAGAGCCCCGAGAAGACCATGGGCTTGGGGTCCTTGTAGCCGCCGAGCGCCTCGGTCGCGCCGTGGTGCAGGCTGGTGATGGTGTCACCGACCTTGGACTGGCGGACGTCCTTGACGCCGGTGATGATGTAGCCCACCTCGCCGACGCCGATGCCGTCGGCCGGGGTCATCTCGGGCGAGGAGACACCGATCTCCAGCAGCTCGTGGGTGGCGCCGGTGGACATCATCCGGATGCGTTCGCGCTTGTTGAGCTGGCCGTCGACCACACGGACGTAGGTGACCACACCGCGGTACGAGTCGTAGACCGAGTCGAAGATCATGGCGCGGGCCGGGGCGTCCTTGGGGCCGACCGGGGCCGGGACCGTGGCGACGATCTTGTCGAGCAGCGCGTCCACGCCGAGACCGGTCTTCGCCGAGACGCGCAGGACGTCCTCGGGCTGGCAGCCGACCAGGTTCGCGAGCTCCTCGGCGAACTTCTCCGGCTGGGCGGCCGGCAGGTCGATCTTGTTCAGGACGGGGACGATCGCGAGGTCCTTCTCCATCGCCAGGTACAGGTTGGCGAGGGTCTGCGCCTCGATGCCCTGGGCGGCGTCCACCAGCAGGACCGTGCCCTCGCACGCGGCGAGGGAGCGCGAGACCTCGTAGGTGAAGTCGACGTGCCCGGGGGTGTCGATCATGTTGAGGACGTGGGTGGTGCCCTGGCCCTCGCCCTCGGTCGGCGCCCAGGGCAGCCGGACCGCCTGGGACTTGATCGTGATGCCGCGCTCACGCTCGATGTCCATGCGGTCGAGGTACTGGGCACGCATCTGCCGCTGGTCGACCACCCCGGTGAGCTGGAGCATCCGGTCGGCAAGCGTCGACTTGCCGTGGTCGATGTGCGCGATGATGCAGAAGTTGCGGATCAGCGCCGGGTCGGTACGGCTCGGCTCGGGCACGTGGCTGGGGATGGCGGGCACGCAGTGTCCTGATTCTCGGGTCTCAGTCGGGGGCGTGATCGATCCTGGGCGGATCACTGGGATCTCTACGCTGACTCCCATGGTCCCATGGACCGGGCAGTGCGCTCGGTTTGGGCCGCCCCGAGCGCGCCTGGTAGCCTGGGCAGCTGTGTCTCGTATGCCCTCTCAGCTGTCGGGACACAATCCGAAGAACAAAACTCTGAACCTGAAAAGGCTCTTTCGTGGCGAACATCAAGTCCCAGATCAAGCGGAACAAGACGAACGAAAAGGCGCGCCTGCGCAACAAGGCCGTCAAGTCCTCGCTCAAGACCGCGATCCGCAAGGCCCGCGAGGCCGTCGTCGCCGGTGACGTCGAGAAGGCCACCGTGGCTTCCCGTGCCGCCGCGCGTGCGCTCGACAAGGCTGTCTCGAAGGGTGTCATCCACAAGAATGCCGCCGCCAACAAGAAGTCGGCGCTGGCCACCAAGGTTGCCTCCCTGCAGGGCTGAGCTCTCGATGTGAATCGCCGGTAGGGACCAAGCGGGCCCTCTCTTCCGCTCCTTCACCGGCACACCGCGCCGCACGCGGCCTGCGTTCGCCACGCGGGTGCGGCGCACACAAGCAGTGCGAGCAGTAACCGAAGGCCCCTGCCACCACCCTTCCCCAGGGCGGCGGCGGGGGCCTTCGCACGTCGTCGGCGGCGCTTCGTTCGTCGTCAGCGGCGCGGCGCACGGGCGGCGCGGGCCACGGCCACGACCGCCTTCTCCAGGGCGTACTCCGGATCGTCGCCGCCGCCCTTGACCCCCGCGTCGGCGGCGGCCACGGCGCGCAGGGCGTCCGCGACCCCGTCCGCCGACCAGCCGCGCATCTGCTGGCGGACCCGGTCGATCTTCCAGGGCGGCATCCCGAGGTCCCGCGCGAGGTCGCCGGGGCGGGCTCCCCGCGGGGCGGAGGCCAGCTTGCCGATCGCCCGCACGGCCTGGGCCAGGGCGCTGGTGATCAGCACGGGCGCCACCCCGGTGGACAGCGACCAGCGCAGGGCTTCGAGGGCCTCCGCCGCACGTCCTTCGACGGCGCGGTCGGCGACGGTGAAGCTGGAGGCCTCGGCACGGCCGGTGTAGTAGCGGCCGACCACGGCCTCGTCGATGGTGCCCTCGACGTCCGCGCACAGCTGCGCCGCCGCGCTCGCCAGTTCCCGCAGGTCGCTGCCGATCGCGTCGACCAGGCTCTGGCACGCCTCGGGAGTCGCCGACCGGCCCAGCGTGCGGAATTCACCCCGTACGAAGGACAGCCGGTCCGCCGGCTTCGTCATCTTGGGGCAGGCGATCTCCCGGGCCCCCGCCTTGCGGGCCGCGTCCAGCAGGCCCTTGCCCTTGACCCCGCCCGCGTGGAGGAGGACGAGGACGATCTCCTCGTAGGGCGCGTCGAGGTACGCCTTCACCTCCTTGACCGTGTCGGCGGACAGGTCCTGCGCGCCGCGCACGATCAGGACCTTGCGCTCGGAGAAGAGCGAGGGGCTCGTCAGCTCGGCCAGCGTGCCGGGCTGGAGCTGCTCGGAGGACAGGTCGCGGACGTCGGTGTCGGCGTCGGCGGCACGGGCTGCCGCCACCACCTCCCGCACGACGCGGTCGAGCAGCAGGTCCTCCTGCCCCACCGCGAGGGTGAGCGGGGCGAGCGGATCGTCGGTGGGGTTCTTCCTGGTGGCCATCGGCTCCAGCATCCCACGCCGCACTGACAGCCCCCGGCCCGGCGGCCCCCCTGACCCCGTGGGTGAGAATGATCGCGTGAACGTGCGACATGTACTCGTCCTGCCCGACCGCGACTCCGCCGAGGAGGTTGCCCGGGAGGCCGCGGACCGCTTCGGCCTCCCGGAGGAACCGCAGTTGGTGCGCGACGCCCTGGCCGGTGAGGACGACGCCGAGGACGCCCAGTGGCTGGTGGTCGTCGAGGACCCCCGGGACCTGCTCGACACCGCCGCGCTCGACGCCCTCGCCGCCGAGTACGAGGGCTGGCTGGAAGCCCCGTAGGACTCCGGCCGCGCTCAGGCCTTGTGGACGATCTGCACGTCCAGCTCCACTTTCACGCTCGAACCGATGGCCGCGATGCCGTGCGCCAGCACCGACTGCCAGTTCAGGGTGAAGTCCTCGCGGTGCAGTTCGGCCGTGGCCCGGCAGGCGGCGCGCGGCTCGCCCTGCAGGCCCGTGCCCACGCCCAGGTACTGGGTGTCCAGGGTGACCGAACGGCTCACCCCGTGAAGGGTGAGGGCCCCGGCGACGGCCCAGCGGCTGCCGCTGCGGTGGATGAACCGCTCGCTGTAGAACTCCACGGTCGGATGGCGGGCCGCGTCGAGGAAGTCCCCCGACCGCAGGTGGTCGTCCCGCAGCCGTACGCCGGTGTCGATGCTCGCCGCGTCGATGATCACGTGCATGGAGGAGTCCTCCATGCGGTCGGCTATCCGCACCGCTCCGGCGAAGGTGTTGAACCGGCCGACGATCCGGGCGAACCCGATGTGCCGGGCCGTGAACGCGATGGACGAGTGCGTCGGGTCGAGCTCCCAGTGCCCGGGTTGCGGCAGCAGCGGCGGCTCCACCGCGTCGAGGACGATCTCCGCGGTCCCGGGCTGGGCCGGGTCCCCCACGAGCGTCGCCCCGTGGAACGGCGCGTACCCCTCGGCGGTGACGGAGAGCCGGTACTCCCCCTCCGGCACCGTCACCGTGAAACCGCCGTACGGATCGGTCTCGCCCCGCACGATCCGCCGCCCGATCGGGTCGGTCACCTCGAACGCCGCCTGCCGGACCGGCTGGTGGACGGTGTCGAGGACCCGGCAGCTGAGCAGACCCGCCGCCGGTGGCAATGTCAGTGTCGCGGATGTGTGCGGGCCGGGACTTCCGACCGTCTCCATCCCCCGTCGGCGTCCGAACATGGCTGATGCACCCCCGTGCTGTGTGGACTTGGACTTGGACCGTTCTGGCGGAAACGCATTCGATCATGCTGTCGGGTCGGGGGCAAACAGAAGGGCCGCACGCGGCTCGGCCGTGTCGCCCCCGCCGCCTGCCGGCCGGAAACACGCGCAACCCGGGGCCCCCGCCGGACACCGCGACCGACCCGTCGGTGTCGGTCCGCAGGACGGCCGCCCCCGAGGCCCGCAGCCGGGCGAGCGTACCGGGTGCGGGGTGTCCGTAGCGATTGGCCGCACCCACGGGAATGACGGCGACCCTGGCCCTGATCCGCCCGTACAGCTCCGGGTCCTGGTGTGCGGAGCCGTGGTGCGCCACTTTCACCACATCGACCGGACCCAGCCGCGGATGCTCCCTCAGCAGGGCCTGCTGGGCGGGCGGTTCGAGGTCCCCGAGCAGCAGAAGGGTCAGCCCCGCGCCCCGGACCAGCAGGGCGACGCTCGCGTCGTTGGGCCCCTCGGGCGGCGGCCCGGACGCCGGCGGCCAGAGCACCTGCCACTCCAGCGGACCGGCCCGGCGCCGCTCCCCCGCCACCGCCCGCACCACGGGGACGCCCGCGGCGGCCGCCGACCGGTGGACCATCTGCGCCTGCCCGGCGGGCTCTTCCAGCGCCGTGGTCTGGATCACACCCACCGACCGGCCGCGCAGCACCCCGGACAGGCCCCCGACGTGGTCGGCGTGAAAGTGCGTCAGCAGCAGCATCGGCACCCGGTGCACGCCCAGGGCGCGCAGGCAGGCGTCGACCGGACCGGGATCCGGCCCGGCGTCCACCACCAGGGCTTCGCCCGGGCCGAGGGCGAGCACCGCCGCGTCCCCCTGCCCCACGGCGCACTGCACGTAGCTCCAGTCGGGCGGGGGCCAGCCGGTGAGCGTACGGGTGAGCTGCGGCGGCCTCAGCACCGCCAGGAGCAGCAGCACCGCCAGGGCGCAGCAGACCCACCGGTGCCTGCCGAACCGGGCTCCGAGCAGGACCAGGCCCACTGTCGCGGCGGCCAGCAGCAACCCGCCGGTGAGCCCGCCCGGCCAGGCCAGCTCCGCCCCCGGCAGCCGCGCGCCGGCCCGGGCCACGCCGGCGATCCACCCGGCGGGCACCCCCGCGCACCAGGCGAGCACCCGCGCGGCGTCCATCCACACCGGGGCCGCGGCGAGCGCCGCGAAGCCGAGGACCGTCGCCGGACCGGCCGCCAGCTCGGCCAGCAGGTTGCAGGGCACCCCCACCAGGCTGACCCGGGCCGAGAGCACCGCGACCACGGGCGCGCACACCGCCTGCGCGGCCGCGGCAGCGCCCAGCGCCCCCGCCGGCCCCGGCCGCATCCCGCGCCGCCGCAGGGCCACGCTCCACCGGGGCGCGAGGGTGAGCAGCGCGCCCGTGGCCAGGACGGACAGCAGGAACCCGTAACTGCGCGCCAGCCACGGGTCGTAGAGGACCAGCAGCAGTACGGCGGCGCCCAGGGCCGGGATCAGGGACCGGCGCCGACCGGTGGCGAGGGCCAGCAGCGTGACCGCCCCGCAGGCCGCGGCGCGCAGCACGCTCGGCTCCGGCCGGCACACCACCACGAACGCCAGGGTCAGAGCCGCCCCGCACAGGGCGGTGGCCCGCAGCGAGAGCCCCAGCCGGGGCGCCAGCCCGCGCCGCTCCGCCCGCTGCGCCCGGGCCGGGGGTCCGATGAGCAGGAACAGCACCACGGTCAGGTTGGACCCCGACACCGCCAGCAGGTGCAGCAGGTCGGTGGTCTTGAACGCCTCGTGCAGGTCCGGCGGCACCCTGGACGTGTCACCGACAACCAGCCCCGGCAGCAGGGCCCTGGCATCCGGCGCGAGCCCCTCGGTGGCCTCGCGCAGCCCCGCCCGCAGCCGCCCGGCGAAGCGCTGCGCGCGGTCCGGGCCACCGGTCACCGCGGGCGGGGCGTCCCCGGCCGGCCGCAGCAGGGCCACGGCCCGCTCGCCGTCCCCGGTCGGCGCCAACCGGGCGACGACCTCGACCCGGGTGGAGGGCAGCAACCGGGCCCATCCCGGGTGCCCGGCCAGCACCCGCGCCGGGGTCTCGACCCGGGTCCGCGCCCCGTCGGGCCCGGTCACGCCCGTCACCACCGCGTCCAGCACCACCACCGGCGGCCCGCTCCCCCGGCCGTTCCCGGCGATCCGCGGATCGGAGCCGACGGTGAGCTCCGCGAGGACCCGGGCATGCTCGCGGGCCAGTCCCGGCACCGGCCCCGCCCGAGCCTCGGCCCGCTGGAGCCCCGCCACACCGGCTCCCGCGCAGGCGCAGAGCAGGGCCACGGCCAGGGCGGGTGCGGTCCGCCACCGGGGCTCCGGCCTCCAGCGCCCGACCAGGAGCAGCATCCCCGCGCCGGCCGCGCCGGCTCCCGCTCCCGCGGCGGTCAGCCCCGCGGGGGCGTCCAGGGCAAGGGCGGCCGCCGCCCAGGCGGCGAGCGCCGGCGCGACCAGGCGCAGGTCCGCCGGCCGCGCACCCTCGGGGCGGCTCACGGCCGCACCAGCGTGCGCAGGTCGGCGAAGCGCCGTTCGCCGATGCCGTTGACCTGCCGGAGCTCCTCGACGGAGCGGAAACCCCCGCGGGCGGTGCGGAAGTCCACGATGTGCTGCGCCAGCACCGGCCCGACCCCCGGCAGCCCGTCCAGCTGCTCGACGGTCGCCGTGCCGAGGCTGAGCGGCCCCGGGCTCGGACCGCCACCGGCCGGCGGGGGTGGCGCCGGGGCTCCCACCAGGACCTGCTCGCCGTCCACCAGCACCCGGGCCCGATTCAGCCCGGAGGTGTCCGTACCGGGCCGCACACCCCCGGCGGCGGCCAGTGCGTCCTCGACCCGCGAGCCGGCCGGCAGCCTGCGCACGCCCGGCTCCCGGACCTTGCCGCCGATGTCGACGACGATCCGGGCCGCGCCCCCCGCGAGGGCCGGCGCCGTGGCCGACGCGGGCACCGCGGCCGGGGCGACCACCGCCGGCGCGGTCACCGGCCGGGGCCGGGCGGACCAGAACTGCTGGGCGGCGAAACCGACCGCCACGGCCAGCACCACCCCGACGGCTGCCACCGTGCGCGGCTCCACCCCGCAGCGGGCCTGGAACCACACCGGCAACCGCTCGCGCAGCGCGAGCCCCCGCGCCGCGGAGGAGGACAGCCCGGCCGCCTCCCCGACCGCGCCCCCGCTCCCCGCCTCGGGCGGCCCTGGCTCCGGCCCCGGCGCAAGCCCGGGGCCCGGCTCCGGTGCAGGCCCGGGACCTCCCTGGCCCGGCAGCCCGGGATCCACCTCGGGCGGAGGCCCTGGCTCCGGCCCCGGGGCGGGCCCCGGCGGGCTGCTGCCGCTCAGCAGGGCCTCGGCGCGGCGCCGCACGGCGGCCGGGTCGGCAGGCAGGGCGTGGTGGCCTCGGCGGACACCGGGGCCGCGGCGGTGCCGCAGACGGCCGTCGGAGAGACGGTTCCGGCCCGGGCCGCTCGTGGCGCCCGACGGAAGTGGAGTACGCGTTCGAAGAGTCATGCCACGACGGTAGGGGCGCATCCCTCCGCCCGTTCGGAGCCCTCAATTCCGGTGGACAACCGCCCCGTTGTGGACAACGCCGCCACTCGTTCCGGTGAAGGAGGCGCTCACCGCCACCGCATCCGCCACCACCGCGCCCCGCCGGACCCGGCCGCCGCCATCGCTCAGCGCGGCGAGACCACCGCCGCCAGCAGCCCCGGCCCGGTGTGCGCGCCGATCACCGCCCCCACCTCGCTGACGTGCAGTTCGACCAGCCCCGGAATGCGCTCGCGCAGCCGTCGCGCGAGCTTCTCGGCCCGTTCCGGCGCCGCCAGGTGGTGCACCGCGACATCGACGCTGCCCGCTCCCGCGCGGTCCACGGCCAACTCCTCCAGGCGCGCGATGGCCTTGGAGGCCGTGCGCACCTTCTCCAGCATCTCGATCCGGCCCCCCTCCAGGGTGAGCAGCGGCTTGACGGCCAGCGCCGAGCCGAGGAGCGCCTGGGCGGCACCGATCCGCCCGCCGCGGCGCAGGTAGTCGAGGGTGTCGACGTAGAAGTAGGCGGACATGTCCGCCGCCCGCTTCTCCGCGGCGGCCACCGCGTCGTCGACGGAACCGCCCGCCTCGGCCGTCTCGGCGGCGGCGAGGGCGCAGAAACCCAGCGCCATGGCGACCATGCCGGTGTCCACGACCCGGACCGGCACCGGCGCGGTCCGCGCGGCGACCACCGCCGCGTCGTAGGTGCCGGAGAACTCGGCGGACAGGTGCAGGCTCACGATGCCGGTCGCACCGGCGTCCGCGGCCCCCTGGTAGGCCCGGGTGAACTCCTCCGGGCTGGGCCTCGAGGTGGTGACGGAGCGGCGCTTCTGCAGGGCCAGGGCGAGGCTGCGCGCCGAGATCTCGGTGCCCTCCTCCAGGGCCTCGCCGCCGAGTACCACGGTGAGCGGGACGGAGCTGATTCCGTGCCGCGCCATGGCCGGTGGGGGCAGGTAGGCCGTGGAATCGGTGACGATGGCGACATGGCGGGACATGAGCCGGAGGTTACCGCCAGTGGAGACCGCGCGGCAGCCCGGTCCCATGGGCAGGGCCTCAGCAGTCCCCCACCGACAGCCGTCGGCGGACGCTCGACAGGACCATCGACCGACCTCGGCACGGCCTCGCCGACCCCTCAGCGGAGCCAACACGCCGGCACGACGACGAGCAGAGCGTACGCGGTCACCCGCCCCGGGTCAGGTCGTGTTCTCCGGCCGACGCGTCTTCTGCCACGGGTACTCGTGCGCGGGAGCCGCCGGACTCAGAGCCGCCGGTCCCTGCCCGTTCCCAGACCCCTGACCGTTCCCGGACCCCTGACCGCTTCCCTGGCCCTGAGCCTGACCCTGGGCCTGCCCCTGCGCCGCACTCCGCGCACCCGACGCGTGGGGCCCGGCCTCCTGCGCCGCGTCCCAGGCCGCGGCCGCCGCCGCCAGGTCGTCCACCGGCTCCCGCGACCAGTCGCGCAGCGCCCCGGACTCCATCTCGATCTGCGTCGACAGCGTGGACAGCTCGTCCTCCGCGAAGCGCCGGGCCCGGTCCCGGGCCGCCCAGCGCAGCGAGTCCGCGGACCCGACGATCCTGGCGGTGCGCTCCCGCAGCTCCGGAAGGAGCTCGCCGGTGCGCTGCCGGTCCGGTTCCTGCTCCAGCCGCTTCAGCTCGGCGTCCAGTTCCCGGCCGTGCGCGCTCAGCCGCTGGAACAGGCCGAGGGACTCCTTCAGCGAGGCGTCCACCCGGGCGCCCTCGGACAGCGCCTGCTCCGTGGCCCGCATCGACGTCCGCAGGTCGAGGCGCAGCTGCGCCAGAGCCCCCGCCACGCCCACCTGGCCGAAGCTCTTGGCCCTCAGCGCGGTGTCCTCCACCGTGCGCCGCGCCTGGACGACCGTGCGCTCCACGCCCCGCTTGGCCGCACCCACCGCCTTGACCGTGAGATACGCGCCGAGGCCGACGAAAGCCAGCAGCATCAGCGCGAAGATGATCAACGCGGCCTCCATGGTGGCCCCTTTCCCCGGGCTCGGCTGTTCCTCTCCACCGTAAACGCCGCGGGCAGGCCGGGGGTTCCCTTCGAACCCCCAACCTGCCCGTACGGGATCTCCCCCATGGGGAGCCGGCGCCGTCAGACGACGATGTTCACCAGCTTCGGCGCACGCACGATGACCTTGCGGATCTCCGCACCGCCCAGGGCCGCGACCACGGCCTCGTCGCCGACCGCCAGCCGCTCCAGCTCCGCCTCCGAGATCGTCGGCGGCACCTCCAGGCGGGCCTTGACCTTGCCCTTGACCTGCACCACGCAGGTCACGGTCTCGTCCACGACGTACGCCGGGTCCGCGACGGGGAAGTCCTGGTGGACCACCGAATCGGTGTGGCCCAGCCGGTGCCAGAGCTCCTCGGCGATGTGCGGGGCCAGCGGGGCCACCAGCCGCACCAGGGCCTCGGCGACGGACCGCTCGAGCGGCCGCCCCGCCTTGGTCAGGGTGTTGTTCAGCTCGGTGATCTTCGCGATGGCGGTGTTGAAGCGCAGGGCGGCCATGTCGGCGCCGGCTCCGTCGATCGCCTTGTGCAGGGCGCGCAGCGTGTCCTCGCCCGGCTCCCCGTCCACGACGGTGACCCGGCCGGTCTCCTCGTCGACGATGTTGCGCCACAGGCGCTGCAGCAGGCGGTACTGGCCCACCACGGCCCGGGTGTCCCACGGACGCGAGACGTCCAGCGGACCCATCGCCATCTCGTACAGGCGCAGCGTGTCCGCGCCGTACTCCTCGCAGATCTCGTCCGGGGTGACGGCGTTCTTCAGGGACTTGCCCATCTTGCCGTGCTCGCGCCTGACCTGCTTGCCGTCGTGGAAGTACGCGCCGTCCCGCTCCTCGACCTCGGCCGCCGGAACGTACACACCGCGCTCGTCGGTGTAGGCGTACGCCTGGATCATGCCCTGGTTGAACAGCTTGTGGAACGGCTCCGCCGACGAGACGTGACCCAGGTCGAACAGCACCTTCGACCAGAAGCGCGCGTACAGCAGGTGCAGCACCGCGTGTTCGGCGCCGCCCACGTACAGGTCGACACCGCCGTGCGGAGCGCCCTCGCGCGGACCCATCCAGTACCGCTCGATCTCGGGGTCGACCAGCGCCGAGGCGTTGTTCGGGTCCAGGTAGCGCAGCTCGTACCAGCAGGAACCGGCCCAGTTGGGCATGGTGTTGGTCTCACGGCGGAAGGAGCGGACACCGCGCCCGTCGCCCAGGTCCAGCTCGACGTTGACCCAGGCCGCGTTGCGGGAGAGCGGGGTCTCCGGCTGGGAGGTCGCGTCGTCCGGCTCGAAGGTGCGCGGCGAGTAGTCCTCGACCTCCGGCAGCTCCAGCGGCAGCATCGACTCGGGCAGCGGATACGCGACGCCGTCCTCGTCGTAGACGATCGGGAAGGGCTCGCCCCAGTAGCGCTGACGGCTGAACAGCCAGTCGCGCAGGCGGAAGTTGACGGTGCCCTGGCCGATGCCGCGCGACTCCAGCCACGCGGTGATCGCGGCCTTGGCCTCGGGGACGTCCAGCCCGTCCAGGGAGACGCCCTCGCCCACGGAGTCGATCAGTACGGCGTCGTGCGCCACGAACGCGTCGTCCCACTGGGCCGGGTCGGTGCCGCGCCCGTCGGTCGGGGCGACGACGCAGCGCATCGGCAGCTCGAAGGCGCGCGCGAACTCGAAGTCGCGGCTGTCGTGCGCCGGGACGGCCATGATCGCGCCGGTGCCGTAGCCCATCAGCACGTAGTCGGCGATGAAGACGGGGACCTTCTCGCCGCTGACCGGGTTGACCGCGTACTCCCCGGTGAAGACACCGGTCTTGTCCTTGGCCTCGGCCTGCCGCTCGACGTCGGACTTCGAGGCGGCCTGCTTGCGGTAGGCGGCGACGGCCTCGGCCGGGGTGGCGTGGCCGCCGGTCCACACGTCGTGGGTGCCCTCGGGCCAGGCGGCCGGGACGAACTTCTCCACCAGCGGGTGCTCGGGCGCCAGCACCATGTAGGTGGCGCCGAACAGGGTGTCCGGACGGGTGGTGAAGACGGTGATCGCCTCGTCGCCCAGCGGGAAGTCGACGCGCGCGCCCTCGCTGCGGCCGATCCAGTTCCGCTGCTGCAGCTTGATGGCCTCGGGCCAGTCCAGCGCGTCCAGGTCGTCCAGCAGCCGGTCCGCGTAGGCGGTGATGCGCATGTTCCACTGGCTCAGCTTGGCCTTGAAGACGGGGAAGTTGCCGCGCTCGGAGCGGCCGTCCGCGGTGACCTCCTCATTGGCCAGTACGGTGCCGAGCCCCGGGCACCAGTTGACGGGCGCGTCGGAGGCGTAGGCCAGCCGGTACCCGTTCAGGACGTCGGCGCGCTCGGCCGCATCCAGCCCGGCCCACGCCCGGCCGCCGGGAACCTCGCGGGAGCCGCTCTCGAAGTCCGCGACCAGCTCGGCGATGGGGCGGGCCTTGCGGGCGTCCGCGTCGTACCAGGAGTTGTAGATCTGCAGGAAGATCCACTGGGTCCACTTGTAGTAGTCCGGGTCGATCGTCGCGAAGGACCGGCGCTTGTCGTGGCCCAGGCCCAGGCGGCGCAGCTGGACCTTCATGTTCTCGATGTTCGCCTCGGTCGACACGCGCGGGTGCGTGCCGGTCTGCACGGCGTACTGCTCGGCCGGCAGGCCGAAGGCGTCGAAGCCCAGGGTGTGCAGGACGTTGTGCCCGGTCATCCGCTGGTGGCGGGCGAAGACGTCGGTGGCGATGTACCCGAGGGGGTGGCCGACGTGCAGCCCCGCGCCGGACGGGTACGGGAACATGTCCATGATGAACTTCTTGGGCCGCGCGACCACGGCCGGGTCGCCGGCCAGGTCACCGGTCGGGTTCGGGGCCTCGTAGGTGCCCTGCGCGTCCCAGGCGTCCTGCCAGCGTGCCTCGATGTCGGCGGCCATGGCAGCCGTGTAACGGTGCCCCTCGGCCGCCTCGGGGGCCGGGGTGTTCGTCTCGCTCATGATTTCTACAAGCTCCATCGATCGTCTCTGCCGTCTCTGCCTGCCCAAACGAAAAAACCCCTCGCACAGGAGGGGGCGCCGCGCCGATGCCGACCGTCTCGCAGGTCGGTACTGATCAGCGCGGCTCGGTAAGCAGAAGGCGTACGGCACGCATGGCGTCAGAGTACCGCAGCGGTCGCAACCGCCGCCCGGTCCGTCCGCGCTCCGGCGGGCCGGACGCCGCGCCGGCAGCGGGTTGCCGAGCGGCTCGGGCACCGTCCCGCAGGCCGCCACACCCGGCCGCGGCGGCCGTCGGCAGCACGAGAAGCGGGCCACCCGATCCGGGTGGCCCGCTTCTTCACTGTGGAGCTAAGGAGAATTGAACTCCTGACCTCCTGCATGCCATGCAGGCGCTCTACCAACTGAGCTATAGCCCCTTGTCCTGCTTGCCGCGGGCTTCCGTTTCCGGCTCTCCCTGGCGACGTCCCAAACATTACACGGTCATGGCCCGGGTCCAAAAATCGGTTTCCGTCGACCGCAGGCCATGCCCGATTTGACCTATTCCGTCACGCTCTCGCGAACTGGTAGAACCTCTTGAGCGTGCAGTGCTCGTCGAGCAGCCGGCCGTAGATCGGCTCCCCCTCGAGCTCCCGGTACGTCTCGATCGGGTCGCCCTTTATGATCAGCGCCCGCGCGCATTCCTCGCACCAGTACTGGTAGTCGGGGTTGACCGGTTCCATGTCCCGCACGATCGGCGTGCCGTTGTTGCACCAGTCGCACCGCCGCCGGTGTGCACCCATCCGTCAGCGACTCCCTCCCGCATCGGGCCGTCGTCTCCCCCTCCGGCCGTCCGATTCTGTCATGCCGGTACCGGCCGGGTCAGCAATCGCAAAGGGTACAAAAGCAAGGATCCCGCCCCCTGTTAGGGGACGGGATCCTGATTGTGGAGCTAAGGAGAATTGAACTCCTGACCTCCTGCATGCCATGCAGGCGCTCTACCAACTGAGCTATAGCCCCGCTCTCCGCCGCGCTCCCCCCGTCTCCGGCGTTCCGCGCTGCGAACAAGAAGAACTCTAGCCTGGGACCAGCCGGAAAGTGAAATCCGGCTGCGGGCCCCGGGGGAAGCGGCGCGGAGCCGCTCAGTCGTCGTCGCCGAGCACCGGCTCCGGCAGCGTGCCGGCGTTGTGCTCCAGCAGGCGCCAGCCGCGCGCGCCCTCGCCGAGGACGGACCAGCAGCAGTTGGAGAGCCCGCCCAGGCCCTCCCAGTAGAACGACTCCAGGCCCAGCAGGCGGCCGATGGTCGTACGGATGGTGCCGCCGTGGCTGACGACCACGAGGGTGCCGCCTTCCGGCAGCCGCCCGGCGTGCTCGAGCACCACCGGCGCGGCGCGGTCCGCGACCTCGGTCTCCAGCTCACCGCCGCCGCGGCGGACGGGCTCCCCGCGCTTCCACGCCGCGTACTGCTCGCCGTACTTGCCGAGGATCTCGTCGTGCGTGAGGCCCTGCCACTCACCGGCGTACGTCTCGCGCAACGCCGTGTCGTGCGTGACGGGCAGTCCCGTGACAGACGCCAGCTCGGCGGCGGTGGCCGAGGCGCGCCGCAGGTCGGAGGCGACGATGGCGTCCGGCTTCAGCGAGGCGAGCAGTCGGGCGGAGCGGCGCGCCTGCGCCACGCCCGCCTCGGTCAGCTCGATGTCCGTGGAGCCCTGGAAGCGGCGCTCCAGGTTCCACGAGGTCTGGCCGTGCCGCCAGAGGACGATCTTCCTGCCGGTCCTGCCCGAAGTGCTCGCGCTCAGAACAGATCACCGTCCAGCTCGTCGTCGCCGGCCGCCTCGCGCAGCTTGGCGTGCTCCTCGGCCTTGCCGATGGTGAGCTTGGCGTCCTCGGGGAGCTCGATCTCGGGGCAGTCCTTCCACAGGCGCTCCAGCGCGTAGAAGACCCGCTCCTCGCTGTGCTGGACGTGGACGACGATGTCGACGTAGTCCAGCAGGATCCAGCGGGCGTCGCGGTCGCCCTCGCGGCGCACCGGCTTGGCGCCGAGCTCCTTGAGCAGGCGCTCCTCGATCTCGTCCACGATCGACTTGACCTGGCGGTCGTTGGGCGCGGAGGCGAGGAGGAAGGCGTCGGTGATCGACAGCACGTCGCTGACGTCGTACGCGATGATGTCGTGCGCGAGCCGGTCGGCCGCGGCCTGGGCGGCGGCGGTGATGAGCTCGATGGAGCGGTCCGTGGCGGTCACTGGCCATGCTTTCGGGTTGGCGGGCAGATCCTTACAAGGGTCTCATGTACCGCCGACACCGCCCGCGCGGAACGTTCCGCGCGGGCGAACCCGCCTGTCAGAGCCTGGCGAGGCACGGGTCAGGACGCCTTGTAGTCCTTGCCCAGGACCACCACGACATCCGCGTTCACGGCGTTCTCGGCCTTCTTCACGACCGTCTCGGGCAGCCCCAGCGTCTTGGCCACCTCGATCGCCCGGTCCCTCTGCGCGTCGTCCTGGTAGGTGATCTGCGAGGCCGCCGCGGTCCTGTCCGCCTTGCCGCCGTCCACGAAGTCGTAGCCGCCGTTCAGCAGCGCCGCCTTGGCCGCGACCTGCGTCCTGTCGTCGCCCGTGGCGTCCTTGAGCCCCACGCGCGGGGCGGCCCCCGGCTGCGCCGCCGCGACCGAGCCGCCGAGGACCTCCTTGACGACCTTCTGCGTGGCCTCGTCCGTCAGGCCGCCGTCGGCCTTCACGGCGAGGACGTCGGTGCGGTAGGCGCCCACCTTGGCGTGCGCGCCGAGCCGTGACAGCAGGGCGCCGAGCGTCTGCGCGTTCAGGGCGGGGTCGAGGATCTGGCCCATGCTCTCGACCGTCACCGCGGCCGCCTTCGGGTCGCCGGGGACCTTGCGCAGGACCGCGTGCAGCACCTTGCCCAGCCGCTCCAGCTGCCTGGCCTCCGGTTCGCCCTGGCCCCGGTGCATGGCGTAGGCGACGGCCATCGGGCCGCTCAGGCTCTGCTTCGGGCCCTGGCCGACCGCCGGGGCCTTGGCCGCGTCGTCGGCGGGGACGGCCGTGTCGGTGTCGACCTCGATGCCGCCGACCAGCTCGACCAGGTTCTCCAGGAAGGGGGTGTCCAGCCGCCAGGTACCGCCGATGTGCGTCCCGAGCACGGAGTCGAGCGCCTCGCGGGTGCCGGTTCCGCCCTCCACGGCCTTGCCGAGGCCGGTGGCCGTCCCGTCGGCGCCGGGGACGCCGAGGGTGTTGGGCAGCAGGACGGTCGCGCCCTGCTCGGCGGTGACGTTGTCGACGAGCAGCGCCGAGGAGGTGCCGCCCTTCTTGGTGTTGTGCACGTGGACGACGATCATGTCGCGCTTCTGCGGCCCGGCGGGGGCACTCGCGGCGCCGCCCTTCGCGCCGGGGCCGTCGAGGAAGGGCAGCTTCCCCGCGTACCAGAGGTAGCCGAGGCCCGCGACGACGAACAGCGCGAGGACGACGACCAGCGCCACGACCCGGTTGCGGCCGCGGCGGCGGGCCTCCTCGCGGCGCTCGGTGCGGCTCTCGGTGAACTTGAGCCAGTCGATGACGTCCTCGGAGTCCTCGTCCGGCTGGTCGATGAAGGCGAACATCTCCGTGCGGTAGTCCCGCCCGGCCTGCGGCTCGTCGTCGGACCTGCGCGGCTCGGGGACCTGCCGGCTCCGCTGCGGCTCGGGCCCGGGATCGGCTTCCGGCCGGTACGGGGCTTCGGGGGCCGCCTGCTGGGGGATCCACTGCTGGGCCTGCTGGGCCTGCTGCTGCGTGTCGTACCCGTAGCCCGGGGTCTGCTGGGCGTGGCCCTGCGCCGGGTCGGCGTAGTACTGCTGCGGGGGCCGGCGGTCGTAGTCCTGCGCCGGGTACGCGTAGCCGTACTGCTGCTGGTCGTAGTCCTGCGCGTACTCCTGCGCGTACTCCTGGGCGGGCGGGGCGGGCTGCTGCGCGGGCGCCTGGCCGTACACCGGCCGGCCGTACGCGTCGTAGCCGAGGAGCTGCTGCTCGTGGCCCGCGGGCGGGTCGTAGCGGCCGTACTGGTCCTGTCGGTCGTTCACCGCGGGGCCCCTCTCTTCCGGAAAGCTCAGGCTCCCCGGTACAGCTCACGCTTGTCGATGTAGCGCACCACGCCGTCCGGCACCAGGTACCACACCGGGTCCCCTTCGGCGACCCGCGCGCGGCAGTCCGTCGAGGAGATGGCCAGCGCCGGCACCTCGACCAGGGAGACCCCGCCCTCGGGCAGTCCGTCGTCGGTGAGGACGTGGCCGGGCCGGGTGACCCCGATGAAGTGGGCGAGGGAGAACAGCTCCGCGGCGTTGCGCCAGGTCAGGATCTGGGCGAGCGCGTCGGCACCGGTGATGAAGAACAGGTCGGCGTCGTCGTTCAGCGCCTTGAGGTCCCGCAGGGTGTCGATCGTGTATGTCGCCCCGCCGCGGTCGATGTCGATGCGGCTCACCGAGAACTGCGGGTTCGACGCGGTGGCGATGACCGTCATCAGGTAGCGGTCCTCGGCGGGCGAGACCGCTCGCTGGGACTTCTGCCAGGGCTGGCCCGTCGGTACGAACACCACCTCGTCGAGGTGGAACAGCGCGGCCACCTCGCTGGCGGCCACCAGGTGCCCGTGGTGGATCGGGTCGAATGTGCCGCCCATCACCCCGAGCCGGCGCTTGACCGGGCCGGTAGGCGTCTCCTGCTCTCCCATGAGCGCAGAGCCTACTGGCCCGGACGGCCCGGCGGTCCAGCGGTCGGCGCGGACCTCAGCGGTCGCGGTTCAGGCGCGTGGTGACCCAGAGCATGAGCAGCAGGATGACGAGCGCGCCGCCGCCGGTCAGGTAGGGGTTGAGACTGTCGTGGTTGCCGCCGTGCTGCCCGGCCCCCTCCGAGGCGAGGACGACCAGGTTGTGGGCGGTGGAGGAGAGGCTCATCAGGCAGGTACCTATCGAGTCGGGGAGCGGGCGGAGACTTCGCTCACATCGTATGCGGGGGCCTGGGGCACGCTCACGCCGACTCAGGCGTTGGAGAGGATAGACGCAGGGCCACACCGGCCGATCCAGGGGAGGGCGCAATGACGCAGACGGGCTTCGAGAAGGTGCCGGCGCGGGACCGCAGGAGGTTCCCCGGCATCTCCTCGCGGGCGTACGAGCACCCGGCGGACCGCTCGGCGCTGGTCGCGCTGCGCAGGCTGAGCGGCTTCGACACGGTGTTCAAGGCACTGAGCGGGCTGCTTCCGGAGCGCAGCCTGCGCCTGCTGTTCCTGTCGGACTCGGTGCGGGTCGGGGAGACGCAGTTCCCGCACCTGCACGAGATGCTCCGCGACGCCTGCCACATCCTGGACCTGGAGAAGGTCCCGCAGATGTACGTGCAGCAGGACCCGAAGCCCAACGCCATGTGCATCGGGCTGGACGAGCCGATCATCGTGGTGACGACGAGCCTGGTCGAGCTGCTCGACGAGGAGGAGATGCGGGCGGTGGTCGGCCACGAGGTGGGCCACGCGCTGTCCGGGCACGCCGTCTACCGCACCATCCTGCTGTTCCTGACGAACCTGGCGCTGAAGGTGGCGTGGATCCCGCTCGGCAGCATGGCGATCATGGCGATCGTCACCGCCCTGCGGGAGTGGTTCCGCAAGTCGGAGCTCTCGGCGGACCGGGCCGGCCTGCTGGTCGGGCAGGACGTGCACGCCTCGATGCGGGGGCTGATGAAGCTCGCGGGCGGCAACCACCTGCACGAGATGAACGTGGACGCCTTCCTGGCCCAGGCCGAGGAGTACGAGTCGAGCGGTGATCTGCGCGACTCCGTCCTGAAGATCATGAACATGCTGCCGCGGACGCACCCCTTCGCCACGGTGCGGGCCGCCGAGCTGAAGAAGTGGTCGGAGAACCGCGACTACCAGCGCATCATGGACGGCCACTACCCGCGGCGGGAGGAGGACAAGGACGCCTCGGTCTCCGACTCCTTCCGCCAGTCCGCCGCGCACTACACCGACTCGGTGCGCACGAGCAAGGACCCGCTGTTCAAGCTGGTCGGCGACCTCGCGGGCGGCGCGGCCGACATGGGCGGCAAGCTCCGCGACAGGTTCACCGGGTCCGGCAGCGGCGCCGCCGACGGCAAGGGCGCCGGCACCGGTCCGCAGGGCAGGGACGGGGCTACGGGCCAGGACTGACCCGGGTCGCCGCCGGAGGTTCGGCCGCGGGCCCGCTCGCTTCCGGGGTCGCCTGCGGGGCCAGTACGCCGCACAGCCCGGCCGTGCGCCGCGGCCGGCCGGTGGCGTAGGGGTCGGTGGCCGCCGGACCCACGGTCGTCGGGGCGGAGCCGGCCGGCAGCGGGCGGAACGCGTCGGCCGGGTCGCTGGAGCACGCCTGCGGCCCGGCCAGGACATAGGCCGCGGCCAGCTCCGCACGCCGGGCCCCCAGGTCCTCGCGGTCGAAGCGCAACCGCAGCTCGCGGCGGACGGTGAAGAGCGAGGCGCCGTCGACCGGGGCGGCGGCTCCGGTGGCCGGGCGGACGGCGTACACGAAGGTGTGGTCGGTGAGCACCTCCAGCACGCCCGGGCTGACCTCGGCGAAGGCGAGGGTCCCGCTCACCCGTACCCGGGAGTCGGCCAGGACGGCGGTGGCCGGGTCGAAGCGGACCAGCCAGCCGGTGGCGGCGTGCCTGCCGTCGCCGGAGGGCGCCCCGATGCTGCGGTCGAACTGGTCCAGCTGGTCGGGGTCGAGCAGGACCCGCACCGGCCGGGAAGCGGTTCCGGCCAGCACGTCGGGGTCCAGCGAGGACTGCACCAGGTAGTCCTTGGCGATGGACAGCGCGGCGACGACCTGCGCGTCGGTGAAGTGCTGGGTGCGGCGCACGGCCGGCAGGGTGATCCCGGCCGCCCCGACGCGGTAGTCGGCCGCCGGGCTGTCCGCGTACAGGTCGGCGGGCCGCCCCCCGGGCACGGCGGCGGCGGGCGCGAGCGGCACGACGGTACTGCTGAGCGGCTCGGCGGGACCGCCGGGCGTCGGGACGTAGGGGTTGCGCAGGCCCATGTACACCGCGCAGGCGAAGGCCGTGGCGATGAGCACCACGAGCAGCATGCCCTGGCGGGCGGCCCGGCCGGGGGCGCTGGTGCGCCGGGGGTGTCCGCCGCCGCCGGACCACATGGAGCGGCTGCGGACGGCCCGGGCGTGCTCGCCCATGCGCTCCTGCGCGGAGAACTCCTGGAGGCGGGCGGCGCGGACGAACTCCTCGTCGAACACCACCGAGCGGAGCTCGTCCGACCGGAATTCGTCATCAGGCCCGCCGGCGCCCTCGGGGGTGCCGTCGGGTGGGTCTCCTGGCACGGCCATCGCTTCTCCCCGCTGTCCCCGCTTCAGAGAAGCCCCCGGCGACGCGAACGCGCATGGGGTCGTACTTTCAGGGTTGGCGGCCGGAGGGGTACGTAAACGCGCCGACGCCGGTGACTTCCCGCAGCGGCGTGCTGGCGGGCGCGGGGGCGGGCTCCGCCTCGCCCGCCGCGCTGCGGTAGACGGCGCTGAAGGCGAGCGCGATCATGCCGAGGCCCATCACGAAGGCGAGCACCCAGGCGACGGGGCGCAGCCAGGGCGAGCGGCCGCGGTAGGGGCGCAGGCTGCCGCCGTAGGCCCCGTACGGGCCGTGGGAGCCGTCGGCCGGGCCGTGGCCGCGGTCGTGGTCCCAGCGGTCGTCGAGGCCGTAGCGGCCGTAGGCGTGGCCGTCGTGGTCGTCGTCGCCGGGCCAGCCTCCGGCGACGGCGCGGGCGGCTTCGGCCTCGGCGCGCGCCCGGTCGGCGGCGCGCTGGCGCTCCGCCGCGCTGGGTTCATGGATCTCGGCGCTCCGGACGAAGGCCTCGTCGAACACCACGGAGGCGAAGTCCTTGTCCGCGCCTCCGCGGTCGTCGTCGGGCTCCCCGTCGTCCGGGAACTTGCCCCCCACGTCGTCCGGCACGCCACCAGCGTAGACCTGGGGGGCCGCTTTGGGCAGGGTGTACGCCGCAATCCGGCCACACCGTGCCTGTGTGCGACTACCTGATGTGACCGTCGCCGGTGACGATGTACTTCGTGGAGGTCAGCTCGGGAAGGCCCATCGGGCCCCGGGCGTGCAGCTTCTGGGTGGAGATGCCGATCTCGGCGCCGAAGCCGAACTGGCCACCGTCGGTGAACCGGGTGGAGGCGTTCACGGCGACCGTGGTCGAGTCGACCAGCTGGGTGAACCGGCGCGCGGCGGCCTGCGAGGTGGTGACGATCGCCTCGGTGTGGCCGGAGGTCCAGCGGCGGATGTGGGCGACGGCGTCGTCGAGGGAGTCCACGACTCCGGCGGCGATGTCGTAGGACAGGTACTCGGCGGCCCAGTCCTCGTCCGTGGCCGGCAGCGCGGTGGCCTTGGTGTCCGCGGCGGCGGCGAGCACCCGGGCGTCGCCGTGCACGGTGACGCCCGCCTCGGCGAGGGCCTCGAGGGCGCGCGGGAGGAAGGCGTCGGCGATGTCGCGGTGGACCAGGAGGGTCTCGGCGGCGTTGCAGACGGACGGCCGGCTGGCCTTGGAGTTGATCAGGATCTCCACGGCCGTGTCGAGGTCCGCCCGGGCGTCGACGTAGACGTGGCAGTTGCCGGTGCCGGTCTCGATCACCGGGACGGTGGACTCCTCGACCACGGTCTTGATGAGGGAGGCCCCGCCGCGCGGGATGAGGACGTCGACGAGGCCGCGGGCGCGCATCAGCTCGCGGACGGAGTCGCGCGACTCGCCCGGGACGAGCTGGACCGCGTCGGCCGGCAGCCCGGCGGAGGCGACCGCGTCGCGCAGGATGCCGACGAGCGCGGTGTTGGAGGCGTACGCGGAGCTGCTGCCGCGGAGCAGGACGGCGTTGCCGGACTTGAGGCAGAGCGCGGCGGCGTCGACGGTGACGTTGGGGCGGGCCTCGTAGATGATGCCGACGACCCCGAGGGGGACGCGGACCTGCCGCAGGTCGATGCCGTTGGGCAGGGTGCTGCCGCGGACGACCTCTCCGACCGGGTCGGGGAGGGCGGCGACGTCGCGGACGTCGGAGGCGATGGCCGCGATCCGCTCCGGGGTCAGGGTGAGCCGGTCGATGACGGTCTCGCTCGTGCCCGCGGCGCGCGCCTTGTCGGTGTCGACGGCGTTGGCCGTGATGATCTCGGCCGTACGGGCCTGGAGGGCGTCCGCGATCGCCAGCAGGGCCGCGTCCTTGGCGGCCCGCGGGAGCGGGGCGAGGGCGGCGGCCGCGGTACGGGCGGCCCGCGCGGTGGCGAGGACGGGCGAGGTGGCGGGGGCGTCGTCGAGCGAGGTCATGTCGCCAGGGTAGTCCCCGGCCGGTGCCCGGTCGCCGGGGTTTCCACCCCCCGAGACGCGGGCGCGGCCCGCGGCTTCGCCCCTCGCGCGTCAGTAGGGGTGGACGCCGACGGGATGGGCCGGGGGCGGCCCGTACCCCTCGGCCACCCGCTGGTGGTAGGTGGCCCGGTCGATGACCTCCAGGCCGACGATCTCCCAGGGCGGCAGCTGCGCCGACGCGCGGTGCTCGCCCCACAGCCGCAGGGCGACGGCCGCCGCGTCGTGCAGGTCGCGGGCCTCCTCCCAGTACCGGATCTCGGCGTGGTCGTCGGCGTAGCGGCTGGTCAGCAGGAAGGGGTGGTCATGGGCCAGTTGCTCCAGTCCGCGCCGGACGTCCGACAGCGGGGCCGGCTTGCCGGAGACACTCAGGGTCACGTGCCACAGGCGCGAGTCGTGGTCCTGTCCGCCCCCGCCGCCGTCCCCCGGACCGACACTGGTCAGCGCTCGCCTCACCAGCCGCCTCCTGTCTCCGCCACGCGTGTCGCCCGCCCTTCACAGTTGACCAGCCCACGGCCCGCCGCGCGGCGGTTTTGCCGAACCTCAGCCCTGCAGCAGGACCAGATCGTCCCGGTGGACGACCTCCCGTTCGTACGCGGGTCCGAGTTCCCGCGCGAGCTCTCGGGTGGAGCGGCCGAGGAGCTGCGGGAGCTCCTTGGCGTCGAAGTTGACCAGGCCCCGGGCCACGGCGCGCCCGTCGGCGGAGCGCAGTTCCACCGGGTCCCCGGCGACGAAGTCGCCTTCGACGGCCGCGATCCCGGCCGGCAGCAGCGAGCTGCCGCGCTCGGTGACCGCGCGGACCGCGCCGTCGTCGAGGACCAGGTGCCCCTGGGGCGTGGAGGCGTGCTGGAGCCAGAGCAGCCGGTCCGCCGAGCGGCGGCCCGTGGCGTGGAAGTGCGTGCCCGTGGGGCGTCCGGCGAGCGCGTCGGCGGCCTGGCTCGCGGAGGTCAGGACCACGGGGATGCCGGCGGCCGCGGCGATGCGGGCCGCCTCGACCTTGGTGACCATGCCGCCGGTGCCCACGCCGGCCTTCCCCGCGCTGCCGATGGAGACGTGCGCGATGTCCTGCGGGCCGCGCACCTCGTCGATGCGCGTGGTGCCGGGCAGGGACGGGTCGCCGTCGTAGAGGCCGTCCACGTCGGAGAGCAGCACCAGGAGGTCGGCCCGGACCAGGTGGGCGACCAGGGCCGCGAGGCGGTCGTTGTCGCCGAAGCGGATCTCGTCCGTGGCGACGGTGTCGTTCTCGTTGACGACCGGCAGCGCGCCCATGGCCAGCAGTTGGTCCAGGGTCCGGTAGGCGTTGCGGTAGTGCGCCCGGCGGCTGGTGTCGTCGGTGGTGAGCAGGACCTGGCCGACGCGGACGCCGTACCGGGCGAAGGAGGCCGTGTACCGGGCGACGAGCAGGCCCTGCCCGACGCTGGCGGCGGCCTGCTGCCGGGCCAGGTCCTTGGGGCGGCGGCGCAGCCCGAGCGGGGAGAGCCCGGCGGCGATGGCTCCGCTGGAGACGAGGACGATCTCCTTCTCGCCGCCGCTGCGCGCCTTGGCCAGGACGTCGACGAGCGCGTCCACCCGGTCGGCGTCGAGCCCCCCGGCCGCGGTGGTCAGGGAGGAGGAGCCGACCTTGACCACGATCCTGCGGGCTTCCACGACGCCTTGCCTAGCCGCTGACACGTCTGTCCCCTTGCCCCTTGCCGAAATGCCTGCCTGCTCAAATCTACGGGGTGGCCGGGGACGGCCGCGCGGGGGTTTCAGACCCTGGACCGGCCGGCCCCCGCGGGCTCGGACTCCTCGTCCCGGGCGGTGCCCGGGACGAGGATCCTGCGCGAGATCAGGAAGGTGAACGGGATGGCCACGACCGCCGCGACCAGCGGGGCGATCCTGGTGTCCATCCCGGCCCAGGCCACCAGGGCGTAGAGGCCGACCGACTGGACCAGGTAGTTCGTGACGTTCGTCAGCGGGAAGAGGAGGAACTTCTTCCATGTCGGCCGGGTCCGGTAGGTGAAGTACGTGTTCATGAAGAACGAGCCGATCATCGCCAGCACGAAGGCGAGCGAGTAGGCGGCGAAGTACGGCATCCAGGGGTGCAGGAGCAGGTAGATGCCGAAGAAGGTGCCGGTGTTGACCCCGCCGACGAGGGCGAAGCGGAAGACCTGGCCGAGCTGCTCCCTGCGGTTGCCGTTCACCGTGCGCCGCGCTCGACGCGTTCGGCCACGGCGGTGCCCCCGGTACGGACGCCGCCGTCCGCGCGCTCCGCTCCGTGCGCCTCCTTCACCAGGAAGTGCGGCCGGCGCTTGGTCTCGTAGTAGATGCGCCCGATGTACTCGCCGATCAGGCCCAGCATGATCATCTGGACCCCGCCCAGGCCGGTGATGATCGCCACGAGCGTGACGTAGCCCGGGGACTCGACGCCGTTGGTGATCGCCATGGCGGTGATCCACAGCGCGTAGAGGCCGGTCAGGGCGACCAGCGACACGCCGAGCCAGATCCCGATGCGCAGCGGCCGGTTGTTGAAGGAGATCAGGCCGTCCATGCCGTAGTTCAGCAGGGAGCCGAACTTCCACTTCGTCTCGCCCGCCTCGCGCTGCGCGTTGCGGTAGTCGAAGTGGACGGTGTCGAAGCCGATCCAGGAGAACAGGCCCTTGGAGAAGCGGTTGTACTCGGGCAGGGACAAGAGCGCGTCCACCGCGGGCCGCGAGAGCATCCGGAAATCGCCGACCCCGTCGGTGAGTTCGACGTCGACCCAGCGGTTCACCCCCCGGTAGTACAGGCGGCTGAACGCCGAGCGGACCTTCTTGTCCCCCTCGCGGGTGCGGCGGGCGATGATCTGGTCGTGGCCCTGGCCGTAGAGGTCGAGCATGGTCGCGATGAGCTCCGGCGGGTGCTGGAGGTCCGCGTCCATGATGACCACGGCGTCGCCGGTGGTCTCACGCAGACCCGCGAGCATCCCGGCCTCCTTGCCGAAGTTGCGGCTGAAGGAGACGTACCGCGTCCGCTCGCCGTGCACGGCCGCGATCTTGCGGAGTCTGCCGAGGGTGCCGTCGCGGCTGCCGTCGTCGACGTAGCAGACCTCGTACTCGACGGGCAGGGCGTCGAGCACCTTGCGGATCTCCACGTCGAAGCTGTCGATGACGGCCTCTTCGTTGTAACAGGGGACAACTACGGACAGCTTCGTCATGAACACTTCCTGCGGAGTCCGAACGGGTGATTGTCGGCAACCGGCCCCGCCACTCACCTCTTCCCAAGAAGTATGCATGGCGGGAGTCGGCTCGCCGGAGACGAGCGCGGCGCACGGTAGCGTGGTCGGGATAAGCGGAATGAGCCGAACGAAACGCAGCGAATCGAAGGGATCGAGGTGCACGTGCCCGACGTCTCCGTGGTCGTCATCGTCTACAACGACGCAGAGCGTCTGTCGACAGCAGTCCAGTCGGTTTTGGACCAGACCCTGCACGGGGTCGAGGTCGTGATCGTGGACGACTGCAGCAAGGACCGGTCCTACGCGGTCGCCCAGGAACTGGAATCCGCGCATCCGGGAAGGGTCCGTGCCTTCCGGCTCCCGGAGAACAGCGGCGGCTGCGGTGCGCCCCGCAACCACGGCATCCAGCAGGCCACCGGCACCTACGTCATGTTCCTGGACAGCGACGACGTCCTCGAGCGCAACGCCTGCCGGAACATGCTGGACGCGGCCGAGCGCACCGGCTCCGACCTGGTCTCGGGCATGTGCGTCCGGGTGCACGTGGACAACCGGTGGGCGAAGACCACGGAGTGGTACCCCTGGATCTACGCGCACACCCGCACCCTGGATTCGATCACCGAGTTCCCGGACCTGCTGGTCTACGACACCCTCTCCACGAACAAGTGCTACCGGCGCGCGTTCCTGCTGGAGCAGGGCCTTCAGTTCCCGGTCGGCATCCACTACGAGGACCTGCTGTTCTCCGCGCAGGCGTACGTCGCCGCCCGGCGCATCACGCTCATCCCGAACCACGTGTACTTCTGGAACGTGGTCGAGAAGGCCGCCTCGAAGTCGATCAGCAACCGGCGCCACGAGATCGAGAACTTCGTCCACCGGATGGAGATCCACCGCCGCGTGGACGAACTCCTCGCGGCCAAGGGCCACACGGACATCAAGTCCGCGAAGGACGCCAAGTTCCTCAAGCACGACCTCGTCCTGCACCTGCGCGACCTGCCCCTGCTGGGCGACGCCTACCGCCAGGAGTTCGCCCGGCTCGCCAACGGCTACCTCGCCGAGATCGACCCCGCCGCGTACGAGAACGTCACGTACCTGCAGGCCATCTGCGCCTACCTGCTCGCCAAGGAGGACTGGGACAACCTGATCCCGGCCGCCGACGCGATGACCAACAAGGGCCGTCTGACCTCCCCGCTCGCCGAGCGCGACGGGCGCGTCTACTGGTGCGCCGCGCACATCGACGACCCCGCCGACACCGAGGCCCGGCGGATACTGGACGTCACCGAGCAGGGCTTCCACACCACCCCGCTCACCTCCCTGACCCTGGGCAACCGGCTCACCGGCTACGAGGACGACGGGCGCGGCAGCGTCACCCTCTCGGGCTCCGTCGTCAACCCGCTCGGCCGGATCCCGGCCGACACGGAGCTGAAGGCCTCGCTGGAGTTCCGGGCGCGCCGGCAGATCGGGGTGCGCTCGTTCAGCTTCCCGGTGGCAACCGTCCGCCACGCCGGTGACACGATCGAGTGGACCGGTACGGCCGACATCGCCGGCACCGTCCGCCCGCTCGGCATCATCGACGCCGTCTGGGACGTCCGGCTGAAGTTGACCGCCGGGCGCGACAGGATCGTCACCCGCGTCTCGGTCGGCGGCGTCGACCTGGACTCGGCGGCCCGCCTGCGGGTGCGGCCGCGGCTGACCCGGCTGGTCTCCGACCGCTTCGAGCCGGAGGTCACCAAGAAGGGCAACCTCTCCTACGTCCTGGCCGCGGAGGGCGCGGTCGCCGTCCGCACCCAGAACCTGCTCAACAACGCCATACAGGGCAGGGCGGCGAACGTGGTCAAGCGGGGCCTGCGCAAGGCCCTGCGGGTGCGCCGGAGCATGGGCTCGGGCGAGCAGAAGGTGAAGGTCTACCACGAGGTCTTCTCGAAGCTGCCGGTCAAGAAGGGCACGGTCGTCTTCGAGAGCCACATGGGCAAGCAGTACAGCGACAGCCCGAAGGCGATCTACGAGGAGCTGGTGCGCCGCGGCGCCCCGTTCGAGGCGATCTGGTCCTACGCGGGCGCCCGGCCCACCGGGTTCCCCGAGGAGGCCACCCTGGTGCGCCGCTGGAGCTGGCCCTACCTGCGGGCGCTGGCCCAGGCCGAGTTCTGGGTCGACAACCAGGGCTTCCCCCTGGCCCTCGCCAAGCGGCCCGGCACCACCTACATCCAGACCTGGCACGGCTCGGCGCTGAAGCGGATGGGTTTCCACGAGCCGCGCACCAAGGCCCAGGGCCGCGCGGGCCAGGCCCGTTTCCAGGCCGCCGTCGACCGCTTCGACCACTTCCTGATCCGCTCCGAGCACGACGCCCGCACCCTCGCCAAGGCCTTCAGGCTGCGTGACGAGGTGCTGCTGCGCACCGGTTACCCGCGCAACGACGCCCTGGTGGCGGCCTACCGCGAGGAGGCGGACAGCGGGGAGCGGGTGCGCGGGCCGCTGGCCGCGGAGCTCGGTCTCGACCCGGACAAGAAGGTCCTGCTGTACGCGCCGACCTTCCGGGCGGCCGCGGACGGCTCGGTGGAGGGCTTCGCCTTCCCCTTCGACGTGGAGGAGTTCGCGGACCGGCTCGGCGACCGCTTCACGCTCCTGGTGCGCACCCACTACCTCAACAGCGTCTCGCTGCCGCCGTCGGTCGCGGGCCGGGTCGTCGACGTGTCCCGGCACCACGACATCACCCCGCTGCTCGCCCTCGCCGACGGACTGATCACGGACTACTCGTCGGTGATGTTCGACTACGCGGTCCTGGACCGGCCGATGCTGTTCTTCGCCTACGACTACGACACCTACGCCAACGACATCCGCGGCACCTACTTCGACCTCAAGGAGAAGGCGCCGGGCCCGGTGGTGGCGACGGCGGACGAGCTCCTGCAGGCGCTCTCCGCCTTCGAGGAGGCGGACGCGAAGTACGCGGAGGCGCGCCAGCGCTTCCTCGCCGAGTTCGGCGAGTACGACCGCGGGGACGCCGCCCGCCAGATCGTCGAGAAGTTCTTCACCAGGAGCGCCAAGTGAGCCGGGACATCTTCATCGTCTCCAACAGCGTCGACGAGATCGGCGGGGTGACCACCTGGTCGCACCAGATGGCCCGGCTGTTCACCGAGCGCGGGCACCGGGTCCACATCGTCGGCATCGCCCCGGTCGACGAGGAGATCCGGCAGAAGCTGCCCGCGGACCTGCCGTACGGGACGACCACCCTGTACGACGCCCACCCGCCGGCCGCGCGGCGGCTGCAGGGGATCAAGGGCCGGCTGAACGCGCCCGAGCGGCGCCGCCAGGCCGCCCGGCGGGCGGGGATGCGGGCCAAGGCGGAGACGCTGAGCGGGCTCTTCCGGGCCGCCGGGCCCGGTGGCGTGGTCATCGTCACCCAGGTCTGGGCGATGGAGTGGGTGGCGCTCGCCGACACCAAGGGGCTCAGCGTCATCGGCATGAGCCACGAGTCGTTCGAGGCCAGCAAGAAGTCCACCCGCGGCGAGCGGGTCCGCCGCCACTACCCGGAGGTCGACCGGCTGCTGGTGCTGACCGCCGAGGACGCGGACCTGTGGATCCGGGCGGGCATGGAGAACGTCGGCAGCATGCCGAACCCGCTGCCCTTCATGCCGCAGTCCCCCGCCCCGCGCACCGGCAAGGTCGTCGCCAGCGTCGGCCGGCTCGCTTTCGAAAAGGGCGTCGACCTGCTGCTGGACGCCTGGGCCGACGTGGCCCCGCACCACCCCGACTGGGTGCTGCGGATCTACGGCGCGGGCCTGGAGGAGGCGTCGCTGCGGGCGCACTGCACCGGGCTGGGGCTGGACGACTCGGTCCGGTGGATGGGCAGCACGGATGACGTCCTGGGCGCCCTGCGCGACGCCTCGGTCTTCGCCCAGGCATCCCGGGCGGAGGGGTTCCCCATCACCCTGCTGGAGGCGATGGCGGCGGGGCTGCCGGTGACCGCCTTCGACTGCGCGCCGGGGGTCCGCGAGATCGTCACGCACGGCGAGGACGGGCTGCTGGCCCGGCTGGGCAACACGATGGAGCTGGCGGGGCACCTGAACGCCCTGATGACGGACCGCGAACTGCGCGACCGGCTCGGCGACACCGCCTTCCGGTCGGTGAAGCGGTTCTCCAGCGCCGAGATCACCGACCGGTGGGAAGCCCTGTTCGCGTTCCTGGAGCGCTGACGCCCCCGGCCGCCCGCACGCGACGAAGCCGCCCGCCCCGGACAGGTCCGGGGCGGGCGGCTTCGTGCCGGGACGGTGGTCTCAGACCCGGCGGGCGTCCCCGCGGGCGGCCTTGTTGGCCTCCCAGCCCGCCCAGGCGGAGGTGACCATCTCGCGGACGTCGTGCCGGGCCTTCCAGCCCAGCTCACTGGTGATCTTGTCGGCCGAGGCCACGACCTTCGCCGGGTCGCCGGGACGGCGCGGGCTGATCACCGGGGCGATGTCGTGCCCGGTGTTCACGTTCAGCAGCTCGACCATCTCGGCGACGGACACGCCCTCGCCGCGCCCGATGTTGACGGTGAGGTCCTTGTAGTCCTCGGCCGCGGCCCATTCGGCGAGCTTGCGGGCGGCCGCCACGTGGGCCTCCGCCAGGTCCTCGACGTGGATGTAGTCGCGGATGCAGGTGCCGTCCGGGGTCGGGTAGTCGTCACCGAAGATCTTGGCGCCCTGGCCGGCGTCGTAGCGCTCGAAGACCATCGGAACGAGGTTGAAGACGCCGGTGTCGGCGAGCTCGGGGGTGGCCGCGCCGGCCACGTTGAAGTAGCGCAGGCAGGCGGTGGAGATGCCGTGCGCCCTGCCCGCGGCGCGCACCAGCCACTCGCCGGCCAGCTTGGTCTCGCCGTACGGGCTCAGCGGCGCGCACGGGGTGTCCTCGGTGACCAGGTCCACGTCGGGCATGCCGTACACGGACGCCGAGGAGGAGAACAGGAAGTTGCGGATGCCCGCGGCCGCCACGGCCTGGAGCAGGACCGTCAGGCCGTGGACGTTCTCGTGGTAGTAGTGCAGCGGCTTCTCGACGGACTCGCCGACCTGCTTCTTGCCCGCGAGGTGCACCACACCCGTGATCTTGTGCTCGGTGATGGTCTTGTCGAGGACCAGCCGGTCCAGGACGGAGCCGACCACCAGCGGTACGCCCTCCGGGACGCGGTCCTCCTTGCCCGTGGAGAGGTCGTCGAGGACGACCACCTTCTCCCCGGCGAGCAGCATCGCGCGGACGACGTGCGCGCCGATGTAGCCGGCGCCACCGGTGATCAGAAACGTCATGTGTATCTCCCTGGTCCTGTCCGAGTTCGGTGGGAAGAGCTCGGTGTGCAGCGCTTCCCGTGGGGGAAGCGGTCGGTCTTCAGCCCGCCCCGTGGCCTGCCCGGGCCCGGTTGAGGCGGTTGCGTACGAGGTACAGAGCGCCCTCGGCGCCGGGCGCGAGGCGCAGCGCGAGCGCGCCGGCCCCCGTGCGGTAGGGCTGCGCCAGCAGCACACCGTACCGGCTGCTGGGCAGGGCCCGGCGTCGCAGCAGCCGGCCGCGGGGGCGCAAGGAGGTGAACAGCGAGCTGCCGTCGGCGCACCGCACGCCCACCTCCACGTTCCACGCCTGCATCCGGCGCAGTCCCCGGCGGCGGCCGGTGGTGGCCACGTCGCCGAGGCGGAACGGCACCAGCGCGGACCAGCCGCCCTGCGGGTCGGGGCGCAGCTCGACGGACCGGGCGAGGACCGGCTCGCCGCCCGCGCGGGGCAGGAAGCGCAGCTGCGCGCTGCTCGGACCGGCCTCGGCGAGGCGTCCGTACAGGTCGTGCAGGCGGATCCGGACGGCTCCGCGGCCGGCCGGCTCGGCGTCGACGGTGACGGGCAGCCGGTCCGTCGGCAGCCCGGCCAGCCCGTCCAGCACGACCGGGAGTTCCTCGCTCCACACCGGGGTCCCGTCGGCGGCGGCGGCGTACGGGGGCAGCAGGCGCGGCGGTTCGGCGGCCAGCCGGGTGAGCCGCTCGATGTCGGACGGCGGGAGCTCACTGGCGCGCAGCACCCGCACGATCCAGCGGGCGTGGGGCGCCGCGGCCTCGATGTCGGCCTCGGCGAAGGTGTCGAGGTACGCGCGGGTCAGGCTCCACCAGGCGGCCTGGTAGTCGCGGTCCCGGCCGAGTTCGCGCAGGTACATGCGCAGGTCGTACTCGAGGAACTTCACCTGGCAGGCGCTGCCCAGCGCCGGGGAGGCCGCGGCGAGGGTGCGGGAGGCCGCGCGGTGGGCTTCGATGCGGGAACGCCAGTTGGAGACGTCCCTGCGGTCCAGGGAGATCGACACCTGGGCGGCGGAGCGGCGCACGTGCCACACGTAGACGAGGTCGCCGATGACGGCGATGCGCGGGGCGGCGGCCAGCACCCGGGCGGTGAAGACGAAGTCCTCGTAGACGAACCGACCGTCGGGGAAGCGCAGTTCGTGCTCCGCCAGGAAGGCCCGCTCGTACAGCTTGTTGACGCACAGGGTGTCCCGGACGAGCTCCGGGCGGTCGGCGGGGCGCTCGATGACGTCGCCGGGGGTGTAGAGGCCGGGCATCCACGGCACGTCGTGGTGCAGGGGCAGCTCGCGCCGCACGGCGGCGCCGACGGTGACCGGCGCCCCGTGCCGCACCGCCGCGCGCACCAGCGCCTCGGCCGCGCCCGCCGGCAGGACGTCGTCGCTGTCGAGGAACAGGACGTACGGGGCGGTCGCGACGGCGATCCCGTCGTTGCGCGGGGTGCCGCACCCTCCGCTGTTCTCGGTGCGGTGCACGACCTTCAGGCGGGGGTGCGCGGCGGCCAGTTCGTCCAGCACCCGCGCGGTGCCGTCGGACGAGGCGTCGTTCACCGCGATGACCTCGGCGACGACCGGGCCCTGGGCGAGGGCCGAGGAGACGGCCTCGCCCACGAGCCCGGCGTCGTTGTACGCGATCACCACGACGGAGACGGTGGGGAGGTTGGTGCTGTTCACCTGGTGGATCCTAGGCGACCGGCGTAAAGACGCCTTCAAGGCCGCCGGGCGCCCCCTGGGGAAAGGGGACTAGAACGGCCGGAACTCGTCGTACTCCTGCTGCGCCGAGTCCCCGCGCTTGGCTTCCTTCTCCTTGCGGCGCGTGGTGGCCGGGCGCGGAGCCTCCAGACGGTGGTCCTCACCGCGGCGGCCCAGCATCTCGGCGCCGGCCATCATCGTCGGCTCCCAGTCGAAGACGACCGCGTTCTCGTCGGAGCCGATGGCCACGCCGTCACCGGCGCGGGCGCCGGCCTTCTTCAGGGCGTCCTCGACGCCGAGGCGGTTGAGGCGGTCGGCCAGGTAGCCCACGGCCTCGTCGTTGTTGAAGTCGGTCTGGCGCACCCAGCGCTCCGGCTTCTCGCCGCGCACGTTGTAGACGTCCTCGACCTCGTCGTAGGTAACGGTGAAGCCGGCGTCGTCCACGGCCTTCGGGCGGATGACGATGCGGGTCGCCTCCTGCTTCGGCTTGCGGGCACGGGCCTTGGCGATGACCTCGGCGAGGAAGAAGGAGAGCTCCTTCAGACCCGTACGGGCGACCGCGGAGACCTCGAAGACCTTGTAGCCGCGCGCCTCCAGGTCCGGGCGGACCATGTCGGCGAGCTCTTGGCCGTCCGGGATGTCGACCTTGTTCAGGACGACGAGGCGCGGGCGCTTCTCGAGTCCCCCGCCGTAGAGCCTGAGCTCCTCCTCGATGACGTCGAGGTCGGCGATCGGGTCGCGGTCGGACTCCAGGGTGGCGGTGTCCAGCACGTGCACGAGCACCGAGCAGCGCTCGACGTGCCGCAGGAACTCAAGGCCCAGCCCCTTGCCCTGGCTGGCTCCGGGGATCAGGCCGGGGACGTCGGCGATCGTGTAGACGGTCGAGCCGGCGGTGACGACGCCCAGGTTCGGGACCAGGGTGGTGAAGGGGTAGTCCGCGATCTTCGGCTTGGCCGAGGAGAGCACCGAGATCAGCGAGGACTTGCCGGCGCTCGGGAAGCCGACCAGCGCCACGTCGGCGACGGTCTTGAGCTCCAGGACGATGTCGCCGGTGGTGCCGGGGACGCCGAGGAGCGCGAAACCGGGGGCCTTGCGGCGGGCGGAGGAGAGCGCGGCGTTGCCGAGGCCGCCGCGGCCGCCCTCGGCGGCGACGTAGGTGGTGCCCTGGCCGACGAGGTCGGCGAGGACGTTGCCCTCCTTGTCGAGGACGACGGTGCCGTCCGGCACGGGCAGGACCAGGTCCTGGCCGTCCTTGCCGGAGCGGTTGCCGCCCTCGCCGGGCTTGCCGTTGGTGGCCTTGCGGTGGGGGCTGTGGTGGTAGTCCAGCAGGGTGGTGACCGCCTGCTCGACGACCAGGATCACATCGCCGCCCCGGCCGCCGTTGCCGCCGTCGGGGCCGCCGAGCGGCTTGAACTTCTCCCGGTGAACGGAGGCGCAGCCGTGGCCCCCGTTACCCGCGGCGACGTGCAGCTCGACGCGGTCCACGAAGGTGGTCATGGGTGTTCCTCCAGATACATACGGGAATGTCCCGGGCAGGCCTTGCTGCCCATTAAACGTGTCTATGTGACAACGCGCCGAGGGCGGACCTCTCTTCCCGGCTGGCGCCGGAAAGAGCTGAGATCCGCCCTCGGGAAGTTACGAACGCTCGATCAGCAGGAGCTTGATCAGGCGGCCGGAACGATGTTGACGACCTTGCGGCCACGGTGCGTGCCGAACTCGACGGCACCGGCCTGCAGCGCGAACAGCGTGTCGTCGCCGCCACGGCCGACGCCCGCGCCCGGGTGGAAGTGGGTGCCGCGCTGGCGGACGAGGATCTCACCAGCGGAGACGACCTGACCGCCGAAGCGCTTCACGCCGAGCCGCTGGGCATTGGAGTCGCGCCCGTTCCGGGTGGACGATGCGCCCTTCTTGTGTGCCATGTCTCAGTCCCTCTTACTTCGCAGCCGCGGGGATACCGGTGACCTTGATCGCCGTGTACTGCTGGCGGTGACCCTGGCGACGGCGGTAGCCGGTCTTGTTCTTGTAGCGCAGGATGTCGATCTTGGCGCCCTTGTGGTGGTCCACGACCTCGGCCGTGACCTTGATGCCGGCCAGGACCCACGGGTCGCTGGTCACGGCTTCGCCGTCGACAACGAGCAGGGTCGAGAGCTCGACCGTGTCGCCAACCTTGGCAGTGGAAATCTTGTCAACCTCAACGATGTCGCCGACAGCAACCTTGTGCTGGCGACCACCGCTGCGCACGATGGCGTACACGCGGATCTCTCTCTCACTCGGGACGGATGCTCCTGAAGCCAGCCGCTCAGTCGGGCCGGGGCCCGCGCTGATCCGGAATGGACGAGCGGCCTCTCCCGCGCGGTGCTCAGCGGGAGGAAGGTGCTCAGGAGCGCGGCGCACGCTGTACGGATTCGTACAGGACACGCCGACGGTTCAGGTTACGGGCCCGGTTCCAAGGGGTCAAACCGGGTCCCGCACGACCCCGTGGGCCCCGCCGCGCGGCGGGGCCCACGGTCGCGGACGGATCAGGCTTCGGTCGGAGCCGAGACGGACGGCGGCGTCTGCTGCTCGGCCGCCGCGGTCTTCTTCGTCGCCCGCTTCGTCGCGGTCTTCTTGGTCGTGGCCGCCTTCTTGGCCACGGTCTTCTTGGCCGCCGCCGCCTTCGTGGCGGTGGTGGTCTTCTTCGCCGCGGTCGCCTTCTTGGCCGGGGCCTTGCGGGCGGCCTTCTTCACGGGAGCGGCCTCCTCGACGGGAGCCGCCTCCTCGACGGGCTCGGCGGCCTCGGCCACCGGGGCCTCGACGACCACCACGGCGGCCTCCGCCGCGCCCGCCGGGGAACCGGCCGGTGCGGTGGCCTTACGGGTGGCACGCCGGCGCGGACGGGCCGGCGCGGCCTCGGCCGCGGGGGCCTCGGCGACGGGCTCGGGCTCGGGCGCCGCGGCGACCGGCTCGGGCTCCACGACCGGCTCGGGCTCCGCCGCCGCGACCGGCTCCGGGGCCGCCTCGGCCGCGGGGGCCGGGGCACCCGCCGGGGCGGTGGCCTTGCGGGTCGCCCGGCGACGGGTACGGCCCTTCGGCGCGGCCTCGTCGACCGGGGCGGGCACGGCCTCGACCGTCTCCACCGCGTCCACGGCCTCGGCGACGACCTCGGCGGGCGGCTCCAGGACCGTGTCGGCCGGCACGGTGACCGGCTCGGCCTCGACGACGGGCGCCGGGGCCGGGTCCGCGACCGGAGCCGGAGCCGGAGCCTGGGCGGCGGCGCCGCGCGGGGCGCCCGCCGGGGCGGTCGCCTTGCGGGTGGCGCGGCGACGGTTGCGACGCCCGCTCAGACCCGCGGCGGCCTCCGCCTCGGCCGGGCTGCTGTACAGCTCCTCGTCCGCGACGAACTCCGGCTCGGGCAGGGCCCGCGGCGCCGCGACCTCGGCGGCCAGCTCCTCGACGGTCTCGAACTCCGCCTCGGCCGTCTCGACCGCCTCGACCTCGTGGTCGTGGTCGTGCTGGTCGGCCTCGGCCTTGCCGCCGCGCCGCTTCGCACGCTTGCCGTTGCCGCCGCCGCCGATCGCGGTCGGGGTCTCCAGGTGCACGATGACGCCGCGGCCGTTGCAGTGGACGCAGGTCTCGGAGAAGGACTCCAGCAGGCCCTGGCCCACCCGCTTGCGGGTCATCTGGACCAGGCCCAGCGAGGTGACCTCGGCCACCTGGTGCTTGGTGCGGTCGCGGCCCAGGCACTCCAGCATGCGCCGCAGGACCAGGTCGCGGTTGGACTCCAGGACCATGTCGATGAAGTCGATGACGACGATGCCGCCGAGGTCGCGCAGCCGCAGCTGGCGCACGATCTCCTCGGCCGCCTCCAGGTTGTTCCTGGTGACGGTCTCCTCGAGGTTGCCGCCCTGACCGGTGAACTTGCCGGTGTTGACGTCGATGACGATCATCGCCTCGGTCTTGTCGATCACAAGCGAACCGCCCGAGGGCAGCCACACCTTGCGGTCGAGCGCCTTGGCGAGCTGCTCGTCGATCCGGTACGTCGCGAAGACGTCGACCTCGGAGGTCCAGCGCGACAGCCGGTCGGCCAGGTCCGGGGCGACGTGGTCCACGTAGCCGTGGATGGTCTCCCAGGCGCTGTCACCGCTGACGATGACCTTCGAGAAGTCCTCGTTGAAGATGTCGCGCACGACGCGGACGGTCATGTCCGGCTCGCCGTACAGCAGGCTCGGCGAAGAGGTCGAGATCTGCTTCGCCTTCTTCTGGATGTCCTCCCACTGGGCCTGCAGACGCTCGACGTCGCGGCGCAGCTCGTCCTCGCTCGCGCCCTCGGCGGCGGTGCGCACGATGACGCCCGCGTCCTCGGGGACGATCTTCTTGAGGATGGTCTTCAGGCGCGCGCGCTCGGTGTCGGGCAGCTTGCGGCTGATGCCGGTCATCGAGCCCTCGGGCACGTAGACCAGGTAGCGGCCGGGCAGCGAGACCTGGCTGGTCAGGCGGGCGCCCTTGTGGCCGATCGGGTCCTTGGTGACCTGCACCAGGACCGACTGGCCGGACTTGAGGGCGGATTCGATGCGGCGCGGCCCGTTGGCCATGCCGAGCGCCTCGAAGTTGACCTCGCCGGCGTAGAGGACCGCGTTGCGGCCCTTGCCGATGTCGATAAAGGCGGCCTCCATCGACGGCAGCACGTTCTGGACCTTGCCCAGGTAGACGTTGCCGACGTAGGAGGTGGCCTCTTCCTTGTTGACGTAGTGCTCGACGAGCACGTTGTCCTCGAGGACGCCGATCTGGGTGCGCTCGCCGGACTGGCGGACGACCATCACGCGCTCGACGGCCTCCCGGCGGGCCAGGAACTCGGCCTCGGTGATGATCGGCACGCGGCGGCGGCCCTGCTCGCGGCCCTCGCGGCGGCGCTGCTTCTTCGCCTCCAGGCGGGTCGAGCCCTTGATGGACTGGACCTCGTCGGAGGAGGTGGACTCGGCGCGCTCGCGGGCCGGGCGCGGCTCGCGGACCTTGACGACGGTGCGGACCCCGTCCTCCTCGCCCGCCTCGGCGGACTCGGCTGCGGTGTCCCCGCTGCGGCGGCGACGGCGACGGCGGCGGCGGCTGGAGCTGGAGCCCAGCGCCTCGGCGTCCTCGCCGTCCTCCTCTTCGCCCTCTTCGTCGTCGGCCTCCTGCTCGGCGGCCGGGGCGGCGGTCTCCTCCTCGGCTGCCTCGTCGAGCTCGGCGGCCTCGCCGCGGCGGCGGCGGCGCCCACCCCGGCGGCGGCGGCGCGACGGGCGCTCGCCCGACTCGTCGCCCTCGTCGAACTCGGCGCCCTCCTCCTCGAGCTCGGCGGCCTCCGCCTCGGGCTCCTCCTCGGCGAGCACCTCGGGCAGCGACACCGGCGCGCTCTCGGCGGCGGCGCCGCGGCCACGCCGGCGGCGGCGGCCGGCCGGCTGCGGCGCGGGGGTCTCCACGACCTCGGCCTCGACCTCGGTCTCGGCCTCCTCCTCCTCGGCCTCGCCGGCGGCAGCCGCCGCGGCGGCCATGGCGGCGGTCTCGGGGGTCTGGAACATCGGCTCGGCGAACACCGGCGCCTGGAACACGGCGACGGCGGGGCGCGCGGCGCGGCGGGCACGGCCCGGGGCGGCGGGCGCCTCGGGCTCGGCGGCGGGCTGCGGCGCGGCGGCCGGCGCGGCCGGTGCCGGTGCGGCCGGCGCGGCGGAACGGGTGGCGCGCCGGCGGCCGCCGCGCTTCGGGGAGTCCACGGCGTCGGCGACGGTCACGGGGCGGGTGGCGGCCCTGGGGGCCTCCTCCACCCCCGCGGGGGTCTCGTCCTCGGTGGGGACCTCCGCCGGAGCGGCCGCAGCGGCCGGCGCGGCGACGGCGCGGGTGGCGCGGCGGCGGGTACGCGGGGCAGGAGCGGCGGGCTCCTCCTCCACCGGCACGGCCTCGGCGACCGGGGTCTCGGCGGCAGGGGCCTCCACGACCTCGGCGGCCTGGGAAGCGGGGGCGGCCGGCGCGGCGACGGCGCGGGTGGCACGGCGGCGGGTACGCGGGGCGGGAGCGGCGGGCTCCTCCTCCACCGGCACCGCCTCGGCGACCGGGGCTTCGGCGGCAGGCGCCTCCACGACCTCGGCGGCCTGGGAAGCAGGGGCGGCCGGCGCGGTGACGGCGCGGGTGGCGCGGCGGCGGGTACGCGGGGCGGGAGCGGCGGGCTCCTCCTCCACCGGCACCGACTCGGCGACCGGGGTCTCGGCGGCCGGGGCCTCGGGAGCGGCCACGGCGCGGGTCGCACGGCGGCGGGCACGCGGGGCGGCAGCGGTGGGGGCCTCCTCGACGGCGGCCGGTGCCTCGGCAGCGGCCGGGGCCTCGGCGACGACGGCTTCGGCGGCCTGGGTCTCGGCGGCGGCCGGGGCGGCCACGGCGCGGGTGGCGCGGCGGCGGGTCCGGGCGGGGGCGGCGGCCGGAGCGGCCTCCTCCACGGGGGCGGCCGGAGCGGCCTCGGTCACCGGGGCGCTCTCGGCGGCCGGGCCGCCGGGCGGGCCGGCGGGCCGGGACGCTGCGCGGCGACGCCTGCGCGGGGGCAGGTTGTCGCTCGGACCGGTGCGGTCTGCGGTGTTCTCGTTCTCGTTCTGGGGCATTGCGGGCGGTTCTCCCGTCACGCTCCCGGGCGCCGCGGCTGACTTCCGGTCCGGCGCGGCTCCGCGTATTGGGCGCGGAGCCGGCCTCCGGGGCGCGTTCGCCACACGGGAGCTCTAGTCCATGGCCGCCGGTTCCGTACGTGTTGTCCGTACGGCCTGGCGGAAGTCTTCAGGTCAGTGCGCGGCCCGACCCAGGTGGCTCCCGAGTGCCAGGGCTGCGCGGCGACGACGATCCCTACGCGGCGGGACCTTCCGGCGCCTTCGCGTCGGCGGCTACGGCGGCCGTGGGTGGGGCGGCCGTATCAGCCTCGCGGTCGGGCGCGAGCGGGTCGGTCACCGTGCCGGACTCCTCGTCGAAGAGCCCCTGCGCCAGCCTGGTCACCGCTGAGGGGACCGGCGGCGCCAGGTCGGCCACAGCTCGGAGACCGGACAGGACGTCGTCGGGTCGCACGGCAGGTGTCAGATGCCGAACAACCAGGCGCAGTATCGCACAAGCCTGGTCCAGGGGCCTATCAGCCGGGGCGGGAACCGCCTCGAGACTGACTACAGCGCCGCGCGTGTCGAAGCTCCTTACGCCGTTCTTGGTCCGTCGCTGCACCTCCACGGTCTCGGCGGCCAGGAAGGCCGTCACCGCGCGCTCGGCCTCGGCCACCTCCACGCCGTCCAGGCGCAGCTCCCACACGGAGGCCGTGAGCCGGTCGGCGAGGCCCGAGGTGCGGGCTTCCACGGCGTCGACGATGTCGAGCCCCGCCGGCATCGACTCGTCGAGGAGCTCGCGGAGCTTCTCGGGGTCGCGGGGCGCGGCGAGTGCGATCTCCAGGTACTCCGCCTCGCTGCCGGTCCCGGTCGGGGCGGCGTTCGCGTAGGAGACGCGGGGGTGCGGGGTGAATCCGGCCGAGTACGCCATCGGCACCTCGGCGCGGCGCAGAGCCCGCTCGAAGGCTCGCTGGAAGTCGCGGTGGCTGGTGAACCGGAGGCGGCCGCGCTTGGTGTAGCGCAGTCGGATGCGCTGCACCACGGGTGCGGGAGGCGGGCCTTCGGGCTGTCGCTTGCCCAGTGGTTCTTCTCCTTGTGCGGGGCTCCGCGTCTCGCGCGTCGCCCTGAGCGTCTGGGGGCCTGCGGGCCGCCGCGCCCTGCCGCCGGCTCACCCCTGGCCTTCGCGCAGGGAGATCTCGGGGGCGGGCGTGTGGCCCTTGGCTGTCGTACTACCCAGAGTACGCGCCCGTGACCTCGCCGGTTCCCGCGGAGGAGGACCGAAGAGCGCCTGGCGCACCCCGGCGCGGGCGTCCCGGACGGCGGCGCACGCGCTCTGCCACACCTCGGCCCCCGCGGTGCGCGAGGTGCGCCATGCCGCGCGGGCCGCGCCCCGGGACGCCCGCCACGCCCCGCGGACCAGGTGGCCGACGGGCGCGGCCACCCGCCGGTGCACCCACGCGGCGGGGCGGACGACGCAGCCGCGCCAGAACCACAGCAGGCCGCGGCCCAGGGCGCGGCTGACGTGCCCGGCCAACCGCCAGGTCGCCGCGGCGAAATGGCCGAGGGGTGTCAGGACGCAGCGGTACAGGCCCCGGGCCAGGCGGGCGAGGCCGCGACCGAGCGGGGCCAGCAGCAAGCGGTGGGTGCCGGTGGCGGCGGGGACGAGGACGTACCACCACAGCGCCGCCCACGGCCGGACGAACACGGCGGCGAGGGCGCGCGGCAGGAACCACAGCAGGGCGCGGCCGGCCGGAGCGAGCACGTGGAGGTGGAGCGCGCGGACCAGCCGGGCGGCGCCCCGGACCGGCGGCACGAGCAGGTACCGCCACACGGCACCCACCGTCCAGGCGGCGGCCGCACCGGCCGGTTTCAGCAGGTACCGGACCGCGGCCAGGACCGCCCATGCGAGCCCGCGGCCGGTCGGCCGCAGCAGGTGGCGGTGGAGCGCGGCCCCGGCGGGGAGGAGCGCGTACCGCCACAGGGCCGTCCACGGCCAGACGAACAGCGCCAGGGCCAGTCGGCCCCGCGCGACGGCGACTCCCCGCCCCAGGAGTAAGGCCCCCTGCCCGAGCGGTACCAGGACCCGGCGCCACAGGGCGCCCCCGGCCGGCGCGAGCACATACCGCCACAACCCGGCCCAGGGCCAGTGGAAGACGGCCAGGGCCGCCCATTTCAGCAGCAGCCCGGCACCCCGCGCCAGCCAGGTGAGCGCGTGCCCGGCCGGAACCAGCCCGTACTGGAGGAGCCAGGCGCAGGCGCGGGCCACCGCGTCCCCGGCGGGGCGCAGGGCCCGGCGGTGGACGGCGCGCGCGCCGAGGGCGAGCAGGTCCCAGACCAGCCGTACGGGCAGCACGACCGCCACGGCCAGGATCCGCACCGGTATCCGGACCACCGCGTACACACACCCCTGTCCCGCGGGTGGTGGTGGCTCGTGCCCGCCGTGCTTCTCCAGGTCCATGCCCTCGACGACGCAGGACCGGCCCCGGCCGTTGCACGCGAAGGGCCGCCCCCGGACGCGAAGCGCCCCCCGCCGTGTCCGGCGGGGGGCGCTTCGAGGGCCCGGCTCAGCCCGCGGTCACTTCACGACCGTCAGGGGGAGCAGCTTCTTGCCCGTCGGGCCGATCTGGATGCTGGTGTCCATCTGCGGGCAGACGCCGCAGTCGAAGCACGGGGTCCAGCGGCAGTCCTCGACCTCGGTCTCGTCGAGGGCGTCCTGCCAGTCCTCCCAGAGCCAGTCCTTGTCGAGACCGGAGTCGAGGTGGTCCCAGGGCAGGACTTCCTCGTACGTGCGCTCGCGGGTCGTGTACCAGGCGACGTCCACGCCGTGGGCGGGCAGCGTCTTCTGCGCCGCCTCCATCCAGCGGTCGTAGCTGAAGTACTCGCGCCAGCCGTCGAACCGGCCGCCCGACTCGTACACGGCCAGAATGACGTCGCCGATGCGGCGGTCACCGCGGGAGAGCAGGCCCTCGACGATGCCCGGCTTGCCGTCGTGGTAGCGGAAGCCGATGGAGCGGCCGTACTTCTTGTCGGCGCGGATCTTGTCGCGCAGCTTGCCCAGGCGCGCGTCCGTCTCCTCGGCCGACAGCTGCGGCGCCCACTGGAACGGGGTGTGCGGCTTGGGCACGAACCCGCCGATGGACACCGTGCAGCGGATGTCGTTCTGGCCGGAGACCTCGCGGCCCTTGGCGATGACGTTGACCGCCATGTCGCCGATCTGCAGCACGTCCTCGTCGGTCTCGGTCGGCAGGCCGCACATGAAGTACAGCTTCACCTGGCGCCAGCCGTTGCCGTAGGCGGTGGCGACGGTGCGGATCAGGTCCTCTTCCGAGACCATCTTGTTGATGACCTTGCGCATGCGCTCGGAGCCGCCCTCGGGCGCGAAGGTCAGGCCGGAGCGGCGCCCGTTGCGGGTCAGCTCGTTGGCCAGGTCCACGTTGAAGGCGTCCACCCGGGTCGAGGGCAGGGACAGGCCCACCTTGTCGTCCGTGTAGCGGTCCGCGAGGCCCTTGGCGATGTCGGCGATCTCGGTGTGGTCCGCCGAGGAGAGGGAGAGGAGGCCGACCTCCTCGAAGCCGGTCGCCTTCAGGCCCTTCTCCACCATCTCGCCGATGCCGGTGATGCTTCGCTCCCGCACGGGGCGCGTGATCATGCCGGCCTGGCAGAAGCGGCAGCCGCGGGTGCACCCGCGGAAGATCTCCACGGACATCCGCTCGTGCACCGTCTCGGCGAGCGGGACCAGCGGCTGCTTCGGGTACGGCCACTCGTCGAGGTCCATGACGGTGTGCTTCGACACCCGCCACGGCACGCCGGAGCGGTTGGGCACGACCCGGCCGATGCGGCCGTCCGGCAGGTACTCGACGTCGTAGAAGCCGGGCACGTAGACGTTGCCGGTCTTCGCCAGGCGCAGCAGGACCTCTTCGCGCCCGCCCGGCCGCCCCTCGGCCTTCCAGGCGCGGATGATCCCGGTCATGTCGAGGACGGCCTGCTCGCCGTCGCCGATGACGGCGCAGTCGATGAACTCCGCGATCGGCTCGGGGTTGAAGGCCGCGTGGCCGCCCGCGAGGACGATGGGGTGGTCGACCGTGCGGTCCTTGGACCGCAGCGGGATGCCCGCGAGGTCCAGGGCCGTCAGCATGTTCGTGTAGCCGAGCTCCGTGGAGAAGGACAGCCCGAACACGTCGAAGGCCGAGACGGGGCGGTGGCTGTCCACGGTGAACTGGGGCACCCGGTGCTCGCGCATCAGGGCCTCGAGGTCCGGCCACACGCTGTAGGTGCGCTCGGCGAGCACGCCCTCGCGCTCGTTGAGCACCTCGTAAAGGATCATGACGCCCTGGTTGGGCAGCCCGACCTCGTACGCGTCCGGGTACATGAGCGCCCAGCGGACGTCGCAGCTCTCCCACTCCTTGACCGTGGAGTTGAGTTCACCGCCGACGTACTGGATGGGCTTCTGCACATGCGGAAGCAGAGCCTCAAGCTGAGGGAAGACCGATTCGGTCATCACGCGACTTTCGTGAAGCGGGCAGGGGGCAGCTCTCAAGCGTACCTCCAGGGCCGGCCGCCCCCACCCACATGATCATTCCAGGGCGGCCCGCAGCCTCCGCCGGGAGGTCTTCTCCCAGACCCGGGGCAGCTCGCGTTCGCAGCGCTCGGCCAGGGCTTCCTCCCGGGCATAGAGCAGCCCCCAGGTGAAGGACGGCTCACCCGCCTCGGCCGCCTGGTCGCCAAGACCGCGCAGGGCCTCACGGGCGACCACGCTGTCCTGGTGCTCGCCGAGCAGGGTCTGGACGTTCTGGACGGCCTTGGCCAGGCGTTTCGCCGGTTTGCCGGCGGCCGGCACGGCCGCCTCCGCCGCATAGCGGGCGCGCTTGGCCGCCTTGCGGGCCTCGTGCAGGGCGACGTCGCGTTCCGCGCCGGGCTCCTGGGCGAGCGCGCTCTCCACCCGGCCGGCCAGCCGCTCGTCATCGCGCAGCACCGCCTTGGGCAGGACGCGCTCCGCGTGCCCGCCGGCGGCCTTGCGCAGCGGCGGCGCGGCCAGCAGGGCGTCGAGGGAGTCCAGCAGGGCGAGGTGGCGGGCGCTGTCCAGCGCGGCCAGGGCCCGGCGGCGGGACGCGGTGCGGCGACCTTCGTCCCACGTCCGCAGCCGGTCGCGGACCGGTCCCGCCAGCAGCTCGGGCGGCAGCTCGGCCACGTGGGCCCGGATCCGCTCGGCCAGGACCTCCTGGTCGCGCTCGACGCCGAGTTCCGCGGCGAGGAAGCGCAGCTCCTCGCCGACCGGGTCGGTGACGGCCCGGTCCAGCACCTTGCGGTAGGTCTTCAGGGCGCTGCGCAGGCGCCGGGTGGCCACCCGCATCCGGTGGACGGAATCCGGCAGCCCGCGCCGCACGGCGGGGTCCAGGGCGACCAGGGCGTCGCGCTGTTCCCGCAGGTAGGCCAGCACGTACGCGCCCGCCGTACCGTCCGCGGGATCCCCCGCGGGCGGGAGCGGCGGCCCGGCGGCGGCCCCTGCCGCGCCCCCGGTCTCGGCCAGGGCGCGGGCGAGTTTGGACGGGGAGTCGGACACCCGCAGCCCGGCCTTGCGGAAGACCTTCTCGACCGCGTCCAGCAGCCCGGGGTCGGTGCCGTCGGCGAGTTCCACCTCGACCTCGGTCCAGGCGGCGGTGGCCCCGTCCCGCTCCGCCAGGACCGTGTCGGTGCTCAGCTCCGCGAGGAGGGCCCCGTCGGCGTCCAGGAGGTGGCCGACCTTGCGCGAGGAGAGCAGCCGGACCCGCGGCTCCAGCGCGGCGCCGCGCACCCGGGAGCGCAGGAGGGCCCTCAGCCGTTCGGGGACGGTGTCGCCGGGCTCGGCCCCGATCTCGTCGCGCACGCCCGGGGAGACGGGCAGTTTGAGGTGCCAGCCCGCGTCGGCCCCGCCGGTTCTGCGCCGCAGGGTGATGCCGTCCGCGGCCAGCCGGTGGTCGGGGGTGTCGTAGTAGACGGCGTCCAGCTCGACCGTGCCCCGGTCGGAGACGGCCGCGACCGCGGCCGTGCCCGTCAGGTCCGGGACCCCGCGCCGGGCCGCCGCCGCATCCGTGAACTCGAATTTCCGCTCGATCTCGCGCTTCGTGTCCGCCATGGGATCGAATCTAATCCCGAACCGATCACGAGCGCAGGACGAGCCGCGGTCAAGCCGACAACGGCCGCTGCACCTTGATCGACTGGAGGAGGCCGATGGCCACCCACACGGCGAACATCGACGATCCTCCGTAGGAGACGAACGGCAGCGGGAGCCCGGCCACCGGCATGATCCCGAGGGTCATCCCGATGTTCTCGAAGGACTGGAAGGCGAACCAGGCGATGATCCCGGCGCACACGATCGTCCCGTAGAGCTCGGTGGTCTCGCGGGCGATCATGCAGGCCCGCCACAGCACCACGCCCAGCAGGACGAGGATCAGCCCGGCCCCGACGAAGCCCAGCTCCTCCCCCGCGACCGTGAAGACGAAGTCGGTCTGCTGCTCCGGCACGAACTGGCCGGTGGTCTGCGAGCCCTTGAAGAGCCCGGAGCCGGTCAGCCCGCCGGAGCCGATCGCGATGCGCGCCTGGTTGGTGTTGTAGCCGACGCCCGCCGGGTCGAGCTCGGGGTTGGCGAAGGCCGCGAAGCGGTTGATCTGGTACTCGTCGAGCACGCCGAGCTGCCATATCAGGACGGCGCCGGCCGCCCCCGAGCCGATGAGGCCGAACACCCATCGGTTGGAGGCGCCGGAGGCCAGCAGCACGCCGAGCACGATGACGACCATGACCATGACGGAGCCGAGGTCGGGCATCAGCATGACGATGCCCATGGGGGCCGCCGCCAGGCACAGGGCCTTGACGACCGTGCGGTGGTCGGGATGGGTGAGGTCACCCGCGTCCACCCGCGCCGCCAGCAGCACCGCCATGACCAGGATGATCGTGATCTTCACGAACTCGGAGGGCTGGAGGGAGAACCCGCCCCCGAGGACGATCCACGCGTGGGCGCCGTTGATGGTGGCGCCGAGCGGGGTGAGCACCGCGAGGATCAGCAGGAGCGAGATCCCGTACAGGACCGGCACCGCGCCGCGCAGGGTGCGGTGGCCGAGCCAGATGGTGCCGATCATCAGCACCAGCCCGATGCCGGTGTTCAGCGCGTGGCGGGCCAGGAAGTAGTAGGGGTCGCCCTGGTTCAGGGAGGTCCGGTTGCGGGTCGCCGACCACACCAGCAGGGCGCCGATGAAGGACAGCGCCAGCGAGGCGAGGAGTATCGGCCAGTCGAGCCGGCGCACCACGGAGTCGCGGGCGGTGAGCCTGGCCATCGCCCCGCGCTGGGGCGCGTACCGGGAGACGGAGAACTTGTTGGCGGTCTGCATGCGGTATCGGTCCTCAGTCGTGCTGCGCGGGACGGGGCGGGCCGGCGAGCACGGGCGGCGCCAGCTCCTCCGGGGACGGCGGCACGTACGGCCGGATCTCGGGGGAATCGATGGAGCCGTCGGGGCGGATCCTGGGGAGTTTCGTCTCGGGCTTCAGCAGCAGGGCCTTCTTCACGTCCTGCTTGCCGGCCATGTCGAGACCGTAGATGGCGTTGTAGATGTTGCGGACCGCGGGGCCCGAGGCCCCCGAGCCGGTGCCGCCCTGGGAGATGGTCATGACGATCGTGAAGTCGTCGGTGTAGGTCGCGAGCCAGGAGGTGGTCTGCTTGCCGTAGACCTGGGCGGTGCCGGTCTTGGCCCGCATCGGGATCTTGTCCAGCGGCCAGCCGCCGAACCGCCAGGCGGCGGTGCCGCCGGGTTCGACGACCATCCGCAGGCCCTTGTCGAGGTTGCGGACGGTCTGGGCGTCGATCGGCAGCCTGCCGTGGGGCCGGGGCTTGATCATCTCGACGCGCTTGCCGTCGGGGCTGATCACGGCCTTGCCGACGGTGGGGTCGAAGAGGGTGCCGCCGTTGCTGATGGCCGCGTAGGCCGTGGCCATCTGGATGGGGGTGACGAGCACGTCACCCTGCCCGATGGCGAAGTTGATGCTGTCGAACGCCTTCAGCTGGTTGCCTTCGAGGCAGCTCTCGTAGGCGATCTGCTCGACGTAGGTCCCGCCCTTCTTGCCCTGCTTGCACCAGGAGTCCTTGTTGGCCGCCCAGAAGCTCTTCTTCCACCGGCGGTCGGGGATGCGCCCGGTGACCTCGTTCGGCAGGTCGATGCCGGTCTCGGAGCCGAGCCCGAACTCGCGGGCGGTGCGGTAGAACCAGTCGTGGGCGTCCTTCTTCGGCTTGATGCCGCCGTCGCGCTGCCACTCCTTGTGCCCGAGGGCGTAGAAGACGGTGTTGCACGAGAACTTGAGGGCCTCGCCGAGGGTGATGGGGCCGTGCCCCTTGGACTCGAAGTTCGCGAAGCTCCGGTTGCCCATGCTGTAGGAGGCGCTGCAGTTGTACTTGTCGTCGAAGGCGTAGCCGGCGCGGACGGCCGCGCTGGCCGAGACCACCTTGAAGATGGAGCCGGCCGGGGCCTGCCCCTGGATCGCCCGGTTCAGCAGCGGGTAGTTGGAGCCCTTGCTGGTGAGCCGTGCGTAGTCCTTGGCGGAGATGCCGCCGACCCAGGCGTTGGGGTCGTAGTCCGGCTGGGAGGCCATCGCGACGACGCGGCCGGTCTTGGTCTCCATGACGACGACGGCGCCCGAGTCCGCCTCGTACTTGCGGCCGGTGATCTTGTCGGTCTCCTGGCGGACGGTCTTCATCGCCTGCTGGAGCTCGTACTCGGCGACGGACTGGACCCGGGCGTCGATGCTGGTGATCAGGGTCGAGCCGGGCACTCCGGGGTCGGACTCGGTCTGGTGCATGACCCGGCCGAGGTTGTCGACCTCGTAGGAGGTGACCATCGCCTTGCCGCGCAGCTGCTTGTCGTAGGTGCGCTCGATCCCGGAGCGGCCGACCTGGTCCGACCGCAGGTGCGGCGAGTCGGAGTCCTTCGCCTTCTGGATCTCCTCGTCGGTGACCGGCGAGAGGTAGCCGAGCACCTGGGCCGTACGGGCCCCGCCGGGGGCCGGGTAGCGGCGGACGGCGGTGGGCTCCGCGGTGATGCCGGGGAAGTCCTCGGGGCGCTCCCGCAGTTGCAGCGCCTGCTGCGTGCTGGCTTCCATGGTGATGGGGATCGGCTGGTAGGGGGAGCCGTTCCAGCAGGGCTTGGGGGTCTGGGAGTCGCAGAGCCGGACCTTGTCCATGACGTCCTTGGGGCTCATGCCGAGGACGTCCGCGAGGCGCGTCATGACGCCTTTGCCCTTGTCCTTCATCTTCATCAGCGCGGTGCGGCTCGCCGAGACGACCAGGCGGGTCTCGTTGTCGGCGAGCGGGACGCCGCGGGCGTCGAGGACCGGGCCGCGCACGGCCGGCCGGACGACCCGCTGCACGTGGTTGCTCTTCGCCTCGTGGTAGTACTCCTCCCCGTTGCGGACCTGGAGGTACCAGAGGCGACCGCCGAGGGTGACCAGCATCGAGAGGATGAGCACCTGCATGATGACGAGCCGGATCTGCACACGGGAGGTGCGGCCGGTCTCCGGAACATTGGTCACGTCGGCTCCTCCCTCACAGCTTCTTCACGCTCTTGACGGCCTTGACCCCCTTTATGCGGACGGCCTTGTTGGCGCGGCCCCGTGCGGTCCTCAGACGCAGGCCGCCGCGCTGGCTGCCGATGCGCAGGCCGGTGCCGCCCGCGAGCCAGCCGGAGGACACGTCCTTGCCCTGCGGCGGTCCGCCGCCGGCCTCGACGGCCATCGGGTCGCTCTCCGCGCGCCGGGCCAGCGCCATGATGAACGGCACGGTGAAGGGCGCGAGCAGCAGGTCGTAGAGGGTGGCGGTGAACAGCAGCCCGGTCAGGCCGACGTGGCGGGCGGCCGTGTCGCCGACGAGGGCGCCCACCCCGGCGTACAGCAGGGTGGAGCCGATCGCCGCCGCGACGACGGTGAGCAGGGGGCCCCAGGCGGAGCGGAACCGTCCGTTGTCGGGGCGCACCAGCCCGGCCAGGTAGCCGATGAGGCACAGGACGAGGGCGTACCGTCCGGCGGCGTGGTCCGCGGGGGGTGCCAGGTCGGCGAGGAGGCCGGCGGCGAACCCGATGAGCGCGCCGCTGACGTGCCCGTAGACGAGTGCGAGGGCGACGACGGTGAGCAGCAGCAGGTCGGGCACCGCGCCGGGCAGCTGGAGCCGGCCGAGGACGGTGACCTGGACGACGAGGGCGACCACGACGAGCGTGGCCGAGAGCAGGATCCGGTTGAAGCGCATGGTCGGTCTGCTCCTACTCGTCGGCCGGCTTGGCGGGCACGCTGGCGGACCCGGACGGGGTGACCGTGACGGTGACCGTCGGGGTGGGCTTGGGAGCCTCGGGCTTGGGCGGCAGGACGGCGTCGCGCGGGTCCTCGCGCGGCGGCATCACCACGACGCCGACGATGTCCAGGCGGGAGAAGCCGACGAACGGCCGCACCCAGACGGTGCGGGTCAGGTCGCCGCGGGCGGCGTCGACCTTGACGACCTCGCCGATCGGCACGCCGGGCACGAACGGCTTGTTGCCGTGCGAGCCGAAGGTGACGAGGCGGTCCCCGGGGGCGATGCGGGCCTTGCCGTTGAGCATCTGCACGGACAGCGCCCGGTCGCCCTGCCCGGTGGCGAAGCCGAGTTCACCCGTCTTCTCCAGGCGGGTCCCGACGGTGAAGTCGGGGTCGTTGGCGAGGACGACGGTGGCGGTGTCGGGGCCGACGGTGGTGACCCGGCCGACGAGTCCGTCGCCGTTGAGCACGGTCATGTCGCGCTCGATGCCGTCCTTGCTGCCGGCGTCGATGGTGACGGTCCAGGAGAAGCCCTGGGCCGCTCCTATGGCGATGACCTCGGCGCCCTTGATGCCGTACTGGCCGGCGCCGGCCCGCTTGAGCATCTCGTCCAGCTCGTGGATGCGGCTGCGGGTCTGCTCGTCGCTGCCGAGCTTCGCCTTCAGGGCCGCGTTCTCGCGTTCCAGTACGGCGATCCGGCTGTGGCGCTCGCCGGAGTCGCGTACCGCCCCTATGGCGTGGGCGACCGGGTCGACGGCGGTGGCCACGCCCTCCTCGACCGGGCCGAAGACCGCCGCGGCGGCCTGCCGGGCACCGTCGACCGGCGAGTCCTCGCCTGCCCTGATGTCCACCGTGATCAACGCGAACGCGATGGCGATCAGAAGCACCAGGAGCAGCCGGCTTTCTCGTGTGTCCCTCACGTGCGGCGGCCGTGCCTTCCTCGTCGGAATGTTGTTTTGCCTGTATATCAACGATCCGCCGCACGGGCCCGGTAGCACCCGTACGGCGGATCCTTGTGTGTTGCGCGTGCTTCGACCCGCCCGGAGGGGCGCGGTGTCAGCGGCGGGGCTGGGCGTCCAGGACCTGCTGGAGCGCCTCGAACTCCTCGACGCACTTGCCGGAGCCGAGCGCGACGGAGTCGAGCGGGTCCTCGGCGATGTGGATGGGCATGCCCGTCTCGCGACGCAGCCGCTCGTCGAGGCCGCGCAGCAGGGCGCCGCCGCCGGTGAGGACGATGCCCCGGTCCATGATGTCGCCGGAGAGCTCCGGCGGGCACTTGTCCAGGGTGGTCTTGACGGCGTCCACGATGGCGTTGACGGGTTCCTCGATGGCCTTGCGGACCTCGGCGGCCGAGATGACGACCGTCTTGGGCAGACCGGAGACCAGGTCGCGGCCGCGGATCTCGGTGTGCTCGTCCTTGTCGAGGTCGTAGGCCGACCCGATCGTGATCTTGATCTGCTCGGCGGTGCGCTCACCGAGGAGGAGGGAGTACTCCTTCTTGATGTGCTGGATGATCGCGTTGTCGAGCTCGTCGCCGGCCACCCGGATGGACTGTGCCGTGACGATTCCGCCGAGGGAGATGACGGCGACCTCGGTGGTGCCGCCGCCGATGTCCACGACCATGTTGCCGGTGGCCTCGTGGACGGGCAGGCCCGAGCCGATGGCGGCGGCCATGGGCTCCTCGATGATGTGCACCTGGCGGGCGCCGGCCTGCGTGGACGCCTCGATGACGGCGCGCCGCTCCACTCCGGTGATACCGGAGGGCACGCACACCACGACGCGCGGGCGGGCCAGGTAGCGGCGCTTGTGGATCTTGAGAATGAAGTACCGGAGCATACGCTCGGTGATCTCGAAGTCGGCGATGACGCCGTCCTTGAGGGGCCGTACGGCGACGATGTTGCCGGGCGTGCGCCCGATCATCTTCTTCGCCTCGGAGCCGACCGCCAGGATGCCGCCGGTGTTCGTGTTGATGGCGACCACGGACGGCTCGTTCAGGACGATCCCCCGGCCCCTCACGTACACCAGCGTGTTGGCGGTCCCGAGGTCGATCGCCATGTCACGGCCGATGAACGACATGTTGTTCCCCTTGTTCCCCATGAGGAGCGTCTGGCCTTCCAGTTGATAGCGGCTGCTGTCAGGTCGGCGAGGTGGTGGGTGGGTGGAGGCCCCATCGTAGTGCCGCGGGTCCGCGGACCGCGCGACGGGACTGCCGGTAATCCCGCCGGAATGGATACCCGCCCCCATCAGTGGTGACGACGTGTTCTGCCCAGGCGTTCCCGCTCCTGCGGGGAAATACCGAAGGGCGACCGAAATTACTTCGGTCGCCCCAGGCCATGAGCGCTATTCGGCTGATGTCACGTCAGGATCAGAGCGCCGGGAAGAAGAGCTTCAGCTCGCGCTGCGCGGATTCCTCCGAGTCCGAGGCGTGGATCAGGTTCTCCCGGACGATGGTGCCGAAATCCCCCCGGATGGAGCCCGGCGCCGCGGCGATCGGGTCGGTGGGACCGGCCAGCTGGCGGACGCCCTCGATCACCCGTTCCCCTTCGACGACCAGCGCCACGACCGGGCCGCCGGACATGAAGCCCACCAGCGGCTCGTAGAACGGCCGGCCCACGTGCTCGGCGTAGTGCTGCTCCAGGATGCTCCGGTCGAGCGTACGCATCTCCAGCGCCGGGATGCTCCAGCCGGCCTTGCGCTCGAAGCGGCCGATGATCTCGCCCACCAGACCCCGACGGACGGCGTCGGGCTTGAGCAGGACGAGGGTGCGCTGGGTCATGTCGTGGCTCCTTGCGGCATACGAGTGCGGTGGGACGAATCTACAGGGCCGTTCGGGGCGGCCGTCACGCAGCGTCAGGCGCCCCGGGGGCGGCCGGCGCCTCCGCCGCGGCGGCCCAGCGGGCCTTGATCGCGTCGATCCTGCGGCCGTAGTGCACCGAGCACCACCACAGCCCCGCGAACACCGCGCCCAGGAAGAACATCGTCGGGACGACGAACCCGCTCAGGACCAGACCGATCTGCAGGGCCCAGCCCAGCTGCACCGCGCCCGGACGCGAGAGCATCCCGCACAGCAGCACCGAGAGCAGCATGGTGACCCCGCAGACCGTCCACACCGCGGTCTGGGTCAGGTCGGGGTTCTTCATGGCCACCAGGCCCGCGAACCCGATCACGAAGAACTCGCCGATCAGCGTGCTCGCACACAGCGTGCGCATCCTCAGCCCCTCTTCAGCAGCAGGCGGGCCTCGCCCACCGTGATCACGGAACCGGTCACCAGGACGCCGGCCCCTCCGTACTCGGCCTCTTCCTCCGCCAGGGTGATCGCCGCCTCCAGGGCGTCGTCCAGCCGCGGCTCCACCTGCACCCGGTCCTGGCCGAACACCTCGACCGCGACCGCGGCCAGTTCGTCAGCGCCGATCGACCGGTGGCTGGAGTTCTCCGTCACCACCACCTCCGCGAAGATCGGCTCGAAGGCCTCGAGCACCCCGCGGACGTCCTTGCCCTCGCTCGCGGCCACCACACCGATCAGCCGGCTGAAGCCGAAGGACTCGGTGACCGCCTCCGCGGTGACCGCCGCCCCGGCCGGGTTGTGCGCCGCGTCCAGCACCACCGTCGGACTGCGCCGTACGACCTCCATGCGGCCCGGCGAGGTCACCGAGGCGAACGCCTTGCGCACGGTGTCCGCATCCAGCTCCCGCGCCTGCTCCGGGCCACCGGTCCCGACTCCGAAGAAGGCCTCGACCGCGGCCAGCGCCACCGCCGCGTTGCGCGCCATGTGCGCCCCGTACAGCGGCAGGAAGATGCCGTCGTACTCCCCGCCGACCCCGCGCAGCGTCAGCTGCTGGCCGCCGACGGCGACCTCGCGCGCAACCACGCCGAACTCCATGCCCTCGCGGGCCACCGTGGCGTCGACCTCGACGGCCCTCTTCAGCAGCGTCTGCGCCGCGTCCACGGGCTGCTGCGCCAGGATCACGGTGGCGCCCTGCTTGATGACGCCCCCCTTCTCCCGGGCGATCTCGCCGGGCGTGGTGCCGAGCCGGTCGGTGTGGTCCAGGCTGATCGGGGTGACCACGGCGACCGCGCCGTCGATGACGTTGGTCGCGTCCCAGGTGCCACCCATGCCGACCTCGACCACGGCCGCGTCCACCGGGGCATCCGCGAAGGCCGCGTAGGCCATCCCGGTCAGGACCTCGAAGAACGACAGCCGGTACTCCTCGGCGGCGTCGACCATCTCCACGTACGGCTTGATGTCGTGGTAGGTCTCGACGAACCGCTCGGCGGTGATCGGCGCCCCGTCCAGGCTGATCCGCTCGGTGACCGACTGCACGTGCGGGCTGGTGTACCGGCCGGTGCGCAGCTCGAAGGCGTTCAGCAGGGCCTCGATCATGCGGGCCGTGCTGGTCTTGCCGTTGGTGCCGGTGACGTGGATGGACGGGTACGCGCGCTGCGGCTCGCCGAGGAGGTCCATCAGCGCGGCGATCCGCGAGACCGACGGCTCCAGCTTGGTCTCGCCCCAGCGGGTGGCCAGCTCCTGCTCCACCTCCAGCAGCGCCTTGGCGACCTCCGGGTCGGCGGGCCGGGCGGGCACCGGATCGCCCTGGGGCGGTCCGGCCTGGGCGCGCAGGGTGCGGCTGCCGGCCTCGATCACCGCCAGGTCGGGGTCGCGGTCGGACTCTTCCGCCACGATCTGGTCGAACTCGTCGGGCGCGCCGGACTCGTCGAAGCCGAAGTCGCGGTCGTGGCTCTCGGGCTGCTGCTCACTCACGGGGCCAGTCTACGGACGAGGAGCGGCAGGACCTTCGGCCCGGGCGTTGCGGGACGTTCGACCGCCCCGGCGACCAGATCGTTAGCGAGCCCTGCGGGCAGGAGAGGCGGAACGATTGCCGCAGGCCGGCAGCCGAAACACGCCGGTCGACGCACGGGGCCGCGGCATCGTGCCCGATGAGCCGTCCGTGGTCGCGGTGCAAGCGGGGACCACGACCGCGCCGGCCATCGGGACGGAGGAGGCACCGCCTAACCACGCGGAAGGGTGGCGACGACCTCGTACGCGTCGCCCGTCCGCCGCGCCGTCAGCTCACCGCCCAGGCTGCGTACGCGCTCCCCCATGCTGGCCGTGCCCGAACCCGCCGAGACGGGCTCCCGGCCCGGCGTCCGCGCGGGCAGGGCGTTGCTGACGGCGATCCGCAGCCTCGGCCCGTCCACCGCGATCGACACCTCGACGGTCTCACCGCCGGCGTGCTTGGCCGCGTTCGTCAGGCACTCCTGCACCACCCGGTAGACGGCCGCCTGCCGCAGCGGCGACAGCGCGTGCGCCTGCGGGTCCATGACCAGCCGTACGGGCGAACCGGCCCGCCCGCTCTCCTCGGCCAGCGCGGCCAGCCCGTCCACCCCCGGGGTCGGGGCCCGCTCCCCGCGCTGCACGATGATCTCGTTGAGCACGAGATGCGCGCGGCGCGCGGTGTCGGCCAGTTCCTCGAAGTCCTTCGCGTACGCCGTCTCGCGGGCCCGGACCGACAGCACCTCGGAGCGCACCGTCAGCAGCGTCAGCTCCCGCCCGACGAAGTCGTGGACGTCCCGCGCGACCGAGGTGCGCTCCTCCTGGACGGCCTGGAGCAGGGCGGACTCGGCCCGCCGTGCGGTCAGTTCCGACACCAGGTCGTGCCGGTAGGCGGCGATGCCGGCGGCCGAGGCGAGCACCCCGACCGGCACGACCACGGCGAGCAGACCGCTGAACGTCTCCGCCCAGGACGCGGGCCAGTCCGGTACGCCGTGGAACAGGGCCACCGCGAAGGCCACGTAGCCGGCGGTGGCGAGGATCCCGGCCCGGCGCCCCCGGTAGCGGCCGACGGAGTAGAGGGCGAACTGGATCAGGGTCAGCTCGTGCAGCCAGCCGACGAAGAGCAGGGCCGCCAGGTACGAGAGCCAGGGCAGCCGGCGCCGCACCAGCAGGCTCGCGCAGCCCGCGGCGAGCACGCCGGCGGCCAGCGGCCCGTTGAGGGAGTTGTCGGCCGACGCGAGGCCGGGGAGGTCCAGCGCCATCAGACCGAGGCAGCCGAGCGCCGTGGCGACGTCCAGCCCCCGGGCGGAACCGGCCCAGCCCTCGGTGACCCGGCGGCCGGCGGCCACGGCCCGGTGGAGAGCCGGGGCGAGGGGCTTGGCGTGCATGCCCTCCATCATCCGTGGTCGCCTCCGCGGACCGGGATCCGGGGCGAGGGGTCGACGGGACACCGCGCGGCACCAGGCACTTCGCAAGAGGAAGGCCCCCGCGCCGGACTGCGGCGCGGGGGCCTCCCCGTACGTCTGGCGGGCGTGCTCCCCCGGCTTGCTCCCGCCTACTGGGCGGGAAGGGCGTCCAGCTGGGCCCGGATCCGAGTGATGTCCGCCTCGGCCTTCGCGAGCCGCCCCTTGATCTTGTCCACGACGTTGTCGGGGGCCTTGGCCAGGAAGGCCTCGTTCCCCAGCTTGCCCTCGGCCTGCTGCTTCTCCTTCTCGGCGGCGGCCAGGTCCTTGCTCAGCCGCTTGCGCTCGGCGGCCACGTCGATGGTGCCCGACAGGTCGAGCGCGACGGTGGCGCCGGCGACCGGGAGCGTCGCGGTGGCGCTGAAGGAGTCGCCCTCCGGCTGGAGGCGCAGCAGCTGGCGGATGGCCGCTTCGTGCGCGGCGAGCGCGGTACCGGTGAGGTCCAGTCGGGCCGGGACCTTCTGACCGGGCTGCAGGCCCTGGTCGGCCCGGAACCGGCGGACCTCGGTGACGACGGCCTGCAGGTTCTCGATCTCGGCCTCCGCGGCCTCGTCGCGGAAGCCGCTGTCCTCGGGCCAGTCGGCGACGACCAGGGACTCCCCGCCGGTGAGCGTGGTCCACAGCGTCTCCGTGACGAACGGGACCACCGGGTGCAGCAGGCGCAGGGTGGTGTCCAGGACCTCACCGAGCACCCGGCCGGAGACCTCGGCACCCTCGCCGCCCGCGAAGAAGGTCGTCTTCGACAACTCGACGTACCAGTCGAAGACCTCGTCCCACGCGAAGTGGTAGAGCGCCTCGCTGAGCTTGGAGAACTGGAAGTCCTCGTAGTAGGCGTCCACCTGTGTGACCGTCTTGTTCAGACGGGACAGGATCCAGCGGTCGGTCGCCGACATCCGCTCGACCGGCGGCAGTTCGCCCTCGATCGTCGCGCCGTTCATCAGCGCGAAGCGCGTGGCGTTCCAGATCTTGTTGGCGAAGTTGCGCGATGCCTGGACCCAGTCCTCGCCGATCGGGACGTCGGTGCCGGGGTTGGCGCCCTTGGCCAGGGTGAAGCGGACGGCGTCGGAGCCGTACTTGTCCATCCAGTCCAGCGGGTCGACGACGTTGCCGAAGGACTTCGACATCTTCTTGCCGCGCTCGTCGCGGACCAGGCCGGTCAGCGCGATCGTCTTGAACGGGACCTCGCCGTCCATGGCGTACAGGCCGAACATCATCATCCGGGCGACCCAGAAGAAGATGATGTCGTGGCCGGTGACCAGGACGTCGGTGGAGTAGAACTTCGCCAGGTCCGGGGTCTTCTCCGGCCAGCCGAGCGTGGAGAACGGCCACAGGCCGGAGGAGAACCAGGTGTCGAGGACGTCGGTGTCCTGCGTCCAGCCCTCGCCCGCCGGTGCCTCGTCGTCCGGTCCGAGGCAGACGACCTCGCCGTCCGGGCCGTACCAGACCGGGATGCGGTGGCCCCACCACAGCTGGCGCGAGATGCACCAGTCGTTGAGGTTGTCGACCCAGTCGAAGTAGCGCTTCTCCATCTCCTGCGGGTGGATCGCGACGCGGCCGTCGCGGACCGCGTCACCGGCGGCCTTGGCGAGGGTCTCGACCTTCACCCACCACTGGAGGGACAGGCGCGGCTCGACGGTGGTGCGGCAGCGCGAGCAGTGTCCGACGGAGTGCAGGTACGGGCGCTTCTCGGCGACGATGCGACCCTGCGAGCGCAGGGCGCCGACGACGGCGTCGCGGGCCTCGTACCGGTCGAGGCCCTCGAACGGCCCGTGGACGGTGATCACACCGCGCTCGTCCATGATCGTCATGTTGGGCAGGCCGTGGCGCTGCCCGATCGCGAAGTCGTTCGGGTCGTGCGCCGGGGTCACCTTGACGGCGCCGGTGCCGAACTCCGGGTCGACGTGGGTGTCGGCGACGACCGGGATCGTGCGGTCGGTCAGCGGCAGCTTGATCTGCCGGCCGACCAGGTGCCGGTAGCGCTCGTCGTCCGGGTGGACGGCGACGGCGGTGTCGCCGAGCATCGTCTCGGCGCGCGTGGTGGCGACGACGAGGCTGTCCTCGCCCTCCCCGTAGCGGATGGAGACGAGCTCGCCCGCGTCCTCCTGGTACTCCACCTCGATGTCGGAGATGGCCGTCAGACAGCGGGGGCACCAGTTGATGATGCGCTCGGCGCGGTAGATCAGCCCGTCGTCGAAGAGCTTCTTGAAGATCGTCTGGACGGCCTTGGACAGGCCCTCGTCCATGGTGAACCGCTCACGGCTCCAGTCGACGCCGTCGCCGAGACGGCGCATCTGGCCGAGGATCTTGCCGCCGTACTCCTCCTTCCACTGCCAGACCCGCTCGACGAACTCCTCGCGGCCCAGGTCGTGGCGGGACTTGCCCTCCTCGGCGAGCTGCTGCTCGACCTTGTTCTGGGTGGCGATGCCGGCGTGGTCCATGCCGGGCAGCCACAGCGACTCGTAGCCCTGCATCCGCTTGCGGCGGGTCAGGGCGTCCATGAGCGTGTGCTGGAAGGCGTGACCCAGGTGCAGGGAGCCGGTGACGTTCGGCGGGGGGATGACGATGGTGTACGGGGGCTTCTCACTCGCGGGATCCGCCGTGAAGTACCCACGCTCCACCCAGCGCTCGTAGAGCTTCCCCTCTACCTCGGCCGGCGCGTACTGGGTCGGCAGTTCGGAGTCGGGGGCGCTGGGTGTCTGCGTGTTCTCGGTCACGAGCCACAGTTTAGGGCCGTAACAGTCCAGTCATGAAACCGGTTGTGCGGTCCCCCGGGGGGCTGTGCGCCCAGCGCTTCCGACAGGATGTGTGAAACGCATAAGCAACCTTCATTGGGGGACGCGGAATGAGCTACAACCAGCCAGGGCCCTACGGACAGCAGCCGCAGCAGCCGCAGCAGCCCGGACCGTACGGGCAGCAGCCCCCGCCGCCGGGTCCCTACGGCCAGCCCGCGCCCCAGCCCGGCTACGGCTACCCGCAGCAGCCGGGCGTCCCGCCGCAGGGCTACCCCCAGCAGCAGCCGGCCTACGGCTACCCGGCGCCCCCGTACGGCGGGGTGCCCCCGCAGCAGCCGCCGAAGAAGTCCAAGGCCGGCGTGGTCATCGGCGTCGTCGTCGCGATCGCGGTGATCGCGGGCGGCGGCTGGTACTTCCTGGGCGGGGGCGGGGGCGGCGCCATCGCGGCCGACACCAAGGGCTACAAGCTGGTGGCCCCGGAGGCGGTGGACGACTTCAAGAAGGACCCGGCGTACAAGGACAAGGAATTCACCGAGAAGGACAAGAAGGAGGCCGAGGCCGCGGGCGTCAAGAACGCGACCCAGGTCGGCATGAACTACCGGTCGGGCGACCCCAAGAACCCGCTGACGGCCAAGGGGCTCAACTTCTCCGGTGTCTACGGCGACATCGCCGACCCGGAGAAGGCGGTGGACGGCTACTTCGCCAAGGCCCGGATGGAGGCCGCGAAGGACGGCAAGTCCGACGTGCAGCTCGTCGGCAGCCCCAAGGAGATGTCCCCGCCCAACTTCAAGGGCGCTGTGATGAAGTGCCAGGACATCAAGTTCACCTCGAAGGACACGAGCACGAAGGGGCCCAAGGAGGCCACGCTTCCGTTCTGCGTCTGGGGTGACTACAGCACCCTGAGCATGGTCAGTGCCTCGGACGTGGCGTCCATCCTCGCGGGGAAGCCGGGCTACACCCAGGAGCAGGCCGCGGAACTCGCCGCCAAGCTCTACAACACGGCCCGCGTCAAGAAGTAGCGGTCCGGCAGGACCTGCAGAAGGGGCGCCCCCGGTCGGGGGCGCCCCTTCTGCGTGGCGTGTGTGCGGCTACGCCGACTTCTCGTGCGGGCCCTGGTCCTTCGGGACGATCCGCGGGACCAGCGTCGGGTTGACGTTGGAGCGGACCACATCGGCCGTGATGACCACGCGCGCCACGTCCTTGCGGGACGGGACCTCGTACATCACCGACATCAGGACCTCTTCCATGATGGCGCGCAGGCCGCGCGCGCCGGTCTGGCGCAGGATCGCCTGGTCGGCGATCGCCTCGAGGGCGCCCCGCTCGAAGTCCAGCTCCACGCCGTCGAGTTCGAACAGCCGCTGGTACTGCTTCACCAGCGCGTTGCGCGGCTCGATGAGGATCTGGAGCAGGGCCTCGCGGTCGAGGTTGTGCACCGAGGTCAGCACGGGGAGGCGGCCGATGAACTCGGGGATCATCCCGAACTTCACCAGGTCCTCCGGCATGACCTCCTGGAACTGGTCGCTCGCCTCGATCTCGCGCTTCGAGCGGATCGTCGCCCCGAAGCCGATGCCCTTGGCACCCGCACGCGACTCGATGATCTTCTCCAGGCCGGCGAAGGCGCCGCCCACGATGAAGAGCACGTTCGTCGTGTCGATCTGGATGAACTCCTGGTGCGGGTGCTTGCGGCCGCCCTGCGGGGGGACGGACGCCGTCGTGCCCTCGAGGATCTTCAGCAGGGCCTGCTGGACGCCCTCGCCGCTCACGTCACGCGTGATCGACGGGTTCTCGCTCTTGCGGGCGACCTTGTCGATCTCGTCGATGTAGATGATCCCGGTCTCGGCCTTCTTGACGTCGTAGTCAGCGGCCTGGATCAGCTTGAGCAGGATGTTCTCGACGTCCTCGCCGACATACCCCGCCTCCGTCAGCGCCGTCGCGTCGGCGATGGCGAACGGGACGTTCAGCATGCGCGCGAGCGTCTGAGCGAGGAGGGTCTTGCCGGAGCCGGTGGGGCCCAGCAGCAGGATGTTGGACTTCGCGAGCTCGATCGCGTCCTCGCGGCCCTGCGCGCCGCCGTTCTCGCCCGCCTGCACCCGCTTGTAGTGGTTGTAGACCGCCACCGAGAGCGCCTTCTTCGCCGGCTCCTGGCCGACGACGTAGCTCTCCAGGAACTCGTAGATCTCACGGGGCTTGGGGAGTTCCTCCCACCGGACCTCCGAGGTCTCCGCGAGCTCCTCTTCGATGATCTCGTTGCAGAGGTCGATGCACTCGTCGCAGATGTACACACCGGGTCCTGCGATGAGCTTCTTCACCTGCTTCTGGCTCTTTCCGCAGAACGAGCACTTGAGCAGGTCGCCGCCGTCACCGATGCGTGCCACGAGGTGCTTCCCCTTCGCCTGGGAGACGCCTGGTTCAGCGCTCCTGGTGCCTCATATCCGACGGTACCTTGCCGGGGGCCCCGTGCGGGGCCCCCTTGACGTGGTTCACATCGCCGAATGCGGCGGCGCGTCCACGCCAATTGGCGGCAAGGGTCAGTGCGAACTCTTGCGGGTCGAGATGATCTGGTCGATCAGGCCGTACGCGAGAGCGTCCTCGGCCGTGAGGATCTTGTCGCGCTCGATGTCGTCGCGGATCTTCTCGATCGGCGTCGTGGAGTGCTTGGCCAGCATGGTCTCCAGCTGGTCGCGCATGCGCAGGATCTCGTTGGCCGCGATCTCCAGGTCGGAGAGCTGCTCGCGGCCGGTCCCGCCGGAGGGCTGGTGGATCAGCACGCGGGCGTTCGGCAGCGCCATGCGCTTGCCCGGGGTACCGGCGGCCAGCAGGACCGCGGCGGCGGACGCCGCCTGGCCCATGCAGACCGTCTGGATGTCCGGCTTGACGAACTGCATCGTGTCGTAGATCGCCGTCAGCGCGGTGAAGGAGCCGCCGGGGCTGTTGATGTAGATCGAGATGTCGCGGTCCGGGTCCATCGACTCCAGGCACAGCAGCTGCGCCATGACGTCGTTGGCGGACGCGTCGTCGATCTGCACGCCGAGGAAGATCACGCGCTCCTCGAAGAGCTTCGCGTAGGGGTCGTACTCGCGCACGCCCTGCGAGGTGCGCTCGACGAAGCGCGGGATGACGTAGCGGTTGTCCACCTGCGGGCCTGAGTAGAGGCCGCTCGCGGAGAAGTTGTTCTGCATCTGCATCTGGGTGTTCACCATCCTGGTGGCGTTCTGCGGGCTGTCGTCTGCTCGGTCTGGCGGTGGCCGGGGATCAGGCCCCGGTGCCGCCGCCGCCCGGCACGTTGGACGCGGCCGAGATGATCTCGTCGATGAGGCCGTACTCCTTGGCCTCCACGGCGGTGAACCAGCGGTCGCGGTCGCCGTCGCGGATGATCGCCTCGACGGTCTGGCCCGAGTGGAACGCGGTGATCTCGGCCATGCGCTGCTTGGTGCGCAGCAGGTACTGGGCCTGGATCTTGATGTCCGACGCGGTGCCGCCGATTCCGGCGGAGCCCTGGTGCATCAGGATGTCGGTGTTCGGCAGCGCGAAGCGCTTGCCCTTGGCGCCGCCGGTGAGCAGGAACTGGCCCATGGAGGCCGCCATGCCCATGCCGATGGTGACGACGTCGTTCGGGATGTACTGCATGGTGTCGTACACCGCCATGCCCGCCGTCACGGAGCCGCCGGGGCTGTTGATGTACAGGTAGATGTCCTTCTCGGGCTCGGCCGCGAGGAGGAGGAGCTGCGCCGTGATCTTGTTGGCGATGTCGTCGTCGACCTGCTGGCCGAGGAAGATGATGCGCTCGCCGAGCAGCCGGTTGTAGACATGGTCGCCGAGGCCGCCACCGATGGACGGCTCACCCGCGGCGTAAGGCTTCAGATTCGTCACGTATCCACCTGCTCGTCTCCGACGGCCATGTGCCGTCTCAGCGTCTCGTTCTGGGGCACGGCCCAGCCGTGCGGACGAGTCCGCCGGCATTCCGGTACTCCCGTGCCCTCGTATTCATGGACCCTAACGCGCAGGTAGGACAACGCCATCCCGCTTCCCGAACTGTTCGCTCGGAGCGCAAGGTCCCGGACCCGTGCGGGCGCACGTCCGAAGGGCCCGGACGCGCCGGCGTCCGGGCCCTTCGGGGCACTGCTCAGTGGGCTTCGCCCGGGGTGTTACTTGGCCTCGTCGGCCTTGTCCTCGGCGGCGTCGGCGTCGGCGTCAGCGGCGGCCTCGACCGTCTCGGCCTCGTCCTCGTCGGACAGGTCGATGACCTCACCCTTGGTGTCGACGACCTTGGCGGCCTCGACGACGACCGCGAGGGCCTTGCCGCGGGCGACCTCGCCGACCAGCATCGGGACCTGGCCGCCCTCGACGACGGCCTGGGCGAACTGGTCGGGGGACATGCCGGAGGAGGCGGCGCGGCGCATGAGGTGCTCGGTGAGCTCCTCCTGGTTGACGCCCAGCTTCTCCTTGTTGACCAGCGCGTCGAGGACGAACTGGGTCTTGATGCCCTTGACGGCCTGCTCGGAGGTCTCGGCGTCGAACTCCTCGACCGTCTTGCCCTGGAACTCCAGGTACTTCTCGATGGTCAGGCCCATCTGGCCGAGCTGGTGGTGCTCCAGGTTGTGCTTGCGGGTCTGGACCTCGTCCGCGAGGAGCTTCTCGGGGATCGGGACCTCGACGAGCTCCAGCAGCTTCTCCAGGACGCGCTCCTGGGCCTGCGTGGCCTGGTCGTACTGCTTCATGTTCTCGAGGCGCTTGCGGCTGTCGGCCTTCAGCTCCTCGAGGGTGTCGAACTCGCTCGCCATCTGGGCGAACTCGTCGTCCAGCTCCGGCAGCTCACGGGCGGAGACCTTGGTGACCTTGACGGTGACCTCGGCGTCCTTGCCCTCGGCGGAGCCGCCCTTCAGCTGCGACGTGAAGGTGGCCTCGCCGCCGGCCTCGAGGCCCGTGACGGCCTCGTCGATGCCCTCGAGGAGCTCGCCCGAGCCGATGGTGTAGGACACGTCGGAGGCGACGCCGTCCTCCAGCACCTCGCCGTCGACCTTCGCCTCGAGGTCGATGGTGACGACGTCACCCTCGGCGGCGGCGCGCTCGACGTCCTTGGTGGAGGCGAAGCGGCCGCGCAGCTGCTCGACGGACTTCTCGACGTCCTCGTCGGAGACCTCGATGGCGTCGACCTCGACCTCGATGCCGGAGTAGTCCGGGATCTCGATCTCGGGACGCACGTCGACCTCGGCGGTGAAGGCCAGCAGCTCGCCGTCCTTCAGCTCCGTGATGTCGACCTCGGGCTGGCCCAGCGGGTTCAGGTCGGCCTCGTTGACCGCCTCGGTGTAGAACTTCGGGAGGGCGTCGTTGACGGCCTCCTCCAGCACCGCACCGCGGCCGAAGCGCTGGTCGATGACGCGGGCCGGGATCTTGCCCTTGCGGAAGCCCTTCACCGTGACCTGCTGGTTGATCTTCTTGTAGGCCGCGTCGAGGCTGTCCTTGAGCTCCTCGAAGGGCACCTCAACAGTGAGCCGAACCCGAGTCGGGTTCAGGGTCTCCACGGCGCTCTTCACGGTTCGGTCTCCTTGTGGCTGACTGCTGGGGATTCTGCCGTCACGCTGCGATTCAGCGGTTCAGCGGACTTCGGCCCGGTACATCAGACACACGGGCACGCAGCTTGCATAGTAACCGCAAGCGGCAATCAGCCCACAACGCGATCTTGTGGAGGGCCCCCGGGGGACGTCGAGGGGGACACTGCTGTTGGTCGGGGTGGCCGGATTCGAACCGACGACCTTCCGCTCCCAAAGCGGACGCGCTACCAAGCTGCGCCACACCCCGTCGGTGCGACACGTAGGGTACATGCCCGGAGACCCTCCGATGCGCGGGGTTTGCAGGAGTTCCCCGCGCCGGCCGGCGCCGCGGCCGCGCGGCGCGCTCACGCCACGCTCGAAATGCGGTGTGCACTCCCCCGGCGCAACCCGCTAGGATGCTGTCCGTGCCGCGGTCCCCGGACCTGCGGTGCGCGGTGCGGGTGTAGCTCAATGGTAGAGCACTAGTCTTCCAAACTAGCTACGCGGGTTCGATTCCCGTCACCCGCTCTGAAGCGCAAAGGGCCAGGTCAGAGGACATCTCCTCGACTTGGCCCTTCGTCGTTCCAGGGGCTCCGATCAGCTCCGCGTGCCCCCTGCGTGCCCCTTGCGCTGTGGATCTGTTTTCGTGCCCTTGGCGGTTTTGCGGCCCTTCTTCACAAGCCCGCTCAGCGCGTTGGCGATCAGCCGGTCCCGGTCGGCGCTGGCGTGCTGGTAGATCAGCGCGGCGCGGGCGGTGCTGTGACCCATGCGCGTCATCAACTCCCGTGTACTGGCACCTGTTGAGGCGGCGAGCGTGTTGCCCGTGTGCCGGAGGTCGTGGAAGTGCAGCCCCTTGACCCCCACCTCGCCACACGCCTTGTGCCAGAGCCGGTTGAAGTGGTTCCGGCGCGGAGTCGCCCCCTTGGCGCCGACGAAGACACGCCCGTCGGCGCCGGCCTCGGCGTATCGCTTCAGGTGCTGGTGGATGTCCGGGAGGATCACCCCGGGGATGGAGACCGTCCTCTTACCTGCGGCACTCTTCGGAGCCTTGATCTCCCGCTGCCCATTGCTCAGCTCGGCGACGGCCCGCCGGACGCGTACGGTCCCGCGCTCCAGGTCCACGTCCCGCCGGTGGAGGCCGATCAGCTCGCCCCAGCGCAGTCCGAGGAAGCCGGCCATGAGGACGAGGGCGCGGTAGCGCGGCTGGATCGCCTCGGCCAGCGCGTAGACCTCGTTGACCGTGGCGGTCGGACGTTCTGGGGTGTGCACGGAGCTGGCGCCTTTGACCTGGCAGGGGTTCCGCCGGATCAGCTCGTCGGACACGGCCGTGCCGAGGATGGCGCGGAGCAGGGCGTATGCCTTGGCCACCGTGGTGGGGCCGGTGCCGGCGGCGAGCTTGTCGGCACGCCAGCTGCGTACGAGGGGTGGCGAGATGTCCGCCAGATTGACGGCGCCGAGAACCGGCTCCAGGTGGTGCTTCAGAAGCGAGCCGTAGAGCTGCCGCGTGGTGCTGGTCAGCTCGCGCTCTTTGATCCAGGCGACGGCGTACGGACCGAACGCGACCTTCCCGGCGTCCGGGTCGTGCCAGTCCCCCCGGCGCATCTCGGTCTGCTTGTCGGCGAGCCAGTCGTCCGCGTCCCGCTTGGTCCGGAAGGTCTCCGGGGCGGGACGGAGCTGGCCATCCGGGCCGAGGTACCGGGCCTGGTACCGGCCGGAGGGAAGTTTGCGGACTCGGCCGAATGGACGTCGCTTTCCGGCCATCAGGCAGCCACCCCCAGACGGCTCCGACGCGGCTCGACGGTGTGAGCATCGATGTACGCCCGTACGGCACTCTCGGGAATCCGCACGTGTCGCCCGACTTTCACGTAGGTGATCCGCCGCTCTTCCACGAGCCGTCGGGGGAATCGGACCGTGGTGCCGAGCAGTTCGGCGACCTGGACGACGCTGAGGTAGCGCTCATTCATGCTGCTCTCCTTGCAGGGCTTCGCGGGCGGTCTGGCGGTTCAGCTGAATGTCGCGGGCGATGGTGGCGGCCAGTACCGACTCCCCCGGGCTGTGGCCGTGGCCGGCGTACTGCCAGGAGGCGAGGACGAGCACGCTGTCCGGCTCCACGTCGTCCAGGCCCCGGGCTTCGCGTTCCTGGGCGGCGCGATAGTCGGCGCGGGTCCGGCGCAGGGCACCGAGGGTGGTGGAGTACCGGCGGGACTTGGTGGAGAAGTGGCCGCGGAAGCCGAGCATGTGCGACCAGGCCGCGAGGCGGCGATCCGGGTAAAGCGGGTCTAGGTCGAGGCAGGCCGCGACCAGGCGGGCGGCGTGGTCTGGGACATCGAGGAGGACCAGGGCCTCGCGGTTGCCGATGCGGCGGTCGAGGGTGCCGGTGTTCTCGGCGGCCTTGGTGGCGTACTTGGCTACGTACGAGGCGACGGCCTGTTCGGTGATGTCCGAGCCGTCGCCGAAGGCCTTGATGGGGCGGACGTCCAGCTGCGTGCCCCAACGAAAGGTCCGGGCGGGCTGGTCGGCGGCCGCCGGGACCGTGACCGAGGTGTACGTATGGGCGACGGCGGCGCGGACGGAGCGGTCGAGGAGTCCGGTCGTGGCCCAGGCCGGCGGCGGAGTGTCCGGGCCGCTGGGTCCGTCGACGCGGATCACGGCGTGGAAGTGGACGGCGCCGCGCTTCTGGAACTCGGCAACCTTGCCGTAGGAGATCCGAGCCTCCTCCTTGATTTCGCGTTGAGTCAGTCCGGCGCGGGCGGCGATCTCGCGGCGAAGCCGGGTGGTAAAGCGCTGCCAAAGCTGACCGGCGTGGTTGTTGAAAAGGACGGCAGCGGCGTAGTCGTACGTGGCCGGGTCGAGGGCGGTACCCAGTTCGGGCGCGTCCTCCTGGTGGTGCTTGCCGCAGCGGCACGGGCGGCCGGCGGGGCGGTTGTGAACCGGGCCGAAGGACGGCGCGGTGAGGGTGGCGAAGACGCGGGGGTGCTCGCGGACGGCGGCGGGGATGTCGCGACGGTCGTCTCCCGCGAGCCCGGCCCGGATCAGGTGGTAGGTGTCCCCGGAGTAGGTCCAGGCGCAGGCAGGGCAGCGGGAGGCTCGACGGTTGCCGCAGGCGATCCGGAGTCGGGCGCCCGGTTCGTTCTCGGTGGAGTAGCGGTGCAGGATCGCACCGGACGTCTTGTCTTTGGCGACGGTCCATCCGGTGATGTGGATCGGGTCGGAGCAGCCGCCGGTGCGGCGGATCTGGTCCTCCCACCGGGCGTAACCGGGAGCCCCGGCCACCTTCAGCATGTCGCCGAGGAGGCCGGGATCCAGGTCCGCGAGGGTCGCGGAGTCGGTCACGCGGTCACCTGCCGGTCAGCTCGAGCAGGGCGGCGCAGGCCGACGCCGTGGCAGGCGGGGCAGTGGGCGGTGATGGTGAGCAAGGCACCGGTGCGGTCCCGGCCGCCGAGGGAGATCCTCACGGCGGGGAAGCCGTCACAGTTCGGGCAGACCTGAGTCGGGGCGTGGTGGTGCTGGGACATGATGGTGCTTCCTTCCGGATCATCTGTTTCGGGCAGGAGCGCGGCGCCGGGACGGCGGAGACTTGGCGGTTGAGGCCGTCCCGGGGCCGGTCAGCGGTGGAGTCGGCCGTTGAGCAGCGAGCGCAGGACGACTGCGCAGACGGCGACCGAGGCGCCGGTGATGGCGACGGCCAGGAGCATCGAGACGACCACCGCGCCGACGACGAGGACCAGGCCCGCCCCAGCGGCGACGGCGGCAACGAGGCCGGCCGGAGTGAGACGGACGGAGGGCAGTTGCACGCGGGAGGCCGGCTGGCCGGGAGCAGGGGTCTGGGGGCAGTCGCAGACCGGGGCTGTGCCGCGGTGGGACTCAACAGTGGCGATCGGCTGGACGAGCGGGGTGACGAGGCCGGTCGGGAGCGGGTTGACCGGGATCTTGGGCCGGATCATGTGGTTCTCCTTCCGGGTCGGGTTACTTGTTGATCGCGGTGTCGATGGCGGAGGCGAGAAAGCTGTCCGCGAGGAGGAAGCCGCCGAGGAGGATCACGGCGACGAGCCAGAGCGGCGGGCGGATCAGCTTGTAGCCGAGAACGCCGACGACGATCAGGGCGAGCCAGAGCGGGACGTCCACGAGAGCTCCTTCGGGGTCAGCTGACGCGGCAGCGGTGGGAGCGGGCGGCGAGCTGGGCGGCGGTCGAGGAGCTGTAGTCGGAGGACCAGCCGCAGCCGTCGGAGGTGCAGACGGCGGCGTCCTTGGTGCGGCCGTGGCGGTCGCAGTACGTGCCGATCTGAACCGGGCCGATCTTCATGAGCGAGCGAAAGTGGATCCGGGCGGGCATCGAGCCTCCTCAGACGAGCTGGGCAGCGATGGCTTCGGCCATCGGGGACGGGACGCCGAGCCGGGAACGCAGGGTCTCGGTGTCGATGTCCGAGCCGGTGCGGGTGCGGTGGTCGGCGGCGATCTTCTGGGCGTGGGCTACGAGAGCGGGCGGAACGGTGTCGACCGGCTCAGGCACGGGCAGGGCGGGGAGCGGGTCGGCCTGTACGCCGGGTTCTGTCGCCCGGTCAACCACGGGCGGGGGCTCCGGATCGCTGGGTGGCGTAGGCCGGTGAACCAGGAGCGTTCCGCCGAGGAAGGCGAGCGCGGGCCACCCGGCAACGAGGATCCGGAGCCAGTCCGGGACGTCGCGCAGGTCTAGAAGGCCGGCGGTGGCAACGTTCGCGCCGAGCGAGGCGGCGAGGGCGACGGCGAACCAGGACCAGGCCGCCCGCGAGGGCTCCCCCGCGTCCCGCAGGCTGCGCAGACGGTGCCAGGCGGCGACGAGGAGCAGGTCCACGCTGACCGGATAGGCCCAGGCCTTCCAGCCGTGCTGTCCGGCGGCTTCGGCGAGGTCGTGCAGGTGGGCGAAGGAGAGCGCTCCGGCGATGACGGCCTGGACGAGGACGGCGTCCGGACGAACCAGGCGGGTCATGGTCTCCACCTCCTTTCAGGCATGGGGCGGGTAGGGACGTGGCGCGTGAGGCCGCGCCGACCGGATGGGACAAGTGCTTAGAAGGCACCTGCTGTAGTGGCCCTCGGCTGGACCTTGCCGATGAGGACGCGGACCGGGGCCGCGGGCCGGAAGGGCTCCAGCTCCGGGATGCTCGGGGTGCGGTGCGCGTGGGCGTTGCAGGTGTCCACGGCCTGCCGGAGCGTGGTGTGCGGGGCCCGGATGCGGGACCAGCCGCCGGAGGAGTCACCGGCCACGGCGGTGCCGGGGCGGTCCTTGTCGATCTGGACGGCGGCGAGGACGGCGTCCGGGGAGATGTCCCCGAAGGCCATGTTCGCGGAGGTCTCGTCGTTGACGCGGTGTGCGGTCCGGCCAGTGAGCTGGGCGCGGAGCATGGTGATGCCCTTGCCGAGTTCGGAGCCGAATCGCTGCCCGCAGATCTCCAGGTAGATGCCGGCGGCGCGGCCGAGCTGGGAGAGCCGGACGAGGTAGGTGACGATCTGATCCCGCCGGGCTTCATCCGCCCTGCTCGCGGCGAGGGCCAGCTCCGCTACCTCGTCCACCAGGAGCACGACGGGCACGGGCCGCAAGTGCGCGGGCAGATCCCAGATATCGGCGGTGATCTCCGCATCCGGCAGGCTGACGCTGATGCGCTGCTCGGCACGTATGAGCTGGTAGACGCGACCCATGTACTCGACGAGAGCGGCCAGCAGGTCAACAGCGGCGCCCGGGTTGTCCGCCAAAGCAGTGAACCTCGCTGCGAGCGGCGCGAGCTCCACACCGTTCTTGCAATCGATGCCGACTAGAGCGACGTTCTGCGGCGCGAGCCCGGCGACGAGGGTGCGCTGATAGACGGACTTCCCTGACTGCGTCGCGCCGACATTCAGGGCGTGCGGAACCTGCCGGTAGTCCCGGTAGTGCACTTCCCCGTCCTCCCGCAGCGCGACCGGCACACGGAGCCCCTCAGCGGGAACGACCGCCGGCATGCGCACCCGTCTGAGTACGTCGTCCGGTCATCCGCAGCTCGACCACGCCGGAACGGATCTCCCGCGAGACGACGTTGTGGAGGGCGAAGGAGTGCCGCAGGCGGTCGGAGGATGCGGAGAAGTCGAATGCGTCCTGGCCAGGCCGGAGTTTTAACCGCAGCACCAGACCGGTCGCCGTGGGGCGAAGCCGCAGGATGCGGGGCGGGCGCGCCTCGGGAACAGGGCGGTTGGCTGCCCGAGCGAGTGCCAGCCGCCAGCGGGAGGGCGGAACGGTGAGCCCGCATGCATCCATCACCGAGCGATACCTGATCAGGACGCGGACCACCGCGAAGGTGACCCCGAAGGTCATCCAGTACCAGGTGGGCCTCAGCCAGCGCAGGACGAGCACGAGTGCCACGGCGACGACCACCAGCAGCGCGATCCATAAGGCGTCCATGCTCATCCCGCCTTCGCGAGCGAGGTGACGGCCACGGCGCGGAAGCTGATGCCGTGCCGCTTCTGGCCGTTGAACTCGTTCTCCCACGGCCGGGCGACCAGGCCGGTCAGTGCAACCGGCGTACCCATGCCCAGCTCACCCGAGATGTCGGGCTCCGCCACCGTCACCGGAATGACCTCGGCGTTGCCGTTCATCACGAACAGCACGTCAACGGTCATGAGGTTGTTGCCGGTGTCGCCGTCCAGGGCGATCTGACCGGTCTTCTTGTCCCGCATCTTGAGCTGCGGGGGCTGGGCGACCATCACGGTCGCGCCGGAGGTGTCGACGGGAATCTGACGCACAGCAGATCACTCCTCTATAGAGGTCGAGCTCCTTCACTCCTGTATAGGAGTTACAGGAAGAAGAGTGCCCGACTCCTATACATGAGTCAACCCGCCGCGAAGAGAAACTCACGGCGGGCTGTGGGGAGTTGAGCGAGCGTCAGTCGCGCGCGGGGATCCGGTACTCGAAGACGAACTGGTCAGCAGCCATGAGGGTTTCGCAGACCTCGACCACGCGCCCCTCCTCCGTGACCGCGTTCCGCAGCAAGTGGACGACCGGGGAGCCAGGGCTCAGCGAGAGCTCGGTGGCTTCGGCCTTGGCGGCCGGCCGGGCCTGGAGTGTCTCCACGAACTCCGCGAAGACGTGACCGTGATCCTCCAGCCTGGCATAGATGCCGCCGGGTCCCGGGTTGTCGGCGAACAACTCGGGGATGTCCTTCGCCACGTCCCACGGCAGGTACGAAGTAGCGGTCTCCACCGGCGTGCCGTCCCGGAAGTACAGCCGCCGCCGGGCGAGCACCTGAGTCCCCACAGTCACCCCGAGCCGCTCAGCGATCTCCTCCGGCGCCTCCATCGGCCCGCGGAAGAGCATGCTCACCGAGGCCTCAGCCCCGGACTGAGCCGACTCGGCAAGGTACGCCGCCTTGCCCTCCTGGCGGTGCGTACGCCGGAAGCGGTCCGAGGACCGATGCCTGACGGGCGGCCGGGCCTTCACAAACGAGCCCTTGCCATGCCGCGTCTCGACCAGGCCACTCGCGCGGACCTCCAGCATTGCCTTGCGGACAGTCCCGCCGGCGACGCCGTAGCGCTCGACCAACTCGGACTCACTCGGCACCATGTCGCCGGCCTTCAATGCCCCGGCCCGGATCTGCTGAACGATGTCGTCAGCGATCTGCACGTAGCGCGGCACAGCCCCTCGGCCACCTCCTACTGCGGTTCCCATAGTCCTTCTCTTCCTCCTATGCTCCTGTACATGAGTACGGGTTCCCCGCAGGCCAAGTCAACGCCACTGCACTCCGTGTCCGTAGCCGGGGCAGTGCTCCGCGAAGACGGCCGGCTCCTGGCGATCCGCCGAGCGGACAACGGAACCTGGGAGCTGCCGGGCGGAGTCCTCGAACTCACCGAATCCCCGGAGGCCGGCGTCCGCCGCGAGGTCTTGGAGGAGACCGGCATCGAGATCCAGGTCCAGGAGCTCACCGGGGTCTACAAGAACACCACCCGAGGCATCGTCGCCCTGGTCTTCCGCTGCAAGCCCTCAGGCGGGACCGAACGCACCTCGGAGGAATCAACCGCGGTTGCCTGGCTCACCCCCGACGAGGTAGCAGCCCAGATGTCCGAGGTCTACGCGATCCGCCTCCTGGACGCCTTGGATGCCGCGGGTCCCCACGTCCGCAGCCACGACGGCCGCCATCTCCTCACGACATGACACGCGACGAAGCCGTGAAGCTCGTGCAACGTCTCATGGACGGCAGCATCACCGACGAGGGCGAAGCCGACGCAGCACTAGTCTCCCTCGAGGTAGGACTCAGATGCCCCCACATCAGCGACTACATTTACTGGGACTTCGACCTTGGCCTGAGCGCCCAGAAGGTCGTGGATCGAGCAATGGCATACGAGCCCTTCGCGCTCTGAGCCAGGCAGCGCGATAAGAGTTTCCCTACTTCATCAAGGCACCCGCCGCGCATGGCGCGGCGCGCGCGGCCCGTCGCCCGGGCCTGCGCTCCTGTCTCCGCCCCGCTCCAGCCCGGCCGGCGCCCGGGCCGCGCTGAGAGCAGCCAGCCACTTGATGCCAGAGAAGGGGTACTTCGCGGCCGGGGCGGTCGGCTCCACGGCTTTAGGCAGCCACTTTGGGGCGAGCCTCGAAGATCATGGCCCCAACGTCGTGCTTTAGCGGGCAGGTCCACAGACTGCCCGACTCGCCGGAAGCTTAAGGGGCCATGATCACTCGCCCCAAAGCAGCTCCCGCCCAAAGCCGCTCCACCGACCTAAAGCGACTCCTCTTACGCCCGACTCGGGCTCGAGGCTCTACCAATTCGAGGCTCACAGAAGCAACGAATCGGATCGGCTATGTCACTTCGCCCCACTAGGGCACGGTCAAAGACTATATGGGCATCCTGATACTTCCACGCATCCTGATATGAGAGCGTGCGGCTATCAGCCTTCACCCGAGCCCTACGACCATCGAAGATAAACAAGAATCCGCGACGATCATACGTGGCTGCTCGATCCCTGGTCCGATCCAGGTATTCGGCTATCTGACGCAAACCCTCATGAGCTCGACTCTCAGAATACCTACCCGTTATCCGCGGCTTATCGCCCAGGACACCACTGAGCCCCAACCACTTGATTTCAATTAGGCCAATCCTGTTCGAATTCTCCCACTTCACTTCAATATCTACAGGATTGCGTTCATCGACGTTACTCTCGGGCCGAATATCTGGATTTCCCTCACGAAGGCTGCTCACCAGATGCTGAACGAGCGAATCACGCATCGTGTCTTCAGGTGCGGCTTTCCACATGATTCGGTCTTCTTCGCGCCACAAGCCAGCCAAAATGCGGCACTGACTGGGCCTCGCGAGCTTTAGAGCGTAATGCTCCAGACAGTCAGCAAGGTCGTCGAATTTCGAAATTCCAAAAATACGGGCGAACCCAACTGAGGGCGGGACATCACCGAGCTCACCATTTACCCAGAACTCTTCAATCCTACCTGGAACATAGTGGTAGACGACTGCGTCGTGGGCCAACGTTGCTGGTTCGCACTTCTCCTTCCAGACCCAAAAATCCCCGCCCTCTCCAACTTCGACGGTCAAAACACCATCGTTATGGAGCGCGAGTCTGCCAGCGTCTGTAACCTTGTAAGCCTGGTCGTGGTCGAGCGGTTTTTTATCGGAATTCGTTCGATAGAAAACCGTCAGAGCCACATTGATCGACTCATAGTCGACCGCCCGGTGAATTTCCTTCAATCTGGGAAGAAAATTACGCAGGATTTCCGGAGCCGCTTGCCCGAGATTTTCAGAGGCTACATGAATGTAGTGCCCTCTGGCCATTTCGGCAAGCCGTTCCTTGTCAGCCTGGTTCACGCTACCCCCTCCTAGCGCTCTACTTTAGTAGCCTGCTCCAGTAGAAAACTGAGCCAGACTACGGCTGGCACCATGTAGTCAGGAATATCGCTACCCAGAGTGGCCTTAAGCACGGAAAATTGATCATAGACCTGCTTCAAGTTGGCGTCCTCAAGCAGCTCTTGAGGAACGTCCAACTCAACTGCGCGAGCCAGATGCGGCTCACGAGAAACACCCTCTTCAACGGAAGATACCGGCATAGCGGCTGACGCCCCGGTGGCCCCCCTCAGATAGGGCACACGATCCGAAAACCGCCCCAGACTCATCCAAAGCTCCAACTCTTTTTTGCCAGTTGGAGTCAGCCTAATTTTCTCTTCGTCGGCCGCAAGTAGGCGTTTCGATTTCAACCACTCCACGGCATTGTACAGCTCCATACTCCAGGGCGAAGAAGCAGGAGTGGACAGAAACTTGTAGCCCCAACTCGCCACGGCCTTCCTGTCGTAGAGACCCAAAAGACAGGCGAGATAGATAAAAATCTGAACGGCGCTGAGGGTAACTTCTTCACCCTCCCTAGAGAGTTCCGATGCAACAAAAAGCGCGTCGAAAGAAGCCTCAGGAGCGGCCTGATTCAAAACATTCTCCCATCCAAGCTAGCCTGAATAGCGGCATATGACTGGTCGAAGAGCTCCTCAGCTTGAGCCTGCACCTCGCTCAGAATTGACCAGTTGGTCATACGCTCCACATGCATCGTCTCTCGCCCACAGACCCGCGCCAGCTCCAAAACCAGCCTGTTGGAATTGAGGTTCGCAGTCATAATGAGCCTGTTGTTGCGACGAACAAATGCCCCAAACATTTCCCCTGCGCGACTTTCGTACGCGATGTCAAGGGATCCCTCAGGTGTGTCGATGAGAAGACAAGCCGGCGAGCGCCCACCTAGCATGTGCTCGGTCAAGGCCATTCGTAGAGCTATGTCAATAAAATAGCGTTGACTTTCGGATAGAGCATCTTGATCGCGACGAGTCTGCCCATTGACTGTGACGATAAGGAGCGGCCCGCGGGCACGCTGCTCGAGACGACAATGGAGATCCATTCCAAGGAACGCTCGAGCCAGACTTTGGAAACGTGGCAGGAACTCAGTCTCAGCCTCTGCATAGGCTTCGGTCAGTTCTTGCGCTACAGGGGCTACGAGGGCTTGGTACTCATCACGCTTTTCCCGGAACTTATCGCGACGCTCTTCAGCACTCCTCTGTTCTGCTTCCAATTGCTTGATAACGTCTGAAAGACCAGAGTTTGCACTCTTGTTCCGGACCCACTCAGAATTGTCCTCCTCGAACTCACTCAGGGCTCGAGTAGACTCGCGAAGTTCCTCCTGCGCTTCGGTCAGTCGCTCCGTTGCCCTCTCGAGATCCTCCTGGACAGACCTGAGATAGGAGCTGCTTTCCTGGAGCTGCTGATCAAGCTCTCTCAAGGTGTCGAAATCCTCGTCACCCTCTTGCTCGGCCACGTAACTGCGGCACAAAGGGCACTGCTGCGAACCCAGCAGGTCAGTGACTACCTTGATGTCAGTGATGCCCGAAGTGCCGCAGACGCCGCACTCCTGCTCATGCAACAGCCGCAGAAGTAGCGGATGATCGCTCATGCCGCTCTCTGGGTTAAGGCGATCATTGAAAACTCGGTTGTACTGAATCGTGAGCGCATGGTGATCCGCAGCAGCGATGCCGACGGTCAGTCGTGCGTCCTTCTCTTGCGCGACCCTTCTATCAACGACCTCGACACATTGGTCTCGAACCTCCGTCAGCCGTCGCTGCTTCTCTTCCAAGTCTTCGTTGTACTCAATAGGAGAGCCGCTTCTCTCCAGCAAATCACGAATCTGCGACCTGGCGGACGTAGCTTGATACTGTGCGTTTCTTGCTTGAGACTCCAAACGATCTGCTTTCCTTTGCCACTCCCCCGCTGCGTCTGCTCGAGCCGTATCTAGCCCAAATGCAAGGAAGAGAGAAAAGCGAGTGACTTCCGGATCCCAGAAGAGCAAATGCCGTCGCTCATCAAAGGTTACGAGGAAATGTTGGATGTAGACCAGTTGATCGAACTTCGCCAGGCCACAATGTCGCACGGCGTTGACCTCGAAGATTTCAAGAAGCTCCTCACCCTCCGCGCCTTCGTCGACATCAACCGACCGCTCCAGCTGTACGTCGGGGCCTTGGATTCTAAGGTACTTGAGTTCACCAAGCTGAAAGAATCCGCGAGTGAGTTTGTAGTCATGAGGGCCGATACTGAACTCGATAGTTACATCGGCGATGTCTCGATCTGCCGGAGAAATTCGCCCATTGAAATAATCCGGCGTGTTGCTTACCGCGCGTTTTCTATACTCAGCGAGCGACTGCACCTTGGGGTCAGGATGCGCAACTGCGCCCGTCAGCGAGTAATTCAAAATAGCCAAGAATGTCGACTTGCCAAGACCGTTAGCGCCGGACAAGCAGAAAACGTCTTTGTCAAAAGCAACTACATTCTGACTACGGTTTCTGTAAAGAGAAAAATGAGAAATCGTAAGCCGTTTGACTTGCGGCAACACGATCCCGCGTGAGCCCTCGCTCATCGCACCTCCCTGATGGGCCGTCATGAGGGCGTACTGTAGTAGCGCAACGTCGCACCCGCTAGATAGACTCCCGCATCCAGGCGAGGCTTCCACCACCGCCAGCTGGCATGTGACTGACGCACTCACGTGCTGAGCGCTCCTGTTTCGACAGCAGAGAGCGCGCTTTGTGATACCGTTCCGCAGTTGTGTGGCTCACGCATGCCTTGCGGCCTCGCCCCATCGTGTCCGTCACCTGCGCGACCAACGGAGCCGCGCTCACAGATCTGATGAGCCACGAGGACCCACGAGGAGTACCCATGGCTCAGGCCGGCGCGAGTGCGCTGACCTCGCACTACCGCCACTTGCAAGGTAGCTGGAAGGTGTCCAGCAGCGCCCAATATCAGCGGCTCGTGGTGCCTAATGGAAATGCCTCACAGCCATTTCATCGTTGGTTTCACCTAAAAGAGGCCTACTCCTCGCAGCTACTGCCTCAACTCATGGCTGACAGCTCCTACGTTCCGAGCGAGAATCTGGCTGTCTTTGATCCGTACAGTGGCAGCGGGACGACCCTGTTGAGCGCCTTGGATATGGCTACGCGTCATGATGTTCCGGCTCGAGTTAAAGGAGTCGAGCGGAATCCATTCCTCTGGGAGCTTTCTCGCGCAAAAGTCTACGGACGAATCCACGGGCGAGAAGCAGCTAAGGCCTTTGATGTAGCTCTGGACTCCGTGACTGATGCATTCCATGACGCCAGCAAGGAATCACTGCCTATTCCTGATCAGAGTACTCTCCGAAACGAGACGTACTTTCCAAGGAAGAATGTGCAGGATCTGGTGGCCATCCGCAGTTCCATTGATTCGTGCACCGATGGCGAAATTCGCTCGCTCCTGAGAGTCTGCCTCGCCGCAGCAGTAGAGAGCTGCGGGCGCTTGCGTAGAGACGGCCGCGCCTTGCGGTTCGCGCCTAACCGGAACCCGAAGGATGCTTGGGGTTCATTCAACGAACGGGCGGGTGCCGTGCTCCAAGACCTCCTCCTCTGTGAACCAGTTGAGAGCTCCGGAGAGGTGCTTTTCGGGGACGGCAGAGAAGGAGTCAGCGAAACAGCAGGATTTGACTGGATCGTCTTCTCTCCGCCCTACCCGAATAATATTGATTATACAGAAGTATACAAAACTGAGGCATGGATGCTGGGCTGCTATGAAACCTCCGCTGAAATGCGCGCACAAAGGCAGCTAACTGTGCGCAGTCACCCAAGCATCCGATTTAATCAAGACTATGCATTTTTGAACAGCAGCGTAGCTGGAGAAGTCCAATCTGCGATTGATCCCATTTTGGAAGCAGTCCCTTCTGACCGCTATAGCTCTGGTCGCGTGGAGCTCATAAAGGGATATACGGATGACATGCTTCTAACCCTGCAAAAATGCAGGCAGAGCATTGCTTCCGACGGACATCTTGCCTTCATTGTCGGAAACTCGGCACATGGCGCGGGAGACGAATCATTCGTTATCGCAGCCGACGTCCTAATGGGTACGCTGGCCGAGCTGGCCGGCTGGCGAGTCGAAGAGGTGCGAATCGCAAGACAACTGAGCCGCAGAATTTCCGACGATGAATTTCTTCGGGAGAGCGTGGTTCTTCTCAGGCCGGTATAATCCGCACCCCCGGCGTCTGCCGAACTTGTTTCGCAGTGGGGTTATGGGAGACCGTCAATCGCAGCCTCGATAGCGGTGGCGTCGATTCGTGGACCATCTGTGGACGGCGCTACTCTGGCAGGCGGGTTGCAGCTCTCTGACCAGTGACTACGCGGTGACTGGCAATCCCCTCAGGAGCCGTGTGTGCAGAAGCGGCCCCTGACTGTGTCTGGGGCCGCTTCGTCATTTCGTGCGAGCTCTTGCTAGTTGGGGTGCGCCGGCGGTCCTTCGTGGGCGGAGTGGGCTTGGCGTGGGAGGCGGTGGCCGCGGCTGGTTGCTACTCGGAGCATGTCCCGGAGGGCGCCGGTGAGGTCTGCTGCCAGGAGGCGGAGTTCCTCTGGATCCGAGTCCACGTCGGCCAGTACTTCGGCGGCGTGGGCTAGGAGCTCGGATCCCAAGCCGAGCTGTATGTCTTCGGTGTTGTCGGCCAGGCGGGATAGGTAGCCGGTGGTGGCATCTGCGCTGAGGTAGCAGGGCTTCTCGTCGGGGCCCGCCCATGGAAGCAGGCGCAGTTCGTTGCTCGCGGTCATCCCTTTGGGGTCCTCTCCTCGGTCGTGGTGCGGGTGATGAAGAGGGCGTCTGCTCTGTCGCCGGGGAGGATGAGGAGGGCGGCCTCGACCACGTGGCCGGTGGTGTCGGTTGCTACGCGGGTGAGTGCGAGGACGGGTAGGGACGGGCTGATGCGGAGGGTCGTTGCTTCCTCCTGGGTGGGGAGGCGGGCGCTGAGCCGCTCTTGGACCTCGGCCAGCGGTAGGCGTGGGTCTTCCCGCACAGATATCTGCCCGGCTGAGGGTGAGGGCCCAGGAGGGTTCGCCGGCGCCGGGGCGCGGGGCACGTAGATGTGGGCCAGGCTGTGGGGCGTTGTCCCGTCGTGAGCTGTGTAAAGCACCTCGGTCAGGGGGCTGTGGGGTGGCACGTTCAGCAGTGCCGTCAGGGGGCCGTGCGCCTTGAGATTCGTGGTGCGGGCGGTCACTCGTAAGGGAGCGGAGAAGGTGGGCCAGAGAGCTGCCTCGCAGCCCCCTCCGGTGTACGTGATCCTGCGGAGGGGGTGGCGGACGAAGTTGCCGCTGCCGTGGATCTTCTCGACCAGGCCCTCGCCCTGGAGGAGCGCCAGGGCGCTTCGCAGGGTTGGCGTGCTGACCATGTAGCGGGTGGCGAGTTGAGTTTCCGAGGGGAGGCGTTCGCCGGCCTTGAGGTGGCCTGTTGAGATCTGGTGACGGAGGTCGTCGGCGATGGCGTGACGGAGAGAGGGCACAGGCGGGTCACCACTTCCTCGTCAGCCGAAGGGCGATGAGTCGGCTCCGGGCGTGCATCGTCAGCACCTCGCCCGACTCGAAGAACAGGCGTTTGGCGCCAGCGGGCAGCTGGACGAGATCGGCGACGCGGCACGGCTGGCCTCCGATCTGGATGACGTCGCCGCGTCGCACGCTGATAGAAGTGATCTCGATGTTGGCGGCGAGCGCGCCGCTGGGAGCCCAGGCGTTCACTGGTTCACCTGCCGCGGTGCCGGCGCAGCGTCCGGGGTGTGGCAGGGGCAGTCGCAGGCTTCATAGGTCACCGGGACGCCAACGGGTGCGGTGGCAGGGGACGACTGGGCGCATTCCCCGTGCGTGCCGATGGCACACGAGCTCGAACGGTAGGGGACCGTAGTGCGCGTCGCAGCTGGGGGTGCGGGGAGGTGTCGCCCACTGGTGCGGGCGGGAGTGGGGCCCATACGGTTGTGCACGCTGATCAGCTCCTATCGCTGATGGCCAGGTCTCCGGACGTCGCCCGTCGCGGGGACCGCTTTGTTTACGGCGGCCCAGAGGGTGCGGCCGGTCAAGCTGCTGGCGAGAAGCCCGAATCGGTCTGCCTTCGCCAAGACTTCTAGGACCTCCCGCCACGATTCGGCGGGCAGCCTTTCCGGTACCTCCGCTTCGATCGACGTGTATGCGGTATGCGGCTCCACACGCGTGGTCAGCCCGAGGGCGGACAACCGGGCGGCGAGGTCCTCGGCCCTTGCTTCCGAAGCGGGCACAGGAGGGCCTCCGTCGCCAGTCGATCACGTTGAGTAAAGCTAGTTAACTAGATTAGAGCTAGTGGACTAGATTTTCCACATGCCTGAGCAGCCGCCTTATCTCCGTATCGCCGACGTCCTGCGGCAGCGGATCGCGGAGCACGTGTGGACGGCCGGCGATCGGCTGCCCTCTCGCACTCAGATCGCTGAGGAGTGCGGTGTGGGCGAGAACGTGGTCCGTCGGGCGCAGGAGCTGCTGATCTCTCAAGGTGTGCTCGAGGGGCGGGCGGGTTCAGGTACGTATGTCGCCGAACCTCGGCGGCGCGTGCGGGTGGTCCGGTCCTCGGCACGCGAGCAGCCCGGCGGTTCGCCGTTCCGGGCGGACATGCAGGTCTTGGGCAAGAAAGGCAACTGGGAGAGCCGGACCGAGGCGAAGGTGCCGGCCCCGGCCGAGATCGCGGCGCGGCTCGGGATCGCCGAGGGTGATCTGTGCGTGCGTACGGTTTATGAGTTCCTCGCCGATGGGCGGCCAGTGCAGCTGTCGACGAGTTGGGAGCCATATGAGCTCACCGCCGGCACGCTGGTTGTCCTGCCGGAGGGTGGGCCGCATGCCGGCGTTGGAGTCGTGAATCGGATGGCCGAGATCGGGATCAGGGTCAGTCACGCCGTCGAGCAGCCGGAGCCGAGGCAGGCCAGCGCGGAGGAGGCGTCGCTCCTCGGGATTCAGAAAGCCGCTCTAGTCACCCACATCCGGCGGACGTACTACAGCGACGAGGGGCGCCCCGTAGAGACGGCGGACATCGTTGTTCCCGTAGCGCTGTGCGAAATCGTCTATGAGATCCCCATCAGGGGGTAGTTCAGGCCTGCAGGTGAGGCCAACCGTCCCGGTTGGAGCAGCTCTCGAAGCAGTAGCGCGTCAAACGGTCCCACTCGTTACCAGTGGCCAGCTCGTACGCCCGGTCCGGCACGTACAGCAGCCATTCGCCGTCGCACTCGGTAGAGGTGTACGGGGCGAACTTGTCGACATCGGAGAAGACGCTCTCCCATACGGACTGCCCCGCGGCCACCACAGCGCAGCGTGCGTACAGAAAGCCGTCGGACGACTGCGGGAACGGCCTGCCGTCGCGAACCGTCAGGTCGATCACGGGAAGGACGCCGAACTTCTCCTGGTCCAGGCGGTAGAGGGCCTCAGCATGGCGTTCCGCGAATCCGATGATGTCGGGGACAGGGCGACGGCTCAGCTCCTCCGCCAGGTGTTGACAGCTCTCTTGGGTGGCCTCGCCGTTCAGGGTGGCTATCAGTGCCCAGAAGTCGGCCCATGTCGTGTTCACGGGCGCAGGATTTCAGGGCGGTCTGACATCTACCCCTGGGCCCGTCGTACGCTGGCGCAGGCCACCAGCGCGCTGCCGTCTTCCGTAAGGAAGATCGTGTAAATCCATGACCTGTCGGGGGCTGCGATCTGCCCGATGCGGATGGGCTGAGCGTGCTCACGGAGGAGTTCCAGCGCTCGTTCCCAACCCAGGTTCTCGGCCCCCTTCCGCTGCATGCATCGATGCCGGATCGCGAAGACCCCTGCATGGCCGTCCGAGCGCCTCGACCCGCCCTCCCATACGACGTAGTCGGCACCGTCGGCGAGGGCCGCCAGGGCAGCCTTGGACGGCTCCTCGTCGCCGGCCAGCAGTCGCATCAGCTGATGCCGTTCCATAGCCCCTCCCCGGTTGGCATCCTGCGATGCGGCAGGGATGTGCCGCAACCGCGTATACCGCTCGCCGCTGCTGTCTCCCAGGGCCCAGCGGGCCGTGTCCCCCGCGTGCCCGAGCGGGCGGTCTCCGGCGGGGAATGTCGGGGAAACGCGGGGAGGCGGGCAGCAAGGTGCAGGTCGGAGACTTGGCCGGTGGGCAGGGAAGTGCGTACGCGGTCTTCCAAACTAGCTACGCGGGTTCGATTCCCGTCACCCGCTCTGAAGCACAAAGGGCCAGGTCAGAGGACATCTCCTCGACTTGGCCCTTCGTCGTTCCCGGGCTTCGCCGGGCGTCCCGCGAACCCGCCGCGGCGGGCGGCGGGTTGGTGGCCGGGGCGGTCAGAGTTTGATGTTGGCGATCATCGTCGCCAGCGAGTTGAGGAACCGGTTCACGTCGTCCGCGATCGAGCTCGACGCGAGGAAGAAGCCGAAGAGGGCCGCTACGATCGCGGGGCCCGCCTTGATGTGGTTGCCGCGGATCAGCACCACCAGGATGACCCCCAACAGAACCACCACTGACAGCGAAATGGCCACAACTGATCACACCTTCGGTCGTCCCCTGGTCGGCCCGGGGCATGCGGCAGCGCACACCCACATGGACCATCCTCCCACCAACGGGCCCCGCCTATCCGTCCTGTGACGAATCACCACCGTTCGGTTTCCACCGGCCCTCCCCGCGGCGGGGCCCGGCGGGGGCCCGGCTCGATCCGAAAGGCGTGCCCTGGGCGAGGCCGAGGAGCGAGCGGACATACGCGTACTTCGCGGACAGCCGATCCCGGGTGGGGGCGTCCAGTACGGACAGGCGTACGGGGTCGGCGTTGTGCGCGAGGTCGGCCTCCTTGACCAGGAGCGCGCCCGGGGTGGCGAGGATCCGGGCCGCGTACTGCTCGACCGGTTCGCCGGGGCGCTTGGTGAGGGCCAGCACCATGTCCTTGACGGGCTCGGGCAGGGCGGCGGAATCCAGCCAGGTGAGGCTGAGCGCCTCGTCCTCGATGGCGTCGTGCAGCCAGGCCGCCGCCTGCTGCTCCGGGGTGCCGCCGCGCAGCCTGACGCCCTCGGCGACGGCCTCCAAGTGCTCGGCGTAGGGGCGGCCGGCCTTGTCGGTCTGGCCCTCGTGGGCGGCGCGGGCCAGCGCCTCGACCTCGATGAGGGTCAGGTGGCTGCTCGTCATGCGATCTCCCGTGCCGCTGTCCGGAGGGCCTGCGCGGCCCGGTCCACATCCGCCCGCGTGGTACGCCAGTTGGAGAACGCGGCGCGCAGGGCGGCGGTTCCCCCGTGGACGGTCGGGGTGACGAACACCTCGGCCGCGGCGGCCTCGCGCAGGGCCGCCAGCCGGGCGGGGGTGGGGTCGGTGGCGAGGGTGAAGCAGACGACGTTGAGGCGGACCGGGGCCAGCAGGGTGAAGGCGGGGTCCGCGTCGAGCCGCTCGCCGAGCGCGCGGGCGCAGGCGATGTCGCGTTCGACGATCTCCCGGTGCCCTGCGCGGCCGTACGCGCGGAGCGTGAACCAGGCGGCGAGCGCGCGCAGCCGGTGGGAGTTCTCCGGGGTGAGGTGGACCAGGTCGGGATGGTCGCCGAGCGGGCCGAGATAGGCGGCGGAGTTCTGGAAGACCCGGGCCTGGAGGTCGCGCCGGCGGGTGAACTGGACGGCGCTGTCATAGGGGACGTTGAGCCACTTGTGCAGGTCGACGCAGAGGGAGTCCGAGGCGTCGAGGCCGGCGGCGAGGTGGGCGTGGTCCGGGGAGAGGGCGGCGAAGGCGCCGAAGGCCGCGTCGGTGTGCAGCCAGAAGTCGTGGCGGTCCTTGAGGGCGGCGACGGCCCGGAGGTCGTCGAAGTCGACCGTGTTGACGGTGCCGGCGTTGGCGACGACGACGGCGGGTCCGGGGGTGTCGGCGAGTGCCCGGTCCAGGGCGGCCGGGTCGACGGCCTCGCGGCCGGGCAGGGTCGGGACCTCGACGAGGCTGCGCCGACCCAGGCCGAGGACGGCGAGGGCCTTGGCGATGGAGGAGTGCGGGGCTCCGGAGAGGACGCGGACGGGACCGAGGGCGGCCGCGCCGTCCTCCGCCGGGGAGACGCCGAGGCGTTCGCCGAGCCATTCGCGGGCGATGGCCAGCCCGGTGGTGTTGGACATGGTGGCGCCGCTGACGAAAGTGCCGGAGTGGGCGGGCGAGAGGTGGAAGAGGGCGCGGAGCCAGCCGACGGTCTCGCGTTCGAGGTCCTGGCCGGCGCCGTCGAGGGCGGAGTTGGAGTTCTGGTCGTGCGCGGCGGTGAGCCAGTCCCCGGCGAGGGCGGCGGGGGTGGCGCCGCCGGTGACGAAGCCGAGGTAGCGGGGCCCTGCGGAGGCGGACAGCCGGGGCTCCCAGCGCGCGCGGAAGGCCGCGAGGGCGGCCTCGGCGCCGGCGCCGCGCTCGGGGAGCGGTTCGGGCTCGGCGTCCGGGCTTCCGGCGGGCGGTAGGACGGGACGCGCGTCCAGGCAGGCGAGCGCGTCGGCGGCGGCGCGGCGGGCGGTGTCGAGGAGTTCGGGGAGCCGGGCGAGGTCGGCGGCGAGCGTGCGGTCCATGGGGGCACGGTAGGGGCCGCCGCGGACGCGGCGGACCGTCCAATCCCCACCAGGTGGCCCGTCGTGCCGCCCCGGCGGACCGGGTGGGGGCCGCTGGGGGTCGGACGCGGCGGACCGTTACGGGGAGCGGCGGATGAGGAGGAGGGCTCGGTCGTCGTTGACGTCCTTGGCCACCTTCTCGATCAGGTGCCACGCCGCGCCCTCCCAGCCGGCGGCGACGTAGCGGTCGGCCTCGCCCGTGAGGCGGTCGATGCCCTCGCTGATCTCGCGGTCGGCCGTCTCGACGAGGCCGTCGGTGAAGAGCATCAGGACGTCGCCCCGGCGCAGGTTCCCCCGGGCGGGAGTGAATTCCGCGCCGTCGTAGACGCCGAGGAGGGGGCCTTCGCCGGACATCTCCTGCCAGCGGCCGGTACCGGCGGAGAGCTGGAGCGCGGGGAGGTGGCCGGCGGAGAGGAGTTCGTAGTCGCCGGTCCGCAGGTCCAGCACGAGGTGGATGGAGGTGGCGAAGCCCTCGTCCCAGTCCTGGCGCAGCAGGTAGCCGTTGGCGGCGGGCAGGAAGCCGTGCGGCGGGAGGGCGCCGAGCAGGCCGCCGAAGGCGCCGGAGAGGAGGAGGGCGCGGGAGCCGGCCTCCATGCCCTTGCCCGAGACGTCGGTCAGGACGATCTCCAGGGTCCGGCCGCCGTTGGTGCGGGCCGCGACGACGAAGTCGCCGGAGAAGGACTGGCCGCCGGCCGGGCGCAGGGCCATCTCGCGGTGCCAGCCGCGCGGCAGGGGCGGCAGTTTGCTCTGGACGCGGATCCGCTCGCGCAGGTCGAAGAGCATGGTGCCGCCGCGCCGCCAGGGCACGCCGACGCGGCTGCGGAACTGTGCGATGACCAGCCCGAAGAAGCCGCAGGCGGCGACGACCAGGACGGTGCCGGGGGTGACCCGGGCCGGCCCCAGGGTGTAGGGGCCGAGGACGACGGCCTCGACGATGAGGGCGGCCGCGGAGGCCCCGTACAGCCCGAGGAGGCTGGCGGGGCGCAGCAGCAGCCCGCCGGCCACGATCGGCAGGACGAGGGCCGAGGGCGAGAACCAGACGGGCAGCACTATCGTGCCGCAGGCGATGGCGGGGACGGTGAGGAGCAGTCCGACGAAGGCGAGCCAGTCGGAGGCGTCCCCGCGGAAGTAGTCGACGGCGGATTTGCGCAGGGAGGTGCGGGCCCGGTGCGACGCCATGCGCATCCGGGCCAGGAGGGTGTCCACGCGTGCTCCGGCCATTGCTTCGGGACCCTATCCATCCCGGCTGTGGATGCGCAGCGGTACCCCTGGTCCCGCGGCGGGAGACCGCCGGAAAACCCTTCGACCGGGACCGGGCACCCTGGTAGGGATGGTCATATGGCCCTTGACATACGCGTGTTGCAGCGGGATGAGTGGGATGCCTGGTTCGATCAGCTGGAACTGGCGTTCGGTGGAGTGGCCGACTCGCCGCAGAGCCGGGAGCTCCACCGGTCCTTGACCGAGCCCGACCGCTCCCTCGGTGTCTGGGACGGCGAGGAATGCGTCGGCTCGGCCTCGGCGTTCAGCTTCCGCCTCTCGGTTCCGGGCGGCGCGCTGGTGCCCGCGGCCGGGGTCACGATGGTGGGCGTCTCCCCCACGCACCGGCGGCGGGGGCTGCTCAGCTCGATGATGCGGCGCCTGCTGGACGACGTACGGGCGGCCGGTGAGCCGCTCGCCGTGCTGACGGCGTCCGATCCGGCGATCTACGGGCGGTTCGGCTACGGCATCGGCGCCTACGCCATGGGGCTGGAGATCGACACGGCCCGCGTCCGGCTCTCGCTGCCGGCGGGGGTGGAGGCGGTACGCGTACGGCTCGTCGATCCGCTAAAGGCACTGGCCGACTGCGAGCGGGTGTACGCCGAACTGCTCGGCCGGCGGCCGGGCATGTTGGCCCGGCGGCCCGGCTGGGAGCGGTACGTCATCTCGGATCCGCCGCAGGACCGCGCCGGGGCCTCGCCCCTGCAGTGCGTGGTCGCCGAAGGCCCGGACGGGGAGGTGGCCGGCTACGCCCGCTATCGGGTCGCACCCCACTGGAACACGTCCGGCTCGGAGGGGGAGGTCGAGCTGGTGGACCTCGACGCGCTCGATCCGGTGACGACGGCGGCGCTGTGGCGCCACCTGTTCGGGATCGACCTGACCTGGACGGTACGGGCCGGCAGGCGGCCGGTGGACGACGCGGTGCTGCACCTGGTCACCGACGTGCGGCGGTCGAAGCCGCGCGTGCGCGACGCGCTCCACGTACGGCTGGTGGACCTGCCGGCGGCGCTCTCAGAGCGGACGTACGGGGCCGGGCTGGACGTGGTGCTGGAGGTCGAGGACGCGTTCTGCCCGTGGAACGCGGGCCGGTGGCGGCTCACCGCCGACGGGTCGGGCGCGGCGCTCTGCGTGCGGACCGCGGATCCGGCGGACCTGGCCCTGTCGGTCCGGGAGCTGGGGGCGGCGTACCTGGGCGGGACCGCGCTGACGTCGCTGGCGGCGGCCGGGCTGGTCCGGGAGCTGCGGCCGGGCACCCTGGTGCCGGCCTCGCGCGCCTTCGCCGGGGACGTCGCCCCGTGGCTGCCGCACAGCTTCTGACGGGGACGGAGGCCCGCCGGAGCGACAGGACCTAGCGGACCTGGCAGCCGGGGCACCAGAACAGGTTGCGGGCGGCCAGCCCGGCGGTGCGGATCTCGCCGCCGCAGAGGTGGCAGGGCATGTTCGCCCTGCGGTAGACGTACACCTCGCCGCCGTGGTCGTCGACGCGGGGCGGCCTGCCCATCGCCTCGGGCAGGTGCTCGTCGCGGACGGTGTCGATGCGGTTCTTGCGCACGCCTTCGCGCATCAGGACGCCCAGGTCCTGCCACATGGCGTCCCATTCGGCGCGGGTGAGGTCCTTGCCGAGGCGGTAGGGGTCGATGCCGTGGCGGAAGAGGACCTCGGCCCGGTAGACGTTGCCGACGCCCGCGACGACCTTCTGGTCCATCAGCAGGGCGGCGATGGTGGTGCGGGAGCGGGAGATCCGCTGCCAGGCCCGGTCGGGGTCGTCGTCCGGCCGCAGCGGGTCGGGGCCGAGCCGGTCGTGTATCTCCCTCTTCTCGGCCCCGCCGATCAGTGCGCAGGCGGTGGGCCCGCGCAGGTCGGCGTAGTGGTCCTCGTTCTGGAGCCGCAGTCGGACGGTGTCGGTCGCGGGCGGCGCCGGGGCGGGGCCGAAGCCGAGCTTGCCGAACAGGCCGAGGTGGATGTGGATCCAGTCCTCGCCGAGGCCGAGGAAGAGGTGCTTGCCGTGCGCCTCGGCGCTCTCCAGCTCGCGCCCGTCGAGCAGGGCCGCGCTCTGCGCGAAACGGCCCTGGGGGCTGCTGACGCGGACCGGGCGGGCGGCGAACCGCTCGGTGTGGTCCCGGGCGAGGCGGTGGATCGTATGCCCCTCGGGCACGGCGGACTCCTGGAGACGGGAACGGCCGCGCCGCCCCCGGCGGGGAGCGGCGCGGCCGGAAGCGGATCAGCCCTGGGGGTGGTGGGCCGGGATCGGGGGCAGCTCGCCGGTCTGCTCGTACGCGGAGAGCATGTCGATGCGGCGGGTGTGGCGCTCCTCGTCGGAGTACGGGGTCGCCAGGAACGCCTCGATGAAGGAGACGGCCTCCTCCTGGGTGTGCATCCGGCCGCCGACCGAGATCACGTTGGCGTTGTTGTGCTCGCGGCCGAGCTTCGCGGTCTCCACGCTCCAGGCGAGGATGGCGCGCACGCCCTTGACCTTGTTCGCGGCGATCTGCTCGCCGTTGCCGGAGCCGCCGATCACGATGCCGAGGCTGCCGGCGTCCGCGGCCGTCTTCTCCGCGGCGCGGAGGCAGAACGGCGGGTAGTCGTCCACCGCGTCGTAGATGTGGGGCCCACAGTCGACGGGCTCGTGGCCGTTGTTCTTGAGCCAGTCCACCAGGTGGTTCTTGAGCTCAAAGCCGGCATGGTCGGATCCGAGGTACACGCGCATGGTCCGAGTGTGGCACGAGGGGGCCCCGCGACCGGCAACGGGGTGTCGCGTAGGTCACGTCCCAAGCTCAAGTAAACCCAAAGAACGCAGATGGGACACGGCGGGAGCAAGGTCCGGAGCGTTCGCCCGAAGGCAACGATCCGGATTTGGGCCTTCCGTCCTGCGTTCATCTCAGGTTTGAATGCCCGGGCCTCGCAACCCGAGAACCTAAGGATCCGTCCATGAGCACCACGACGACCCTTCAGAAGGCAGGAGACCCCGCCGGCAACCCCGGTCCGGGCCAGCCCTCCGACGGTCTGAAGGCCGGTCTCAAGAACCGCCACCTTTCCATGATCGCCATCGGCGGCGTCATCGGCGCCGGCCTCTTCGTCGGCTCCGGCGGCGGCATCGCCAAGGCCGGTCCCGCCATCCTGATCTCCTACGCGCTGGTCGGCGCGATGGTCGTCTTCGTGATGCGGATGCTCGGCGAGATGGCCGCGGCCAGCCCGAACTCGGGTTCCTTCTCCGCCTACGCCGACCGCGCGCTCGGGCGCTGGGCCGGCTTCTCCATCGGCTGGCTGTACTGGTTCTTCTGGGTCGTCGTCCTCGCCGTGGAGGCCACCGCCGGCGCCGCCATCCTCGAGAGCTGGATCCCGGCCGTCCCGCAGTGGGCCTGGGCCCTGATCGTGATGGCGGTCCTGACGGTCACCAACCTCGGCTCGGTCGCCTCCTACGGTGAGTTCGAGTTCTGGTTCGCGGGCATCAAGGTCGTCGCCATCGGCGCCTTCGTCGTCGTCGGCCTGCTGGCCGTCTTCGGCGTGCTGCCGGGCTCGGACAACCCGGGCGCGGGCTTCGCGCACCTGACCGACGCGGGCGGGTTCTTCCCCAACGGCTACGGCGCGGTCCTCACCGGTGTGCTGATGGTCGTCTTCTCCTTCATGGGCAGCGAGATCGTCACCCTCGCCGCGGGCGAGTCGGAGAACCCCCGCAAGGCGGTCACCCAGGCCACGAACTCCGTCATCTGGCGGATCGGCGTCTTCTACCTCGGTTCGATCTTCGTCGTGCTGACGCTGCTGCCGTGGAACGACAAGTCGATCACCGAGAAGGGCTCGTACGTCGCCGCCCTCGACTCGATCGGCATCGCCAACGCCGGCACGATCATGGAGGTCATCGTCCTGACCGCCGTGCTGTCCTGCCTGAACTCGGGCCTCTACACCGCCTCCCGCATGGCCTTCTCGCTCGGTGAGCGCGGCGACGCGCCGAAGGCGTTCGCCAAGGTCAACTCCCGGGGTGTGCCGGTGGCCGCGATCCTGGGCTCCACGGTCTTCGGCTTCGTCGCCGTCTACTTCAACTACGCGTTCAAGGACACGGTCTTCAACTTCCTGTTGAACTCCTCGGGCGCCATCGCGCTGTTCGTCTGGCTGGTGATCTGCTTCACCCAGCTGCGGATGCGCGGGATCCTGGTCCGCGAGGCCCCGGAGAAGCTGACCGTGAAGATGTGGCTCTTCCCGTGGCTGACCTGGGCCACCGCCGCCCTGATCACCTTCGTGATCGGCTACATGTTCGTGGACGACGCGAACCGCGAGGTCGTCACGCTGTCCACGCTGGTCGCGGGCGCCGTCGTGCTCGTGGGCGTGGTGCTGGACGTCCGCCGCAAGCGGGCCGCCGTCCAGGGCTGATCCCGCCCGTGCACCGACGCCGGAGCCCGGCCCGCCTGTGACGGCGGGCCGGGCTCCGGTGCTTGCGCGGGTCCGCTCGGCAGCGGCGGACCGGGGCCGCTCAGCCGCGGCGGCCGGCCAGCTTCCAGGCGGCCGGCAGGGCGCCCATCGCCAGGGCGGCCTTGAGCGCGTCGCCGATCAGGAACGGGGTCAGGCCCGCGGCGACGGCCGCGCCCAGGGACATGCCCGTCGCGCCCATCAGGTACGGCACGCCCACCGCGTAGATCACCGCGGAACCGGCCGCCATCGTGCCCGCGGTCCGCAGGACCGAGCGGTCGGCGCCCCGGCGCGCCAGGGCGCCGACGAGGGTGGCGGCGAGGAGCATGCCGAGCACGTAGCCGAAGGAGGCGCCGGACGCGCCGGAGGTGCCGCCCGCGAACCAGGGCATCCCGGCCGCGCCGAGGACGGCGTAGAGCCCGAGGGCCAGGAAGCCGCGGCGGGCACCGAAGGCGGCGCCGACGAGCAGCGCCGCGAAGGTCTGGCCGGTGACCGGAACCGGGGAGCCGGGCACCGGCACCGCGATCTGCGCGGCCAGTCCGGTGAGCGCGGCTCCGCCGACGACGAGCGCGATGTCGCGTACGCGGCTCGCGGGCAGCAGGTCGGCGAGGACGGCGCCGGGCCGGAAGGAGACGGAAGCGGTGCTCATCGAGGGGCTCCGGGAGGTCGTGGTGACGGGACGATCACCGACGTTAGTCCGCGGCCCCCGGTGCCCCCACCGCCGCCCGGCACAAAGGCGTACTCCTCGGTTTGGTGGAGACCGCACAAAGACCCGCACCACCGCCCCGGGGCGCGTGATCCGCGTCACGGGGAAGATCCGACAACACATCCGTTTTGCACACGAGCCCGCCGCTCGGTGAGACTGTAGGGTCCCGCCAATCCGGATGCGGAGCCCCTACCGCCGCTGGGCCGAACGAGAGTACGAGCACCCCTCATGCGCGACCGCCTGCCCGAAGCTCCCCCGACCCCGGGCGACCTGCCCGCGGAGCCCCTCAGCCACAGCCTCAAGCAGCGCCACCTGACCATGCTGGGCCTCGGCGGCGTGATCGGTGCGGGGCTCTTCGTCGGCTCCGGCGCCGGCATCGGCATCGCCGGCCCCGCGATCATCTGCTCCTACCTGCTCGCGGGCGTGCTCGCGATGCTGGTGATGCGCGCGCTCGGCGAGATGTCGGCGGCGATGCCCGCCTCCGGGTCCTTCTCGGTCTACGCGGAGAAGGCCCTGGGCCGGTGGGCCGGGTTCTCGGCCGGCTGGCTGTACTGGTTCCTGCTGGTCGTCGTGCTCGCCGTGGAGGCCACCGGCGCCGCGAAGATCGCGGCGGGCTGGGTGCCCTCGGTCGACCAGTGGGTCTGGGTGCTGCTCTTCATGGTGGTGTTCACCGTCAGCAACCTGGCGGCCGTGCGGAACTTCGGCGAGTTCGAATTCTGGTTCGCCGCACTGAAGGTCGGCGCGATCGTGCTGTTCCTGGTCCTCGGCACCCTGGCGATCTTCGGCCTGCTCCCCGACACGGACCCCGTCGGCATGGCCAACCTCACCGGCCGGGGTGGCTTCTTCCCGGCCGGCATGGGCGGGGTCGTGGCGGGCATGCTCGCGGTCGTCTTCGCCTTCGGCGGGCTGGAGGTCGTCACCATCGCCGCAGCGGAGTCCGACGACCCGGCCCGCTCCGTGTCCCGCGCGGTGCGCAGCGCCGTGTGGCGCATCCTCTTCTTCTACGTCGGCTCGATGGCGGTCATCGTGGCCCTGCTGCCGTGGGACTCCCTCGAGGCGGGTCAGAGCCCGTACGTCGCGGTCCTGGACTCCATCGGCATCCCGGCGGCCGGCCAGATCATGAACATCGTGGTGTTCGTGGCGCTGCTGTCGGCACTGAACGCCAACCTGTACGGATCCTCGCGCATGGTGTTCTCGCTGGCCGAGCGCGGCGAGGCGCCCCGGGCACTGCTGAAGGTCTCGGGCAGCGGGGTGCCGCGGCGCGCGGTCTTCGCCTCGGTGGCCTTCGGCTTCGTCTCGGTGGTGCTGAACCTGCTGTGGCCGGACACGATCTTCCTCTACATGCTGAACGCGGTCGGCGCGGTGCTGCTGTTCGTGTGGGCGCTGATCGCGGTCTCGCAGCTGAAGCTGCGCCGCCGGATCGAGCGGGACATGCCGGAGCGGCTCACCCTGCCGATGTGGCTGTTCCCGTACGCGACCTGGGCGGCGCTGCTCGGCATGGCGGCGGTCCTGGTGCTGATGCTGTTCGACGACGCGGCCCGGCCGCAGTTGCTGTGGTCCACCGGCGCCGCCGCCGCGGTGCTGCTCGTGGCCTGGGTGCGGGAGGTCCGGGCCCGTCGGCTCTGACGGTTCACGGCGTATGCGGCAGGGCCCGGGACAAGGTCCCGGGCCCTGCGGCGTACTCGGTTTCGGTTCTCGGCGTACTCGGTTCTCGGCGTGCTCGGTTCGGCGCTGTGCGGGCGGGTGATCACGTCGCGTGAAGCAGGCGTCCGGATGATGGACGCGCTCCGTCCGACTATCGGACGGTTCGGCAGACTGACCCCCATGAGCCAGAGCACCGTCACACCCCCCGGAACCGAGCAGCCACCTCCGCCTCAGGCCGGCGGCGGGTCCCCCCTCGGCAACGGACTCAAGCAGCGCCACCTCTCGATGATCGCCCTCGGCGGGGTCATCGGCGCCGGGCTCTTCGTCGGGTCCGGCGCGGGCATCGCCGCCGCCGGTCCCTCGATCGTGCTCGCGTACGCGGCGTCCGGGATCCTGGTGATGTTCGTGATGCGGATGCTCGGGGAGATGTCGGCGGCCAACCCCGCCTCCGGCTCCTTCTCCGTCCACGCCGAGCGGGCCATCGGCCCCTGGGCCGGGTTCACCGCCGGCTGGATGTTCTGGACGCTGCTGTGCGTGGGCGTGGCCATCGAGGCCATCGGTGCGGCGCACATCATGACCGGCTGGTTCCCGGGCACCCCCTCCTGGATGTGGGTGCTGCTCTTCATGGCGGTCTTCTGCGGGTCGAACCTGGCCGCCGTCTCCCACTTCGGCGAGTTCGAGTTCTGGTTCGCCGCGCTCAAGATCGGCGCCATCGGGCTCTTCCTGGGTCTCGGCGTGCTGGCCGTGCTCGGCGTGCTGCCCGGCGCCGGCTCCCCCGGCGCCGCCAACCTGCTGCACGACGGCGGGTTCCTGCCCAACGGGGTCGAGGGCCTGCTGGTCGGTCTGCTCACCTCGGTCGTCGCGTACGGCGGGCTGGAGACGGTGACCATCGCGGCCGCCGAGTCCGAGAACCCCGTCAAGGGCGTGGCCAGGGCCGTGAAGACGACGATGTGGCGGATCGCGGTCGTCTACGTCGGCTCCATGCTGGTGATCGTCACCCTGCTGCCGTGGAACGACCCGGCGGTCGCGGCGGACGGCCCCTACGCCGCCACCCTGGACCACCTGGGCATCCCGGCCGCCGGCCAGATCATGAACGTGGTCATCCTGATCGCCCTGCTGTCCGCGATGAACGCCAACATCTACGGGTCCTCGCGGATGGCCTACTCCCTCGTCGCCCGCGGTCAGGGCCCGAAGGCGCTGGGCAAGGTCACCGGCCGCGTGCCGCGCCGCGCGGTGCTCGCCTCCTGCGGCTTCGGCTTCGTCACCGTCCTGCTGTCGTACTGGTACCCGGACACCCTGTTCGCCTGGCTGCTCAACATGGTCGGCGGGGTCATCCTCGTCGTCTGGGGCTTCATCGCCGTCTCGCAGTTCGTGCTGCGCCGCCGGCTGGAGCGGGAGGCCCCGCAGAAGCTGGTCGTGCGGATGTGGGGCTTCCCGTACCTGACGTGGGTGGCGCTGGCGGGCGTGGCCGGAGTGCTGGTGCTGATGGCACTGGGCGAGGACACCCGGATCCAGGTGGTCTTCACCGGCGGCCTGACCGTCGCCCTCGCGGTGACCGGCCGGATCCTCCAGAAGCGGACCGCCGCCCGCGCCTGACGGACCGGAGACGACGGAGGCGGGCCCCGTGCGCGAGCACGGGGCCCGCCTTCTTCGCATGCCCTCGCACTCAGGGACCCTTACGTGTGACCAGCCATAGATACTGCTAGCGTGCAGTTGCGCATAAGTTGCAATAAGCAGTCGGACCGCCGAGGGGACCGGATCACACGCATGGCCATCTACACGCTTCCCGAGCTTCCGTACGACTACGCGGCGCTGGAGCCGGTGATCAACCCGCAGATCATCGAGCTGCACCACGACAAGCACCACGCTGCCTACGTCACGGGCGCCAACACCACGCTGGAGCAGCTGGCGGAGGCGCGCGACAAGGAGAACTGGGCCGCCCTGAACGGCCTCGAGAAGAACCTCGCGTTCCACCTCTCCGGCCACATCCTGCACAGCATCTACTGGCACAACATGGCCAGCCCGAAGACCGGAGAGGGCGGCGGCGAGCCCACCGCCGCCGACGGCCTGGGCGACCTGGCCGACGCGATCACCGAGTCCTTCGGCTCCTTCGCGAAGTTCAAGAAGCAGCTCACCTTCGCCTCTTCCGCCACCCAGGGCTCGGGCTGGGGCGTGCTCGCCCACGAGCCGGTCAGCGGCCGCCTGGTCGTCGAGCAGGTCTACGACCACCAGGGCAACGTGGGCGTGGCCAGCACCCCGATCCTCGTCTTCGACGCCTGGGAGCACGCCTTCTACCTGCAGTACAAGAACCAGAAGGTGGACTTCATCGAGGCGATGTGGAACGTCGTCAACTGGCAGGACGTCTCGAGGCGCTACGCCGACGCCAAGGCCAACACCCCGCTGCTGATCCCCACCACGGGCTGATCGCACCCCCAGCCCGTCCGCCTCGTGATCGTCTTCTCACCTGTCACCGGCGGGCGTGTCCAGCGGAAGACCCCCGTGAGGACGTGACTCACGGGGGTCTTCCTGCGTGCAGGGGCCGGACTACTCGAAGGACGGCTCCGCGGTGCGGGTGCGCTTGATCTCGTAGAAGCCGGGGATGGAGGCGACGAGCAGGGTGCCGTCCCACAGCCGGGCCGCGGCCTCGCCGCGCGGGGCCGGGGTGACGACCGGGCCGAAGAAGGCCACGTCCTCGCCGTCGGCGCCGGGCACCGAGATCACCGGGGTGCCGACCTCCTGGCCGACCCGGTTGATGCCGTCGTCGTGCGAGGCCCGCAGCACCTCGTCGTACTCGTCGGAGTCGGCATAGGCGAGCAGCTCGGCCGGCAGGTCGAGGGCCGCCAGCGCCTCCGCGATGGCCTCGCGGGTCGGGCCCTTGCCCTCGTTGTGGATGCGGGTGCCGAGCTCGGTGTAGAGCTTGCCGGTGATCTCGTCACCGAACTTCTGCTGGGCCGCGACCACCACGCGCACCGGCGCCCAGCCCTTGGGGCCGAGCAGCTCGCGGTAGCGCTCGGGCAGTTCGTCGAGCTTGTTCTCGTTCAGGACGGCCAGGCTCATCACGTGCCAGCGCACCTCGACGTCGCGCACCTTCTCGACCTCGAGCATCCACCGGGACGTCATCCAGGCCCAGGGGCAGAGCGGGTCGAACCAGAAGTCGACCGGGGTCTTCTCGCGCACCTGGGTGTCGGACATGTCTCTCCCTCGTCACTCTCACGGCATCGTTCACGGTGTCCCCCTCGCCAACCAGCGCGCCTTCGCACGCATTCCCCCCATGGGAGGATTCGAGCGAAGGAACGCGACCACGCACGAAGGAGTGCACGTGCCCGGAGAGAATCTGTCCCGCGACGAGGCCCGGACGAGGGCCGAACTGCTGTCCGTCGACGGGTACGAGGTGGTCCTCGACGTGAGGTCCGCGGTGGACGAGGCCGAACCGGCCGAGGGCCCCCGGACCTTCCGCTCGGTGACCACGATCCGCTTCCGGGCCGCGGCGCCGGGCGCCGCCACCTTCGCGGACCTGATCGCCCCGTCCGTGAACTCCGTCACCCTCAACGGCCGCGAGCTGGACGTGGCGGCCGTCTTCGACGGCGCGCGCATCGCCCTGGACGGCCTGGCCTCGGAAAACGTGCTCGTGGTGGACGCGAACTGCGCCTACAGCCGGACCGGGGAGGGCCTGCACCGCTTCGTGGACCCGGAGGACGGCGAGGTCTACCTCTACACCCAGTACGAGCCGGCCGACGCCCGGCGGGTGTACGCGAACTTCGAGCAGCCGGACCTGAAGGCGCCCTACCGCTTCGAGGTGTCCGCGCCCGACGGCTGGCAGGTGTGGAGCAACGGAGCCGAGGAGTCCCGGGAGGCGGGGGTGTGGCGGTTCGCCGAGACCGCGCCCATCTCCACCTACATCACCTGCGTGGTGGCGGGCCCCTACCACTACGTCACGGACTCCTACACCCGCGGGGAGCTGACGATCCCGCTCGGCGCGATGTGCCGCAAGGGGCTCGCCAGGCACTTCGACGCGGACGACGTCTTCCTGGTCACCAAGCAGGGCTTCGACCTCTTCCACGAGATCTTCGACTACCCGTACCCCTTCGGGAAGTACGACCAGGCGTTCGTGCCGGAGTACAACCTCGGCGCCATGGAGAACCCGGGGATGGTGACCTTCCGCGAGGAGTACATCTTCCGCGGCAAGGTGACGCAGGCGTCCTACGAGCGGCGCGCCAACGTGATCCTGCACGAGATGGCGCACATGTGGTTCGGCGACCTGGTCACCATGAAGTGGTGGGACGACCTGTGGCTGAAGGAGTCCTTCGCCGACTTCATGGGCTCCTTCGGTCTGGTGGAGGCCACCCGTTTCGACCAGGCGTGGGTGACCTTCGCCAACAGCCGCAAGGCGTGGGCCTACCGCGCCGACCAGCTGCCCTCCACGCACCCGATCACGGCCGACATCCGCGACCTGGAGGACGCGAAGCTGAACTTCGACGGCATCACCTACGCCAAGGGTGCCGCCGTCCTCAAGCAGCTGGTGGCCTATGTGGGGCGGGAGGCGTTCCTGGAGGGCGCCCGGCGCTACTTCAAGGCGAACGCGTACGGGAACACCACGCTGGACGACCTGCTGTCGGTGCTCGCGGAGGTCTCCGGGCGGGACATGGCCGAGTGGTCGCGCGCCTGGCTGCAGACGGCCGGGGTGAACGCGCTGACGCCGTCGGTGACCTGTGACGCGGGTGGGCGCGTGACGGAGCTGGCGGTACTGCAGGACGGCGACGAGCCTCGGCCGCACCGGGTGATGGTCGGCCTGTACCGGCTGGAGTCCGACGGCACGCTGGTGCGCTACGCGCGGGCCGGGACGGACGTGTCGGGTGCGCGGACGGCGGTCCCGGAGCTGGCGGGCCGGGAGCGGCCGGACCTGGTGCTGGTCAACGACGAGGACCTCACCTACTGCAAGGTCCGCTTCGACGAGCGCTCGCTGACCACGGTGCGGGCCCACCTGGGGGACCTGACGGATCCGCTCGCGCGGGCGCTGAGCTGGTCGGCGCTGTGGAACATGACGCGGGACGGGCTGATGCCCGCGCGTGACTTCATCTCGCTGGTCCTCGCGCACGCCGGGCGGGAGACGGACGTCGGCGTGCTGCAGATGCTGCACGCGCAGGCGCTGACCGCGATCACCCACTACACGGCGCCGGGCCGGCGCGAGCAGGGCGGCCGGGAGCTGGCGGCGGGTGCGCTGCACGAACTGCGGCTGGCGGAGCCGGGATCCGAGCACCAGCTGACCTGGGCGCGCTTCTTCGCGGCGAGCGCGTCGAGCGAGGGCGACTTCCAGCTGCTGCTCGGGCTGCTGGAGGGGTCCGCGCGGATCGACGGGCTGGAGGTGGACCAGGAGCTGCGCTGGGACTTCCTGCTGCCGCTGGCCGCGCACGGCGCGGTGGACGAAGGCGTGCTCAGCGCCGAACTGGCGCGCGACGACACGGCGTCGGGCAAGCGGCACCAGGTGCGCTGCCTGGCGGCGCGGCCGTCGGCGGCGGTGAAGGACCAGGCGTGGGCGGCGGTGGTCGAGTCGGACGCCCTGTCGAACGCGCTGGCCGAGGCGACGATCGCCGGTATGCAGCAGCCCGCGCAGCGCGGCCTGCTGGCGGCCTACACGGGGCCGTACTTCGAGGCGATCGAGCGGGTGTGGGCGGACCGGTCGATCCAGATCGCCATGGACGTGGTGAAGGGGCTCTACCCGTCGCTCCAGGACCCGGAGCCGACGCTGGCCGCCACCGACGCCTGGCTCGCCGCCCACGCGGACGCCGCCCCGGCCCTGCGCCGCCTGATCCTGGAGTCCCGCGACGACCTGTCCCGGGCCCTGCGCGCGCAGCGCTGCGACGAGGCGGCGGGCAGCCAGGCCCTGTCGTCAAGGTAGCGCCCGCCCGGGTGCGGGAGCCGTCCTGGGACGGCTCCCGCGTCCCGCGGGGCGTTCGAGCTGCGGGACCCGGCAGGCTATCGGCAGTCGAACGTCCGTACTTTAGCCCCGGCTTGTCCCGATTTGCCGACGGGCGTGTAACAGGGGTTAGCAAGGTCATGGCCTGAGGGAATCACTGCGTCATGAACCACAACGCACCCCTCCCCCTCGCCCACCTCACCGGCAGCCGCCCCCGCGTGCTGACCCTGGCGCAGCTGCGCGAGCACGGCGTCACCGCCTCCGACGCCGCCGGGCGGCCCTGGCAGCAGATCCTGCCCGGGGTGTTCCTGCTGCACGCGGGGCCCGCGACGAGCGAGGAGCGGCTGCACGCCGCCCTGCTGTACGCGGGCCGGCGCGGCGGCGAGGCCATGATCACCGGGCTGGCGGCGCTCGCCCTGTACCGGTTCGGCTCCGCGCCCGCGCTGCTCGCCCTGTCCCACATCGACGTACTCGTTCCCGGCACCCGGCGGCTGCGCTCCACCGGCGACGTACGGATCGTGCGCGCGCACACCCCGCCCAGGCCCCACGAGGTGACCGGCCTGCCGGTGGCCCCCGTCGCCCGGGCCGTCGCCGACGCCGTCGTCCGGCTCGACGACGCCGCCGCCGTACGCCGCGTGCTCAGCGAAGCCGTCCGCGGCGGGCACTGCGAACCGGCGGCCCTGGTGCGGGAGCTGACGGTGGCGCGGCTGCTGAACCGGCCGCACGTGGTCGGCGCCGTCGAATCGCTGCTCGCCGAGGGGCGCGCCATGGCCGAGGACCGGCTCTACCACCTCGTACGGGGCTACGACCTCCCCGAGCCCGTCTGGAACGTGGACCTGCGCCTGCCCGGCGGCCCGCACCTCGGCGGGGTCGACGCGTTCTGGCCCGAGCACTCCGTCGCCGTGGAGATCGACACCCGCGCCCCGCGCCAGGGCGAGGACGAGCAGTGGTCCGAGTGCGTCCGCAAGCGGGAGACCCTGGAGCGGCTCGGGGTGACCGTCATCCACATCACCCCGCGCAAGCTGCGGGACTGGCCCGAGCAGCAGGCCGCGGTCGTCCGGACCGCGCTGGCGGCGTCGGGCGACCGCGATCCCGCCTCCTATCTGGTGGTGCTGCCCAGGTGAGGCGAGTACTCCGGGGTGCTCCACCGCAGCCGCCCCGGATGCAGACCCTCCACCACCGACTCCACACGGAAGCGCACGCGCCGCTCCCCGCCGCCGCCGAACTCGGTGCGCGCCCGGCCGCTGAGCTGGAGCAGGGCCCCGCTCTCCCAGTCCGGGAACAGCAGCCCGGCCCGTGGATCGGCCGCCAGGTTCCCCAGGGTGAGGAACATGGCGTTGCCCGCGTAGTCCGGCCAGGACAGCTCCCCGGGCGAGGAGACCTCCACGAAGCCCGGGAGCCCGCCCCGGTGGCTGGCGTCGACCCCGTCCGCCTCCGCCGTGGTGGCCACGAAGAAGGTGTCGGCGGCCCGGACGGCCCGCTCCTGGCCGGGGGTGAGCGCCTCCCCGCGCCGCAGCACACCGGGGCCTTCGGCGGCGCGGTCCAGCGGCTCGCGCTTCTGCAGGTACTTCGGGCAGTTTGCGAAGACCTGTTCGGCGTGCACCGCGAACCCGCCCCCGGTCACCTCGAGTGTTCCGTTCAGCCGCATCCGGCGCCGGGTGCGCGGGTCGAGCGCGATCGTGCCGACCCGGGTTCCCGCGGTGCCCAGCGCCCGCGTGAGGGGGTCGCCCGCGGGTGGTCCGCCCGTGACCGCGATGCGGTCCGGCCCGGTGGCCCGTACGAAACCGGGCGGCCCCGTGAGCAGCGAGGCCCACATCCGGCCCGCGCCGTCGGCGGCGCCGACGACCAGGTGGGGCTGGAGGCCCAGGAACGCGGCGGCCACGTCCCGGATGCCCGTGCCGATCGAGCGGCCGACGTGTTCGGCCTGCTCCCGCACGCCGACCCGTTCCTGCACGGCCAGCGGCCCTTCGTGGTAGGCGCCGGTGCTCATCAGAAGAATCCGCAGGTGGGAGCGGACTCCACGGGGGCGGGCGCACCGTCGGCGCCCTCCGGTACGGAGATCTCCAGCCGGGTGCCGTCGGGGTCGTGGAAGAAGATGCCGCCGGAGGCGGACCCCTCGCCGTGGGCGACGACCCCCTCGTAGGCGAACTCCACGCCCAGTGACTTCAGGCGCTCCTCGTAGGCCCGCACCTCTTCGAGGGCGCCGGCCGAGAAGGCCAGGTGGTGCAGACCGGCCGAAGCGGGGGCGAAGGCGCCGTCGGCCTGCTGCCACAGGGTGAGGACGAGTTCGCCGTCCTGGCCGAGGAAGGCGAAGCGGCGGCCTTCCTCCTTGCCCTCGCCCAACGGCCGGAAGCCGAGGGTGTCGCGGTAGAAGGCGAGCGAGCGGTCGAGATCGGTGACATTGAGACCCACGTGGCCCGTGCGGAGCTTGCCGATGGCGCTCGTCATGGACGTACCTTCCCCAGAGGATTGCGGCTAACCTTCTAAATTAACGTTAGTGGTTAGTACGCCGAGCGTCAACCAGCCACGTACCCTTGAGGGGTTAGCAGGTGATCGGCGTGAAGGTGCGAGGGACATGACGGCGGCGGACCCACGACCCCTGACCGGGGAGCCGGTCGCCCTCGACCTGCTGAACACCCGCTGGGCCGGCGACGGCGGACCGCACGACCTCTTCGCGGGAGCGGCCGGGCTCTCCCGGCTCGAAGGGCTCGCGGTCTGGCTGGAGAGCACCGGCCTGGCCGGCCGCTTCCGGGCGGACGCCCCGACGCTCGTCCACCTGCTGACCGCACGCGAGGCCCTGGCCCGCGCGGTGGCCGACCCCGCCGACGAGAGCGCGCGGGCCCTGGTCGACGCGGTGCTGGAGCACGGCCGGATCCGACCCACCCTGACCGCCGAAGGACCGGGCGAGCGGGCCGAGTTCGACGACCGGACCTGGGGGCCGGCCTGGACGGCCGCCCGCAACTACCTGGAACTCCTGGGCACCGCGCCCGACCGGATCCGCAAGTGCGCCTCCGCGGCCTGTGTCCTGCACTTCCACGACGTCTCGCGCAACGGCACCCGGCGCTGGTGCTCGATGGCCGTCTGCGGAAACCGGGCGAAAGCCTCCCGCCATTACGCGCGCACGCGCGAGCGCTGAAACCGCGGAAGTTGTCACACCTGATCCGGCACGGAGCCCCGCACCACCCGTGACGCACGGCCGGTAAGTCTACAAATCCACTCTCCAGCCCGCCCGGTCGTCCCAGTCCGTCCCGGTACGGCCGTGCTGGCGCATGCTGCGCGCTGGCGAGAGTCCGCCATGTCAGGTCTCGGTAAATAACAACTTCCCCCAAAGACCTTGCTCTTGCGCAAAGCTGACCGGTCATCCGGCACCGAAATCCGGACCGTTTCTTCCACTGACCAGGGATGCAGATGACCCTCGAATCCCCCAGCTCCATACGCGGGGCCAGACGTGCCGCGCGCGTCGCGGCCGCGGCCGGCCTGGTGGCCGCCCTCGCGGCCACCGGCTCCGCACCCGTCTTCGCGGCCACCGGCACGGACACCCCGGGCGCCAAGGCGGCCGTGAAGTCCGCGGACAAGAAGCTCGGTTCGGCCGACGCCGAACTGCTCCAGGCCGCCAAGACCAAGGGTGACGCGAACGTCACCGTCATGGTCGCGACCGCCCCCGGCCAGACCAAGCAGGTGGCCGACCAGCTCGACGCCGTCCCGGGCGCCTCGGTGGGCCAGACGTACGACAAGCTCGGCTACGTCCGCGCCACCCTGCCCACGGGCAAGGCGGAGGCCGCGCTGAAGGCGGCCGCCAAGCTGTCCTCGGTGCACGGCATCGACCTGCGTCACGAGATCCAGCTGCCCGACCCGCGGCCCGACGCCCACGGCGCAGCGGGCGCGGGCCGGACGAACGCGGCGGAGGCCTACCCGGCCCCGGGCAAGGACACGCCGGCGAAGAACCCGTACAACCCGTCCTTCGAGACCGGCGCGGTCGACTTCGTCGAGAAGAACCCGCAGGCAGACGGCCGCGGCGTGACCATCGGCATCATGGACTCGGGTGTCGACCTCGGTCACCCGGCCCTGCAGAAGACCACCACCGGCGAGCGCAAGATCGTCGACTGGGTGACCGCGACCGACCCGATCACCGACGGCGACGCCACGTGGCGCGCCCAGATCACCCCGGTCACCACGGCGGCCGGCGCCTTCTCCGCGGGCGGGGCGAGCTGGAAGGCGCCCGAGGGCACCTTCCAGTGGAGCCGGTTCAGCGAGTCGATCACCGCCAACGGCGACATGAAGGGCGACGTCAACCGGGACGGGGACACCACCGACCGGTTCGGCATGCTCTACGACGTGGCCGCCGGCACCGTCCGCGTCGACACCGACCAGGACAACGACTTCACGAACAACGAGCCGATGAAGCCGTACAAGGACGGCTACCAGATCGGCTACTTCGGCACGGACGACCCGGCGACCGAGGTCGCCGAGCGCATCCCGTTCGTGATCGAGATCCGCAAGGACGTCCCGATGGACCCGCTGGGTGGTGACTGGGTCGGCAAGAAGGCCGACTTCGTCAACATCGGCATCATCGAGTCCGAGCACGGCACGCACGTCGCCGGCATCACCGCCGCCCACAGCCTCTTCGGCGGCAAGATGAACGGCGAGGCGCCCGGCGCCAAGCTCGTCTCCTCGCGCGCCTGCTCCTGGTCCGGCGGCTGCACCAACATCGCGCTGACCGAGGGCATGATCGACCTGGTCGTCAACCGCGGCGTCGACATCGTCAACATGTCGATCGGCGGCCTCCCGGCGCTGAACGACGGCAACAACGCGCGCTCCGAGCTGTACAAGAACCTCATCGACACCTACGGCGTCCAGCTCGTCATCTCGGCGGGCAACGAGGGCCCGGGTGTCAACACGATCGGCGACCCCGGCCTCGCGGACAAGGTCATCTCCGTGGGCGCGTCGGTCTCCAAGGAGACCTGGGCCGCCAACTACGGCGCCGGCGTGGCCAAGAAGTACAACATGTTCCCCTTCTCCTCGCGCGGTCCGCGTGAGGACGGCGGGTTCACCCCGACCATCACCGCCCCCGGCTCGGCCATCAACACCATCCAGACCTGGCTGCCCGGCGCCCCGGTGAAGGAGGCCGGCTACCAGCTCCCGGCCGGTTACGGCATGCTGCAGGGCACCTCGATGTCCTCGCCGCAGGCGGCGGGCGCCGGCGCCCTGCTGATCTCGGCCGCCAAGCAGCACAACATCAAGCTGACCCCGGCGAGCCTGCGCGTGGCGCTCACCAGCACCGCGAAGAAGATCGACGACGTCCCGGCGCACGCCCAGGGCGCCGGTCTGATCGACGTCCTCGGCGCGTGGGACTCCATCCAGGGCGACGCGAAGGCCAACGAGTTCACCGTGAAGGCCCCGGTCGACACCGCGATCGACCAGTTCCTGAAGACCCCGGGCTTCGGCACCGGCGTGTACGACCGCGAGGGCGGCCTGAAGGTCGGCCAGAAGAAGGTCTACGACGTCGTCGTCACCCGCACCACGGGCGTCAAGTACGGCACCCGGCACAACCTGAGCTGGCGCAACAACGACGGCACCTTCAAGGTCATCGGCGGCTACGACTACGTCACGCTGCCGCTGAACAAGCCCGTCACCATCAAGGTCGAGGCCAAGGCCACCTCGGCGGGCGTCCACAGCGGCATCCTGCAGCTGGACGACGAGACCACCGAGGGCATCGACAAGCAGATCCTGACCACGGTCGTCGCCGCCGCGCCGCTGGCGAAGCCGTCGTTCACGCTGTCGGACACCTCCTCCGTGCAGCGCAACAGCCACAAGTCGTACTTCGTGACCGTCCCGGTCGGCGCCAAGACCCTCGAGGTCGCCCTCGGCGGTCTGAGCGCCGGCAGCCAGACCCGCTTCATCTCGATCCACCCGTACGGCCTGGGCGTCGAGGACAGCGCCACCACCCAGTGCTACCCGAACTACGACAACCCGGCGAACGCCTGCCGCCCCGACCTGCGCTCCTACGCCGACCCGCAGCCGGGCGTCTGGGAGATCGAGGTCGAGTCGCGCCGTACGTCGCCGCTGCTGGACAACCCCTTCAAGCTGGACGTCTCCGTGCTCGGCGCGGCCTTCGACCCCGCGGTCAAGGTCCTGCCCGAGGTCACGCAGGGCACCCCGGCCCCGGTCCAGTGGACCGTGAAGAACGACGCCGCGGCGATCTCCGGCGGCAAGCTCCAGGGCGGCCCGCTCGGTTCCGCGAAGGTCGCCAAGCCGACCATCGCGAACGGTGAGACCCACACCAGCGAGGTCACCATCGGCGAGGGCGTCTCCCGCCTCGACATCGCGATCGGCAAGGTGTCCGACACCGGCGCCGACCTGGACCTCGACGTGTACAAGGACGGCGTCAAGGTCGGCAGCTCCGCCGACGGCGACTCCGAGGAGAGCGTGAGCCTGGTGAACCCGGGCGCGGGCACCTACACCATCGAGGTGTTCGGCTACGCGGTCCCGGCCGGCTCGACCACCTACGACTACCGCGACGTGTACTTCTCGGCCGCCCTGGGCTCCGTCCAGGTCGACGGGGCCGCCGCGGTCAACCTCGCCAACGGCGCCTCCACGGCCGTCGCGGCGAACGTCCTGGTCAACGCCGCGGCCCCCGAGGGCCGGCAGTTCTTCGGCGAGGTCCGGCTGCTGAACGCCCGCGGCACCGCCGCCGGCACCGGCAGCGTGCAGATCGAGAAGGTCCTCCCCGTCACCCCGTGACCCCGTGAACCCGGTCACCCGGGGCCGCGGGACCGGAGGGGTGGTGCCCGTCATGGCGGGCACCACCCCTCCGGGCGTTTCCCACCCCGTGCGACCAGGCAAAACGAGGTCCACGTCCCGGTCGCCGTCCGTTCCTCGGACAATGGATTGGACAAGGCTCGTGGTGTCGAACGCATGATGGCCTCACGCGCGCCCGCGTCGTACGTACCAAAAGGAGTCACCGTGAGGGTCGGAATCGTCGGAGCCACCGGACAGGTCGGCGGAGTCATGCGCGGCATCCTCGCCGAGCGGAAGTTCCCGGTGGACGAGCTGCAGCTGTTCGCCTCCGCCCGCTCCGCGGGCTCCACCCTGGAGTGGGAGGGCCGGGAGATCACCGTCGAGGACGCCTCCGCGGCCGACTACTCCGGCCTGGACATCGTGCTCTTCTCCGCGGGCGGCGCCACCTCGAAGGCCCTCGCCGAGAAGGTCGCCGCGCAGGGCGCCGTCGTGATCGACAACTCCTCCGCCTGGCGCAAGGACCCCGAGGTCCCCCTGGTGGTCTCCGAGGTCAACCCGCACGCGATCAGGAACCGCCCCAAGGGCATCATCGCGAACCCGAACTGCACCACCATGGCCGCGATGCCGGTGCTGCGCCCGCTGCACGCCGAGGCCGGCCTCGCGGCGCTGGTCGCCACCACCTACCAGGCGGTCTCCGGCTCGGGCGTGGCCGGTGTCGCCGAGCTCGACGGCCAGGTCAAGGCCGTCGCCGAGCGGGCCGCAGGGCTGGTGCACGACGGCGGGGCCGTCGACTTCCCCGAGCCGGGCGTGTACAAGCGTCCGATCGCCTTCAACGTGCTCCCGCTCGCGGGCTCGATCGTCGACGACGGCTCCTTCGAGACCGACGAGGAGCAGAAGCTCCGCAACGAGTCCCGCAAGATCCTGGAGATCCCGGAGCTCAAGGTCTCCGGCACGTGCGTGCGCGTGCCGGTCTTCTCCGGCCACTCCCTCCAGATCAACGCCCGCTTCGCCCGCCCGATCAGCGTCGAGCGCGCCCTTGAACTGCTGAAGGACGCCCCGGGCGTCGAGCTGTCGGAGATCCCGACCCCGCTGCAGGCCGCGGGCCGCGACGCCTCGTACGTGGGCCGCATCCGCGCCGACGAGACCGTCGAGAACGGCCTCGCCCTGTTCGTGTCGAACGACAACCTGCGCAAGGGCGCGGCCCTGAACGCGGTCCAGATCGCGGAGCTGGTCGCCGAGGAGCTGCGCGGCTGACCCGCCGGCGACGACCGGAGGGGCGGCACCGCGGGGGTGCCGCCCCTCCGGCGTGTCCGGAAGCGCCGGCCGCTGCCGCTGCGGCCGGGCCGCCGGCGGCCGCGTTCGCCCACGGATTACTCCGACGCGGTGGGCGGGGCCCGCGTGGAAGGATGGCCGGCAACGTCACCATCGAAGGAGATGACCGCGTGCCAGGCACGAATCTCACCCGTGAAGAGGCCCAGCAGCGGGCGAAGCTGCTCACCGTCGACTCGTACGAGATCGAACTCGATCTCAGCGGCGCGCAGGAGGGCGGCACCTACCCCTCCGTGACCACCGTGCGCTTCCAGTCGGCCGAGGCCGGGGCCGAGACCTTCATCGACCTGGTCGCCCCGGCCGTGCACGAGGTCGTCCTGAACGGCAAGGCGCTCGACGTCGCCGCCGTGTTCCGCGACTCGCGCATCGCCCTGAAGCACCTGGCGGCCGGGCCCAACGAGCTGCGGGTCGTCGCGGACTGCGCCTACACCAACACCGGCGAGGGCCTGCACCGGTTCGTCGACCCGGTGGACCAGCAGGCTTACCTGTACACCCAGTTCGAGGTGCCGGACGCCCGGCGGGTCTTCGCCAGCTTCGAGCAGCCCGACCTGAAGGCCACGTTCCAGTTCACCGTGACGGCGCCCGAGGGCTGGACGGTCATCTCGAACTCCCCACGCGACGTCTCCCGGGGGGCCGAGCCCGGGGACCGGGTCTGGGTGTTCGAGCCGACCCCGCGCATCTCCTCCTACATCACCGCGCTGATCGTCGGCCCCTACCACGCGGTCCACAGCACCTACGAGGGACCGGACGGGCAGTCCGTGCCGCTCGGCATCTACTGCCGGCCCTCGCTCGCCGAGTTCCTCGACGCCGACGAGATCTTCGACGTCACCCGGCAGGGCTTCGACTGGTTCCAGGAGAAGTTCGCCTACGCCTACCCCTTCGCCAAGTACGACCAGCTCTTCGTCCCGGAGTTCAACGCGGGCGCCATGGAGAACGCGGGCGCCGTGACCATCCGCGACCAGTACGTCTTCCGCTCGAAGGTGACGGACGCGGCGTACGAGGTGCGTGCGGAGACGATCCTGCACGAGCTCGCGCACATGTGGTTCGGCGACCTGGTCACCATGGAGTGGTGGAACGACCTGTGGCTGAACGAGTCGTTCGCCACCTACACCTCGATCGCCTGCCAGGCGTACGCCCAGGGCTCGAAGTGGCCCCACGCGTGGACCACCTTCGCCAACTCCATGAAGACCTGGGCGTACCGCCAGGACCAGCTGCCCTCCACGCACCCGATCATGGCGGACATCCGCGACCTGGACGACGTCCTGGTCAATTTCGACGGGATCACCTACGCCAAGGGCGCCTCGGTGCTCAAGCAGCTCGTGGCCTACGTCGGGCAGGACGCCTTCTTCCAGGGCGTGCAGGCGTACTTCAAGGCGCACGCCTTCGGCAACACGCGCCTGTCGGACCTGCTGGGCGCCCTGGAGAAGACCTCGGGCCGCGACCTGACCGCCTGGTCCACGGCGTGGCTGGAGACCGCCGGCATCAACGTCCTGCGCCCGGAGATCGAGACCGACGCGGACGGTACGGTCACCGCCTTCGCGATCCGCCAGGAGGCCCCGGCGCTCCCGGCGGGCGCCCAGGGTGAGCCCGTGCTGCGCCCGCACCGCATCGCGGTCGGCCTCTACGAGCTCGAGAACGGCGCCCTGGTGCGCACCGACCGGATCGAGCTGGACATCGACGGCGCGCTGACCGCGGTGCCGGAGCTGGTGGGCCGCGCCCGCCCGGCGGTCGTGCTGCTGAACGACGACGACCTGTCCTACGCCAAGGTACGCCTGGACGAGGTCTCCCTGGCCAACGTCACCGCGCACCTGGGCGACTTCACCCAGTCCCTGCCGCGGGCGCTGTGCTGGGCCTCGGCCTGGGACATGACGCGGGACGGCGAGCTGCCCACCCGGGACTACCTCGCGCTGGTGCTGTCCGGCATCGGCAAGGAGTCCGACATCGGCGTCGTCCAGACGCTGCAGCGCCAGGTGAAGCTGGCCGTGGAGCTGTACGCCGACCCGGCCTGGCGCGAGGAGGGCCTGGCGATCTGGACCGGGGCCGCGCTGGAGCACCTGCGCGCGGCCGCGCCGGGCAGCGACCACCAGCTGGCCTGGGCCCGCACCTTCGCGGCGGCGGCCCGCACCGAGGACCAGCTGGCCTACCTGTCGGCGCTGCTGGACGGCTCGGCCGAGCTGGAGGGTCTGGCGGTCGACACCGAGCTGCGGTGGACCTTCCTGGAGCGGCTGGTCGCGATGGGCGCCGCCGACGAGCAGGCCATCGCCGACGAGCTCCGGCGGGACTCCACCGCGGCGGGCGAGCGCCACGCGGCGACCTGCCGGGCGGCGCGCCCGACGGCCGAGGCCAAGGCCGAGGCGTGGGCCTCGGTGGTCGAGGCCGACGACCTGCCGAACGCGGTGCAGGAGGCGGTGATCGGCGGCTTCGTGCAGGCCGACCAGCGCGAGCTGCTGGAGCCGTACGCGGAGAAGTACTTCGCGGTGGTCAAGGAGGTCTGGGACAGCCGCAGCCACGAGATCGCGCAGCAGATCGCGGTGGGCCTGTACCCCTCCCTGGCCGTCTCCCCGGCGACGCTGGACGCCACGGACGCCTGGCTGGCGTCGGCCGAGCCGAACGCGGCCCTGCGCCGCCTGGTCTCGGAGTCCCGCGCGGGCGTCGAGCGCGCCCTGAAGGCACAGGCGGCCGACGCCGCCGCCGCCTCCTGACGGGTCGGACCCACAAAAAAAGGGGGGCGGGGGGGGGGGGGGGGGGGGGGGGGGGGGGGGGAGGGGGGGGGGGGGCGGGGGGGGGGGAGGGGGGGGGGGGGGGGGGGGGGGGGGGGGGGGGGGGGGGGGGGGGGGGGGGGGGGGGGGGGGGGGGGGGGAGGT